>CAYTWH010000004.1:103017-137377 GCA_964442075.1 uncultured Bacteroidales bacterium
TGATGCTGTTAAAATTTTGTTTAGTGTGGTTTTAAATAAAAATTTGGTGCAAATACAAAAAACCAAGACAGAATTTAAGGGAGATTATACAGTTAATGTATTTCCTTTTGTGAAACAGATTAAAAAATCGCCCGAAAGCCTTGCAAATGAAATTGGAACTTATCTTGTTGAAAACATAGAAATAATAAGCTCTTATAATGTTATAAAAGGGTTTTTAAATATTGTTGTTTCAGAGATTTTTTGGCTTAATTACTTATTGAAAATCAGCAATAATGAAAATATTGAAATTGAACAAAATACCGATGCAAAACAAAACATCTTAATTGAATTTTCGTCTCCCAATACAAATAAGCCTTTACATCTTGGACATATAAGAAACAATCTGCTTGGCGATTCTGTTTCAAAAATAATGGTAACAGCAGGGCATAATGTTACCAAAGTTAATCTTGTTAACGACAGGGGTATTCATATCTGCAAATCAATGCTTGCATGGCAAAAATGGGGCAATGATATTACTCCTGAGAAAGCAGATATAAAGGGAGATAAGTTAGTGGGGAATTTTTATGTAAAATTTGATGAAGAATATAAAAAACAAATAACTGAATTAATAAACACAGGCAAAACAAAAGAAATAGCAGAAAAAGAAGCTCCCCTTATTGTTGAAGCTCAAAAAATGTTGCAAAAATGGGAAAGTGGAGACAAAGACATTATTGAACTTTGGAAAAAAATGAATGCTTGGGTATATGATGGATTTGAAGATACATATAAAACTTTGGGAATAAACTTTGATAAAACCTATTATGAGTCTGAAACATATAAACTTGGAAAAAGTTTGGTTTTAGATGGAGTAAAAAATAATATTTTTATTCAAAAAGAAGATAATTCTGTATGGGCTGATTTAACAAATGATAAATTAGACGAAAAAATATTATTACGTTCCGATGGAACATCTGTTTACATTACACAAGATATTGGAACTGCTCATAAAAGATTTACAGAATTTGATATTGATAAACATATTTATGTAGTTGGCAATGAACAAAATTATCATTTTAAAGTCTTAAAATTTGTTTTAAATAAATTGGGCTTCAATTGGTCTGATAATATTTTTCATCTTTCTTATGGAATGGTAGAATTACCCGAAGGAAAGATGAAATCACGCGAAGGAACTGTTGTTGATGCCGATGATCTAATTGAAAACATGATAAATGTGGCAAAAGAAAAAGCAGACGAACTTGGCAAATTAGATGATTTTTCAAAAGCAGAAAAAGAGAGTGTTTACAAAACAATAGCACTTGGTGCTTTAAAGTATTTTATTCTTAAAGTAGACCCCAAGAAAAGTATGCTTTTTAATCCAAAAGAATCCATTGATTTTAATGGCAATACAGGCCCGTTTATTCAGTACTCTTATACACGTATTAGATCTTTAGAAAATAAAGCGGCGCAACAAAATATCAAACTAAGTAAATTTAATGCTGAAAAAATAAAAGCAAATTCTAATGAAATTAATCTTATAAAGTTAATTTATGGCTTTTCAAATATTGTTAATGAAGCATCTAAAAACATGTCTCCTGCATTAATAGCAAATTTTTCTTATGATATAGCGAAAGAATATAATCAGTTTTATCATGAATATTCGATTTTAAGCGCTGATAACAAAAATATTGTAGATTTTAGGTTAACACTATCTTCTTGTGTCGCGAAAATTATTAAAAAATCTATGGAATTATTGGGAATTGGAGTACCTTACAGAATGTAGGTTTATGCAGTTGCTTTTACCTTTCTAATTTCTTTGAGTTTAATACATTCTCTGAAATTATTCATTATATTTTCAATTTCTGTTGGGGAAGAATTATTAATAAATGTTAGAATTTCATCTATTGTCATAGCTTTGATTTTGTTAAAAGGACATGGTATATTTTGCTTCATTAATGGGCATTTATCCTTAAATTCACAAACAAATTTATTTGAAATAGAAGTATCCATTTATTAAATTTTAGGTAAAGTTATTTTTTTTATTGTTAGATACTTATCTATTTTTTCAAACTGATTGAAATTTGTGATTAATCAATGAAATATATTGATTAAAATTTTAATTGCGGTTGTATAGGCTTGAATGCAGCACAATATAAATTATTTGCCATACAAAGCATTAATAGATTGTATATTAGGACAAAACATTTGATGAATACAATCAGTAAAATATGTAAATTATTTGATGTAATAAATTAAATTTGATAAAAATAAGTTATATCAAACAACCTTTTTTAGTATTTTTGAGTCTTAATAATAATTATTAACCATAAATTATTGCTTTATGAGAAAATTTATTATTTCAGTTATCTTTCTAATAATAGTGAGTTCCCTTATGTTTCAGTCTTGTGTTAAGAAGCATTTCGATTTTGATAGAATTTCCGAAGACTTAGAATGGAATCCAAATTTAGCGGCTCCGGGAATAAAAGCATCTCTTACAATTAGAGATATATTGCAGGATTTTGATACAATGGAACTTTTTGTTGAAGATGAATCAGGGTTTTTATACTTAATGTATCATAAACACATATTTTCAGCTAAAGCTTCAGATTTTATATTAATACCAGACCAATCGTTTGCAAATCAAACTTTTTTAGAAAGTGATTTTTCTGCAATAGGCTTTAACTCAACCAGTGACACAGGAATGGTTCCGAAATCAATAAATCAAACTTTTGCAGTAAATGGCTCACAAGAAATTGACAGTATAATAATTAAATCCGCAGATTTGAATATAAATATAATATCTGATTACTTGCATACAGGAAAACTTGTTGTTAGATTTCCTTATATGAAAAAAAATGGAGTTGTTTATTCTAAAACCATACCAATAACTGATGCAAGCGGAACTTTTTCTGCAAGTGAGTATTATACAGATTTAAATGGTTATACAATTGATTTTTCATCAGGGATTAATCAGTTACCTATTGAATATGAGCTTACATTGTATAATTCAGGCTCTATTGTTAATGTTGCAGATCAGGCAGTTGTTGGAATATCAATGTCAAATATATATTACGACGAAATGTATGGCTATTTTGGTCAGGATACTATGAGTTTTCTTGATACTTTACACCTTGAGATATTTGATAACACGTTTCAAGGAACAGCTAATTTTGTTGACCCTCATTTTAATGTTTATTTCAAAAACTCTTACGGTCTGCCTTTAAAAATGCAGTTTAGCGATTTTGTTACATATACCATGCCCAATGCAGTTACACAAACTTATGATTTTACAAACGATATATTACTTAATCCAATTGATATAAATTCACCCACGATAAGTCAAATAGGTCAAGCAATAGATACAGACTTTGTTTTAGATAAAAACAATAGTGAAGTAGATAACATTGTTTCCACAGGTCCAAAATATATTTATTTTGGTATGCAGTCCTATTCAAATCCAGATGGAAATGTTGCTCCATATAATGAAAATTTCATTACTGATGAAAGCCAGTTTGACCTTGACGTTGAACTTGAATTACCACTTTGGGGTTATGCTTCATATTTTGCAGTACAAGACACTACAGCTCTTGATTTTGCAGAAATATACGAAGATTTCGATTTTGTTGAATATCTTAAACTTAAAATAAATATGTGTAATGGAATGCCAACAGAAGTTGAAGTTCAAATTTACTTTGTAGTACTACAAGAAGATTCAGTAACTTATGCTGTTGTAGATTCTGCATTTACTCCAGAAACCAGACAGGTAATTGCATCAGGAACTCTTGATGGAGATGGAAAAGTTATAGCAAAAACATTTAAATTTACAGAATTATTATTTGATAAAGCTCGCCTTGAGAAAATAAAAAATGTTAGCCATATATTTTTAAGAGGATCTATTTGTACAACAAACAATGCAACACAAAACGTAAAGTTTTATAACGATTATTCTATTGATGTAAAAGTTGGCCTACAAGCCAAGTTTAATTTTGATGAAAACGATTTGGATTAACTTTTAAAGTTTTACAAAAATGATTAAAATAAAATATATACAAATTGCAATCATAGTTTTGGTGTTAACAACATTAAACATTGCAAAAGCACAGCAAAATAATACTATGTATTATATGCACAAACTACCACAGGCTAATTTACTAAATCCTGCAGTTCAGCACGAATGTAAATTAAATTTTAGTGGTGTCATTTTACCAATTGCAGGTCAGATCTTGCCTCCTGTTCACATGAATATTGGGAGTACCGGCTTTAGCAAAAAAAATGTTATGCCATGGAATGATGATATTGACTCTTTAATGCACCCATTTCACCCAGATTTTGATAATGAAAGATTTCTAAAACGATTACGAAAGGTAAATTATCTTACATTTGAGACACAAATAAATTTACTTTCTGTGGGCTACAGGTGGAAAAAGGATTATTATTTTACTCTTTCCGTAACTGAAAAATTCGATTATAAATTTAGTTTTCCAAAAGACTTAGCTACATTGGCTTATGAGGGAAATGGTGAATCTTTTATGGGTAAGATAATTGACCTTGAAGGCTTGGGGCTAAGTACCACTTATTATCGCGAATATGCACTTGGTGCTTCAAAAATAATTAATAACAAACTCACACTGGGAGTGAATGCAAAAATTCTTTTTGGAAAAGTTAATACATGGACACGTAAAAACAGTATTACGTGGTATACCGATAGTGAAGATTATGATTATGCAATTCATACAGACTGGGAAGTAAATACATCTCAACCGTTTTATGGTATAAATAAGTTTGATTATGACTATGAAAACGATTCCCTTATGTTTGAACTTGATACTTTAATGGATTTGGATGATCCGGATATTGCCAAAATAATAATGAATGGTAAAAATCTTGGTTTTGGTATTGATATAGGAGCCGTATATAAATATGACGAAAAAATTACTTTGTACGGAAGCATTATTGACATTGGTTATATCAGATGGAAAGATAATCCTCAAACATTAAGGGCAAATGGTACTTTTTTATTTGACGGATATGATGTTACTCATTTTTTACAAGAAGATGACTCTTTAAATGAGGAAATTATGGACCAACAAATTGATTCTGTTATTCACCTGTTTACTTACGAAAATCAAGTTGAAAAATATAATACATATCTTAACCCTAAAATATATTTAGGAGGCACATATAAAATCAATAATATGTTTACCGGAGGATTTCTTTACAGAGGAGAATTATACCAGCACAGATTTTTATCTTCAATTACATTGTCGGGCATGGCAAATGTAAAAAAATGGTTTAGTGCTTCACTAAGTTATTCTATTATAAACAATTCTTTTGCTAATGTTGGAGCCGGACTTATTTTTAAAACGGGTCCTGTACAGTATTTCTTTATTACAGATAACGTTTTGGGTTCAATTTGGCCTCAGGCTACAAGAAATTTAAATCTCAGACTGGGAATTAATATGATGTTTGGTTGTAAAAAGAAAACTTCCGATGCATTAATTAATTAACAATTAAAGTTGAAATAGCTTTTGTGTTATCGGCTTTTATTTCATAATAGTAAATACCGCTGGGATATTTTTCATTTAACTTATAGCTAATGATTCTTTTATTGAGAACTTCAAATGTATCTACAAATAAAATTTCACCATTTGAGCAATAAATTACAACAGATGCTTTTCCCGAATATGATTTATCAAGTATCAATTCAACAGTCGTTTTTTCCTTAAATGGATTTGGATAGGCTTTAATATTATTAGCAATATCCAATGATTCAACCTTTACTGATAATCCTGTATTGGCAAGTGGAAACCATTGTGGATAATACCATTCATATTCAAAAACACTTGTGTCGGAAATACAAAATATTGAGTGATCGGTGCTGCTTCCTTTGCCAAATGCCGAAATACCAGATAATTGAACAGTATCATTTTTTCTAATTAAACCAGCATTAGATAAGGCATACCACTCTTCAGAATACCAATTATAATTATAAACTGCTGTATCAGCAATAATGTATATACCACTTGTATAACTTGTTCCAGTATCGGCAACAGCAAGGTCAAGAATATTAATATTGCCGCTTATGTTTGGTAAGCCAGTCATTATTAGCGGGAACCATTCCTGGAAATAATAACTATAACGATAAACAGTAGTGCTTGTTGCTCCGTAAATTCCTGTGTTGTTATAGGTTTCCCCTTCAAACATTGCTATATGCTTAATATTTTGTGAAAAAGAAGAAAAACAGAACAGTAAGAAAATTGTAAAAAGAATAAATGGTTTCATATATTTTTAATTTGTTTATATTTTTTTATCAATAATAACAAAAATATTGCCAGTTTTGTCTATTATATTAATTTTTCAGATATTTACAGATAATTAAATTTCGACAATATGAAGTACAAAAAATTACTAATAATATTATTTTCTGTCTTATACATTACTAATCTTTTTTCGCAAGACAAATACTGGGTATGTTTCACTGATAAAAAAGATAGTAAATTTAATCCTTTTACTTATTTTGATGTAAAAGCTATTGAAAGAAGAATTAAAAATAATATTTCGTTATATGATTCAACAGATTTTCCTTTAAATAATAATTACATTTCAAAAGTAAGTGAAGTATCCGAAGAAATAACATCAGAAACTCGTTGGTTTAATGCTGTTGCTGTTTGGGCATATCCAGATCAAATTGAAAAAATTAAGCAATTGTCTTTTGTAAAACAAGTAATACCAATATATTATCAGTCTGTTCTTGCAGAGATAAAAACAAAAGATAATCCAAAAAAGTATGATGAAACCATATTGTCAGGACAAACCGAAAGAATGGAAATGAGTATTTTTGAAAAACACAACATTACGGGTAAAGGTCTGAGAATAGCAATATTTGACGGGGGTTTTCCAACAGTTGATGTAAACCCTGCCTTTGAGCATATAAGAAAAGAAAAAAGAATTATTAAAACTTATGATTTTACAAAGAAAAAAGAATTTGTATATAGTTATGTTTCTCACGGAACAAATGTATTATCATGTATAGCGGGGATTATTGACGGGAAAAAAATTGGAATGGCTGTTGATGCAGAATTTTTGCTTGCTCGTACCGAAATTGTAAGAGAGCCTTTTAGCGAAGAAGAAAATTGGCTTGCAGCAGTTGAATGGGCTGATAAAAACGGAGCAGATGTTATAAACAGCTCTTTGGGTTATACACATCAAAGATATTTTTATCGCGATATGGATGGAAAAACATGCTTTGTAACAAGAGCCGCAAATCTTGCAGCAGCAAAAGGAATTTTTGTTGTTAATGCAGCAGGAAATGAGGGCTCAGGAAAATGGAAATTTATTGGTGCTCCGGCAGATGCCGATAGTGCTTTATCTATAGGTGGTATAAATCCCGCAACAGATTATCATACATCATTTAGTTCTTACGGACCAACTTTCGACAAACGCATGAAACCAAATGTTTGTGCTTATGGGCATGTTGTTGCAGCAGGGAAAAATGGTTTGCACGAAACTCAAGGTACTTCGTTTGCAAGTCCGTTGGTGGCAGGTTTTGTTGCCTGTGCATGGCAAACAAACAGGAGCTTAAATAATATGGAACTGTTTAACGAAATTCAAAAGTCTGCCGACCTTTATCCCTATTACGATTATGCACATGGTTTTGGTGTACCGCAAGCATCTTTCTTTTTTGATAAAGAAAAAAAAGAGCTTGAGCCAAGTTTTTCTTTTGTTGAAGAAGAAAACAATTTAATAATTATGATAAATAAAGATATGATAGATTCAACAGGCAATAATTATTTGTTTTATCATATAGAAAATGAAGAAGGAATTTTAGATTATTATACTCTGATAGATGTTTATCAGGAACGTGCAGCAATAATTTCTCTTTCTGATTTGAAAGGGAATAAAACAATAAGAGCACATTATAAAAAATATACAGCAGAATTTGAGCTTAGTAAAAATTAAAAAAAACTATTATGAAAAAATTATTAGCAGTATTGATTGTTGCTTTATTTTCAAGCACATTATTTAGTCAAGTAGTCCTTTTAGAAGAAGATGTGGCGGGAGATACAATTCCTGAAACATTTGGTCCTAATTTAAAAAACTACAGACATTTATATTTTGAGTACGGATTTTTAGCCGATAAACCCGAAGGTACTGGATTAGAAATGTTGTACGGACATTCTCATAACTTTGGTATTGGTTTAAGATACAAATATCGCATGACTAACTTTTTGGCACTTGGTTGGGATATTCATATAACAGAATGGACATACAGAATAAAACAAACAGATGATAAGGTATTTCCCAACAACATTAAACACAAAAAGGAAAAGCTTACTGTAAATAATCTTGGATTGGAATTTTACACCCGTTTAAATTTTGGGAAAAGAGGAAATCATATAGGAAATTTTGTTGATTTTGCTGCTTTTGGAAACTATATAACCGGAGCATCGCATTATACTTTAGATGTTTTAGATACTGTTAATGTAAACAATGCTGGAAGAGTACATACAACAAATAAGGACTTAATTTATCTTGAAAACATAAACTATGGTGTTAAATTCAGGATTGGTATTAACCGATATATTATTTCGGCATCATACAGATTGTCTGATCTGATAAAAGATAATTTTGTTGATTTACCGGAAGCTATTGTTCCCTACCCTGAATTGCCACGATTATTTATTGCATTTCAAATAGGTATTCATTGAAAAAAAACAGCTTAGTTAGCCATATTGCTCTGTTGGGTGCAAATCTTATTTATGGGGCAAATTATGTTATTGCAAAAGGAATAATGCCCGATTATTTTCCCCCTCGGGCAATAGTCTTTATAAGAATATTTGGGGCTTTAATATTATTTTGGTTATTCGGGCTTTTTAATAAAAAAGAAAAAGTTGAAAGAAAAGACCTTTTCAAACTGGCTTTTTGTGCAGTGTTTGGAGTTGCCCTTAATCAAACAATATTTTTTGAAGGGCTAAACCTTACAACTCCTATAAATTCATCAATTATAATGACCATAAGTCCAATACTTGTATTGGTGTTTTCGTATTTTATAATTAAAGATAAAATAACATTATATAAGATAATTGGTATTATGGCTGGTGGCAGTGGTGCTGCCTTACTTATATTAAATCAGGGAAATATTTCGTTTAGCTCAGATACTTTTGTGGGCAATCTTTTTATTGTTATTAATGCTTCCTCATTTGCATTATATCTGGTGCTTGTAAAACCCTTAATGATGAAATACAGCCCATGGACAATTTTAAAATGGATATTTCTGTTTGGCTTTATTTATATTCTACCATTTAGCCTACATAAAATATATAGTGTTGATTATAGCTCAATACCAAATAGTGCATGGCTTTCAATTTTATATATTATTTTGGGTGCAACTTTTTTGGGATACTTACTTTATAACTTTGCCTTAAAACACATTAGCCCGCTTATTGCCGGAACATATATTTATCTGCAACCACTGTTTGCATCAATAATAGCAATTAGCATAGGGCAGGATGTATTATCTTTTAATGCATCATTATCAGCCATACTAATATTTGCAGGAGTTTATTTTGTTAGTGCTAAAAACAACCAACAATAAGCCAAGCCTAGCTTATACACAATAAAAATTACAAAAAACGAAGAAATTGAATTTTATATATCAAAAATATCTTGAAATTATTTATGAATATTTAATATCAATGAATAAAGAAAAGATTAAATTCCCATAGATACGAAAATTCCTACCTGCGGCATAGTTCAGCAGTATTTTATCCTTAATTATACAATAATGCAATTAATTTCTTATCTTTATATTCTAAAAAAGGATAAAATTCTTAATATTTGGCAAACATAGTAAAAGCGACACCGCAACAATAAATAAACTTAAAAATATGATAAAACAGATTTATAGATTCTTGAACCCAAAATTTCAAAATTTATTTCTTGAGTATAAAGTAGATTTTAAACCAAGATATGGACACGGAAAACCCGCCCATCAGGATTTATTAAGGATAATTGATTCAAATCGTGATAATTACAAGGAATTGATTAATACATCTTTATCGCTAAAAGATTCAATTTGGACAATACAAGATTCTAAAAAAGAGACCGATTCAATAAAACCTACATGGAATAACGGATTTTTACCAGGGCTTGATATTATTGGGATATATACCTTACTGACAAAGTATAAACCCAAAAAGTACATTGAGATAGGTTCAGGAAATTCGACAAAAGTTGCCTACAAAGCAAAGACTGAACAAAAATTGGATACTGAAATTATTTCGATTGACCCAATGCCCCGTGCCGAGATTGATAATTTAGCGAATAAAGTTATAAGAGAACCATTTGAAGATATTGATTTCAACATATTGGACGAGTTAAATGAAAATGACATTTTATTTGTTGATAATTCACACAGGATTCTGCCAAACTCTGATTCAATGGTTTTCTATTTAGAGATATTGCCAAGATTGAAAAAAGGAGTTATAGTTCACATTCATGATATTTACTTGCCTTATGATTATCCACAATTTATGTGTAACAGGTTTTATTCAGAGCAATATGGATTAGCAATGTATTTACTAGCAAATCCTAAAAAATACGAGACAATTTTACCAAATTATTTCATCTACGAAGACAGTGAGTTATCTGGCTTAATTTCACCGATTTGGAATCACGAGAATCTAAAAAATGTAGAAAAACATGGAGGTTCATATTGGTTTAAAATAAATGAATAAATAAACTACTGTAAACCACCTTGCCACTTGCTAATACTTCAAGACGTTATTCTTGTGCATAAGGGACTTTCACCCTCTGGAAAAATACAACCCATCTTTTGGCTTTTGAAAATAAATTTGTATTTTTAAACTTTTTCTAGAACTTCCAGATGGGTGTGCTCCTGCTCTGCTGGTCAAACACAATGTATGAAAATAATCTTATTATTAACTGTTCTATTTTTAAGTATTACAGCTTATTCACAAGATAAGATTATAGAGCCTGACAATAAGCAGAACTTTATCATTTCGGGATTATATGGTAATGGAAAAGTAATTCCTTCAAACAATTTTGTTAGAGGAGATAATTTGCAAGGAAAACCAATTGAAAATTTTCAGTTTTTTGCACTAAAAGCATTATGGCATAATCCTAATTATTCCGATTGGCAGAAAGTTTACAAAGGTCCATATTATGGTTTTGGACTGGCTATTGGCAAATTTGATAATCCCAAGGAAATTGGATACCCAATATCCTATTATAGCATTTTAGGAATTCCAATAAAAAGATGGAATAAGCTTGAAATTTACACAGAATTCCAATTTGGCATGGAGAGTAATTGGGATTATTATGACCCTATTAGCAACCCTAAAAACAATGTTATTGGAGGAAGCACAACTTTTCGTTTAGATATAGCCTTAAAAATGTTCTATAGCTTAAGTCCTAAATTGGATTTAGGAGCCGGATTAAATTTCATACATTCTTCTAATGGAGGTTTCAAACAACCTAATAAAGGTTTTAATCTCTACACTCCTTTTGCTGAATTAAGATACCGTTTTAATAACAGACCGGATTATAAAAACTTGCCTAAAGCAGGTAGAGTTGCCCGTTCAGATGATTTATATTTTATGATGGGATTTGGAGATCCTCAGAAAAATTATTTTGCTATTGGTGGTTTATCTGCAATTTATTTTAATCAACTTTCTAATGTTTCAAAAATAGGATTAGGTACCGATCTTAATTATTGGGATGGACTGAATAACAATTCTGATGAAACAACAGAAACCCGGAATATTGATAATTTAACAATTGGATTAATATTACAACCCGAAGTAATAGTTAACAGATTAACTCTGCTTGGTGGAATTGGCATATATGCAAGACATCTGGATTATGGTAACTTTATAAAAGCCTATCAACGCTTAGGAGTAAGATGCGAAATATATAAAAACTGCTCTATTGGTGTTAATGTAAGAGGAGTTGATTTTATACGTGCTGAATTTTTTGAGTTTAACTTAGGTTATAGTATTAGATGGATGAAGTAAAAACAGTACTGTGGTAACAAAAAACATATGAATAAACAATATTGTTATCCTTATTTCTTTCCCCTTTGCTTTTGAGCTTGTTCAATCCGCTCCATAAACTTTGACTTTTTGGGAACTTTCTTTTTACCAACTTCCAGTTTTTTTAATATTTCTTCATCGTTTGTAAATTTTCTGAACAAATACATTTGGGTAAATGTAATAAGGTTTGCAAGTAAGTAATAGTAACTTAATGCTGATGCAAAATTATTGAAAAAGAACAAAAACATTATTGGCATAAAATACATCATTGTTTTCATGCCCGGCATGGATTGTGTTTGAACAGTTTGTTTATTGTTCATCCAGGTATATAGTATAGTAGAAATGGTCATAAGTAAAGTAAATAAACTTACATGGTCGCCATAGCCAAATGGTACTGTAAACGGTAGATCAATAACAGAATCGTATGCCGAAAGGTCTTCTGCCCAAAGGAAACTCTTCTGCCTCAATTCAATTGAAGCAGGGAAAAACCGATAAAGTGCAATGAGTATAGGCATTTGCACCACCATGGGCAGACATCCCCCCATGGGGCTAACACCCACTTTTTTGTACAATGCCATTGTTGCTTTTTGTTTGTCCATCGATTGTGCTTTAGTAAACTTTTTACTTATCTCATCAATCTGTGGTTTAAGTACTCTCATTTTAGCAGTACTCATGTACGATTTAAAGGTTAATGGCAACAATAACATTTTTAATATTATTGTAAGAATAAGTATTATTAATCCGTAGCTACCTATGTAATCCTGTAAGAAATTAAAAACAGGAATTACCATATATCTGTTTATCCATCCTAAAATACCCCAACCCAATCTAACAAGTTTTTCAAGATGCAGATCAACTTCTGCTCCATTATGATTTACTTTAGAATAATCTTTAAGAGTAGAAAAATGATTTGGTCCGAAATAAAAATCAAAAGGAATATTTGTATTTTCAACAGAAGAATAAGGAATTGTTATGTCTGCCTTAAAGTGTTTTAAATATGGTTGATCTTCTTCAAATTTAACTTGTTCAACACTTGCATTTGAAATATAATCGTGAGCTATTAATGCAGATGAAAAAAACTGTTGTTTAAAAGCTATCCATTTTACTTTTGTTGTTAAATCTTCCGTACCACTTTTTTGTTCTGATATATAGTCAACTTCGTCCTGATAAAATTTATAAAATATTGAAGTATAATTGTTTTCATATTTTGCTCCTTTTTCTTGCTGTGAAACATATATGCTCCAGTTAAAAGTTAAAAAGTTTGTATTTGATGATATTACATCCTGAAGATTAACAAAATTAATATCAAAACCCGCCATATAATTATCAGGCTTAAGAGTATAAACATATTCCATATATTTACCTTCGCCTGCATACAATCTCATTGAAAGAGATTTTTCCTTATCGTCTACAATAATTTCTTTTTCGTTGTCTGATGCAGTAAAATACATATCACCGGAAACAATTGTTCTGTTTTGTGAGAAAAACGAAATCCCAAATTCGGTAGAATCGCCGTCAAATAATATCAAAGGTTCTCCATAATACGTTTTATATTCTTTTAGCTCAACAGAATACAACCGACCCCCTTTCGATGATATTGTGAGTTTTACTTTGTTATTTTCTAAAATATAAAATTCTTGTGTTCCTTTTCCTGCATCAGCAAAATATCCGTATTTCTCATTTAGTGATGTGCTGTCAGCAAAATTTAATGCAACAGTATCAATAATATTTGAGTTTTCAATTAAAAATTTAGAAGAATCAATTGCCGGAATTGCAGTAGAAAGATTTTTAATAGAATCTTCTTTTATAATTCTCTCAGCTTCGGCTAATATATTTTTTTCTTCTACCTGCGCCAAAGAATCCTGTTTTTTTCTGGCAGATTCAATTTCTGCTTCAGATGGTTTAGTAAATATGCTATAACCAATTATTAATACAAAAATTACAGCTATACCAATAACCGTATTCTTATCAATTCCTTTTCCTGCCATAATAATAACTTAACTTATAGTTGCTTTTACAAAATTTACAAATAATGGATGTGGATTTAAAACCGTACTTCTGTATTCCGGATGAAACTGAACACCAACAAACCATTTGTGTTTTGGTATTTCAACAATTTCAACCAAACCTGTATCGGGATTTATTCCTGCAGGTACCATGCCTGCTTTTTCAAAATCTTTTAAATAGGTATTATTAAACTCATATCTGTGTCTGTGACGCTCTACAATTTTACTCCTTTTGTATGCTCTATATGAATTAGTGTTCTTTTTTACATTACAAGGAAATGCGCCCAACCGCATTGTTCCACCCTTTTCTATTATTTCTTTTTGCTCTTCCATAAGGTCAATAACCGGATATGGAGTATTTCTTGCCATTTCTAAAGAATTTGCTTTTTCGTAACCAAGTACATTTCTTGCAAAGTCAATAACAGCACATTGCATTCCCAAACAAATGCCAAAGAAAGGAACATTGTTTTCACGGGCGTATTTTGCAGCTAAAATTTTTCCTTCAAAGCCTCGATGTCCAAAGCCCGGAGCAATTAATATTCCTTTAAGACCTTTAAGCTTTTCAGAATATGTATTGTTTGTTAGTTCTGACGAATGAATTAATTCAAGGTTTACCCTGCATTCGTTTTCAGCACCAGCATGAATAAAAGATTCTATTATTGATTTATATGCATCAGCAAGTTCGATATATTTACCAATTAGTCCAATTTTAACTTCTTTTTTCGGGTTGTTATGTTTTTTGAGAAAATTTTTCCAGGGTGTAAGTTTTGGCTCCTCTTTTAAAGGCATTTTTAATTTAGCAAGCACTATCCTATCTAATTTTTCTTTCTGCATTAAAACCGGAACTTCATAAATAGTTGAAACATCTTTCGATTCAATTACAGAAGAGACCTCAACATTGCAAAACAGAGCTACTTTTTTTCTAATATCATTATTAACCGATTTTTCAGTTCTCAATATAAGAATATCTGGCTGTACTCCTGTTTCAAGAAGTGTTTTTACCGAGTGTTGTGTTGGTTTTGTTTTTAACTCTCCCGTTGCATTTAAATAGGGTAAAAGAGTAAGGTGTATTGTAAGAACATTTTCCGGCATTTCCCATTTTAGCTGTCGTAACGACTCAATATATGGCAACGATTCAATATCGCCAACGGTACCACCTATCTCAGTAATAATAAAGTCGTATTTGTTTTTTTTACCTAAAAGTTTAATTCTTCTTTTTATTTCATCAGTAATATGTGGTATTATCTGAACAGTTTTTCCTAAAAAATCGCCCCTTCTTTCTTTATCAATAACTGTTTGATAAATTCTGCCGGTAGTAACATTATTCGCTTGTGAGGTATTAATATTCAAAAATCTCTCATAATGTCCAAGGTCAAGATCTGTTTCAGCACCATCGTTGGTAACATAACATTCGCCATGTTCATAAGGATTAAGAGTTCCTGGGTCTACGTTGATGTATGGATCAAGTTTTTGAATGGTAACTCTATATCCTCTTGCCTGCAACAGCTTAGCAAGTGATGCAGAAATAATGCCTTTACCCAGTGATGAAGAAACTCCCCCTGTAACAAATATGTATTTAGTGCTTGACATAATTAGTTAATTTAAAATAAATAGCTAATACCAATACTTGGCATAAACGGCAATTGATTAACTCTTTCATGATTTAATCTATCGAAATAAAATATATTTTCTCTGTTATATATATTTGTAATGCTCAAATTCATTTCGAGTTTAGAGTCATTTTTAAAAATAAATTTTCTTTTTAAGGTCAGATCTAATCTGTGATAATAAGGTAATCTTCCTTCGTTTAAACCTGCATATACAATTCCAATATCTCCGTTAGAATTAGTATAATCTGTGCCAATATTTGTAAATGAAAGACTTTCAAAATAACCTTGTGTTTGAGTAAAAGGGAAACCTGAACCAAAATTCCATCTTCCGTTAACTTCCCAATTTAAATCCCCAAAAGTTCTTGATGCAACTAAATTTATATTATGTCTTCTGTCAAAATGCGGAGAATAAGTAATGTATCCATCATTTCTATTAACATAACCCAAAGAATATACAAACCATACATAAGTACGTTTATAGTCGTATTTTATTAGGAAATCTACACCGTAAGCATCACCCGATTCAATAATAAAATCCTTTTTTAAATTATCGGGTTTATCATAATTATCAGCATTATCATCGTATAATTTATTTCTGTTAATATTTGTAAGTTGAGTATTTTGCTTTATATAGCCTTCAATGTTAATCATAATTCTATTTGACAAATCAACTTCTACGCCGAATATACCATGAACAGATTTTTGTAAAGCATGTGTAATTTCTTCGCCTTCAAATTCATCTTGTAGGTCTCCTAATTCAGGACCTGATATAAATCCGTAAAACAAATTTACAACATCTCTGTCAGAATTGGCTGCAATTAAATTCTGAGAATATAAGCCTCCCGCAAATTTAAATCTTAAAAAATCGGTAACGTTATACTTCATTCCCAAGCGTGGTTCGGGAGATAGAGTAGAAAGAGAAGCATAATATTGTGTTCTGAAACCCATCTCTATCAGCATCTTACCCAGGTTTAATTTGTATTTAAAAAATGCAGCAAGTTCCGTAGTGTTTTCCTCTTGCTCCATATGTCTGCCAATTGAATTATAATAATTGAAATTAGTTTTAAAGCCCAGTGTTTCAACGCCGTAATCAATTTGGTTTTTGCCAAGAAAATAAACAAATGATAATCCAAAGTTAAAGCCATTAATTAAGCTATTTCGAGGTAATTGGTTTTCTTCTTTTAGAGTAATATCATATTTTGAAAAAGAAAAATTAGATTTAATAAGAACAGATGAGCCTGCAGGAACAAGTATTAAATTTGTTCCAATTCCCGAAGCTTTCCAATTAAAATCTGATACTGCTCTATAATTAACATTATCATTAAAATTAAATCCAAAAACATTTAACTTGCTTCCACTGGATCCATTTATTGATACCTTACCATAAAAATCATTAAAATTAAAAGGTAAACCTGCTGTATCAATGTATGTATATAATAATTTAGAACTTTCTTCAAGATAAGAAGTTTTACCTGAAAGAACATAGGTTATTGATGTTTTGTTTTCTTCGGTTTGTTTTAAAAGCGGTCCTTCTAACAAAAGCTTGGATCCAAAAGGACTTGCCGATAATTTACCTGATAATTTCTTTTTATTTCCATCCCGCATAGTAATATCCATTATTGATGATATTCTACCGCCGTATTCTGCATTAAATCCGCCTGTATAAACATCAACATTCCTAATAATATCTGAATCAAATACTGAAAATAATCCAATGGAATGAAATGGATTGTATACAACCATTCCATCAAGTAAAACTTTATTTTGAATTGGCGGTCCTCCACGAATATATAATTGTCCTCCTTGGTCTCCGGTAAAAATAACGCCGGGTAATATCTGTAAATATTGAGCTAGATCAGGTTCTGCTCCAATAGTAGGTATTTGAGATATTTGTTTTGGAGTAATTTTAACCACAGAAGTTCTGATCTGTGTTCTCATTTCCTGGCGTTCTGCAGAAACAACGGCTCCATCTAACATTATACTTGATTCAGAAAGAATAATTTTTTCTGAAATTATTCTATTTTTAATAATATTAATTTTAACATAAACAGTATCATATCCCAAAGCAGTAGAAACAAGAGTATATTTTCCGGGCTTTATTTTTGTGAGATTGTAAAATCCATTAACATCTGTTGCTCCACCATAATTTGTTCCTTTTATATATACGTGAGCAAAAATTACCGGTTCCCCTGTTTTTTTTTCATATGCAAAGCCCCTAATACTTCCGGTTTGAGATAATAAAACAAAATTTATTATAATAAAAATTATTATTAAAATACATCTCTTAATATTCATTATTTATAATATTAATTATGGTGTTTAAAATATTACTTTGTTAAATCAATTAGTTGAATCCTTATCAAATTTAACTTTACTTATTATATCCAGCTTGCTTTTAAACAATTTCACACTTTTTCTTTCATTATCAATTTTACTTTTCATCTCATTAATAATTGATTCTGCATTTGGTGAATTAGCAAAAAAACCAATATTATTTTCTAATGTAATTACATCAGTTTCTAATTTCTTTAGTTTTTTGGCAATATTTTCTTTTTCGTCATATATTTTTTCTTTTGCATTATATTGTTTTGAGATTCCCTCTATTTTTATCTTAAATTTGAAAATTTCCTTTTTATTGTCATCCATCTCAAGCTTATCAAAAAGCTTGTTTATTGCATCTCTATAATTATTATATAATTCACTTTTAGATTTATGAGGCACATGACCTATTTCTGTCCATTCCTTTTGAAATTGTTTTAACATCTTAAGGTCTTCTTCTATATTTGAAACAATTGTATAGTTGGTAATTTTTTCTGTCAATTCATTTTTCTTATTCATATTTTCAACTTCCAAATCGGCTCTTGATGCAAAAAATTCAGACTTTTTATTAAAAAACACATCGCAAGCAGTTCTAAATCGTTTCCATACGATATCGGAATCCTTTTTTGATACCGGACCAATAGTTTTCCATTTTTTTTGCAAATTAAAAAAATCATCGGAAATTTTCTTCCATTCAGTACTATTTTGAATTGCTTCTGCCTGAATACAGATGTCAGTTTTTAACTGTAAATTATTGGTTTGTTCTCCTTTAAGTTGAGAATAGAATTCTTTTTTTCTGTCGAAAAAAACATCACACGAAACTCTTAGTCGTTGATATATTGCATTATTGAATTTACGGGGAACAGGTCCAATTGTATTCCATAATTTTTGCAAATTTAATACCTCGTTAGTTTTTTTCTCCCATTCTTTATGGGTGCTATACATGCTTTCATTAGATTGCTCAATTGTTTCACAAATTACCTGTTTTGCCAAAAGACTTTGTTCTTGTTCTTTTTTTCTTTCTTCAAAATATTCCTGTTGCTTATTGTTTATTTTTCCGGAAGCCTGTTTAAATCGTTCCCATATTTCATCACCTTTCTCTACGGATACAGGTCCAATTTCTCTCCATTCTTCATGTAGTTTCTGCAAGTCTTTTGATGCAACAATAATATCTTCGTTTAAGAAAAGTTCTTCTGCTTTTTCGCAAAATTTGATTTTTATATCAAGATTTTTTTTAAGATCAAGATTTCTGAGTTCTTTGTTGATTTTAATATAGTTGTAAAAATTATCAACATGTAAATTATATGTTTCCCACAAACCTTTTAGTTTAGCCTGTGGTACAAGACCTATTTCTCCCCATCGTTTTTGAAGCTCCCTAAATTCCTGAAAAGTTTTATTTACAGATTCTTCTTTGTGTACCAAATTCTTAATTTCTTCTATTACTGTGTATTTTAATTCTAAGTTCTTCTCTTTTTCTTTTTCTATGCAGGAATTGTATTCTGTTCTTAATTCTTTATATCGTTGTAAATAAGCTTTTAAGTTTTCTTCGCAAACATTTTCACCGTAAGAAAAATCTTCTATATCACCGCCTGCTTCAACAAATTTTTCCCTTTTTTCTTCAATTTCAGCATGCTGTTTTTTATAAAAATTAGTTTTTATAACATCAATATCATTTTTTATTTTTTGTACAGGTTTGTTTTCAATTAATCGCTTTAAAACAGCAACTAATTCTTCTTTGCTTATTTTGGTATAATCAAATTCTTCTTCGGACTTTTCCTTAACATCTTCTATTGCTGCAGTATCTTTTTCTGATGTTTTTTCGTTAGTTTCTTTATTATTATTTAAAGATATTTCTTCTGTAACAATGTTTTCTGTTTTATTTTCAGGTTTTGCATCGTCATAAGTTTTTATATCTTCTTCTTCTCCTGAGCTTGTCGAAAGGTCCGGGTTTTCTTCTTGTATAGGTTCTACTTTTGTAGTTTCAGTATCTTTTTCCACAAGTGGTTTTTTAGTAACAACTTCTTTTAATTCTTCACTTTGTTCCTTATCTTGTTTTTGGGGTACATCATTCACTTTTTCCCCTAAAGGCTCATCAATTTGATTTTGCTCAACATCAGATAAATTCAAATTCTCTTTTTTCTCCATTACAAGTTAAAACTTAATTAATACATTTACAGGCAAATAATGATTTTAATTTTTAAAATTATTACTTTTTTCACAAACTTACAAAAGTATGTAATTACCCTTAATACTCAAAGATTTTGACAATATTTCTTTAAAAAATAATATTTTAGAAGATTTTGTTAAAAAAATCATTAATGTCTAATAAGCATTTTGCTTATAAAAAATATTAATAACTTTGCAGTAAATATTGTTTTGTCTTTAATTCCTCCCCTTTGTGGAGGCTAGGATGGGCTTTTACTAACTTATTTATGAGAATAGATATTCTAACACTATTTCCTGCTATGTTTTCCGGGCCTTTTGATATTTCGATAATTAAAAGAGCACAGGAAAAAAAAATTGCAGAGATAATACTGCACGATATTCGTGATTTTTCAAAAGATAAACACAAAAAGGTTGACGATTCTCCTTTTGGAGGAGGAGCAGGCATGGTAATGACAATTCAGCCTATTGCCGATGCAATAGGATTTTTAAAATCGCAACGCAAATACGATGAAATTATTTATTTAACACCGGATGGAGAAAAATACAATCAAAAAATTTGCAACACGCTTTCAACATTTAATAACATAATTTTGCTGTGTGGACACTACAAAGGAATTGACCAGCGAATTAGAGATGTTTTTATTACAAAAGAAATCTCAATTGGCGATTATGTGCTTTCTGGGGGAGAACTTGCTGCCGCGATTATAGTTGACAGTGTTGTAAGACTGTTGCCAGGTGTTATTTCTGATGAAACTTCTGCTTTAACCGATTCTTTTCAGGATAATTTACTTGCTCCACCTGTCTATACAAGACCTTCTGATTATAATGGATATAAGGTCCCAAAAATATTGCTTTCAGGGCATTTTGCTGAAATAGACAAATGGCGAATGGAGCAAGCCTGCGAAAAAACTAAACGCTTACGTCCTGACATTTTGGAATAAAAAACTATTTTTTATCTAACAAATTTTACAATTTTTCTGTTTTAGTTTACGACCTTGGAGCAATATATCAAATTTTATATTCAAAATTAATATAAACCATTTGAGAATTATTAATATCATTGGCCTCAGGCAACCAGCTTTGATAATTGGCGGATATTTTAATTTTTTTAATTGGAGAAAATTGAACTCCTCCAATTATTGCTTCTCCATTTTTAGTGTAATTCCAAGGATTTTCTTCACCGCTTAAAATATTTGATTCAAGCTTATCATATCTACCAAATATTTGCCATTTTTCATTTACATTATATATTCCGAAAATAGAAAACCCGTATAGATTATGATCAATATCAAGCTCATTATTTTTTTGATAATTGTATCCTCCTCCAAGTGAAAATAGATTCTCAAACCGATATCCAATAAACGATGCAATAGTTGATTGAGCTACACTTTTTTCGGAATAATCGTAATAAAACCTTGCAGAAAAACCTTTAAAAGGAAACAATGAAATACCTGCTCCGGTTTTATATGTATTATCTATTTGGAGACTTTTATAACCTTCACCATTCATAATTGTAAAATCTACACTTACATATTTGTTTAGTTTATAAAGTACACTTGAGCCAATATCTGCACTTGAACCAAGTTTGTATTTATCCTGAAATGATCTTTCAATATACCTGTGTGCCCAGAATTTTTCCTGAAACTTAAATTGATGTAAATTTATAATTCCAAAATTCCATGTAAGATTTCCTTTTTTATAACTAAGTTCAGCTGTTTTAAAATACGCATATCTTCTTAATAACGAATATTGTGATTCATCATTGGGACTTCCAATATCAAGTTTTATGCAAGTGGAAAATTCTTCCGACATTTGATATTTATATCCAAGATATGCTCGCTTTATTTCAAATCCCGAACTATTGTTTTCATCTGTAATGCTTGTATTAAAATTACTGAAGATACTCACAATTGGTTCCCCTTTTGGAACAAATTCAGTTGTATCGCTATTCTCTGAAAACAAATTAAATGAAATTAACATGAATGCAATAAAAAAATGAAAGTATCTCATATTTTAAATCTATAGCTTTCTATTTATTAAATTTAACAAAATCTCTGTGAGCTTTTAACAAATTTATACCAAATAATAACATATTTTTTGTTTCGTGATATATTCCAAGATATAACATGCTGTTTTTTGTGCCAATCTCTTCTGCTTTAATCCTTTTTATTTGCTTTTTACGATATTCATCAATTTTTTCAAGTATATTTTGTTGTTGAGCAATAATTTCATCTACGTAAGCATATTTTTGAGTTTCCAGTAATCTGAGAATTTCATCGATCAGGTTTATAACATTTTGCTTAACATCTGTTAGATCTTCGATTTGTGAAGGCAACAGTGCTTTGTGATTATTGTCAACATGCTCAAAAGCCGGTTTAGAAATATATGTTAAACAATGAGTTGTTTCACGAAGATAATCTAATACTTGAACATAATAAGGACCTGTTTCAATAGAATCTTCATGAAACTTACTTATAGTTTTGTGAACATTATCTTTCAACTTTTTTGTTTCTTTATTTATATCCGCAACATGTTTTACTTGATTTTTTAAAGTTTTTCTATCTTCTTTAATCAAGCCATCTATTGTTTTACTATAAACTTCAGAAACACTTTGTAATATTATGGAAACGTTTAAATTACATCTTTCTGTAATATTTTCAGGATGTATTGTATCATCGATATCCATTTCCTGAATTTTAGCTTTTTCTGTTTCTTTTCTTTTATGTATTTTTCTTGTTTTTAAAACTATTAATATTGCAATTATTAAAAGAATCACAACTCCAATAATTCCCCCCCAGTTAATAATGTTAGCAACAACAAATGCCATAGAAAACGCAAATATTGCTGTAAAAAACCATCCACCAATTACAGATATAACACCGGTTATTCTATAAACAGCGCTTTCTCTTCCCCATGATCTGTCTGCTAGAGATGTTCCCATGGCTACCATAAATGTAACGTATGTAGTTGAAAGAGGAAGTTTCATTGATGTTGCAAATGAAATAAGGATACCTGCAAGAACTAAATTTACAGAAGCTCTTAGCATATCAAATGCCGGTTTATCACCTT
Source organism: uncultured Bacteroidales bacterium (assembly GCA_964442075.1). Taxonomy (GTDB): domain Bacteria; phylum Bacteroidota; class Bacteroidia; order Bacteroidales; family CAYTAU01; genus CAYTAU01. The sequence goes on from CAYTWH010000004.1 coordinate 126,217, forward strand.
GTTTTAAAACTTTATCTTTGTAAAGCGATTGGTCAAATCTTTTGTTAATACCTGTTTTTATACTTTTTGGAACAATAACATCAATCCCTTGTCCTAAGTTTTTGAAAACCCTAACAATAGAACGGGCAAAATATGAAGAGCCAAATCTCTCATCTCCTTTATCTTGCCTGCTTAAATCTATTTCTGTTTTCATAACAGTTCTAGCTTTTCTAGATAACCATAAAGCTGTTACCATTATTAAGCCGGCAATTATTAGCAAAAAAGTATCCGTTTTTACTTTTCCTGTAAGTGATGCCATAGAAAATGTATCTGCACTGGCTCCGGGATCTGCCATAAATGTTTTAAACGACTCAAAACCAGCCAAAGGAACACCTATAAAGTTTACAAGATCGTTTCCTGCAAACGCCATTGCAAGAGCAAAAGTCCCAACCAGTACAATAGTTTTTAAAATATTAATCCGGAATATCCACATTAATAACTGAAGCAATATTGTCCATCCAATTAAACTTATTCCAATTATCTCAAGAGCATTATCTGTTATCCATTTTTTTGAATCATCATCCATAAAAGAAGCTCCTTTAGCTCCTTTAATAAGCATAAAATATGTTATAGCCGTAATCGCAATTCCACCCCATATCGCTCCAAAATATTTTAATTTTTTCTCATAATTAAAAGTAAATAATAATCTTGTTAAAAATTGCACTAAAGCTCCCGAAGAAAATGCAACAACAATAGACAATAGAATACCAACTATAATGGCAAGAGCTTTTCCTGTATTAATATACTCTTCTATGCCAAGTGCATTTGGATTATTATATATTTTAATTATTGAAATTGCCACAGCTGCACCAAGTAATTCAAAAACTATTGATACAGTGGTTGATGTTGGTAATCCAAAAGTGTTGAAAAGGTCGAGGAGAAGAATATCCGTGAGCATTACTGCCATGAAAATTATCATGATCTCCGAAAAATAAAAATGCTCAGGGTGAAATATCCCTTTACGTGCTACTTCCATCATGCCATTAGAAAACATAGCCCCTGACAAAATCCCAAATGCAGCTACTATCATAATAATTCTAAAGGGTGCCGCTTTTGCGCCAACTGCAGAATTTAAAAAGTTTACAGCATCATTACTAACACCTACAATAAGGTCGGAAATTGCAAGTACAAAAAGAATAATTACAAATATTAAATATATATTATCCATAATAATTTGTTATTAAAATTTATGGTAAAAATATTTTGTTTGGGAATAAAAGATGTTCTCTGAGTATTATTTTAATATTAAGTTAATGTTAACAGGGCTATTTATGATTGAAAAACATAAAAATGGTGAAACTCTAAGTCGAAGTTAACCATCGCTAATACAGGTAGTTAGACTTTTTTAAGTCTCCTATTGCATAATCGGGGTTTAATTTCTAAATTTGCATCCTTAAAAAAAACATTATGGCACTAAAATGCGGTATAATAGGCATTACTAATACAGGCAAAACAACCTTATTTAATTGTATTTCAAATACGAAAAGAGAAACAAGTAATTTTGCTTTTAGCACAAATAAATCAAATATGGGGATTATTAAAGTTCCCGATAACAGATTATATGAACTTGAAAAACTACAGCCTACCGAAAAAGTAATTCATACCACAATAGAAATTATTGATGTGCCGGGATTAACCAAGGGTTCAAGTCAGGGAGAAGGTGTTGGCAATAAATTTCTTGCCGATATTCGTAATACCGATGCACTTATTCATGTTTTACGTTGTTTTGATGATGACAATTTGCCCCACGTTGATGAAAGTGTTGATCCTGTTCGTGATAAGGAAAATATTGATCTTGAATTACAAATAAAAGACCTTGAATTAATTGAACGAAAAATAGAAAAACAAAATAAAATTGTAAAATCGGGCGATAAAGATGCAAAACACACACTTGAGATACTGAATATTTATAAAGAACATTTAGAGAATTTTCAAAGTGTCCGCACTGTATCTGTTAGTGATGATGATAAAAAAGTTGTTGCCGATCTTGAATTATTATCTGCCAAACCAATAATGTATGTTTGCAATGTTGATGAAAATTCTGCTGTTAATGGAAATAAATATGTAGAGCAAGTTAAAGATGCTGTAAAAGATGAAAATACATCTGTTTTAATAATTGCTGCCGGTGCAGAAGCTGATATTACTGAACTTGAAACTAAAGAAGAACAATTAGAATTTCTTAATGATATAGGATTAAAAGAACCGGGTGTAAATAAATTTGTAAGAACAGCTTACGACTTATTAAATTTAAGGACTTTTTTTACTATTGGGCCTAAAGAAAATCGTGCATGGACAATTAAAAAAGGGATGTCTGTTTCGCAGGCTGCCGGAGTTATACATAGTGATTTGGAACGGGGATTTATACGGGCGGAAGTTATAAAATATGACGATTTTATTGAGCTTAAAAGTGAAAATGCATGTAAAGAAAAAGGAAAGCTATGTGTAGAGGGAAAAAACTATATTGTACAAGACGGTGATTTATTGCATATACGATTTAATGTGTAATTAAAAATAATGGTCATGAGTACCGATATAAAAATATTATTAGTTGATGATGAACCTGATATTATAGAGTTTCTTAGCTATAATTTGAAAAAAGAGGGCTTTAATATATTTACTGCCCAAAACGGTATTGAAGCTATAAAAAAGGCAAAAGAAATAAAGCCCGATCTTATTCTTTTAGATGTAATGATGCCCGAAATGGATGGTATTGAGGTTTGCGAAAAAATTAGAGAGATCTCCGAAATAAATGAAACGATTATTGCATTTCTAACTGCCCGTGGCGAAGATTATTCTCAAATTGCAGGATTTGATGCGGGTGCAGATGATTATATTACCAAGCCAATAAAACCAAAAGTTCTTATAAGCAGAATTAAAGCGTTATTAAAGCGAACAGAAAAAAAAATAAAGACAGAAAAAATTAATTTAGTATTAAATAATGGAAATTTAATTATTGATACCGAAAAATACATAATTACATTAAATGGGGATGAAATCTCCTTGCCCAAAAAAGAGTTTGAATTATTGAATTTATTAGCATCTAATCCGGGGAAAGTATTTGTTAGAGATGATATTTTTGATAAAATATGGGGAGAAGAAGTAATTGTTGGAGAAAGAACAATTGATGTTCATGTAAGAAAGCTAAGAGAAAAATTAGGCGATGATCTTATTCAAACAATTAAAGGTGTTGGGTATAAGTTGAATCAAAAAATGTTGTGATTTTCTAAAACACGAATTACTTTTTCTTAGATTTTTCGAGACTTAAAATCTTAAATTCTATTCTGTTATTTCTTGCTCTTCCTTCTTTGTCGGAATTAAATCCTATTGGTGTAGTTTGACCATATCCTTTTACTATAATGCGATCTGCTTTAATACCTTTGTCTGAAATATAATCTATTATTGTCTGCGCTCTTTTTTTAGATATTACCAAATTATCTTCCGGTGTCCATTTGTTGTCAGTATGTCCACCAATTTCTATTTGTATTTTTTTATTTACTTTAAGAAATTCAATAAATCTTTTTAATTCAGGTATTGATGCATCTTTTATTTCTGCAGATTTTTTCTTAAAAAACACATTATTTAAAATTATTGTCTGATCAACTTTTAAGGGTGCAAGAAAAAGATTCTGTTCATCAATCTCTGTATATTCCTTAAGTTCTGACACATCAAGATTTTTTGTAACACTATAATAACCTTCTGCCAGAGCAAGATACCCATAGTTTTTTCCGAAAGGTAAAATTATTTTATAATCGCCTGTTAGCGGGTTTGTTCTTGCAATCCCGGCTTCTTTCCCTTCTGGTAATATTTCATAAACAATTTTAACATCTACCTCAACAGGTCGCATTGTTCTTTCATTTAAAACCCTTCCCGAAATTAAAACAACGGGATTAGGACCCTGAGCATAAATGCCAACAACATTTATAATTAAAAATAGATATATTGCTATAAATTTCATGTGTTTATAATTTATTTACCCGGCCCAACCTTCTCTGTCAAGACTTCTATACTGAATAGCCTCAGCAAGATGTTCGGGTTTAATATCTTCGCTATCTGATAAATCTGCAATAGTTCTTGAAACTTTTAAAATCCTGTCGTATGCTCTTGCCGATAAGCCAAGCTTTTCCATAGCATTTTTCAATAATGTTTGTCCAAACTTGTCAATTTGGCAATGCTGTCTTAATAGTTTAGACGACATCTGTGCATTACTGTAAACTCCACTAATATCTTTAAATCGATTTATCTGAACATCTCGTGATTTAATAACCCTGTTTCTAACTGTTTCACTTGTTTCCGATTTTTCTTGTTCCGATAATTTATTAAATGAAACGGGAACAACTTCAATATGAATATCAATTCTATCAAGCAAAGGACCTGAAATTCTTGTAAGATATTTCTGAACAATTCCCGGACCACACATACAATCTTTATCGGGATGATTATAATAACCACAGGGGCATGGATTCATAGATGCAACAAGCATACAGCTTGCAGGATATTCAACAGAAAATTTTGCTCTTGAAATTGTTATTACTCTATCTTCAAGTGGTTGTCGCATTACTTCGAGCACAGTTCTTTTAAATTCCGGTAGTTCATCAAGAAAAAGAACACCATTATGAGCCAGTGAAATTTCACCGGGTTGAGGAAAAGTTCCTCCGCCAACCAATGCTACATCGGAAATTGTATGGTGTGGTGAACGAAATGGACGCATTGTTATTAAGGAAGTATTTTTATCAATTTTTCCTACAATAGAATGAATTTTAGTTGTTTCCAATGCTTCGTGCAAACTAAGCGGTGGCAAAATTGTTGGTAGTCTTTTTGCAAGCATGGTTTTTCCTGCTCCGGGAGGCCCTATCATTATAAGGTTATGTCCGCCTGCTGCAGCAATTTCCATTGCTCGTTTTACATTTTCCTGACCTTTAACATCTGCAAAATCCAGATCGGATTTATTTAAATTATAATAAAATTCTTCTCTTGTATCAATTATTGTTTTCTCAAGTTCTTTTTCGTTATTAAAAAACTCAATAACATCAATTATATTATCAATTCCGTGTATGTCCAGATCATCTACGACAGCGGCTTCGCGTGCATTTTTTGATGGAAGAATAAAGCCTTTAAAACCTTCTTTACGTGCCTGAATTGCAATTGGCAAAACTCCTTTTATTGGCTGTAAACTACCGTCTAAAGAAAGTTCACCCATTAAAACATATTTGTCTAATTTCTCGTTTTTTATTTGTTCAGATGCGGCAAGTATACCAATAGCAAGAGGCAAGTCGTAAGCTGAACCTTCTTTGCGAATATCGGCAGGAGCCATATTTATAACTATTTTTTTCCCGGGAAATTTATATCCGTTTGTCTTTAATGCCGATTCAATTCTTTGCTGACTTTCTTTAACAGCATTATCGGGTAAGCCTACCAAAAAAAAACGAATACCTTGTGATACATTAACCTCAATTGTTATTGTTGTTGCATCAATACCGTAAACAGCACTTCCAAATGTTTTAACAAGCATTTTTTGTTAGCTTTTAATAGGCTTCAAATGTAATAAAAGAGAATTGATATTTGAAAAAAATATATAATTTAACTTTTGAATACTTAAAAAAAGATTCCAATTTTAAAGATAACTAAATAGGTCACTTCTATGAGCTTGTTAAAATCCATTAGTTGCCACGTCCTTTAGGTGGACAAAAAACATTAACAAAGAAGGACGTGGCAACTAATTCTACACAATGTGCCGATTTTTTTATATCAAACTCAGATTTTTAAATACTTTAAAAACCATAATGCCGTTTAATCAAAACATTCATTGTGTAAAATGATTAAATATTATAGCTTTGTAAAATAAATTATCCTATGCTTTTTAAAAGTAAAATATTATCTGCTATTCTGCTGATTTTGATTGTCTATAGATCTTTTTCTCAAGAGGTGGCAGACAGTTCTGTTTTTGCAACAATGTTTTCTGCATCATATATGTATCAAATACCTGACGGAGACCTTGCAACTCGTTTTGGTGCAAATTCAAATATTGGGGGTAGTTTTATGGTGAAATTCAAATCTAATATAATTTTAGGTGTAGAATGGAACTCATTTTTTGGCAATAAACTTAAAGAAGAGGTTACTTCAATTTTTGATGCCATAAAAACATCTACCGGCGATATAATTGACCAGAATGGTGAATATGCTACTATATTATTATCAGAAAGAGGCTTTTTTACAGGAGTAAAAGTAGGTAAAATATTTCCTGTTTTGTTTGGTGTAAATAATAATTCAGGCTTGTTTATAAGCGGTAGCCTTGGATTATTACAACACAAAATAAGAATAGAAAACGATGGTAATCGTGCTCCGCAAATATTAAATGATTTTAAAAAAGGATATGATAAACTTACAAATGGTTTGGCTGTAAGTGAATTTATTGGATATATGTATATTGGGGAGTCCCAAATACTTAACTTTTATGCAGGATTTGAATTTTATCAGGCATGGACACAATCGAGAAGAGATTTTGATTTTGGCACAATGCAAGTTGATACTCAAAAGAGATTAGATATGTTGCATTCCTTTAAAATTGGATGGGTTATTCCTCTTTATAAAAGATTACCTGATAAATATTATTATTTTTGATTAACCCTATATGCCATTTTTATACAACATAAGTATCTCATTTTATTATTTTATTATTTTAACAGCTTCTGTTTTTAATAGTAAAGCAAAGCTTTGGATAAAGGGCAGAAAAAATATTTTCCGGCAAATAAGTCAAAAAATTAACAATGCAGATAATGTTGCATGGTTTCATTGTGCTTCGCTGGGTGAGTTTGAGCAGGGTAGACCTGTAATTGAAAAGTTTAAAGAAAAACACCCTGAATTAAAAATACTAATTACTTTCTTTTCTCCATCAGGTTATGAAATTAGAAAAAATTATGATAAAGCCGATTATGTATTTTATCTGCCTATTGACACAAAAAGAAATGCTAAAAGGTTTATTGCAATTGTAAAACCGAAAATTGCTTTTTTTATTAAATACGAATTTTGGTATAATTATCTAACCCAGTTAGATAAAAACAATATCCCATCTGTTGTTTTTTCTTCTGTTTTCAGAAAAGATCAGATATTTTTTAAATGGTACGGCAAATGGTACAGAAATATCTTAAACAGTTTTAATTACATTTTTGTTCAGGATAAAAAATCTTTAGAGCTATTAAATTCATATAATATTAATAATGTTTCGGTAGCAGGTGATACACGTTTTGACAGAGTTGTTGATATTGCCGAAAACTCAACACCAATAAAGGAAATTGAGAGTTTTAAAAACAACAAACTAATTTTAATTGGTGGAAGCACATGGGAAAAAGACGAAGAATTGTTAATCCAATATTTCAATACTACAAACCACGATATAAAATTAATTATTGCTCCTCACGAAATTGATAAAAAGCATATTGATAAAATAAAAACTATGCTTTACAGAAAGCATATTTGTTTGTCGGAAACTAATAATGAAAACATAAAAAATGCTGATTGTCTTATAATTGATAGTATTGGAAAACTATCTTCTATTTACAAATACTGCGAAATAGCATATATTGGCGGAGGCTTTGGCAAAGGAATACACAATATTCTTGAAGCCGCTGTTTTTGGTATGCCTGTTGTATTTGGACCTAATTATCAAAAATTTAACGAAGCTGTAAATATGATCAATATTAAGGGAGCTACTTCTATCAGCACTTATGGCGAACTTGTCAAACAGCTTGATAATTTGATAAATAATGAAGATGTTTTAAAAGAGTCAGCAGGTATTTCTTATGACTATGTAAAACAAAATAGTGGTGCTGTGAATAAAATACTTGAAGAAGCGGGAAATGTGTAAGTCAAAAGTTTCTTTAAAGGCAATGGACGGACTAATTAAAATATAAACTTATGAAACAAATTACTCTATCAATTTTATTTTTGCTGTTTTTCTTTTGTCTACTTAATGCTCAGGACATTAAAACAGATTACGATATTGAAGAACAAGGATATTTTAATAATCCGCAAATTACAAATGCAGGAATTGTTGTTACCGATAATTATTCATCGGCCTTATATCTAATAAGTAATGGTAATTTAGAAAAACTTATTTCTGCTCCAGGAGTTGGTCGCTATTTTACCATTTCTCCCGATAAAAATCTTATAGGTTTTAAGATTATTGAAAAAGGCAAGCAAACACCTGCAATTTATGATCTTAACACAGGTAAAATTAAAAACATACATAAATCTGTTAATCAATGCGGACAGCTTAGTTTTTCTAATAATGGAGATATTATATTTACAATTGGTAATGAATTAATTATTAAGAATCCAAATAAAAAAACAAGTAAAATTGATCTAAAAACATATTCAAATATTGTTTCAATTTCTCCTGACGGGAAATATATTGCTTACAATAATAAAGCAGACAGAATTGTAATTCTTGAGCTTTCAAATGGTATAAAAACAATTATTTCGGAAAAAGATAAAATGTCTGCTTATCCTAAATGGTCGCCCGATAGTAAAAAACTAATGTATCAATCCGAGAATTTATTTGTTTGGGATTTGGTAAATAGTAAACTTAAAATGCTTGACAAAGCTCTTGCGCCCAAATGGCATCCTGATTCTAAACATATAATTTATCATAAAACAAAAATTACAAAACAAAAATTAATTGATGCCAATATTTTTATTACCGATTTAAATGGAAATATTATCAATATAACAAATACAGAAAATGAAATTGAGATGCAGCCTAATTTTATTGATAAAAACAAAATTCTATATCACAATTATGATAAGCGGGAAATTGTAAAATTAAATATTAACAATAAATCAAGAGAAGTATTATACAAACATGAAGGTAGTTTTTCTATCAATTATTTTAATATTGAAAAATCAACAAAAGCAGAAGTTAGAATTCCAGGATTAGCACCTTATGTGCATCAGGTTTATGATACACCCAACTGGCATTATGGTTATGGTTCTTGCGCTCCAACTACCAGTATAATGGCAATTGCATATTACAATTTATTACCAAAATGGCCTGAAGAAGTAAGCAGTCCTTATTCACACACAAGCGATTATGGCTCTTATGTTGCCGATAAATATACTCTTAACGAAATTTATTATGATACACCCGATGTAACAGGTGGCGGAGAAACAGCCTGGGGTGGCTACGGTTATATGTGGGGCAATGGCTCACCAAATTCATACATGAGGCAATATCATGAAAATCATTACTTAACTTCAAATCAACTATGGAACAGTTCGTGTACATTTTCATACACAACTGCCGAAATTGATACCGGTTACCCACATCCATTATGTGTTATGCTTACAGCCTCAGGGCATTTAATTTTAACAATTGGCTATGTTGTTGGACAGCATACTTTGATATTTAACGACCCTTATGGAAACAAAAATACTAGTGGTTGGCCAAGCTATGACGGAGTAGATTCATATTACGATTGGCCCGGTTATAATCACGGATATCAAAATTTAGATTATAATGGTACTTATGGAGGTATTGCATGGTCAGTTAAATCAAGGGGACAGGAGGTACTTTATAATGACACTTTAATTGATGATGTTTTTTACAATCATGGTTTTAACATGAATAATAGCCTTAATACTTCTCATATGAAGTATTTTCATGATGTTAATACAGGATATAACAATCACTTATGGTATACTATTACAATGGCTACCTTAAGTGATATATGTTGGGTTACGTGGGTGCCAAATTTGGCAAATGCAGGTAAGTATGAAGTTTCAGCATATATTCCTTCAACAAATGCCGATGCAACAGGAGCAATATATCATATACGCCATGCATACGGCGATTCTATTGTTGTTGTTGACCAAAGTGCTTATTCTGATGAATGGGTTTCTTTGGGATCTTTTAATTTTGATGCAGGACAAAGTTCAAATGTTTATTTGGGCGATTCTACAGGACTTGACGGACAACAAATAGTTTTTGATGCAGTAAAATGGTCGTATTTACCAATTCCAACAATTAACTATAATGCTGATATAACCAGTATTTGCGAGGGAAATTCTGTTCAATATATTAATTCAACTCAAAATGCAATAAGTTATCAGTGGTATTTTGAGGGAGGAACACCTTCAACAAGTAGCATGGAAAATCCCATTGTACAATACGATAGCTCCGGTATTTATTCTGTTACATTAATTGCTGTTGGAACAGGTGGAAACGATACATTAGAGTATGTAAATTATATTACAGTAAATTCATATCCTGTTGCAGATTTTAATGCAATTGATACAGTGCTTTATTTGCCAAGTGCAATAGCAATTTTTAGCAACACATCGCAAGAATCAAATTCTTATACATGGAATTTTGGTAATGGAAATACTTCATCGGATGTAAACCCGTACAATATTTATAATACTGCCAGTTTTTATACAGTTTCACTGATAGCAGAAAATGGCTTGTGTGATAATGACACTTTGGTTTTAATAGATTATATTCATGTGTATAATGGAGTGGGTATTGATGAGATAAGTCAATTGGGTATTGAAATATATCCAAATCCGTCAAGTGGAAAAATAAAAGTACAGGCAGAGGGAATAGAGAGAATAGAAATTATGGATATACAGGGAAAACAAATATATACTGGCAAAGAAAACGAAGTAGACTTAAGTACACAGCCAAAAGGTATCTACATTATAAAAGTAACAAACAATAAAGGTGTTGCGGTAGAGAAAATTGTTTTGGAATAGATATTTAATAATCCCATTTATCAGTAAAGGTATTGTAAAAACTTAATCCGAATTTAATTGTGAAATCGGCTTTATTTAATGAATTATCAGCTGTTACGGCATAAACACTAAGACGAAAAAGTTGTTTTTTAATTCTAAATATTTTCTCAACTCCTGCATACATTTCTACATGAGCAAAATCCTGATCATTTATAATTAAAGCTCCTGCACCTCCTGCTAATGATAATTTAAGACGATTGAATACCGGAATTTTGTTTAATATACTTCCTTCAAAATGATGAAGATAATTAGCCCTGAAAAATTCATTTCTTGTATTTAATGTTGGTCCTAATAATTGAAATGACCTTATTGGATCAGAAAAGAAAAACCTGTCTGA
>CAYTWH010000004.1:137477-139784 GCA_964442075.1 uncultured Bacteroidales bacterium
TTGTTTATACCTGTATTTCAATTCCAGTTTAACTTCGGCTTTTTTGTATGGCTCAAATTCGTCTGGAGTATTCAGTTCTCCAAAAATCAATTCAGACCAATCAGATAATTGCAAATCGTATATTGGGTCTTTAAATGAATATTCAAATGTAAGTTCTCCAAATAAACCATTTGTTATCTCCATTCTTTGAGCAATGCTAAAATCTTTAGTTCTTACATAATTGCTTCTACTAAAGGTTTGCTCAATAGATGCATAATTATTTATTTGGTCATAATAATCACCAATAGTAATAAATGTTCTAACAAATTTTAAAGGGATATATGTCAATCCTATTCCCAATTTTCCTTTAATATCTTCATTCCTAAACCCATAATCAATAAAGCCTTTTGTTTCCAATAACATTTTGTTTTTAAATTCTTTGTTGATATAAGCGGGGAGCTTATGTCTATATCCACCAATTCCAAATGGATTAACTTGTTCAATAATTCCACTTACATAATATTCTATGCCTGTTTTTCTGTATCTATGTCCAATTCCTTTTAACCAAAACCAGCCGTCAATACGATTAAAACTGGAATCAATTTTTTCATAATATTCATCACTTGTATAATAAGTTTTTATACTATCTGTTTTATGAATGAATTCTAATTCTTTTTCTTTGAGCATTATAGGTCTGGTATCATTCCAAAAAGTTGAATCTTTATCAAATGCATTAACATCAAAAATTTTAACTTCATTGTTAAAAAATTTAGGAGGAAAATCAGTATTTATTTTATAATCCGAATGATCTACTCTGGTGTTTCCTAAAATATTATGTTTCCCGTCTTTAATTGTATAGGATATTTCTCTTCTAACAGGCATATAATATTTATTATCTATAAATTCATAGTTTTGAATTATTTTAAAATCCTTACAAAACTGAATTGCAGCTTTATTTACCGATAAGTCAACCGATACAAGAGCCCAGGTACTGTCTTCAATATATATTGCCCCGGAAAACAATGCCTCTGTTTTATACAATGGTTTAACATCAATTTTATTAATCTTTTTACCATTTTCGTAAAAAGAACCTGCAAATCGATATGAGTAATTTAAAGAAGACCCTGTTGCTATTGGAGATTGAAAAGGTTGTTGACTTATTGCTGAAAATACAATTAGATTTTTATAAAAATTAAAGTCAGCCGATGCAACATCATTATACAGAATATAGGGATTATCTTCAAACTTTGTTTCCGGAATAATATTTTCTTCTCCAAATTCAAGCATTATACTAACTGACTTACCTCCTTCTCCTTTTACCTCAGCATAATCGTGATGAGCTTTTATAATTTCTTTATATTTAGACGGCTTGCTAAAATTTGTTTCCGAAAATGATTCAATCATATTCAGCCTCTCTTTTTTAAAATGCTGACTTATATCTTTTGCTTTTTTTGTAGAATCCTTTTTAATAGAATCATTTTTTTCAGGTTTAATTAACTCTTTCTCTATAGAGGTCTTTAGGTATGTAATACATTTATAATTATCAACGGCATCCAAATATTTTTTTCGGTTCTCTCTCACCTTTTGCATAATCATTTTTGCCCTATCTTTTTTATCGGCAACTATTTCAACCTCATTTATCATTCCCAGACTTCTTTTTAAAACCACATCTAAAACCAATGGTTTGTTGTATGTAATATTTATTTCTTTTTCAAGTGTTTCATACCCAATAAAACTAAAAACCAGAGTGTATTTACCAGGCTTTACTTCCAAAAAATATTTTCCATTAATATTTGCAGCTGTTCCGTATGTGGAATTTTTTATATAAACGCTTGAAAATGGAAGTGCCTCATTGTTTTCATCCCTCACAACTCCCTTAACATATGAAGAAAAAGCATCTACAGTAATAAAAGTTAAGATTATTAATATAAGTATTCTATTCATTCAATAAAATATAGTTTACTAAATATTTATGCCCTGTACACTTGGCGCAAGCTTATAATCATAAAATTTACAGGGCAAACGCCTTATAATGCATTGCCTTCTAATTTCTCCCATTTAGGGAGGCTAGGAGGGGCTTTTACATTTAGACGCACAAATATAAATTTTGTTACTTAACATTTAATAAATAAATTAGTTAATAAAACTTAAAACATTTAGGCTTATAAGCTCTTATCTTGTACACTTTCGTGATATACTTATGAAATGACTAAAGTTATTTTAAAAAACCCGCTTAGCTGTTCTAAACAGCTTAGCGGATATCCAGTTGTTATACACTTACACACTTTAGTGATATAGCAAAGTTTCAACATATAGTTGTTGAGTAGA
>CAYTWH010000005.1:0-103564 GCA_964442075.1 uncultured Bacteroidales bacterium
TATACGAATAATTATTTGAATAACAATGATTTAATTAATAGAAGTCCCCTAAAGACGAGGGATGTGTCATTTCCGGAATAAGCAGTGTTCATAAATACAAATGAGATATTCATCACATTATTTATTGGATTATTTAATAGAGCATTACCAATAAAAGATAGTTGTAAAAGGGTGTCATTTATTTTTTCAAGAAAAGGAATAAGTCCACTTGGAACATTTTGAAACTGTACTTTGTTACTTGCAAAAAAATCATCACCATTATTTCCTGTAAAAACTTCATTGTTATAATTGGTTAAGCTTATAAAAAGCGAATTTGAATTATCTATGCTGCCATCATTTAAACTTGACTCGTTGTAAGCAAAATATTGTTGACTGTAAAGAAGAGCAGGTCCTTCAGGAAATACAACAGGTGCAGGTGAAACACTATACATGTTACATGTAATTTGCCAATCATTATAGGGGGGGGCATAACTTATATTATAATTTTTATAGATCATATCTATGCTATCTTTCAGAATTACCCATTTATACATGCAGCCAATAAACTCGGTATAGGCAAGAATGTAGGTGCCATTTTTATAATATGGATGTCCCTCATTAATTCCCTGTTCAAAATATATCCCATTGGCAAGCGGATCTCCGGCTCCGTAAACGATATAATTGTTCCCAAAAGCAGCTGTAGAAAGTAGAATGGTCAGCAATAAAATAATAAGGCTGTTTTTCATGTCAGGTAGTTTATTAATAGACTGCAGATTGTTTGAAAAAGTTGCATATTGCCTTGTTAAATATTTTATATTATTAAATTTTAATCTCTACTGGTTAAATTCTCTAATCTCTTTGGACAGTATAAATATAATAAATAATTATATGTTTTGATTTTTTCACAGAAATAATTTATTTAATTTTGCTATTTAAATTTAATTTAAATAAGGAGAGTGATGGAAAATAATACTGATGTATCGAATATTGAAAATATTGTAGCAATTGCTTCGGGTAAAGGCGGTGTTGGGAAATCAACTATTGCTGTTAATTTAGCTGTAGCAATGGCAAAAAAAGGATTAAAAGTAGGCTTGGTTGATGCTGATATTTTTGGTCCTTCAATTCCAAAAATGTTTAATGTTGAAAATGAAAAGCCTCTTGTTCATAAAGTTGGTGATAAAGAATTAATAATTCCAATTGAAAAATATGGTGTGAAAATGCTTTCAATAGGATTTTTTGTTAATAAAGAAGACGCTGTTGTTTGGCGAGGACCATTGGCTTCAAATTCATTAAAGCAACTAATTAGTCAGGCAGACTGGGGAAAGTTAGATTATTTATTAATTGATCTACCTCCAGGAACAAGTGATATTCACTTAACTTTGGTTCAAACAGTTGCGGTTACAGGCGTAATTATTGTTAGTACACCCCAAGAAGTAGCTTTGGCTGATGCGGTAAAAGGTATTAGCATGTTTAGGGGAGAAACAATTAATGTCCCCATATTGGGAATGATTGAGAACATGTCGTGGTTTACTCCCGAAGAGCTACCCAACAATAAATATTATATTTTCGGAAAAGATGGAGCAAGTAAGCTTGCCGAAAAACAAAATGTGCCTTTATTGGGACAAGTTCCGATAGTTCAAAATATCAGAGAAAGCGGAGACACAGGAAATCCTATAGCTCTTGATGAAAAATCAATTATTGGAAGTTTATTTGCTGAAATATGTTCAAAAGTTGAAGAGCAAGTATCTGTCAGGAATTTTAAAATGGACCCTACAAAAGTAGTTGAGATAAAACAAAAATAATTAATATGGCAAATGAGGAATTGTTTAATAGAGTCGATAAGGCTTTAGGTAAAATACGACCATATCTTGAAGCAGACGGAGGAAATATAACCCTAATAGATGTTACGGACGACCTTATTGTTAAAGTAAAATTAGAAGGTGCTTGTGGCTCTTGTCCCTATAGTCAAATAACATTGAAAGCAGGAGTAGAACAAGCTTTAAAAGAAGAAATTTCTGAAATTAAAGAAGTTGTTTCTGTAAATTAAATCAGTTGTGGCCTTTGCCAAAATACAGAGAGCTTCTTTTTATTAATTAATAATTAGGTTACAATTAGATTTTTATTTTGGGTAAATGTTTGTGGAATCAGGGTTGAAAAAAATACTAATAAATCACTTGCTAATTATTCCAGATATTTTATATTTGTAATCTTAACTAAAAAAAAGTATATTATGAAAAGATTATTATCTTTTTCAACATTATTGGTTGCAGTAATGTTGATTATTGCAAGTTGTGGAAAATTTGAAGAAGGGCCCAAAGTGAGTATTAAGTCAAAAAAAAGTCGTTTATGTAAAACATGGGTTTCTGAATCAATGACTGTTAATGGAATTGCTGCTCCGGATTCTGCGTTTTCAGGTGCTGAAATAACTTTTGAAAGAGATGGAGTTTGCAAAATGGGTTATACGGGATTTTCATTTGAAAGCGAATGGGAATTTTCTGGAGATGTTAACTTAAATATTATAACTTCTTTTTCAGGTTTATCATCTACAGAAACAATTGAAATATTAAAGTTAAAGAGTAAGGAGTTATGGATTAAAGATGTTGATGCCGGAGTTATAACAGAAACTCATATGATACCTAAATAGAAAGCATTTTAACCAAACTATTAAAGAGAATTGTTTTTATTAACCCAAAAAATTTATAAATTTTTTGGGTTAATTGTTATTATATAGTCCCAACTCTTAATTAACAAGCTTATCACACATTTGTTTTTAAGATATTGTATTATTATTTTTTCAACTTCCATTATATTTTCGCTTTTAACCTTTTTTGTATTCTCAATTTGTTGGCAAATTGCTGAAAACGAAAATGTCATTAGCAATACAAAAATTTATTACTATAATAGCTAATGTGCAGGGAAATAAATTTTTATTTAAATTAAAGTTTATAGAATTTTAGCCAAGAATGTAGATTCTATGATTAATTTTGCCTAGTATGTTTGCATCAATATATGGAGAATCTGCTGCATTGTTCACTGCTTTTTGCTGGACAATTACTTCACTGGCTTTCGAGTCTGCGGGCAAAAGAGTAGGTTCTTTATCTGTAAATATTATCCGCTTATTTTTTGCTATTGCAATTTATATTGTTTTTCTTGGAATATATCGTGGTAATATCCTGCCTTTTGATGCTACTGCACATCAATGGATATGGCTTAGTTTGTCGGGAATAGCAGGCTTTGTTATTGGTGATCTTTTTTTATTTCAAGCTTTTGTAATAATTGGTGCCAGATTATCATTGCTTATTATGTCATTGGTTCCACCCATTGCGGCAGTTTTAGGGTGGATATTTTTAAATGAAATACTTGATGCAATTAGTATTCTGGCTATGATAATAACAGTATCAGGAATTGCTCTGGTAATACTCAACAAAAAGAAAGGAGAGAAACTAAAGTCTAATATTCCGTTAATAGGACTTGGGGTAGCTTTTCTGGGCGCAATAGGACAAGCAGGAGGACTTGTTTTAAGCAAATATGGTATGGGAGATTATGACCCTTTTGCATCTTCTCAGATTAGAATATTTGCAGGTGCAGTTGGCTTTACTGTTATATTTACCATAATGAAAAAATGGAACAATATTGCAATAGCATTTAAAGATAAACAAGCATTAAAGGGAATTTCCTTAGGTACAGTTTTTGGCCCGTTTTTAGGAGTTTCTTTTTCTTTGGTTGCGGTAAAATATATCGATACCGGAATAGCTGCAACCATAATGTCAATTACACCGGTACTGATAATCCCCGTCGTAATTTTAATGAAAAAAGAAAAAGTATCTACAAAAGAAGTTATTGGGGCGTTGGTTGCAGTAATAGGTGTAGCTATATTATTTTTGAAACCTTAAATTATAAGTTTAATAAGCTAATCAAATGGAAGCCTCGCACTTTTGCATTACTGCATAGAAAAGACTCTTTAATATATTTGGGAACTCTTATTCTGTTAATTAGTTGTTAAATAAATATTTATTTATACATTTGCATTATTACCAATAAATATAAAGAATATCTATACATCTGCAACAAATAAAACTCAACAGAAAATGAGAAAATTATTTATTTTATTTTTTAGCATATTTATTTCAATACAAACAATAAATGCCCAAGATAATAAAATTTATTTCAATAAAAGGGGAATATTAACAACAGAATCAGGAGCTTATTACTACAGAGTTGAAACCGGAGAAAATGAATATAAGTCATATTATATATCAAATGGCAATCTTTATTTTGAAGGAAAAATAAACACTATTTCTAATGATGAGTCAATTACATGTACCATAACTACTCCTGAGGCTTATTCTTATTACCGATGGTACAATAGTGAATATCAGTATAGCAGCTATGATTATAATTACAACGAGGGTGCTTCATATACCGAATTATTTAATAATAACGGTACTTATACTATAACATTAGTTGCCGTAAATGAATTTGGTGGCGATAGTAGTTTTGTAAATATTACTGTTGGAAATTATGGAATTGTAAAATGTACAGGTACTATTACATTTTATGATGAACCCGAATATTGTATAATAAGTTTGTATCAGAATTCATCTAGTGAAGATATTTTACAAAATATTCAGGGCTCTTCATTTGTTGAAAGTGGCGGTTATTTCAGATATGATTACGATTTGAATGTTAATTTAAGTACCTTAGCAAATGTTGATCCTCAACAAACCTTGTCTTTTAGAGTAGTAGGGAAAGAATTGAATTATTACTACATATTCACAAAGTATGACAGCTTTAATCCTAGTAATAATGAATTCAGTTATAATTGCACATTCAGTTAATTTAATTGGCAAAAAGCTTGAGTTTTACAAGTCAAACCCTGACTGAATAAAATTTGCACCATAGGAATGAAACTCCTATGAGAGGGGTTTATTCCAAAACAAGTTTACAGAACCCCATTCCTTTATCTGTACTTACCTTTATAATGTAAAGGCCTTTTGGCTGTGAGCTTAAATCTACTTCAATCTTCTGGCTTCCGACTTCAGTCTTCAGCACTTCTTTTCCATAAATATCAAAAACCTCAACATTTTTAATTTTTAACTCTTTATTCTTAATTATTACAATACCTGTTGTAGGATTTGGAGATATCTGTATAGAGAAATTTTCTTTTTCAATTGCAAAGCTCCCTGTCATTTCTGCATAACGAGCCATAAATTCTTCGTAATACATATTTGCAATAACCGCATCATGAATTATTAATGTATTTTCATCATAGTCATCTTCGGCAGAATTTGTCCAGTTATGAGAACCGGTTATTACTACAGGGTCGCTACTTGTATTATTTGCATCAATTATTCCGTACTTGTGATGTAGGAAATAAAGAGTTGTGAAATGAGAATGAACATCTACGCCTGCACTTTGCAAGCCAGAATATTCAGAACCGAAATATACAACATTTTCAATAATCCCTTTTACATCAACACCTGAGTTATGAATTGAAATAACTGCATCGCCCAAATCATTATTAGTAAAAGTAAGCATGGCAAACTGCATATCTGTATTTGCTGTCAAAATTGTACTTTCAATATGTGCGGTTGTTCCATCGGAAGGAGAGAAGTAGAGTTCAACATTTTTTCCTCCAATAGAGAAAGAATGAGGGGTATTATCGGTTTTGGCATTACCAAATTTAGCATTTGTAAGATTTGGAGTATTTGTGGTACTTCCCCACATTTCTTCAAACTCTAGTTTATATGCCAAGGCAAGCGATTGGTCTTCTACTATCACCATATTATTAAAATCCTGATGACAGCTATTGTCTGTATGGTTTGTTGATCCTGTCAAAACTTTCGAGATAGTTGGATTAGCACTATCAATTATTATAAATTTGTTATGCATTACCTCTCCATCGTCTGGGCGTTGAATCATAGGTATAGTAGCCGATAAATTTCCAAGTTCATTATTGTTTGTCCCTGTATTATCAGCTGCAATATATCTAATTATTACAGCTCTGCTTTCGGCAGCATTTATTGCATTTACAATTGGTAAACTACCTGTATTATAATTGCAAATATCTAATGTGTTTTCCGACCTGTTAATATATGCAATAATAGTATCTTCAAATGCTGTAACATGAATTGCGTCTGTTATTGATGAAGCATTATTATCAACCCACTGATTGAAATAAACTGTAATATTGCCCGATGATCTTGATTTGGTTGAATATAGTTTAATGTCAGATGTTTTGTTATTTGCTTCACTTATAGCTCTTACAAAATAGAATGTAGCATCTTTAAGATTATCTATCTCATTTCTATACACCTTCCCTAATTCCAGTTCCTTTGTCAAGCCATATTCTAAAATAATGTCTTGCTTGTTTTCCCAATTGAACTTTAGAGAATTTTCACTTACATCTATTATTTCAAGACTGGTTTCTTGACCATAAGTAACAAAACTTATAAGAATAAATATTATAGATATTCCTTTAAAAATAGACTTCATTATGTTTTAATCTTTTAAAAAGTTGATGAAAGTCCTCATTTACTGTATTAAAGTTCCTTCTATAGAACCAATTGTAGATGAGTTTTCAATACCTGTATTTGTATATCCAGAACCAGTATAAGTATAATTCTCAGAATTTGTATTTTGAAATTCTCCCTTTATAATCATTTCTTTATTTTTTAATGATAATAATTGCCAGACTTCAGAATTTTCACCATTTGCAAATGTTTGTGTAATGGTTTGGTTGTTAGTATTACCTTCTATATCTAAAGAATTATATACTGTTATCTCTTGTTGAATATTTAATATTATTCTTTCTTTATTCTTATAATCTTCTTCAACAGAGCCAAGAAAATTCCATGTGCCTTTTACTTTTATACTTTGATTTACATTGCTAGTACTACTTGAATTACTACCCGAACTTGTATAAGTACTGCTATAATTACAATTTGTATATTCAATTGTTTTTTCAAAAGTGCCATCATTTTCAAAAGTCATTGAAGCTGCAGCTATGCCATTCATTGTAGATGTCTGGGTACTTGTACCTGACGAATAAACATATGTGGAAGAAGTTGAACTTGCAAGATTATTTCCATTAATGTTTAAAACTGTAGTTCCTGTTTCAGTATCTGTACCACTGCTAAAATTTGATGTATTATTAAAATTTGATGTTTCTTTCCAAGTATCAATAGTCCATTCGCCAACTACTTTTGATTTTCTAGAACGTAAAGATAAAAATGGATCATCTTCTCCTTTTTTACAGCTATTAAATACAAACATTATTGCAAATAAGAAGAGTGTAAGTTTTAAGATATTTTTAGATTTTTTCATAATATAGTTTTTAAGTTTTCTTCTCCCCAAAGATACTATTTTTATTTCATTTGGCTTTTTATATTATGGAACGCTACAGGAGTCGCGCATCAGTGGAGGTAAGTTTTCTCTTTTTGGACTAAAGCCCATTTGATTTTTGTATTTTAATTAATTTGGTTTAATTTTATGGGCTTAAGAAATTTGAAATGATAATAAAATGAAAAGAAATATAATTGTAATAGTTTTTGTATTTGTTACTTGTAATTTATTTTCACAGGTAAATAGTAATATTAGTTTTGACCAAGACGGTAATATCTTGGGCTCTAGCAATGCAGGTGTTGTTGAAACAATAATTGAGCCCTATATACCAAACCCCAATATTCCCAAATCTGCTAAAGCATGTAGCGTCCCAACTGCTGCCGATGTTGCAAGATGTGGAACAGGTACAGTTACACTAACTGCCTCAGGATCATCAGGAGTTTATCAATGGTGGGATGCCGCTTTAGGGGGAAATCTATTAGGTACAAATGCATCATATACAACTCCATCTATTAGCACAACTACAACATATTATGTAGAAGCTCTTTGTGGTACTTCTGGATTTATTGACGATTTTGAAGATGGTAATGTAACTGAATATAGTGGTGTTGTGAATTTTTCTGCTTCTACAGCTAATCCATATAATGGAAGTTATTCTGGAAGAATTACTGGTAGTTGTCCAGGTCATTATTGTGATGCTTATTTACCATTTACAGCAATTACTCCTCCTTACATTTCATTTTGGGTATATGCCTCTACTGCAGGAGCTTCGCAAGGATACTTTGTTGTGCAAGATGGCACTGTTGGTGTTACCGGAACTCAAATGGTTATGTTCTATATAAAGAGTGGTACTACCTTAACGTGTGTTGTTGATGGTGGAAGTTATGTTGAGAAGGCTGTAACTATAGGTACATGGCATCATGTAGAATTTAAAAATATTGATTGGATTGCCCATACTTTTGATATTTGGTATGATGGTGTAGTAGCAGGAAGTAATATTGTTTTTAGAGGACAAGCTTCTGCAAATAATTGTGACAGGATATTTTTCTACAATTACGCTAATGCAACAGCTTATTATGATGATATTCAGATTGGAGAAATTAGCAATAGAGTTGCTGTTGATGCAATAGTTTATGCTCCACCTACATCTAATGCAGGTATAGACGCATCGATGTGCGAAACCGATGGAAATTATACTGTAGGTGGTAGTGCTACAAATTATTCTTCTGTTTCATGGTTTACTTCAGGCACAGGAACTTTTGCAAATTCTACTGCATTAAATACAGCATATACACCAAGTGCAGCCGATATTTTATCTGGCTCTGTCAATCTAACATTACAGGCAAATGGAAATGCTCCATGTGGAAATGCAAGTAATTTTATGGTACTTACTATAATATCTTCGGCAACATCAGATGCTGGTATAGATGCATCGATGTGCGAAACCGATGGAAGCTATACAGTAAATGGAAGTGCCACAAATTATTCTTCTGTTTTATGGACAACATCAGGCACAGGAACTTTTGCAAACTCTATTGCATTAAATACAGCATATACACCAAGTGCTGCTGATATTTTATCTGGCTCTGTCAATCTAACATTACAGGCAAATGGAAATGCTCCATGTGGAAATACAAGTAATTTTATGGTACTTAATATAATATCTTCTGCTACATCAGATGCGGGTATAGACGATTCGATGTGCGAGAGTAGTGGAAGTTATACTGTAAACGGAAGTGCTACAGATTATGCTACCATTTTATGGTCAACATCTGGCACAGGAACTTTTGCAAACTCTACTGCATTAAATACAGCATATACACCAAGTGCAGCCGATATTTTATCTGGCTCTGTCAATCTAACATTACAGGCAAATGGAAATGCTCCATGTGGAAATGCAAGTAATTTTATGGTACTTACTATAATATCTTCGGCAACATCAGATGCTGGTATAGATGCATCGATGTGCGAAACCGATGGAAGCTATACAGTAAATGGAAGTGCCACAAATTATTCTTCTGTTTTATGGACAACATCAGGCACAGGAACTTTTGCAAACTCTATTGCATTAAATACAGCATATACACCAAGTGCTGCTGATATTTTATCTGGCTCTGTCAATCTAACATTACAGGCAAATGGAAATGCTCCATGTGGAAATACAAGTAATTTTATGGTACTTAATATAATATCTTCTGCTACATCAGATGCGGGTATAGACGATTCGATGTGCGAGAGTAGTGGAAGTTATACTGTAAACGGAAGTGCTACAGATTATGCTACCATTTTATGGTCAACATCAGGCACAGGAACTTTTGCAAACTCTACTGCATTAATTACTGCATATACTCCAAGTGCTGCCGATATTTTGGCAGGAAATGTTACTTTAACATTACAGGCAAATGGAAATTCACCTTGCGGAAATGTAAGTAATTCTATGTTATTAACTATTATTTCTTCGGCTACGTCAGATGCAGGTATAGACGATTCGATGTGCGAGAGTAGTGGAAGTTATACTGTAAACGGAAATGCTACAGATTATACTAATGTTTCGTGGTCGACATCTGGCACAGGAACTTTTGCAAACTCTACTGCATTAAGTACTGCATACACTCCAAGTGCTGCCGATATTTTGGCAGGAAATGTTACTTTAACATTACAGGCAAATGGAAATGCTCCATGTGGAAATACAAGTAATTTTATGGTACTTAATATAATATCTTCTGCTACATCAGATGCGGGTATAGACGATTCGATGTGCGAGAGTAGTGGAAGTTATACTGTAAACGGAAGTGCTACAGATTATGCTACCATTTTATGGTCAACATCAGGCACAGGAACTTTTGCAAACTCTACTGCATTAATTACTGCATATACTCCAAGTGCTGCCGATATTTTGGCAGGAAATGTTACTTTAACATTACAGGCAAATGGAAATTCACCTTGCGGAAATGTAAGTAATTCTATGTTATTAACTATTATTTCTTCGGCTACGTCAGATGCAGGTATAGACGATTCGATGTGCGAGACTGATGTGAGTTATACTGTAAACGGAAATGCTACAAATTATTCTACCATTTTATGGTCAACATCTGGCACAGGAACTTTTGCAAACTCTGCTGCATTAATTACTGCATATACTCCTAGTGCTGCCGATATTTTGGCAGGTATTGTTACTTTAACATTACAGGCAAATGGAAATGCTCCTTGTGCTAATGTAACTACTGATATGGATTTAACTATAGAACAGGCTCCTATTATTAGCGCAGGTGTTGATGCTGCAATTTGCGAAGGAGAAGATTTTACCCTGTCTGGCACTATGAGTGGAAGCCCGTCTTCTGTTACATGGACAAGTTTGGGCGACGGCATATTTGATAATGCAACATTGTTTACGGCAACATATACACCCGGAACTACTGATATTACAAATGCCAGTGTAGTATTAACATTAAGCAGTGACGACCCCACAGGACCTTGCCCCATTGTTACCGATGATATTACTTTAACTATAAACCCAAATCCGGTTATTGATTCAGTAATTACTACTTTGGTAACAAACTGTATCAGTCCTAATGGTAGTATTTATATATA
This sequence comes from uncultured Bacteroidales bacterium, assembly GCA_964442075.1. Classification (GTDB taxonomy): domain Bacteria; phylum Bacteroidota; class Bacteroidia; order Bacteroidales; family CAYTAU01; genus CAYTAU01. The sequence continues at coordinate 10,915 of CAYTWH010000005.1, forward strand.
TGCTACCAGTTCTTCTGTTCCTTTACAATACTCTATCGACAATGGAAGCACATTTGCTACAGATAGTATTTTTATTAATCAGAATAATGGCAACTATGATATTATTGTATTAGATGTATATTCATGCTCTGATACTTCTTTTGCAGTTATCAGTAATTCTGCAGGACCAATTATAGATACAGTATATGTAACAGAACCTCTTTGTAATGGCGATAGTACAGCTCAATTAATAGTAGAAGTTTTAAATATGGATTCATTAACATATACTATTGATAGCTGGAGTACATATCAGAGTGATAGTACATTTAATAATTTATATGCAGGGATATACAATGTTGAGATTGTAGATTCTTTGGGATGCACAGACTCATGGATTGCAATAATTGCCGAACCTACAGAACTTATTCTTGATACAGTTCAGGTTGATAATGCTGTGTGTGGTGCTACCGGTTATGCCGAAGTAATTGCTACAGGAGGTATATCACCTTATTCCTACCAATGGGAATATAATAATGATACAACAACAAGTATTAGTAATATTCCGGCAGGAAGCTATAATGTATCAGTTACCGATAATAATGGCTGTATTGATTCCATTACAGTAATAGTAGATAATGCAGGAGGACAAGGTGTTGTCGAGATTATTGATTCAACAATGGTAAGTTGCAATGGCTTTTCTGATGGTAGCGCAACAGCTACAATGATAGGCGGAACATCTCCGTATACATATTTATGGTCTAATACAAGTTCTGATACAACTGCTATTGCCGACAGTTTATCATTAGGCATATATTATGTTACAATAAGCGATACATACGGATGTACAGGTACCGATACAGTTTCTATAACAGAACCTTCTTCATTACAAGTGCTTGAGAGCATTCAAGATGTTTTATGTTATGGCGATAGTACAGGTTCATTATCAGCAACTGTATCAGGAGCTACACCTCCATACAGCTATTTGTGGGATAATGGAGATAGTCTTAACACGATATCAGGATTAATAGCAGGTATATATGGACTAACAGTTACTGATAATAATAATTGTAATTTACCAATATCTGTACAAATAACTCAACCTAACTCTGAATTACAAATTAATAATTATAACATTATACCAATAAATTGTTTTGGTGATATTATAGGAAGTATTGAGTTGACTGTAGCTGGAGGTACTCGTCCTTACAATTATCAATGGACAGGTTTTGGCAGCGATAGTTTAATTTCTAATATAGGAGCAGGCAATTACGAAGTAATTATTAGTGATACAAACAACTGTACCTTAACAGATACATTTACTATTTTACCAGCCATTCAGATGATTGTAACAGATTCTGTTTATTATTTAAATAGTCTTGGAAATATTGAACTAACAATAGATGGAGAAGGAGCAATGTCATATACATACTTATGGGATGATATTAATAATTCTACATCAGAAGATATATTTAATCTTATAAGTGGAGATTACACAGTAATAATAACTGATGCTAATTTATGTGAATACAGCGATACCTATACAATTACTATCCCATTTGAAATACCAACATTATTTACACCAAATGGAGACGGATTTAATGATACATGGAATATAAAGAATGTTGGTAGCTTTGCCAGTGTAAGTATTGAAATTTTTAATAGATGGGGAAGTGTGGTATTTACTTATGAAGGAACAGGCTTACAATATTTAAGCAGCGATGAACAATGGGACGGAACTTATAATGGGAGTCAGCTTCCAGTAGGCGCTTATGTATATATATTAAATCTGGGCGATCAGGAATCATATAATGGAGTAGTTTCCATAAAACGTTAGTGGATAATGTCAAGTATTCTAAAAATATCTACTAAGTCTTTTAAGAATACTTTACGGTTTTCTTTGAAAATCACTCAAGCTGACAAGGGGCTTGCTGTCACTTCGAGTGTTCGACCTTAGGAGAACATATCGAGAAGTGAGAAATGGGATAAGCTCAGGTCTCGATACATCCCGCTTTGCGATTCTGGCGGCAGCGCGGGAGCAAGGGTAATCAAGTTAAATTGCTTGAAGAATACTAAGTTTAAAAACCTTTAAATCGGCTCGATCTCATTCCTTGCTAAATACACCTCCACGATAATCCTGGATACCAATTCAAGTGTAATTTCATGTCTATCGATAAGAAGTGTGTAAATCGCTTTTTTACCCATATGACCATTCTTCTCGATCATCCCAAGTTCCAGCATTACTTTTCGTACAAGGAACTTCCCGCCATAACCATATCTGAAAGATTTATTGTTGATTTCACCATGCAAGACAGAAATCCTGTTAAGCATATTAAAGGTCTTATTGAAGTATTTTTTATATTGTTTTATTCGACCTTTTGATACCTCTTCGCCATGTATGATCGTTGCCGTGTATGTTGCGATTTCATTCAACTCAGCTAAGAATATCTTACGTTCTTCAGGACTATGCTTCATTGCACCTTTATTCATCTTTAAACCAACTGAATCACTTCATGCTGTTCTTTGTGATTCACATCTTTGTATTAAGCATAACACCCTGCTAAAATGCAGTAGTGTTTTTTATTTCTATTATAGCTACACCTTGTTAAATTATCCCTCAAATATACAAAAAATAAAACAGATTGTTTTGCACGGATTTTAGGTGAAAATCCGCGCCAGTGGGTTTTTTAACCACCAGAAAGGATTCTGGTGGCAGCGGGGGGGAAACGGGATAAGCTCAGGTCTCGATACATCCCGCTTTGCGAGATACTCGACCTGACAGGGCTCCCACACTTTTACATTACTGCACAAAAAAAAGGGAAGTTTCCTTCCCTTCTTGATTTCTGTTTGACCCCTCTTTATCTCCCCTATAGGGGAGAATTCCCCCTTTCAGGGGGGGTAGGGGGTCATATAGAGCTCACTCTGTTTTCCTCAGCGCCACATCCAATTTCTTAGATTCGCCCGGATACAATACAATTTCTTTTACAAGTGTATCGTAGTTTGCAAAGCTGAAAGTAATTATATACTTATCGGGCTCAAGGCTTTTAAATCGGTAGTAGCCTGTAATGGTTGTTAGTTTTTGTACTGGAATTTCAGTATCGGCAGCTGCTTTTGACCTAATAATTGTTACTGCTACATACTGCAATGCCTGTTTGGTTTCCTCGTCGCTTACGTTACCGTAAATATCCAAATGACGAGTAATAGGATCAATTATTTCGCGTATTTGCTCATACTCGTTATAAAATACACTGTCAGAGTTTATGTAGTTTACCATAGCATTATCTAAGTTGCCTACTACTAAAGTGCGCAGTTCTTTTATTGTTTCCTTAATTTTTAAGGTAGCAGTAGCTTTTTCGGCAATTGCCTCTCTTGGCCTTGTCATGCGGTGCAGAAAATCGTAGCTGTCTGCATCAAACTTATCCATATCTTCTTGTGTAAGACCGTAAGCTTCTAATTCTTTAAAGTTTTTTACAGCAATCTTTTTTACATTTTCGGTATAAACAAGCAAAACAGTGTCTCCCATACTGGCAATCTTTGATACAGGCAGTTTTACTGCATTATACATTAGTGCATTACTTGTATTGTAGGCGTAGGTGCGAATTGCACCACTCACCAGAAATATAATTTCGGCAAGTTGTTTTTTACTTTTTTGCTTATCTTTTGCCAAACCTGATGTATCTTTCTTTTGTATTTCACGAAAATGTGCTATCAGGTTTACTTTTTCGTTAATAAGCTTTAAAGCGTTTTGAATTATTGCATTGTCTTTAATTTTTTCTGCATACTTTGTAAAGAAACTGATCAAAGCAAAGATCATTTTCATGTATACTCTGTTTTGTGCTTTCATAATAAATAATTTTTAGTTAATATTAATTTAATATATGTTCAATAAAATGAACATTCGATTAATATAACGCCGATATATTAAATTATATTGTATTGATGGTATATATTTATTTAGAATTTAACACTTGTTAACATTTATCTCACATTTTGTACTAAATGCACAATAAACAAGACTTATTTGCGTTTTATATTATTTGCCCCTTTCTTTATTTAAGAAGTTTTTGCCTGTAAAGGCTTATTAGAAAAGTTTCATTTGTGGTTTAGTAGTTTGGAAACTACTTTTATTTAAGACTTAGTTTGGGAACTAAGTAGAGCAGGGGTTATTTGTCACGGATTACAAATCCGCGCCAGCGGGATTAAGGTTCTTTAACTTTTTAATTCTTTCTTCTTTTTTCATTTTAAATATATTTCATTCTTAATATAACTTGCATTTAACCAAAAACAGTGTTTTGTATATTCACTTGCTTTTGTAAATTGATCTTTCAATGGTAAAGGGTAACAATCTTTTTTGGTTTGTGCATGAGGTCTTACATGACTCACTTTATTCTGTGTTTTTTTCGGGAAATAAGTTTTTCTTCGCCCTTGTTTATCTACCTCTTTAACTATTTTACCTTCTTTAATTGTTTTAACAGTATACTTCCAAACCTTTTTTGCTTCTTGTATATCTTTATAAGGCATGTTCCAAAACTTTACTTTTTTCAATATTAATTCTTCACCTGAATATTGGTAGAAAACAAAAAAGAATTTCCTCTATAATCCCTAACGCAAAAAACCCGATAAGAAATCATACTTTTTATGATACATATTGTCGGTTGATCAAAACATACAATGTGTATAATTTTGCACAATGGTAAATAAACATTTAATAGCAGAATTTGGATTAAGAATTAGAGGGTTAAGAGAAGCCAAAAAGATTAGTCAAGAAAAATTATCTTTTTCTACTGGATTTCATAGAACATATATTGGAATGATTGAAAGAGGTGAGCGAAATATTTCCTTAACAAATATGGCTGTTTTTGCAAAAGTATTTGAAATAAATCTTTCTGAATTGTTTGATTTTAAATCAATTAATTCTTTTAACAAATACGAAACTAAAACTCAAAAATAATGTCAAGAAATCATTCATTCACTTTGACATTATCAAATAATGTTACTGAAAAAGAAGGCGTTCTTTTTCTTTTAGATAATCATACGGGTTTTTTTAAAATTGATTTAGACACAAAAAAAGAATTACTCGATTTGTTAAAAATTGATAGAAGGTATTTGCAATCTTTTGATTTAATTTATATTCCCGAAATGGTTGGTAAAACAATTAATTCTGATTTTTTAAAGACATATTTAGAAGATATAATTTTTGTTGAATTAAAAACTACTAAAAAATATTTACCTGAAAATCCAAAAGGTTTCTTTTTTGGTGCAACCGAAAATGAATTTAATTTCGGAAAAATACTCAAAGATAAATTTCTATTTTGTTTTGTAACTTTGAATGAAAAAGCACCTTCATTTGTTTTATTAAGTATTAAAGAACTTGAAAATAAAATAAGAAATAAACGTATTCAGTATCAGATAAATTTATAAATCTTATTTACTTTGCCAAATATGAAATAAGATATTTTCGTAATCTTTTTTAGTACAAGTATTATTTTGATATTTTTCTATAAGTGAGTAAATAAATTCGTATGCTTCATTTTCTTCTTCAATTAATTCTTCCATATGGTCTGGGTAATTATTATTAAAAGTTTCAGCCCAACTTTCTAATTCGTATGCAATCCAACTTTTATATTCGTGTGTCATTTTATGTTGCGTTAGGGATTGAAGCATGTTGCATTTTAGTAGATGGTTCCCATTGATTGCTCCAAACAACTTCAAATTGCTTTTTGTTTTTTTCTAAACCTAAACGAAAGCCACCAACTCCCGCAAATAACTCAACTGCTTTTATTTTCACCATTCTTTATTAAGTCTGTAATTCTCAACAAACAATCATTGAGATTTTTTTTAATTTCACACTACCAAATTACTAAAACTTTCCATTTAATATCAATCAATCTTAAATTTTTTTATACAATCAATTTCAACAAGGGTTCAAGTTATTATTGAATTTAATTGTTTGCATTGTTTAAAATGCTTACGCGCTTCACTCGCAATGACGTTAGAATGAAGTTTGCCATTCTGTCACAAAACACTTAGAGCCTAATATACAGCAAATTAAATAGTAATAGCCTAATTTATTGCCGTGTTAGCTACCTTTATTGCAATAAAACGGGACTTTATTGTCGTGTTAGCCACCTTTATTGCCATAAAACGGGACTTTATTGCCGTGTTAGCCACCTTTATTGCAATAAAACGGGTCTTTATTGCCGTGTTAGCCACCTTTAGCACGACACTACGGCAGTTTAGCAGGGTGTAAGGCTCCTTTATCGGCTTAATAGACTCCTTCACTTGCCCATTTGCTTCCATTACTTTTCCGTTTGCTTACGTTATTTGTCCGTTTGCTTACATCATTTTCCCTTTTGGGTCCATCATTGGATTGTTTGCTTCCTTTATTTGTCCATTGGGCTCCTTCATTGGCTTATAATGGTTCATCATTGGCTTGTTAGAGTCTAGCCTTGTCGTCAAACCTTCAAGGTTTTCAAAACCTTGAAGGTTTTTGTATGAACAAATAGGGCTAATATTTAATTGTTACTATACCCTGAATTGGTTCTGTATCGTTATTAAGAGTAATAATAAAAACATAGGAGCTAAGTGGTAGTTTTTTGCCTTTAAATGTACCATCCCATGGCTGGTTATATCCTTCCGATTCAAATACAATATCGCCCCACCTGCTATAAACTTCAATTATTACCTCAGGATAAAGCTCTATGCCTTTTATTTCCCAATAATCGTTTGCACCATCGCCATTTGGAGTAAATAATGTAGGTATTTCAAGACATGATATCTGTGTTTCGGTAAGTTCAAATGTTTCAACAAAGTAACAATCGTTATAATCTGTTACCGTTACTATATATTCTCCTGCATAAAGCTCGGTAATAAGTGAATCGCTTTGCTGATTTGTCCATATATATGTATAAGGCTGTGTTCCTCCATAAACTGCTATTGATATTTCCCCGTCGTAATTACCAATACAGCTTACAGGGCTTATTTCTTCGGTGTAAATCATTTCTAAGGGTTCTGTTATTGTTGTCTGCCCTGTTTTGCTACAGCCGTTTGCATCGGTAATTGTAACAAGATATAATCCACTTGTAAGACTTACGCTTGTTGATGCTGTTTGCCCATCACTCCAAATGTATGTGTAGGGAGGAGCTCCTCCTGCTGCCAGTGCCTGTGCAGTAGCATTGTTGCCTCCATAACAATAAACGTTTTGTGTTGAAAAAATAAGCAATATAATTGGCGGCTGGGTAACATCAATTTTAGGAAGTGTTATAATACATCCGTTAATATCGGTAATTGTAACACTATAAGTCCCTTCCGGTAGATTATTTAAATAAGAACTTGATGAAGAATCGTTCCACAAATAATTATAAGGCGGGTTTCCTCCCGATATTATTAATTCTATCATACCATCGCTCAATCCATTACACGATACATTAGTAACAACTACTGAATCGGCTAATGGCAATGGCTCAGTTATTAAAATAGTATCAAAAGCAGTACAGCCAATAGCATCGGTAACTGTTACACTATAATTACCTGTATTAAGATTTGTAATAACACTGCTTGTATCTAAATTATTCCAGATATACACAAAGGGCGGTATTCCGCTAATAATATTTATACTTGCTGTGCCGTTTGGTGCTCCGTTGCAATCAATATTTGTTCCCACCAATGTAAACTGTGGGGCAGGATTTATACTTATTGTTACACTTGCAGTATCGTAACATCCAAAATCGTTAAATACTGTAACTGTATATACTGTAGTAGAATTGACTGTTGCCACAGGATTTGCAATTAAGGGATTGTCTAATCCGTTAACCGGACTCCAGGAATAAGATGTTCCACCACTTGCAGTTAGTTGTAAGGAAACTCCCTCACAAATTGTATCTGTTCCTGTAGCTTGCGCAACAGGTAAAGGATGAACATATATGCTTAATGTATCCTTATTAAAACAGCCTGAGTTTGTATCGGTAACTGTTACATAATAATCAGTATCAACAAGAGGAGTAAGTATAATAAAATTGAGAGTATCGCCGGTATTCCACAAATATGTATCTCCTCCCGATACATTGATAGTAGTAGCTTCTCCTATACATAAGGAGGTATCGCCTGCAAATGCAATGTTTGGCAATGCATTTACTGTTACCAATTGCGACTCAATTGTAAAACATCCCGAAGTTCCGTCTGTAACTGTAACATAATAAGTAGTATTGCCTGTAGGCGATATTATTGTTGCAGCAGTAGTATCGCTGTTATCCCACAAGTATATATCACCTCCGCTTGCTGTTAGCGTTGTTGATTCTCCATCACAAATAGTGCTTATTCCGCTAATACTTACTATTGGAGCAGAACTTACACTTACTAGTTGTGAGCCAATTGCAGTACAGCCTGTAGCTGTGTTTGTTACTGTTACATAATAAGTACTGTCTGTAGCAGGATTTACAGTAGTTGAGTCGGTAATATCGCCTGTACTCCATAAATAAGTATCACCACCACTTGCCGTGATAGTTGTAGAAGCTCCATCGCATATTGCAGCCAATCCACTTATGGTGATAGTTGGCAAAGGATTAACACTAACTAATTGTGAAGCAGTTGCTGTGCATCCAGTTGCAGTGCTTGTTACTGTTACATTATATGTTGTGTTTAATAATGGATTAACAGTAGTTGTATCTGTATTATCGCCTGTATCCCAGGCATAAGTATCGCCACCACTTGCTGTAAGCAATGTTGATTCTCCCTCACATATTGTTATTGTACCGCTAATACTAACACTTGGCAAGGCATTAACTGTTACAAGTTGTGAGCCGCTTGCAGTACATCCTGTTGCAGTATTTGTTACTGTTACATTATATGTTGTATTTACCGTTGGACTTACTGTTGTTGCCGCTGTATTATCGCCGGTATCCCAGGCATAAGTATCTCCACCACTTGCAGTAAGAGTAGTTGAAGCTCCTTCACATATTGTTATTGTTCCGCTTATGCTAACACTTGGTAAAGCATTAACTGTTACAAGTTGTGAGCCAGTTTCTGTACATCCGGTTGCAGTATTTGTAACGGTTACGTTATATGTTGTATTTGTTGTTGGGCTTACTGTTGTTGCCGCTGTATTATCGCCTGTATCCCAGGCATAAGTATCACCACCACTGGCAGTAAGACTTGTTGATTGTCCATCACATATTGTTGTTGTTCCCGATATTGATACAATTGGTGCAGGATTAACACTTACAAGCTGTGAAGCAGTTGCAGTACATCCGGTTGCAGTATTTGTTACTGTTACATTGTATGTAGTATTTGATGCCGGGCTTACTATTGTTGCTGCTGTATTATCGCCTGTATCCCATGCATAGGTATCACCACCACTTGCAGTAAGAGTTGTTGAGCTTCCCTCACATATTGTTGTTGTTCCGCTTATACTTGCGCTTGGCAAGGCATTAACTGTTACAAGTTGTGAGCCGCTTGCAGTGCATCCTGTTGCAGTGATTGTTACTGTTACATTGTATGTTGTATTTGTTGTAGGGCTTACTGTTGTTGCTGCTGTATTATCTCCGGTATCCCACGAATATGTGTTTCCACCACTGGCGGTAAGAGTTGTTGATTGACCAATACATATTGTTGTTGTTCCCGATATTGATACACTTGGTACAGGATTAACTGTTACAAGTTGTGAGGCGGTTTCAGTACATCCTGTTGCAGTATTTGTTACTGTTACATTGTATGTTGTATTTGTTGTAGGGCTTACTGTTGTTGCCGCGGTATTATCTCCGGTATCCCAGGCATAAGTATCTCCACCACTTGCTGTAAGACTTGTTGACTGACCATTGCATATTGTTGTTGTTCCAGATATTGATACATTTGGAGCAGGGTTAACAGTAACTGTTACCTGTGTTGGATAACTGGGGCATATACCTCCTGTTAAACCGGTAACTGTATATATAGTTGTTGATGTTGGGCTAACATTTATTGTAGCTGTTGTTGCACCAGTATTCCATGAATAAGTGTCAGCACCACTTGCTGTTAAGTTCACTGACTGACCTTCGCAAATTGTTGGATTAACAGGAGCAATTGTAACTATGGGTGTATCGCAAGGAACATCTATACATAAGGTTGTTACTGCAGGAGTAATGGTAGGAGAATCGGCCGGAATATTATTATCGCTCCCGCCACTAAAATCTGTATGAGCAGCAGCAATTGGAGGAGGAGCAAAATTTCTTTTATTGGCAGAAAAAGGAGTTTCGTTGCAGTTACTATTTCCAAATTCATCTGTTTTGATAAGATAATATTCATATCCTGTTCCCGTACCAATTGTACCAATAACATAACCATTATCGCTTGTTTGTTGGCCATCGGTAAAAATGAAACTCATTCCCGTACCATAATGCATGGCAAAATCTATTGCTCCGCTACTTGCAGATTTCATTAAAAAGCTATTAAACGAAAGCGGGAACAAATTGGATATTGTAAAACCAATAATTGCATAGCCTCCATCAAGTGTTTTTTTAACGCATTGTGGTTCATCAGCAAAACCAATATCATAAGCACTCGACCATGTTATGTTGCCTGTGCCGTCAATATCAAAAACATATGAGTCTGATGCATCAAATCCTATTATAGATTCGGTTGTTGAGCCAGATACAATAATACTTCCATCATTAATTAATTCTATGGCAGTTGCCGATTCATGTTCAAAATCATTTCCATAAGTATTTAGCCAAAGAACATTCCCTGCACCATCTGTTTTTAAAATAACTATATCTGATGTTGTATCCACTCCTGCAAAAACCTGTTCTGTTTTACCAACAACTATATATCCATCAGAAGCCTCTTCAACAGCATATGCTGCATCATCATCGTCAGGACTTACTTGTATTGCTCTGTCCCATGTCATATTTCCATTAAGATCAGTTTTTACCATATATATATTTGTAGAGTCTTTTGCACCAAAACTTGTAGATGTTCCAACTGCCAGATATCCTCCGTCTTGGGTTTGCATAACATAATTTCCATTTTCACTATTTCCTCCACCATATCCTTTTGACCATGTAACATCTCCTGTGGAATTTGTTTTTATTAGAAATAGATCATCGCAAGATGTTCCAGAGCACTCACCTGTTAATATATAACCGCCATCAGACGTAAGTTTCACATCATTTAAAAAATATGTGCTGAAATTAAAGAAGTTATTATCACCATATTGTCTTGCCCATTGAACTACTCCGGCAGAATCAACTTTAATCATCGAAGAATAAACTGGCGGAATTCCTATACTTGTTCCTGTAATAACATAACCTCCATCAGTAGCTTGCTGTACATTGGAAAATAAGTCCATAATGCCTCCCAGATTATAAGTCTTTTGAAATGTTATTTGTGAAAATATTACAGAATTAGTAATTGATAATAAAATTATCAAATAGATAGCTTTTTTCATAATGTGGTTAATTTGGTTTTGCAACGCTAAAATTATGAATAATAATAATATAAAAAAATATTATTGATAAGATTACTGTTTTTCAAATAAAGAATAAAGAACAGGAACAACAATTAGTGTTAGTGCTGTTGAAACAAATAAACCGCCAATAATTGTCCAGCCAAGCGGAGCCCATAGTGTTCCTCCGCTAAGAGTTAGGGGTAATAGTCCGCCAATGGTTGTAACCGAGGTTAATATAATTGGTAAAAACCGTACTTTGCCTGCTTCAATAATTGCTTCGTTCTTTGGTTTACCTGCCCGTTTTAATTTATTGGTATAATCAACAAGTATTATTGAATCGTTTACTACAATACCAAACAAACTTATAAGACCAATAAAGGCAGTAAATGAAAATGTAAAGCCCGACAAATATAATGCGGCAACAGAGCCTATTAATGCAAAAGGTATTGCCGAAAAAATAATAAGCGGCTGTGTAAACGACCTGAACTGTAATACAAGCAGGGCAAAAATACCTATCAAAGCAAACAAACTGGCTTTATACATTCCGCCAAAAGTCTCTTGTCTGCTTTCAAATTCTCCTGTGTATTTATAATTATATCCATCGGGAAAAGGGTATTCTTTTAATTGTTCATCAATGAGTTTAATTATATCGTCCAAAACAAAATCTTTTTCTATATCAGCTGTAATTGTTGAACTTCTGTTAAGATTATAGTGAGTAATATAACCTGGCGATGGTTTTAATTCAACATTGGCAAGTTGTTTTAAGGGAACTAACTTGCCGCTTAGCGATGCTACGTATATTTTATCGAAATCGCTAATTTTAAACTTATTGTTGAGCGGTAAACGTAATACAATATCAAATTCCTCGCCTTCTTTGTTTCTATATTTAGAAACCGATGTTCCGTTAATACATGTTCTAATGGTTTTATCAATTTCATGTATAGGAACACCATACATTCCCGCTTTATCTTTATTTATATTAAAAAACAGGTCAAGCTTTTTACTTGTGAGTCGGTTGTCGATGTTTAATGTGCCTTTTGTATCTGTTACAATTTGTTCAATATCATCGCTTATCGCCCTGAGCTTTTCAATATCATCGCCGGTTAGTTTAATAGCCAATGGAGCTTCAACGGGTGGTGCCTGTTCAAATTCTTTGATTATAATTTTTACATTTACAAAGCCATCGAATTTTTTTCTTAGCTTAGCAATTGTAGCATTAAATTCATGATAATTATAATCGTTAAGCTCAACCATTATAGAGCCCAAATTACTTGCATAGCTATGTGGGAAAACACTATAATAGATACGCGGATTTCCATGTCCTATATTGGTTGTAATATTTTTAACTTCGGGGATATTGTCTAAAGTTTGTTCAACAAGTTTTACAATTTTTGTTGTTTTATTGATATTTGTTCCCTCGGGAGCAAAAACACGAACCAGAAAAATTGGTTTCTCAGCTTTTGGGAAAAAACTAATTCCAACCTTTTGAAAAAGCAAGCCTGCACCCCCAAGCAACACTATCGCAGTTATAATAACCAAGGCTTTATTTTTTAAAGAAAAGTTTAATATTTTTTGATAAGGTCCTTCAATAAACTTTGTAATTAGTTTTGGCTTTTTCTTCTTTTTAATTTTAACGGTTTTATCTTTTAAAATATATTTTGATAGAAAAGGAGTAAGGGTTAAAGCTATAAAAAGAGAAGCTGTAAGGGTAAAAAATACTGTTACAGGCATGCTTTGTATAAATCGTCCTGCTTTGTCGGGCATTGTTATAATTGGGATAAATGCTAAAAGAGTTGTTCCTGTAGCAGTAATTAATGGCCATCCTAATTGTGCTGTTCCTTTTATGGCTGCTTCCTTTTTGGAATATCCCATCTCTAAAAAGCGGTCAATATTTTCAACTATGGCAATTGAATTGTCAACCATTATTCCAAGGGCAATTATTAATCCGGCAATAGTCATTTGTTGAAAACCAAAACCAACCAGATCAACTAATGCTAATCCAAGAAAAATTGAGAACGGAATTGCTATAATTACCATAATTGTTTGCCTGTAACCTAATGCTAAAAAGATAACCAGACCTACAAGAAAAATTCCCTGAAAAAGATTCTTTAAAAAATTATTAACCCTGTGTTTAACACTTGCCGATTGGTCGAAAACATATTGCAGCGATATGTCTTTACTTAGGGTTTTGTCAAACTCGGCAACAACTTCTTTAATATTCTCAACAACATCAAAAATATTAAAATCCATTTTTTGTTGAACAGTTATAAAAACAGAACGTTGTTTGTTAAAGCGGGCGTAATAATTCTGGTCTTCGTAGTCAAATTTTATATCAGCAATGTTTCTTAAGTATATAATCCTTCCCATATACGAACTGACTACCGTGTTTTTAATTTCTTCAATATCCTGATATAAACCGCTTGTTTTTATATTAAAATGCTTGTCTGATATTTTTAAAGAACCTCCTGGAATATTGGCATTATTACTCTTTATGGCGTTTGAAACATTATCAATTGATATATTCATTTGTGCCATTTTTTCAATATCAAGTGAAATTCTGAGTTCTTTATCTGGACACGCAAGGATTTCAACTTTTCTAACACCTTTTGTTTTTTCAATTTTTTGTTTTAAGATCTTTGCCTTCTTGTTTATTTCGGAATATTCTGCTGTTTCGGAAACCAATGCTAAGTGCATAATTACAACATCTGCACTCGACCACTTGCTAATATCTAATTTGTAAATATCCTTTGGCAAATCGGCTCTTATATTGTTTACCTGCCTAACTACTTCATCAAATTTTTCTTTAGGGTCAGTTTCAAACGAAAATTCTATTGCTGTTGAAACAATCCCGTTTTTAATTCCTGTTTCAATTTTCTTAATATCTTCAATTTCGTTTAATGCTTCTTCAATGGGGTCGGCAATTAATTGCTCCAGGTCAACAGGATTAGCTCCGGGATAAATAACGGTAACACTCGCTCCGGGTATATCAATGGGCGGGTCTTCCATTCGTGGCATAGTAAAGAATGAAATAACACCCGCTATTAACAATGTTAGAAAAACAACAATTGTAAAATGATGATTTTCTATGGCTATTTTTGGCAACTTCATTTAGTTAATTAAGAATTAATAATGAATAATTAATAATGTATGGTTATGAATAGAGAATGGTTTCATAATTTAATTGTTTTTTGAGCTTAATAAGATTGATGATAAATTTTTTTGTAGTTCCTCGCATTCTGTAATTAATTCATTTGCTTTTTTTTCTTCAATAAAACTACTGTCTTTTAATAATCTTAGCCAATAATGTGTTTCTCTGGCTTCTTTATATGCTATTGAAAATTTTGCAATGAAATCTTTTTTTGATTGTGCTCCACTAGCTTCTTCAGAATTTGCACCAATTGAAGTTCCACTTCTCAAAATTTGTTTAGACAATTCAAATTCTTTCTGATGCTTTCTCATATATTGATACAATTCAATAATTTTCAGAGCAAAACTGTAACTTTTATCTAAAATGACACTTTTTTTCATTCTTAAATTCTTAATTTTTAATTCTTCACTCTTAATTCTTAATTATTTCAATCCTGCTGTTCTTCTTAATATAACTTACCCCTTCGCTTATAATTTCTGCATTTATATCAAGTTCTGGCAAAATGTAAACGTATTCATCTTTTATTTGAGAAATTACAACTTTTACCCTAACAGGTTTTTTTTCTTTAATGATATACACATATCCTGTTGAGCCGTCAGCATCAACTAAAGACTCGTAAGGTATAAGCATTAGTTTTTCACTTGTTGATGAATAAATATCAAGCTTTGCTGTAAAACCCGACGATAAAGATAAATCCGTTTTATCTAAGTATAATTCTACTTCATAGGTTCCTGTATATGGATCGGCAGCTCCACTAATTTCAATTATTTGTGCTTTAAAATCTTTTAATGGATAAGCATCAAACTTTATTGTTGCTGTATCGCCAATCTGTATGTTTACAATATCTTTATCTGTAATATTTGCTTTAACCACCCAATTGTTTTGATCTGAGCCAAGTAAAAATACAGGATAACCTGCACCGATCACCTCATTTTCCTGTGATAAACAATTTAATATCTTGCCGGTTACAGGCGCAGTAATTGTAGAATATCTTAAATTAAAGTTTGCTATTTGCAATTTGCTTTCGGCTATTTCCAATTGTGTTTTAGCATTTTGAAACTGCTCAAGAGTAACAACACTGTCTTTGTAAAGATTTTCGGCTCTTTTAAAATCACGTCCTGCTTTTTCTAATCCAAGTTTTGCCTGATTTGCATAAGCTTGTATTTCCGATAAATTAAGTTGCGCAAGTACTTGTCCTTTTTGTACCGATTGTCCTGTATTAACAAGGATTTTATTAATTATACCTCCGGTTTTAAAACTCAGTTTCATTTCCGATTTTGATGATAATTTACCGCTTGTATGTATGACCTTGCTGATATTCTGAATTTCAACTTTACTTGTTTTTACTTTTATTGGTTTTGTATTATTGGTATTCTTTACATCCTCAGTACATGAAGAGATAAAGAGTGAAAGAATAAAAAATATTAATAGAGTTTTTGTTTTCATATGTTTATGGTTTAATTAATCCGTTATTGTAATTCGCCAATTTTTAATCGTCATTGCGAACGAGGAACGAGTGCGGCAATCTTTTTATTATAAACAGATTGCTTCGCTTTGCTCGCAATGACGTTGGGTTATTTGTATTTTTTTCATATTTGTTCATTATTCTTCATTTAGTGGATACATCGCCGTTATTCTTTCAAACTCGGCATATTTTATTTTTAGGTCATATTTTCTAATTATTACATTTTGTTGAGCATTGGTCATTGTTGTTCTGCCATCAATATATTCGAGCAAGGAAATTTGTCCTTCTTTATATTTTTTTTCAATTATGTTATATGCTTTTACAGCTGTTAATTTTTGATTTTTTGCCGATACCAGTGTTTTTTGACTTGCCTCAATATCGTAGTATGAGTTAATTACCTGCAGTTGAATTTGATTTTTTAACTCCTCGTTTTTTGATTGTAAAATGTAGTTGTCTATTTTAGCCTGTTGTATTTTATATCTGTTCTGAAATCCCTTAAACAGCTCCCATCTTAAAACTATGGATGCTAAAACAAAATCGTCGTCATCGGTAAAGCTGTATTCTTCTCCCTGAAAACCATAATCAACAGCACCGGTAAGTGTTGGCAAGCCATTAAATTTGTTTAGTTTGATATTCTTTTCGTTAATGTTTGAATATATTTCAAGTTTTGAAAACTCTTCTCTGTTTGTTAGTGCATTGGTTTTAGCTTGTTCCAGTTCGTTTTCAACTTCAACAATGTTATCATCAACAAAGTTAATATCTGAATTTAATGGTTTGTTTAGTAGAAAATTAAAATATGCCTTCGACGATTTATTGTTTTTAACAATTTCCGCCTTTTGTTGCTCCAGTTTGCTCAATTCAGACTTTGACCTGTAAACAGCATCAATGGTTACCTTGTCGTTTTCAAAAAGTTTTTCATTAACCCTAATATTTTCGTTTGCAAGTGCTGTTGTTTTATCAATTAAGTTAAGAAAATGTTCTGTTTTAATATAGTTGTAGTAAGCTTTTTTAATTTCGGCAACAAGTTCTCTTTTATATGTTTGCACATCTGTTTTTTTTATGTCAACCAAGTCTTTTTTAATTTTATAGTTGAAAAATACCTGCGGATTAAATATTGGTTGTATAAGCTGCAATTTCGTTTCTTGTTCATGTGGTCTTAAAAATTCTATTTCCTCATTTTCAAGTTCTGTGGCAGGAAATACTTCATCAGTGAGCCCTAAGGCATACATTTGAGTTGTCATCTGATTTAGTGTAGAATAAACGGGATTAAGCATATCTCCTACAGGAAATTCAATTACTCTTCCTCCGTTTGCGATTGAATATCTTGCATTCAAGCTTATGTCGGGCAAAAATAATCCGCGGGCTTCTTTAAGTGCCAAAAGACTTTTATCGTAAGAAAATAGTTTTTGCTTTAAGGACTGATTATTTTCCAATCCTTCTTTTATATATGTATCAAGAATGTTTTCCTGAGCCAACAGACTTGAACAAAAACATAAGATTGTTAAAAAAGTAATTATAATATTTCTAATCTTTATCATTTAATTGTTGACTCCGTCAAGTAAAATTTTAAAATTATTCATTATCATATCCTCAATATTGATGTCAAACATATTCAACATTTCTTGTCTTAACACAATAAATTCCATTGCTCCTGATGTTTGTGACCAAAGCAATATCGCAAGTTCGTTTGTAGGGATGTCACTTCTAATGGTTCCGTCTTCTTTACCTTTTTCAAGTATATTTATAAAAAACATTAATGGCGATTCGGGTTGAAAAATAATTTGTTTTTGCTCATCACTAATTTTATCAATTTTTGATGAATGAAACTGCATTATTGCTTTGAAATAATTATTATGTTTTTGCGAAAATTGCACATAAGCTTTACCAATTTCTAATAAATTTTCATTAGCAGGCTTATTTTGACTAATACTTTTATTAAAGATTTCTGATAAAATTTTTATCCCACGAACAATAATAGAAAAATGCAGTTCTTCTTTGTTTCTAAAATATAAATACAATGTACCCTTACTTAATTCTGCTTCGTTTGCAACATCATCCATTGTTGCTGTATCAAAGCCTTTTTCGAAGAATATATTCTCTGCAGCATCAATAATATCGTTTTTTCTGCGTTCTTTTTCTCGTTCTTTTCTTTCTGAAATACCCATAGTTTTAAACATTATCACATTAAATGACTATTAGTCATATTTTGTACAAAGATATAATATGATTTCATAAAACCAAAAAAAATATATTAAACAAAAGCGGACAAAACAACAACAACTACCAATTTGTTATTATCATTCAGAGATTTGGAGCACCCTTGTTTATTTAGAATGATTTCAAATAGGCTGCTTTATGTTAATCAACATAGTGGGTACACCTTTCAAATACTAAATTCGTGAGATTTAAAATCAACATAAAATTAATAATTATAAAATTTCTTAACTTATGAGTAGTTTTTTGAATTCGTCTATCGGTAAGAAATTAATTATGAGTCTGTCAGGCTTGTTTTTAATTATGTTTTTACTGGTGCACCTTACAATTAATTTAACCCTATTTTTTGGTGCTGAAGTATATAATGCAGCTTGTTATTTTATGGGAAACAATATAGTAATGAGAATAATAGAACCGATATTGGCAATAGGATTTATTATTCATATTTTATATTCTGTTATTCTTTATTTCCAAAACCTTAAAGCTAGACCAATAAAATATAAATTGGTAAATCAAAAAGAATCAAGTTCTTGGTCATCAAGAAATATGTTATTTTTAGGATTAGCTGTTCTATCATTTCTCGGAGTACATCTTGTTAACTATTTTTATAAAATAAAATTTACAGATCTTATTGAAAGTGGTGAGATGACTGAATATAGCCTTGTTACCGGATTGTTTACAATAGAATATTGGTATTTTGTTGCAATATATGTAGTAGGGGTTATAGCCCTGGGTTTACATCTAAACCACGCATTTCAATCAGCGCTTCAAACTATTGGATTAAATAATGAATATTGGGAAAAACGATGGAAGGTTCTAGGTTCGTTATATGCTCTACTTATTGCAGTAGGCTTTTCAATAATTCCACTTTACTTTTTAATAACAGAATTTATATAAAGATATGGCTATAAACTCAAAAATACCGGAAGGACCAGTAACTGAAAAATGGTCAAATTACAATGCAAAATGTAAACTAGTTAATCCTTCAAATAAAAGGAAACTTGATATTATTGTTGTAGGAACTGGATTGGCTGGAGCATCTGCAGCTGCATCACTAGCAGAAATGGGATATAATGTTAAAATTTATTGTTATCAAGATAGTCCAAGAAGAGCTCATAGTATTGCTGCTCAAGGAGGAATTAATGCTGCTAAAAACTATCCAAATGATGGCGATAGTGTTTTTCGTTTGTTTTACGATACAATAAAAGGTGGAGACTATAGATCAAGAGAAGCTAATGTTCATCGTTTAGCTGAAGTTAGTAATAATATCATTGACCAATGTGTTGCCCAAGGTGTTCCATTTGCAAGAGATTATGGAGGATTACTTGATAACCGTTCATTTGGTGGAGCACAGGTGTCAAGAACATTCTATGCAAGAGGACAAACAGGACAACAATTATTGTTAGGTGCTTATAGTGCATTAAGCAGACAAATAAAAAAGGGTAATGTAGAATTATTCAATCGTCGTGATATGCTTGATGTTGTAATTGTTGATGGCAAAGCAAGAGGAATTATTGTAAGAAACCTTAAAACAGGTGAAATTGAAAAACATGCTGCTCATGCAGTTGTTCTTGGAACAGGTGGATACGGAAACGTATTTTATCTTTCAACCAATGCAATGAATTCTAATGTAAGTCCTGTATGGCAAGTATATAAAAAAGGAGCTTATATTGCAAATCCTTGTTTTACTCAAATTCATCCAACTTGTATTCCAGTTCATGGTGATTATCAATCTAAACTTACACTTATGAGTGAAAGTTTAAGAAATGATGGTAGAATATGGGTTCCAAAGAATAAAGAAGACGTTGAGAAAATCAGAAATAAAACAATTAGACCAAGAGATATTAAAGAAGAGGATAGAGATTATTACTTAGAAAGAAGATATCCTGCTTTTGGAAATCTTGTTCCTCGCGATGTTGCTTCAAGGGCAGCCAAAGAACGATGTGATGCAGGATTTGGTGTTAATAAAGAAGGATTTGCTGTATTTCTTGATTTTAAAGATGCTATTGCGAGAATGGGAAAGGATGCTGTTGAAGCTAAATATGGTAACTTGTTCCAGATGTATGAAAAAATTGTTGATGATAATCCATATGAAACTCCTATGATGATTTATCCAGCAGCTCATTATACAATGGGAGGCACTTGGGTAGATTATAATTTAATGACAACAATTGAAGGATTATATTGTCTTGGTGAAGCAAACTTCTCCGATCATGGTGCAAATAGATTAGGAGCATCAGCATTAATGCAAGGATTAGCCGATGGTTATTTTGTGTTACCATATACAATTTCCGACTTTCTTTCTGGAGAAATTCATACTCCACGTTTTTCAACTGATACTCCTGAATTTGTTCAGGCAGAAAAAGATGTTAAAGACAATATAACAAAATTATTATCTATAAAAGGAAATCGCTCAGTTGATTCATTCCATAAAGAACTCGGTCATATTATGTGGGATCATTGCGGTATGTCTCGTAATGAAGCTAGACTTAAAGAGGGAATTGAAAAAGCTAAAAAACTTCAAGAAGAGTTCTGGAAAGATGTTAAGATAACAGCAACACACGAAGAATATAATCCTGAATTAGAAAAAGCAGGAAGAGTTGCTGACCTTATTGAGCTTGGCGAACTTATGATGCGTGATGCTTTAAACAGAGTAGAATCTTGTGGGGGGCATTTTAGAGAAGAATCGCAAACAGAAGAAGGCGAAGCAAAACGTAACGATCAAGATTTTGCTTATGTAGCAGCCTGGGAATATAAAGGGAAAGGCGCTGAACCTCAACTCCATAAAGAAGAGCTCGAGTTTGAGACAGTTGAATTGGTTACGAGAAATTATAAATAATTCATTAAACAATATAAACATATAATAAAATGAATTTAACATTAAAAATATGGCGTCAGAAAGATGCTAATTCAAAAGGAAAATTTGAAACATATAAAATAGAAGATATATCCCCCGATTGTTCTTTTCTGGAAATGATAGATATACTTAATGAAAAGTTAATCTCAGAACAAAAGGACCCGGTTGCTTATGAAAAAGGCGATTGTGGGCTTTCATTTGACCATGATTGTCGTGAAGGCATTTGTGGTATGTGTGGAATTATGATAAACGGGAGAGCTCATGGACCAGACACAGGTATTACTACATGTCAACTGCACATGAGAAAATTTAAAGATGGTGACACAATTGTTATGGAACCATGGAGAGCCAAAGCTTTCCCAATTGTTAAAGACCTTATTGTAGATCGCAGTGCATTTGATAAAATAATACAAGCAGGAGGTTATACATCAGTAAATACAGGTGGAGTACCTGATGCAAATGCAATTCCTATACCTAAAAAAGATTCTGACGAAGCTATGGATGCAGCATCTTGTATTGGTTGTGGTGCTTGTGTTGCAACATGTAAGAATGGTTCAGCAATGTTATTTGTTGCTGCAAAAGTTTCTCAATTTGCTTTATTACCACAAGGAGATGTCGAGAAAAAGGAAAGAGCAATTAATATGGTAAAAGCAATGGATGAAGCAGGTTTTGGTGGTTGTACTAACACTGGTGCATGCTCAATTGAATGTCCTAAAGAAATTTCGCTTAATCATATTGCCCGATTAAATCGCCAATATTTACTTGCAAATATTAAAAAATAAATATTAATAATTCTTTTTTTTAATGCCGATTACGAAAGTTTTCGGCATTTTTTATTTTAGCTTGCATAATTGCCTTCCCTAAAAATCAGATTAGTAAAATTGTGATAATAAAATAATTATGTTAATTTTAATAAAAGTTCTATATAAAATTACACTAAAATTATGTCCCAATGTCAAAAGTATTGTTTGCAAAATTAAGTTTTTTAAAAAAGGTATTTACCATGTATTTATCTGTGAATAAAGATCCCGGATTTTTTGAATTTACTGTTTTAAATCAGACAATAGTTTTACACGATATAACTATTTCATTGCCAGGAAACGACGAATAAGTTTTTATTTATAATAAATCTTGTTGCCATAACCGATATATTTGAAAGCCGATTGTATTATGCTGTCGGTATTAAAATACACATATAAGCTTTTTTAGATATTTTTATTATCTTTAAAAAATTCTTTTAAGTTTATGAGTAAATTTTTAATATCTGTTTTAATATTATTTTTTATAATTTCTCATCCGTATTTTACTTATTCCCAGTCAGAAAAAAACACATTAGAACTAATTGACAGCCTGGAAGTTTTATTAAAAAAAGCAACCAACAAAGCAAAACTATACTATGAGCTTTCCGAACTTTATGCTTCAAATTTTCCTGAAAAAAGTTTAGAATATGGCAAAAAGGCATTAAAGACTGCTATTGAAAAAAATAACAAAAAACAACAAGCCAATGCGTATTGTTCAATCGGTTACTACTATTACGATGTGGCAAGTTATGATGAAGCCATGATACAATATCAAAAAGCATTAAAAATAGATTTAGAACTTAAAAACGATACAAGCATTGCTACTGATTATAATTTAATAGGAACTGTTTACGAAGCAAAAAGTGAATATGATAAAGCTTTGGAATATTATCACAAATCATTAAAAATTAATAAAAAAATAGATAACAAACCGGTATTAGCTCACAATTATAGTAATATAGCAATGATATATTATAATTGGGGAAAATATGAGGATGCAATTGAACACAATTTAATTGCAATAAAAATTGACAGCACTTTAAATAAACTTAATTCTCTTGCTATTGGTTATAACAATATCGGCTTATGCTATTTCTCTACTAACGAGCATGACAAGGCTATTGAATATTTTAAAGCAGCATTAGAAATTAGTAAAAAAATTGGAGATGAAAAACACATTGGTCCTTTTTTAAATAATATTGGACTTGTTTATTATAGGTGGAAAAAATATGAAAAAGCGGTTGAATATTTTCAAAAAGCCATTGATGTAAGTGAAAAATATGGAAATGTTAGAGATGCTGTTATCTTTTCTTTAAATATTGGGTCGGTATATAGCTATAAATGGAAAAATTACGAAAAAGCTTTTGATTACTTTGAAAAATGTGAGCAGGTATGTATTGAAAATAATTACACGAGAAATTTGTCAACAGTCTATTTATCATACTATAAAACATATCTGTTTCAAAAAAATTACAAAAAATCTCTTGAATACCATGAATTATATACAGCAACAAAAGATTCAATATTTAACCAAGACAGCCGAGAAACATTGGAGAAATTTAGAGCAAAATATGAAACAGAAAAAAAAGAACAACAAATTGTTTTACTGGAAAAAGATAAGGAATTAAAAGATGTTACTATAAAGAAAAGAAATACAGTTATTTATGCCATATCGTTTGGGTTTGTTTTAATACTTATACTTGGAATAATAATATTGCGTGCATATAAACAAAAACACAAAGCTTATGAATTAATTAATGAGCAAAAAAATCAGATTCTTGAAAAAAACGAAGAACTTAACCAGCAGAATGAAGAAATAGTAACCCAAAGAGATGAGATCTTAATACAAAAAAATCTTCTTGAAGAGAAAAACACGCAAATAACAAGCAGTATAAAATATGCGAAAAGAATACAAAATGCAATATTACCACCAGAAGAATGGGTAACCAAATCACTTTCTGAACATTTTATTTTATTTATTCCTAAAGATATTGTTAGTGGCGATTTTTACTGGGCTACCACCATTAAAAATAAAATTGTAATTGCTGCCGTAGATTGCACGGGACACGTTGTCCCCGGGGGTTTTATGAGTATGCTGGGAATTGCGTTTCTTAATGAAATTGTAAACAAGGACAATACTTTAAATGCTAATGAAATATTAAATAAACTTAGAACTTACACAATAAATTCTCTTCATCAAACGGGAAAAGAAGGAGAAGCACCCGATGGTATGGATATGTCCTTGTGTATTGTTAATAAAAAAGAAATGGCATTGCAATATTCAGGAGCCAACAACCCTCTTTGGATTATTAGAGACAATGAATTAATTGAAACAAAGGCAGACAAAATGCCAATAGGTATTTTCAGAGAATCAAAAGGTTCATTTACAAACCATAATATTGATCTTAAAGTTAATGACGTAATTTATTTGTTTTCTGATGGATACGTAGACCAGTTTGGCGGGGAAAAAGACAGAAAGCTTGGGAAAAGTAATTTCCAAAAATTATTGACAGATATTAACGATCAGGCTATGAAGAATCAAAAAAAATTCCTTAACAATTATTTTAAATCATGGCGTGGTTCCAACAAACAAATAGATGATGTTCTTGTTATTGGCGTTAGAATTTAAACAATCTTTTTTTTAACCCCCTCGCATTATGTTAATGGCAAAATATGTTTTGGCAAATAATTTAACAATATAGGCTATTACCTCAATTAAAATACGACCTTTGCGGCTTAATTGATAAAAATAATATATGAACTCTTTCGCAGATATTGACTTACATGATGAAATACTAGATGCAGTAAAGGAACTTGGCTTTGAAAAACCAACCCCTATTCAAGCTAAAACAATTCCCCATTTATTGTCTTCTAATCAAGACCTGATTGCTTTTGCCCAAACAGGAACCGGAAAAACAGCAGCTTTTGGGTTGCCCGCTATCCATTTGACAAATGTTGAAGATAAAAAAACACAAACCTTGGTGCTTTGCCCAACAAGGGAACTCTGCATACAAATTACCAATGACCTTATTAAATTTTCGAAATATATTAAGGGGCTTAATGTTGTAGCAGTTTACGGTGGAGCCAATATTGAAACACAAATTAAATCTTTGAATAAAGGAGCTCAAATTGTTGTAGGAACACCGGGTAGGACGAAAGATCTAATTAGACGTAAAAAATTAATGCCGGGAAAGGTGAAGCGTGTGATACTTGATGAAGCCGACGAAATGCTCACCATGGGCTTTAAGGATGAACTTGACGCAATTTTGGCCGAAACCCCTCGTGAAAAACAAACATTATTGTTTTTTGCAACAATGTCTAAAGAGATTATGGCCATTACAAAAAAATATATGAACGATCCTATTGAAATCTCTGTTGCACGAATGAACACAGCTATTGAAAATGTAAATCATTGTTTTTACATGGTTCAGGCTAGAGACAGATACGAGGTACTTAAGCGAATTGCAGACATCAATCCCAATATTTATGGAATTGTATTTTGTCGTACACGACGCGAAACCAAGGAAACAGCAAACAAACTAATGCAAGACGGCTATAATGCCGATGCTTTGCATGGCGATTTATCGCAATCACAACGCGACGAGGTAATGGGCAGATTTAGGGTGCGTCAGCTGCAAATACTGGTTGCAACAGATGTAGCTGCACGAGGACTAGACGTAACCGACCTTACTCATATAATCAATTTTAACTTACCTGATGATGCAGAAGTTTATGTCCACAGAAGTGGGAGAACAGGAAGAGCAGGAAAAAGCGGTATTTCAATTGCAATAATTCACACTAGGGAAATAAGGAGGCTCAAAGAAATTGAGAAAAAATTCGGAATAAATTTTTCCAAAGAGCTTGTACCTAATGGTAAAGAAATCTGCACAAAACAACTGTATACACTCATTGATAAAATAGAAAAGGTAAAAATTGATGACAAACAAATTGAACCATTTATGCCAGCTATTTATAAAAAACTGGAGTGGTTAAGCAGAGAAGATCTTATTAAACATTTTGTTTCTACTGAATTTAACAGGTTTTTGGATTACTATAAAAACGCCCGAGACATTAACGTCTCAGAAAACCAAAAAGGAGATGAAAGAGGCAAAAGAGAAAAAAGAAGCAAAGATAATAGAAGAAGGGCTTCGTTTTCAAGACTATATATTAATGTAGGAAGTAAAAACAACTTAAATCCTGCACGTTTAATAGGCTTAATCAATGAAGGCT
The DNA here is from genome assembly GCA_964442075.1 of uncultured Bacteroidales bacterium. Taxonomy (GTDB): domain Bacteria; phylum Bacteroidota; class Bacteroidia; order Bacteroidales; family CAYTAU01; genus CAYTAU01. The sequence goes on from CAYTWH010000005.1 coordinate 37,024, forward strand.
TAGACTCTAAAAATTCGGAAATTGGGAAAATTGAAATAATGAAAAAGTTTTCTTTCTTTGAAGTAGAAGACAAAATAGAAACACAAATCATTAAGGCTTTGAAAGGTAAGGATTTTGAAGGAGTATCTTTGTTGGTAGAATCTTCAAAAGAGAAACCTGTTGGAGCTTCGTTTTCAAAAAGCAAGCCTTCAAAACAAGGCGGATATGGAAACAAAATGGATAGCAAAAGAAACGATAGGAACAAACGTAGTGGTGGCAGTAAAAATCGTCAAAACCAGAGAAAATAATAATTAAACCTTATCTAAAAAAAATATAAATTTTATGGATAATATTTTTTTATGGCATCTTAAGTATAGAATAATTTTTATGTTAAACTTAAAATTTAAAAGCCATGAAAAAAATACTCTTTATTTCAATCGTCTTAATTTTATCTGTAAATCAAATATTCTCACAATCCGGCTCCTTAAAAGGCAAAATATTTGATGAGGATAATAATCCTATGCCTTTTGTTCATGTATATGTTGAAATTGCCGGTTCTAAAATAGGAGATGTTACCGATATGGATGGTAATTATTTTATTAAAACTATTAACCCCGGATTGTGTGACATTAATATTACATCAACAGGTTATCCTAATTTAACTATTTCGGGAGTATACGTAAAGTCCGAAGGAATTACATTTGTTGCAAATCAAAAAATGAATAAAGGTACGGGAATAATGCTTACTGGAGCAATAGTTTATGGTGGAGGCAAGCCTTTAATTGATCCTATAGAACCTAATAAAATGACTTTATTAGGTCCTGAATTAGAAAATATGCCGGGTGCTCGTGATTTGTCTAAAGTATTGACTACAGTATCGCCCGGGATTCAGATTAGTGACGATGGAAAAGATATAATTATCAGAGGTTCCAGACCGGGTTCTTCAAGCTATTTTGTTGATGGTGTTAAAGTTGATAACTTATCTTCGGTTCCGGGTTCGGGTATTGCCAGCCTTACAGTTTATACGGGCGGAATTCCTGCAAAATATGGCGATATTACAGGCGGTGTTGTGATAGTTCAATCAAAAACATATTTTGATTTTTTAAACGAGCATAATGCAAGAATGAGAAAAAAGAAAGAATTAGAAGAAGAAGCTAATGATAATTTGTCTAATGTTAATGAATGATATTTTTCAATAAAAATAAATTAAATAAACTTGATGATATTGCCCTTGTGGAAAAATATAAACACTTGGGCAATACTGATATTGTTGGAATTTTATTTGAAAGATATTATTATTTGGTTTATGGTATATGTTTAAAATATCTTAAAAATGAAGCAGAAAGTCAGGATTCCGTTTTACAAATTTTTGAAAACCTTATTACAAAACTTCAGGAAAATGAAATACAGAATTTTAATTCATGGCTTTATTCTGTTAGCAAAAATCATTGTTTAATGCAGATTAGAAGTAATAAGAGGAGAAACAGGAGAGAGGAAATATTTGAAACAGAAAAAAAAATAACCGACGAATTATTTGAAAATCATAATACAAAATATGACGAAAACACTATTAAAAATTTGAAAATCGCTATTGATAAGTTAAAAATTGAACAAAGGCAATGTGTAAATCTATTTTATATAGAAGAAAAAACCTATAAAGAAGTTTCCCAAATAACCGGTTTTACTACAAAAAACGTAAAAAGCTATATTCAAAACGGGAAACGCAACTTAAGATTAATACTTGAAAAAAATGAGTGCAAACAATAAATATAATCCAAACCATCTAAGTAGAGATGAGCTTGAGAGTTTTCTTAAAGGAGAGCTTTCTGATACGCAAACTGTGGAAGTGGGTAATAAAATTAATTCAAATGAATTTTATAAGGAAGCTGTTGAAGGTTTTAAAAGTATGCCGGGTTCAATAAATTCATTGAATAAGCTTCAAAAATCCTTTTCTAAAACAAAATTCAAATTTTGGAATACTCAGAATTTTATTATTTCAATTCTTATAACTTCTATTACTGCCTTAACTATTGTTATATCTAATGATTTTACTCCAAAAATTAATTTCAAAAATTCAAACAACATTACTGAAAAAAATATTTTGACGGAAGAAGATAAAATGGAGATTATAGAAATTGAAACAGCGTCAGATATTTCTGAAAATAAACAAATTGATTATATTGAAGCTGTTAAGAGTCAACCTGAAACGATAGAGATAATTGACAACAAAAGTTATGAATACATTCAAAAACTTTCATCTAAAGGTCCTGTGGCGATTAATATTACCGATGAATCAATTATTAATGAAAAACCAGTAAATAATAAAAGATACACATACTCGAATTTTCCCGTATATTATTTGATAGACCTTAAGTCCGTTGATTACAGATTAGTATATCAAAATAAAATTAAAAATGACGAATTTCAAATTGGTGGTTTAGACCCCAAATATGCAAATCCCGATGAAATAAATAATGAATTACATGCTTTAACTACTGTATTATACACATATCAGGAATTTTTAAGGAGAGCATTGAGCAAATTTAAGAAAAACAAATATAAAGAAGCCTTGTTTGACTTTAGAACTATTTTAAAACAGTATCCCGAGGACATGAATGCACACTTTTATGGAGGATTGTGTTACTATAATATTGGAAGAAACTCAAAGGCAATAGAATGGTTTGATTTTGTTATAGATCATTATATTTCAGCTTTTGACTCAGAGGCTGAATGGTACAAAGCCAAAACACTTATCAGTATGAATAAAACAGACGAAGCAGTAGGGCTTCTTAATGAGATTATTGAAAAAAACGGGTTTTATTCAAAGCGCGCAAAAAAAGTTCTTGCATCTGAAAGTATAAATTCTGAAAACTAAAAACTCTCTCTTAAAAAAAAATACTTTTATTAGACCTTTGGATATGGAATTATAAAACTTCGGGTTTTTTGGCTTTTGGTTTTTAATGAACTACCCCGAGGCAAAGCCTCAAGTAATTTGCTTGATTAAATTCATTTGTTCGGCTGTTTGTTGCCTCCAAATGAATAATACGGGTTAAATAAAAAAACTCATGTTCATTTCCTCCGTAAATAAAATTTATGTAGGTTTGTTTAAATTTAAATGCATAATATTTTGGCAAGATCAGGAGCAAATGTAAAAACTCCTTTAATGGAGCAGTACAACAAGATAAAAGCAAAACACCCCGATGCTATCTTGTTATTTCGTGTTGGAGATTTTTACGAAACATTTGCTGATGATGCTATAAAAGCTGCTGGAATTCTTGGAATAACCCTTACAAAAAGAGCAAATGGTAAAGCAAGCTTTGTTGATCTTGCAGGATTCCCGCATCATGCCCTTGATACATATTTGCCAAAACTAGTAAGAGCCGGACAACGAGTTGCTATTTGTGAACAATTAGAAGATCCTAAACTAACAAAGAAAATCGTTAAAAGAGGAGTTACCGAGCTTGTTACTCCCGGAATTTCTTTTAATGACAATGTGTTAGATAACAAAAAAAATAATTTTCTGGCATGTGTTCATTTGGAAAAAAATATTGCAGGACTTGCTTTTTTAGATATTTCAACAGGCGAATTTCATACAACAGAAGGAAGATATGAATATATTGATAAATTGCTGCAAAGTTTTCAACCCAAAGAAATACTTTTTGAACGAAGCAAAAGAAATGAGTTTAATGATATTTTCGGAACAAAGTTTTATACTTATCCATTAGAAGATTGGATATTTACTGAAGATGCAGCAAATGATAGGCTGTTAAAACAATTTGAAACAAAATCATTAAAAGGTTTTGGTGTACAAAACATGAAACTTGGAATAATAGCTGCCGGAGGAATACTTCAATATTTAGACATTACACACCATCATCAAATTAAGCACATTACAAACTTGTCAAGAATTGAAGAAGATAAATATGTTTGGTTAGACAAATTTACTATCAGGAATTTAGAGCTTTTTACTTCAATTAACGAAGGAGCTAAAACACTTCTCGGCGTTGTTGACCATACAGTTTCACCAATGGGTGCAAGAATGTTAAGGCGTTGGATAGCCCTGCCATTAAAAGATATTCAGCCAATTAACGACCGTCTTAATATTGTTGAATATTTTATTGAACATAAAGATATAAAAGAAGAAATTGATGCCTCCGTTAAACATATTGGTGATATTGAAAGGATTATTTCAAAAGTTGCAGTTGCAAGAATAACACCAAGGGAAGTAGTTCATCTTAAAAATGCCTTAAATGAAATTATACCAATAAAAAAGAACTGTAAACAAGCCAAAGCAAACACCTTAAATAAAATTGGAGAACAACTAAATCCTTGTGAAACAATAATTGAAAAAATAGAAAAAGAGATAATGCCCGACCCTCCAAATATGCTTAACAGGGGAAATGTTATTGCCAAGGGAGTCTGCAAAGAACTTGATGAATTAAGAGAAATTGCATATTCTGGTAAAAATTATCTTACAAAATTACAGGAAAGGGAAAGGAAGAATACTGAAATTCCATCTTTAAAAGTAGCCTTTAATAATGTTTTCGGGTATTATATTGAGGTTACACATACTCATAAAGATAAAGTACCCGATACATGGATTAGAAAACAAACACTGGTAAATGCTGAACGTTATATTACCGAAGAATTAAAAGAGTTTGAAACAAAAATATTGGGTGCCGAGGAAAAAATCCAGGTGCTTGAAACAAAACTATTTAATGAGCTTGTATTAAGTCTTGCCGATTATATTTCTACTATACAATTAAATGCTTCGCTAATTGCCCGATTAGATTGTTTGTTGTCTTTTGCGAAAATTTCGGAACAATATAAATATACAAAGCCGGAAATTAACGATACCGAAACAATTGACATAAAACAGGGAAGACATCCTGTAATTGAGCAGCAATTACCCGATGACGAAAGCTATATTCCAAATGATGTTTTTCTCGACACAAAAGAACAGCAAATAATAATGATAACGGGTCCCAATATGGCAGGTAAATCTGCTCTATTACGACAAGTTGCTTTAATTACACTCCTGTCTCAAATTGGTTGTTATGTGCCGGCAGAAAAAGCCAAAATTGGCGTAGTGGATAAAATATTTACCAGGGTTGGTGCTTCCGATAATATTTCACTCGGTGAATCTACTTTTATGGTAGAAATGAATGAAACTGCCAGTATCCTAAATAATCTTTCTTCAAGAAGCTTAATATTATTAGATGAAATTGGAAGGGGAACCAGTACATACGATGGTGTTTCAATAGCATGGGCTATTGCAGAGTATATTCATGAACAACCAAAAGCAAGAGCCAAAACACTTTTTGCCACACACTATCACGAGCTTAACGAAATGGAGAAATCTTTTTCTCGAATTAAAAACTATAATGTTACTGTAAAAGAAATAGATAATAAAATCATTTTTATCCGTAAGCTTGAACGTGGTGGTACCGAACATAGTTTTGGTATTCATGTTGCACGAATGGCAGGAATGCCCAAAAGCGTTGTAAAACGTGCTAATCAGATAATGTTAGACCTTGAAAGTTCAAGCAAAAAAGATAAACTTAGTAAGCCGGTAGATGAGTTGGCAGAAAAACGTGAAGGTTTTCAATTAAGTTTTTTCCAGCTTGACGACCCAGTACTTAAACAAATTCGAGACGAAATTATTGAAATTGATGTTAATAATCTAACTCCTGTTGAGGCTCTCAATAAGCTTAATGATATTAAAAAACATTTGGAATAATTTATATCTAAAAAAAGTTTTTATACTCACAAAAGGTTTAGAAGTGCCTATAGAAGCTTAAAAACAAATCTTAAGTGGTTGTTTACTTGGTATGATTACATTGAATTACACATTCCTAATACAACAAATGCTATTGATGGTCATTTTGCCGATTTAAAAAATAAACTGCGCAATCATAATGGACTAAATATTGAGAGAAAAAAAAGTTTATAGATGAGTTCTTAAAAACAGCCTCCTTTTTGTCTATTAAGCCTAATTTATTAAAAAAAAGACAACTTTATAAACCGTCTTTTATTATTATTGGATATAATTCTAAGAACTCTTTATTAATTGTTTTGTGTATGCTTTTTTTCCGTTAGTTACAGAATATATATATATTCCTTTTGTAAGTTTTTCACCGTTAAATTTAAAGTAATTATCTCCTGTACTGGATCTTATTTTTTCAGAATATACTTTTTCTCCAAGAATATTGAATATTTTTAATTCTACTGTTTCATAGGCATTGTTGTAAAATCCGATTTTTGAAGTTGAATAAAATGGATTTGGAGTATTTCCAAGCAATGAAAATTCTTTATTAATAAGATTATTAACTCCCACAGCATTCTGAATAACAATAACAAGCGATGTATCGTCTGTTTGTTCGGAATAAGGAACTACAAATCCACCAATATCTACATAAGGAATAACTCTAACTCCTAGATTATATGTGCCAGCAGTGGTTGGTGTTCCGCTTATTAAAACACAATACGAGTTGAAAGCATACATCTCTGTTGCATTTGCATCATATACAAGTCCTGGAGGCATATTATCAACACCGGTAAGAACAATATGATCTATTGTTACAGTGCCTGATCCCAAATCGGATTCGTAAGGAGGAATAATTGTTACAACCTGAGAATATGGTACACCAACTTCACCGTCGGGCAAGTTTTCAGGGCAAATTTCTCCGGGATTTAATAAATCTGTACATGAAGGGTCGGGAGTACACTGTGCCGATAAATTATTTCCCCATATCACAATTGTCAATAATAACAAAAAAGGTAAATATTTTTTCATGGTCATATTTTTTAAAAAATTATATGTAAAGGTATTACAATTTTATAGGAATACCTTTATAAAAGTCTAAAATTTTTGATTTAAAAATATAATCGTATTTTGCCTGAATTAAGTCTGATTGTGTTTTTACAAAATTGTTTTTTGCAATATTATAGTCAACAAAATTCATTAATCCAACATCAAATTTTTGTTGTGAATACATAAAAGCTTTCTCAATTGATGAAAAAGCTTTTTTAGTTGAATAATATTTTTTTAATGCAGCCAATACATCTGTATATTTTTGTTGTATTTCTTTATATGTTCGATTTTTTTGAAGTTGCAGGCTATATTGAGCATTCAAAACACCAATTTTTGCATTACTGATAGCCTTAGATGCTTGCAAGCCATTAAAAATTGGTATGGTTAAACTAAAAGCCAACGAAGTACTTTTATTATCTTTAATTTGATCGCCAAAAGGGCGTACTTCACTATCATAATTTAAATTATAATTATAACTATATACATCGTAAACACCTGTGCCGATTTGTGTGTAGCCGGACAAAACTGTTCCAAATGTTGTATCTGTAACAAAATAATTTTCATAAGCATTTGAGTATCCTGTACCAAACGATGCACTTATGCTTAATCGGGGACTCCTTCCACCTTTTGCAACCGACAAGCCTTTTTCGGAGCTAATCAGCATATATTCAGCACTCTTAATTTCCGGCAAATTATTAACAGCCTCATTATAAATGTCTTTAATGGAAAAATTTATTATCGAGACATCTAATTCCGGAAATTCAGGTCTGATTATACCGAAATTTTCAACAGAATCAAGGTCAAGTAATTGTTGCAAATTTAAAAATGAAATATCAAGTTGGTTTTGTGAATTAACCACTTGTAGTTCATCACTTGCAAATTGTGCTTCTATTTCAAGCAAATTACCTTGTGGCAAACTTCCTGCTTCAACCATGTTTTTAGTCCGTTCTACTTGTAAACTTGTAATTTCAAGTTGTTTTTCTGTATTTTCAAGTAAATCCTGATTAAATAAAATTTGCAAATATGCAGCTGCAATATTTAATGAAATATCATTTTTCATTTTTTCAACATCCTGAATACTTGCTAAAAGCTCAAATTTATTTTGTTTTATTTTGTTAATATTTTGAAATCCATTAAAGACAATAAAAGAGGAGCTTAATGAGAAATTGTTTGAATTTACATCATTTTCAGTAAAATCATTTGTATAAGGGTCAACAGATCTTCCCCATGTAAAATTTTGAGAAGAATTACCGTTTAATGTTGGCAAGACTCCGGCTTTTGATTGAACATATCTGTTCTCAGATAATTTTACATTTAATGCTTGTTGTTTTATTTGTATATTATTATCAAGCGCATAATTAACACAGTCTTCTAAAGTCCATTTGTTTTGCGATGACATTAACAAACTTGTAATAGACAGTATTATAGTATAAAAATAAATTTTCAGATTCATGGGAATAAAAAATTATTTGCTTAAAATCAACTTAAATTCAACAGTATTACCTTTAGAATTTTTTGGCAATAATTTCCCAATGTAAATACCATTTTCAAAATTGCTTAGGTCTAACTCTATATGTGTACCATTTAAATTTGTAATATGTTTTATCATACTTCCTGTAATATCATAAACAGCAAGATCGTATTCTCCTGAAAGTGGTTTTGCAAAACGAATTGTAGTTTTTCCGGCAAATGGATTTGGGTATATATTTAACTGATCACTGATATCTTTTATATTTGTGTTTGTGAAAATAACGCCGGGAGCATTTAATACCCAGTTGACAGGGTCAACTTCAATTCCTGTAACAGTATTTGTAATATGGAATTTATATTGTTGTATGTTCTGTGTTTGACTTACTCTAAATGTAGTATCTCCGGTATCAAATATTATTTTGTATTCCATATCATTACCAAAGAAAGGAGTTACAGCCGAAGAAGTAGTTTGTTCAACATCTAATGTTACTGTATCATTAATATGGCTCCATATTACATTATAAGTAGGAAATCCTTCTCCATAATACCATTGGTCAAAAAAATCTGTAAAATCAATACTTGAATTTGTGTTTAAAAAATCTCTAAAATCTGCCCCGGTTGCAACGCTATCTTTAAAATCGGTTTGAAAATCGGCTAATATATCAAAGAACAAAGTATCGTTATCAAGCATAAATCTTATCATATGAACTATTGAAGCGCCTTTTTTATAACTTAGTGCATTGCTGAATATTCTTGATTCATTCATAGCATCAGCAAGTGGGATATAAATAGTTCCAAGAGGTTCATCCATAGCATAATCATGTGCTGCTACCATCCAATTATCAGCTTCTGCCTGAGAAACTAAAAATTGATTTGCAAGATACTCGGTATACGATGCAAAACCTTCGTTTATCCATATATCCTGCCATGTTGCACAAGTAACATTATCTCCAAACCACTGATGTCCCAATTCGTGAGCTATTAACCAAAAAGAAAAATAACCTGTGGTAGTCATGGTTTGATGTTCCATTGCGCCATTCAAAGGAGCCTGACAGTGTCCATATTTCTCATCTTTAAAGGGATACATTCCGTAAAGTTCTGAAAATAATTCAATAAGATCTGCTGTTTGATCAATGTCTTCAAGATTGCCAGGACCTATATCATAAACATAATTCTGAACCAGTACAGAATCAGTTATTCCTGCAGGATGAGCGTAAAAATTATACTCTTCATATTCAGATACGGCTAAAGAAATTAAATAATAATTTATAGGATAATATGATTTCCATTCATATCTGCTTTTAGTACCGCCAACAGGAGTAATGGCTGTTAAAATACCATTTGAGCCAGCTTTAAGGCTATTATCAACAGTAATAAAAACATAAAGGGAATCAGCCTTATCGCTCAAAACCTCTTTTGCTGGAAACCATTCTTTTGCATGAAAAGACTCTGATAGTGTCCATGTAGTATTAGGAACGGCACCAGACCAGTTGCCCGATGTTAATCCTCCTCCTGCTGAAGTTCCAGAATAAAATACCTGAACAGTAAAATAAGTATTTACAGTTATTGTAGGAATTATTATTGATATTTCATCACTTGAGTGTTGATATGCTACATTAATATCGTCAAACAAGATTGAATCGATATTCATACTATTATCAAGTTGAATAATAAATGTGTCAAGGTCATTAACAGCTATAGCTTTAATAAAAGTATTACCCTGAATAAATTCAGTAGTACTTGATACTTCAAGATCAATAAAATAAAAATTTATATCATAATTATTCATTGCCAGATTATAAACAAGACCTGCTTTTAAATGCTCTGTATGACCATGAGAACATTTATGCTTTTCAAAATGTTCTACTCTTTGTGAAAAAGAGATATTAATTAAAAAGCTTAATGCGATAATAAAAAAGATATTTTTCATATTTGGTATTAATAAAAAAGCTTATATAATTTTAATTATTTATTAATATATTAATTACAATTTATCCATCCTCCAGGAATAGTATAAACTCTTAGTTTTTGAGTAGTACCATCAAAGTAAATATCTCCTGGTAAAGCCGGATTAGGTTCAGTAGCTCTTGGTTCAAGTCTCATTACATCATTTATATGCAATTTTCTGGTAGGAGTAGCAATACCTATACCAACATTTCCTGTTAATGGACTAATATACATTGTATTTATTTCCATTAAAGTAGGCTCGGTGTAAAACACATAGCCGCCGGATGCTCTAACCATAAATTGATTGTCGAAAGTTGAGTTTGTTGGAACAATTGTTGAAATATCACCAATAATAATAGAACCGGTATGACCATTTGTTGAAACATTATTTCCAAATGCAGTAGAACTAATTCCTGTTGCCTGAACATTAAATCCTATTGCTGCTGAAAAATCGCCACTTGCTGTTGCAACATTTCCAAAAGCTACAGACTGAATACCTGATGCCTGAGAATAAAATCCTACTGCTATAGAACCATAATTTGTTGCTTGTGTATTTACTCCTATAGAAACCGATGCTATTCCTGTGGTTTTTGCACCCAAACCGGCTGCAAAAGAATAATCTCCATCAGCTTCTGTATAATTACCTGTTGGCACACCTATATCATTAACTTCTTCCGAACCTAATGCTACTGCTCCTATTCCACGTGTTGTTGTTAAATGACCTAGAGAGAATGACTTGTCTCCTACTGCAGTAACTTCATCTCCTACAGCAAATGAATTTGTTCCTTTTGCAAAAGTATTTATTCCTATTGAAGTTGAGAAATCTCCCAAAGTTCTGGCTTTATAACCTAAAGCATGTGACCAGCCTCCCTGTGCTTTTGATTCATATCCTGTTGCAACAGAATTTAATCCAACACTATCGGGATGTTCTATAAGAACTCTGCCAGCAAGTACAGCTTCTTTTTGTGGATACCATAAAAATCTGGGCTCACTGGGGTTAATGGTTTCAGGATTCATTAAATCTTCAATATTAAAAAAATAATCCCCGGGAGATTTTGCCGGATTAAATCCTCCTACAGCAAAACCACCACGGCTACCAGATGCTTTAGCACCTCCTATTGTCTCTTTGATATAAACTCTAACACTATCAGGTGAAACTCTAAAATATTCATCGCTTGTACTTTTAGCAGGATTAAAACCACCAACAGCGAATCCTCCACGACTACCGGTTGCTTTTGCGCCTGTTGTGTCATCACTTACCCATATTCTCACGCCTTCCTGATATACAGCAAATACAGTATCTCCAACAGCATTTAAAACACTAAATATAACATCATTGATATTTGCTGTTGTGTCGCTATATACTTGCAATTTCCCATTTGGAGTTATTGTTCCTATACCTACATTTCCTTCATCATAATATATGTCATTCATATTAATTTCCCACAAACTGGAATCTGAAACGCCTGCCTTTTCTGCATATAGGGCATAAGGTACAGACATAAGCTGTGAAACTCCCATTAGCTGATAACTTGTTCCTCCGGTTTCGTCCAGTTCTATTTGTACAAAGTAAGAATTATTACCCCAAACTATCATTGTAAAATCTCCTGAAAGTACTGTTCCTGTACCAATATCCAGATTTACCAGGCCAAAATCATTTGTTGAGTCAGCATGTTCTTCTTCATATATTGCCGTACCACTTATTGATCCTTCAAGAATACTGATTTTTATACCAACATTCTGATTTTTAATGACCAATCCTGCGGCATCTCGCACCACTGCTTGGTATTTAAAGCTTTGTGGAGATTGAGAAAATAAATTTATGGATATAAAAATTAAAATACTTATGGTAAAAATACTTTTTTTCATAAATTTGGGAATCTTAAATTTTAAGCTTGCAATTTAATCAAAATAAATAAAAAATGAATAATTTTGAACAATAATTTTTGTTGCATTTTAAGCGCAATTACAGAATTGGCATTACTTTTATAAAAATTAATTTATATCATAAAATGAAAAAGAAAAATTGGATATTTTGGATACTTGCAATACTGATAACCACAGGGGCTGCATATTATCAGCGAGTTACGGGTCCTTCATATAGTAAGATCGTTAAATTTGAAATTTCCGGCAATCAGGAAAAGTTTGTTTTACTCAGAAGTCATGCTGGAAAAACGGATTGTTTGTTAGAATTGCCTATAACTGACAATACTGTATCAGGAAATTTGTTTTATAAAAAATATCCATCAAATGACAAATGGACAGAAGTAGCATTAAAAAGAAAAAATGATACATTATTTGCGTTTATGCCAAATCAGCCTAAAGCAGGGAAATTAGTTTACTATATTGAATTAGACACTAAATCCGGCAAAATTGAAATTGAAAAAGATAAGCCCGTTATTATAAGATTTAGAGGTGATGTTCCTGCCTATGTTATGATTCCTCATATCTTTTTTATATTTTTTGCAATGCTGATATCTAATCTCGCAGGCTTATTCGCAATTGGGAAAAGAAAATTTTATTTAGGATATGGTAAAATTGCATTTTTGTTATTATTAATTGGAGGAATGATACTGGGTCCAATTGTTCAGAAATTTGCATTTAATGAGTTTTGGGCAGGCGTTCCTTTTGGTTGGGATTTAACTGATAATAAAACTTTAATTGCGTTTATCGGATGGATAATAGCGCTTGTTTTAAATTGGAAAAAAGAACGTCGTTGGGCGGTAATTGGTGCTGCAATATTAATGATAATTATTTTTTCAATACCACATAGTATGTTTGGTTCTGAATTAGATCATACTACCGGAGTTATTTCTCAAGGATAAATGAATACATGTACAAAATGGATATTATTTTAAAATATTTTCCTGAATTATCTAAAGAAAAAATCGCACAATTTTCAGCACTAAAAAACATGTATTTATATTGGAATGAAAGGATAAACCTTATTTCCCGAAAAGATATTTCTTATTTGTCTGAAAGACATATTTTACATTCATTATTTATAGCTAAGATTTTTGATCTTAAGAAAAATAGTAAAATATTAGATGTTGGAACCGGTGGTGGTTTGCCAGGAATTCCTTTGGCAATTTATTTTTCAGATGTACATTTTCATCTTGTTGATTCTATTGGGAAAAAAATAAAAGTAGTGAAAGAAATAATAAAAGAATTAAGCTTAAAAAATGTTACTGTAGAGCAGATTAGAGTTGAAAATGTTAAACATAAATATGATTTTATTGTTAGCAGAGCAGTAAGCAATTTCCCTGATTTTGTATCACTTACGAAAAATAAAATTAAGCATCAAAAAAATGAAAAACGAGGGATACTATATTTAAAAGGAGGTGATTTTAATGATGAAATTAAAGCATTTGAAAAGGCTGTAAATATATTTAATATTTCTGATCATTTTGAAGAAGAGTATTTTGAGACAAAAAAATTAATCTTTCTATCTTTATGAATAAAAAAAACCCTTGCTTATTGCAAGGGTTCAATATTTTTATATTTATTTAATTTTGCTACAATAAGCTGGAACCGGTATTAGCACCTTCTCCAATATTAAAACCGATCATTATTTCGTGTGAGCCACTTGAGTAATTATTGATATTACTGAATGGATAATCAAATGAATAACCAATATAATATTTATCAACCTTTATACCAATAATTGCTACAATATCTTTTGAAGAACGATATGAAACACCTAACCAGTAATTTTTCTTGTAATAGCCTTTTGCATTAAAGTCAAGCTGAAATGGTGTTTTTTCGGTTCCTTTGACAAGTATTGAAGGTTCAACATCAAATTCTTCACTAATTTTAAATTTATAACCACCGGTTAGATAATAGTGACGAACCATGCTGTTCTTATTGCTTTCATCTAATTTTATATCTAACTCAATAAGTTGTGTCGCAGCAAAACCGGCAAAATATCTATGTTCGTCGTCATAAAAATATATACCAAGGTCAGCATCTGGTATAAATGTGCTTTCTTTTGCATTTTGAACAACTGGGTCATTTTCATCTATAACGGTTAATGCTGTTTCATCATATTCAAATTGAAATGCCTTGAAAGCAATTCCCAAAGCCAGTTTATTATTTGTTCCCATTTGTAAATGGTAAGAGTAGCACGCTTGTATTCCTGTTTGTCTTATTGGGCCAAACATATCGTTATAAATATAACCTCCCAGTCCCATTTTTTTATTATTGAACAAATAATGACCACTTATTGCTTGTGTTGACGGAGCATCAGTTATTCCTACCCATTGCTGGCGTACTGTTAATCGCAAAGGAATGTAATCTACATTACCTGCCATAGCGGGATTTAGCAAAAAGCCATTCATCATATACTGACTATATAAAGGCATTTGTTGAGCTTTTGAAAATGACATTATTGTCAATAATATTGTACTTACAATTAAAATTTTTTTCATGTTTACTTGTTTTTAGATTTTACAAATATAATTTTATTTTATTAAAATTTACCGTATATTATAATATTTAATATTTTATTGATACTACTCCGGTATAAGGGTCTGTATCATTTTTAAGATCTATTATATATACATACGAGCCCATAGGAATATCTGCTCCACCATATTTCCCATCCCATGGAGAATTACTATATTTTTCTCCATTTCCACTAAAAGTAAATACCAGATCTCCCCATCGGTTAAAAATTTCTATTGATATATCCTCATATTCATCCATATTAGTAATTCTCCATTCGTCATTAAAGCCATCTTTATTAGGAGTAAATAATGTTGGGATAATTAATGGAATAATTATTTCAACACTATCTATTATTGTACATAAATTACCATCTGTAATTGTTACTATATATATGCCGGATTCTAATCCAAGAATGTCTTTATCAGTACTTTCGTTAGACCAGACAAATATATATGGCGGATTTCCACCGGAGACAGTTAATTCTATACTTCCTGTATAATCTGCTTCTATTGTATCTTCTATTACTACAGTTATTTCTGTCGGGTCATAAATAGTTGCAATATCTAATACTGTACATGAATGTGCATCTGTAACTGTAAGGCTATATGAACCTGCTACAACATTAGTTAATACAGAATCTGTAATTACGTTTGACCAGTTTGCATTGTACCATGCATAATTGTATGGTATTGTTCCTCCATATACAATGACTTCAATTTTTCCTGTGGTATCTCCGTAACATGCCGGTGAAAACTCATTTAGTGTCATTGTTAATTCAATAGGTTCTCCTACATCAATTTTAGGTTCTATTATTGAACAAGCATTTGTATCTGTAATAGTAACAGAATAGGTTCCTGCAGGTAAGCCGGAATATATACTATCACCTTCGGTATAACCATTTGGTGCCCATATGTATGTGTATGGGACTGTGCCACCTGTTGTATTCATATGTATTTGACCAGTACTATCACCATAACATGAAACATTAATTACTGTATATGTTGTTACAAGAGCGCTTGTTGGTCCTGTAATTGTAATGTTGGTATCAGCCTGACAATCATTTGCATCTATTATTGTGACAAAATAATTTCCTGCAGCAAGATATGATAAAGTATCAGTATACGAACTTGTTATTACTGTATCATTTGTTGACCAATAGAATGTGAAATCAGGTGTTCCATTTGTTAATGTTACAACAATTTCTCCATCATTATCACCAAAACATAAAACATTATTTATATAATCAACGGTAATAGAACCTCCTCCCAAATTATATATTTGTACAGGTAATGAGTCATTACAACCATTTGCATCATTTACATAAACCATGTAATCGCCAAAACTTAAATAATTAGCTGTATCAGTAATTGATATTTGTGTTCCTATACTGTTTATCCAGTTGTATGTATAAGTCCCTGAACCCGTTCCCCCTGTAACAATAACATAAGCCATTCCATCACTTCCTCCACATGTAGCATCTGTAGTATAGCTATTAATAATTAATGAATCCGGTTCACCAATTTCAATACTATCAATAATAAAGCATCCATTCACATCTGTAATTGTAACATAATAAGGAATACCGGCTGATAATCCTGTTATTGTATCATTTGTTGAGGTGTCAAACCATTCATAAGTATGATTTCCTGTACCTCCCGAACTACTAACAATTGCTTGTCCATCAGAACTGCCATAGCATAGTGTATTGATTCCAACAATGGTTGAATTTAAACTATCCGGTTCAGTTAATGAGATACTTCCAAAACTCTCACAACCATTAATATCTGTAACTGTAATATTGTATGTTCCCACTGATAATCCGGTAGCAATAGAGTCTGTTGGAGTACTACCTCCATCCCATAAGTAAGTATATCCGGGTGTTCCTCCATTTGGAGTTGCGGTAATTGACCCATTATTATCTCCATAACATAAAATATTAACAGAATCTGTAAAATTTATCTCAAGTAATGGTGGTTCTGTTATTGTTATTGACCATGGTGTTGCAATACAGTTTCCTACATCAGCAACCATAACAGTGTAATTTCCGGCACTCAAACCTGTATAAAGTGTTGAATCTACATAATGAGTAGCTCCATTATCAATACTATATAATAATCCACCTGTTGCAAAAATCTCAATTTCTCCTCCAGATCCTCCATAACAATCAACATCAGTTACCAAAACACTATCAATTACAGGACCTGTTGTACTTCCAATAATTATAACGGTATCTAATACAACATTACATAATCCAACATTACTTAAAACAACAATATTATAACTTCCAACATTTAAGCTATCAAAAATATTACTTGAATAATAATTAATTCCATTATTAATTGAATATTGTAAAGGTGCTATTCCACTACTGGCATAAATAATTATTTCTCCATCTGGTGGTATGGGAGCACAAGTGGTTACATCAGAAACAAAAACAGAATCAATTGTGGGAGTTGGATTTATACTTAATATTAAATCATCAAAAGCAGCAGAACAAGGACCACCTGCATCAGGGTCGTCAGTAGTTATAGTTAATGTAACTGAGCCATTAGTAATATCAGTTGTTCCACAAGTATATATCGTATTGATAAGTGAAGCATCATCAAAAACACCATCTCCTGAACTTGTCCATGTAATTGAACTTGTACTTCCTCCATAAGAACCTACAAGAGGATAATCATCTCTTGCGCAAATTGTAACATCAGCTCCTGCATCAACTGTAGCAGCCTGATTAATTGTTAAAATTATATTGTCTGCTTGAAGAGGACAAGGGCCACCTGGATCATCGGTAGTTATTGTTAATGTTACACTTGTTCCTATATCATTAGTTCCGGGAGTATAAGCGGCATTTACATTTGTATCATCATTAAAAGTACCATCACCGGAAGTTGTCCAAGCAATACTTGAGGCACCTCCGCTAAATGAACCATTTAAAGTAAATGTGCTTCCTTCACAAATAACATCATCAATTCCGGCAGCAACAACAACGGCAGGATTTATAGTAATTGTTATATTGTCTGAAGTTGAACTACACGGACCTGTAGGATCATCAGTAGTTATTGTTAATGTTACGCTTCCTGCAGAAATATCTCCGGAACCCGGAGTATATGTTGATGTTGGATTGGTTGAATTACTAAAAACTCCATCTCCTCCTGACCAGATTATAGTATTTGTTCCACCTCCTGAAGAACCGGCAAGTGTATAAATATCCCCTTCGCATATTATATCATCTGACCCCGCATCTACAATAGGCATATCATTAATAGTAATATCCATATCATCTGAAACAGCATCACATGGTCCACCGGGGTCATTAGTTGTTATTGTTAATGTAACTGTTCCCAATGTAATATCTCCTGCTGATGGAGTATATGTTGCATTTGTTAGTGTAGCATTATCAAAAGTACCTGTTCCGGAACTTGTCCATGTTATATCAGAAGCACCTCCACCATACGATCCGTTTAAAGTATATGAATCACCTTCGCATATAATTGCATTATTATTTGCATTTACTATCGGTGCAGGACTAATTGTTAAAACCATATAATCACTGACCGCATTACAAGGTGCAGGGGGGGTATTTGATGTAATTGTCAATATAACACTACCATTTATTATATCATTTGCTGATGGAGTATATAATGGATGAAAAAGCGTATTGCCGTCAAAGCTTCCAGTTCCAGAACTTGTCCATAACATTGACATTGTACTTCCTCCAAAAGTAGAATTATTAAGCTGATAATTATCCCCTTCACATATTGTAGCATCTGTTCCAGCATATATCTCAGGTGCCTGATTTATTGTTACATAATATGTACTGGAGTCTGCTGCGCAGCCTCCAGAAGCAGCAATAGTATTTGTGATAGTATATGCTCCTGCTGTACTAGAGGTCAAATCTATTTGTCCTGTTCCTGAATTTATAAAAACTAAACCTGCAGAAGAGGTATAAACACCATTACTTCCTGTTGAATGACTCGGGAATGGATTTGTTTCATTTGAACAATAAGGTCCATTGTAGAAAAACTCTGCATCAAATCCACTTGTAATTGTAATATAAAAAGTATTACTATTAGGACAAGCCCCATTTGTAGTATATGTAACAGTATATGGACCACCTATTGTACTTGCAGATAAATCTATTGCTCCGCTTGATGAATTTATAATAAGAGCGACCGGAGCACTAAATGAACCTCCTCCTGTATTAATAGATGGTATAGGATCAGTTCCTGTAGAACAATATGTACCCTGTGAATACGAAAACCCAGTATCATCAAATGGATTAATAGTTAATACTATATTGTCGAATGTTGATACACAGGGTCCTGCGGGATCATTTGTCGTTATTGTTAGGACTACGCTTCCATTTGAAATATCATTACTTCCCGGAGTATATGTTGGAGCAATAATACTTGAATTATTAAAACTCCCATCACCAGAAGTTGTCCATATAAAAGGAGCCGCATCTCCGCCAAAACTTGATCCTGAAATAGTATAAGTTTCACCCTCACAAATTGATGCATTATTCCCTGCAATTACTGTTGGAGGCTCATAAAGAGTTAAAACTATATTGTCTGAAACGGGATTACACGGACCAACCGGATTATTTGTAGTAATGGTTAAAGTAACACTACCTGATGAGATATCTGCACTTGATGGTGTATATATTGCATTAACAAAACTACTATTATTAAATGAACCTGTTCCGGAAGTACTCCAAGAAACCGATGTAGCACCGCCACCCATACTCGCTCCAAACAATGTATAAGGTGATGTTCCACAATTATTATCTCCAGAACCTGCACTTACCTCTGGTGCATCATATACAACTACTGTAATATTATCATTTGTACTACATGTGGCATTATCAACTACAGTATATGTTAAACTGTATGAACCTGCTGGTGCTGTGGATAAAAATGTAGGGTTAGTAGCTGATGTTGATGACAAATAAGTGGTTCCTGCACCTGTCCATAATTGTGATGAATAAGTTCCTGTTCCACCGGATGGATTTCCATTTAAAGAAACTGTTCCTCCTTCACAAACCTGAGCAGGATCAGGAGAAATATTAGCAAATATTTGGGATGGTTGAGTTATATTTACAGACAGAATAACTTCACATACTCCAATAGCATCGTTAACTGTAACATAATGGATTCCGGCATTAAGATTATTAGCAGTTGCTGTTGTTGCCCCACTGTCCCAATTATAAAAATATCCGGGAGTTCCGCCTGAAGCAGATGCAGTTGCAGACCCATTATTATCACCATAACATGTAGCATTATTATTAATGCTAACTGTAGCAGCAACTCCCGTTACTGTAAAAGATAAACTATTAAGAGTTGTTGAATGAGCACAAATATCATCAATTTGGTCAACCAGATTTAAAGAATATGTACCACCGGTTGTTAAAGCCTGATTTAAGGTTAGTTCAAAAACTCGCGAATAAGTAGCTCCTGTTGCACAATCAACGCTATAAATACTTGTAATTGAATATGGTCCTCCCGGTCCGGTTACTGTAAAATCCCCCAATCCAACACTGGCACAGGTAACATTTTCATCAAATTCTACAGTAATTACATTTTGTCCGCAGGCAGGAGAATTTAAAATTGATTCCAGTGAAGGTCCTGTGTTATCAACAATTTGAGCAGTTCCTCCAAATGTAATAGAATAGCCAGATTGAGTAGAGCTAAAATTACTCACATTAACCACGTAAATCTCTCCTGCAGTAACAGGAATTACTGCATTATATGGGGTACACCATGCTGGATCACCATATTGACAATTAGTACTTCCCCACCCATTTGGTCCAGTTTGATTAGCGATACCACAAAAATTACAACTGGTTTGCAACGAAACATCTGTAAGAATATCAGAGCAGTTAGCATTTGTTAAATTATATACTGCCCAATCATAATCATCGGAAGTATTAACAGGCGAAATAGTAAAAGCAACGTTTCCACTGGTTTGCACTGTAAACGTGTACCAAACATCATTTAATTCTCCCGCTAAAAGGCAATTCCCGGGACAATTATTATCTGAATAAGGAGTACCATATACATTTATTTCACCGGGATAATTTCCTGTTCCTGAATATGAGGATGCTGTAGAATATGTACTAAAACATAAAGGTATTGCTCCCATACAATCCTGTTCAGTTGGCACTTGAGCAAAACTTGTAATTATAACAAATAATAAGGCAATGAGTAAATATGTCTTTTTCATAGTTTTACTGATTAATATTTGTGAAATATTATTGTCTATTTAATTTTAATAAGATTGGATTCAGTATCAATGTCAACTTCTTTAAGAATTAACAATTTTCTAATATATTCACCATTAACACCTTTTCCAAAATTTACCTGGCATCGATATTTATTGTCAACATCAATAAAAATTCTAATATTAGAAAGGTTTTCATCTTTTTCAAGAAATTTTACAATTTGTTCTGCGTGTTCGTTGTCTAAAATACCTTTAATATGAAAATATACTACTTTTTCAAAGCTATTATTCCATGCCGTTTTTGAATGAAGGAATTCAATTTTTTGTTGAGCAAAACCCTGATTTACACCAAATAACAAAGCGATCGCTATTAGCAATTTTAGTTTTATCATAGTGAGTTTTTTAGTTGAAATATGTTTTTTAAAATACAATATTAACAAAATTTTCTTTTAAAACAAAGAAAATTATTATTTGTTAATAACTTCGATATGATGAATAAAATGATTAGACGAAATCATTAATGTAAAGCTTGCTTATTTTATAAAAAAATTAAACAGTCTAATATTAAGAAAGTTTTTCTACAGAAGATTTAATTCTTGTTAATGCTTCAATTAGTCTTTCATCAGATGCTGCATATGATAATCGCAGGCATTCAGGGCTTCCAAAAGCAGAACCTGTAACTGTTGCAACATTTGCATCATTCAATAAATACAAACTTAAATCTGTGGCATTATTAATTTTTTCATTTCCATTTGATTTTCCGAAAAAATATGAGATATCAGGAAAAACATAAAAAGCTCCTTGTGGTTTATTTATTTTGAATCCTTGAATATTATTAAGCAAATCAAGCACCAGATTTCTTCTGCGTTTAAAAACTTCAAGCATTTTGGCAATTATAACAGGACTCTTTTCAGAGCTTAAGGCTTCAACAGAAGCTTTTTGCGCAATTGAAGAAGCTCCTGAAGTATATTGCCCTTGTAATTTTGTACATGCTTTGGCAATCCATAATGGAGCTCCAATAAAACCAATTCTCCATCCTGTCATTGCATAACCTTTTGATACTCCATTAATTACCACTACTCTATCCTTAATAAAATCAAATTGAGCAATACTCTCATGTTTGCCATCAAAATTTATATGCTCATAGATCTCATCTGAAATAATAATAATATTTGGATGTTTTTCGAAAACTTTAGTCATAGCACCAAGTTCTTCTTTAGTATATAAACTACCGGTAGGATTAGAGGGTGAACTAAATAGAAATGCTCTGGTTTTGGGCGTAATTGCTGCTTCGATCTGTTCAGGTGTGACTTTAAAATCATTATCAATAGTTGCATTAATAATAACATTAGTTGCTTCAGCCATTTTAATTATTTCAACATAGCTAACCCAATAAGGTGCAGGCACAATAACCTCATCTCCTTTATTTAAAATACTTAAAGCAACATTTGCAATTGATTGTTTTGCACCTCCCGAAACTACAATTTGTTCAGGTAAAAAATCAAGATTGTTCTCGCGTTTAAATTTATTTGAAACAGCTTCTCGTAAATCGGCAAATCCTGGTACCGGCGAATAATGAGAAAAATTATCCTCAATAGCTTTTATCCCGGCTTCCTTTATATGTTCAGGAGTATCAAAATCGGGTTCTCCTATACTTAAATTTATAATATCTTTTCCTTGTGCAGTTAACTCCCTGCTTTTCTGTGTCATTGCTAATGTTTGCGACACTGATAATACGGCTAAACGATCTGAAACTTTTTCCATGATATTTAATTTGTTTAAAAAATTTAACTCACGAAATTAACTTTTATCTTAAAATTAATTAATATTGTAAAACATAAATTATAATTAATTTTTTAAATCGTTTACTTTTAGCCTTAT
Source organism: uncultured Bacteroidales bacterium (assembly GCA_964442075.1). Taxonomy (GTDB): domain Bacteria; phylum Bacteroidota; class Bacteroidia; order Bacteroidales; family CAYTAU01; genus CAYTAU01. The sequence continues at coordinate 59,780 of CAYTWH010000005.1, forward strand.
AAAACCATGGATTTATTTATTACTTTTTTAATGGTGGCAGTACCATCTTTAATCGTTTTTTTAACTGCTTATCTTATTTTAAAAAACTATTCGGAAAAAGAACTTCATAAAAAACGATTTGAAGTAAAAATGAAAAATCAAAGTTTAATAACGCCTATTCGCTTACAGGCATACGAACGTATAACTTTATTTTTGGAAAGAATTGAACCAAATTCTATGATAATGAGAACACAAACTCCAATGATGACAACAAAACAATTGCAATCAGAATTATTGTTAAGTATTAGAACAGAATTTGAACACAATCTGTCTCAACAAATTTATGTTAGCCAGCCCGGATGGGAAGTTGTTAAAAGTGCAAAAGAAAATACTGTTAAAATAATAAATTCGGCAGTAGATAATGTTAAAGAAGATGATCCTGCAATTGAACTCAGTAAAGTTATTTTTTCAAAAATTATTGAGGTTGGAAAATCTCCATCAAGTATTGCTATAGAATATCTTAAAAAAGAGGTAAATCAATATTTTTAAAATAATAATATAATTTTTGTAATGTGAAATTTAATTACTTTTGATATTTATTATAAAATATTAACCTATAAAACAACTTACAAATGAAAACCGTATTAATTATTCTAATAGTTATTGCAATAGGATTTGTTTCTTGTGATAATGCGAATCCTGAACTTGATGCTGCAACAATAAAATCAGATAGTCTTCAGGGATTACTTAACGATAGAGATGAAACCGTAAATGAATTCTTTGAAACTTTTAATGAAATTGAAGAAAACCTTGCATTAATAAAAGAAAAAGAAAACATTATTACAGTTAATACATCTTTTGAGGCAGAACTTAGTCCTGATACTAAAGATAAAATAAATGATGATATCCTTCTTATATATGAATTATTGCAGGAAAATAAAGAAAAGCTTAACTATCTAAATAATAAATTGAAAAATTCTGAATTAAAGATACTTGAATTAAATAAAATGATTGCTTGTTTAACAGAAGAAATAAGCAACAAGGATTCTGAAATAAATAAATTAAGAGAAGAGTTAACAATACTTAATATTATTGTAGATGATCTAAATGCAAGTATTGATACCTTAACCTTAAAAAGTCATATGCAAGATGATGTGATTGATGAACAAGATGAGGCATTGCATATTGCTTTTTATGCTTATGGAACAAAAAAAGAATTAAAAGAAAATGGTGTTATTACAAATGACGGAGGATTTATTGGTATTGGTGCAGCTCAAAAATTAACTGAAGATTTTAATCAGGAATATTTTACTAAAATTGATATTAGAAAAACCACAAAAATTTCATTAATGTGTAAAAAAGCTAAAGTTCTTACTACGCATTCATCTGGAGCTTATGTTTTTGACGGACCTGATGGCAAGGTAGACAATCTTATAATTACAAATTATGAGAAATTTTGGGCAGCATCAAAATATCTTGTTATTATAATTGACTAAAGGATATGTGTAAAGTTGCAAAAATATGTTGTATTGCAACTCTTGTTTTTCTTTTAAGTACACATATTGCTACATCACAAGAAAGCCGGTATAAACAGTTTCGTAAATTATCATGTCCGGAAAAACAATGGGTATTATTTCACCCTTTTTCTGCAAAAAAAGCTTTTAGAATAACCGTAGAAGCCAGAAGTGTGGTTAAAACAATAATGGACAATCAACAATTGGATGGTGATAATAATGGCGGTCAGATTGATGCATTTAGACATGCATATTGGATGGCAAGATTATCACAAGAAATGCACTGGAGAAAAGTATATAAACTCGGCAAAGCACATGAAAAAGGCAACAAAAAATACTTTAAAAAACACAAAACAGAAGACGGAACAATACCTGATGCCATTAGTTGTGAGATGGATCTTTTAAATAATGATATTGGAATAGAAATTGGTAAAAACAATAAAGAAATCAATAAGGAAAAACTCAAACAACTTATTGAAAAGAAAGTATATACCGGAGAATTTTGGGTGATAAAAAAAGATAAAAACAGTAATTTTTTAGATAAAGAAGGAAACATATTAAATCCTGATGACTATATTGGAAAGTGGGAAAACAAAAAGTGTTTGGTAAAATCGAATTATAAGAGGCGGTAATTTGGTCAAATAAGCAGTGTAATGCCCTAGAGTAATATAGATTGGGCAAGTTTTCCATATTCTTGGGATTCAATATATATATATCGTTATAGCAATTATTTATTTTTCAGTTCAATAAATTCTTTTACAATGTCATTTGGTACAGTAACAGATAAGTGATAGTGTTCAATTTCCCATTCTGCATTTGTTTTGTGCAATACACCGGAAGCTCTGCAATCTCCCATCCATGTATCAAGTAACTCGTCGAACCATGCATATTGTTTGTCTTCCGAAAGATATATATTTCTGTCTTTTGTCTTAAAATCCCATGCTTTATCGTCTTCAAAGAATTTTTTGGCAAAATTGTAAAATTTATCTTTTGTCCAGAGTTCTGTAGCATCAGTGCCAATGTAAATTCCGTTTTTTGCAATTTTATCAAAATAAGCTGTATTACCTATTGAGGCATCATTATGCCATTGAGCAATAAATTTATTAAGTGATATTTTAAGCAAACTGTCTTTTATGAAAAATTCCACACAGTTTTCTTTATTTCTGGTATCAGTTATTTGAATAATTTTCCAGTTATCGTCAAATTTCACAAACTGAAAAGCATTTACTCCGCAATGATAAAGTTCCATGCCATAATAGAAATTATATTTTGTCCAGGCTGTTGCAAGATTATCATCAATTTTAATTTCATAGCCCGATACTTTTTCGTCCCATATCTTTTTATGTGGTGTTCCAACAGCTTTAATAAAATCCTCTAATTTTTCATTTGCGATTATTGTTTCTCCGTTTTTAATAGATATTGTTTGTAATTGTGCTGAGGGAATAAACAATGAACGAACCAAAGAGCTGTCTTCGTTTTTCATGCCTTTGAAAAGATTATCTATTATCAATATAATTTTATGTTCATCAGATTGCGAAAATCCAGTTTGAGAGAATATTATCAGCCAAGCTATAAGTGTGTATTTCATGTATTTATGCTTTTGATTGTCATTTACTTCGTGTTATTTCCTTAGCCTCTGCCTTAGCCTTTTTAAATTAATGCTTCAAACAAAATCTCTACAGGATGCAAAACATCTCTGTTCGTTCCGTCTTTAATTTGATGTCGGCACGATGTTCCCGGTGCTGAAATCATTATATCATCAGGTGTTTTTCTGATTTCGGGAAACAGAACCAATTCGCCCACTTTCATTGAAAGTTCGTAATGCTCTTTTTCATATCCAAACGAGCCTGCCATACCACAGCAACCCGAAGGTATTTCTGTTACCTCATAATTTTCGGGAAATGATAAAATTAATTTCGTTGAATCTGTGCTTGCAATTGCTTTTTGCTGACAATGCCCATGTAGCTTTATTGTTTTATGTTTTTTTGTAAATTGTTCTTTTCTGATATTTCCTTTTTTAATTTCATTTGCCAAAAACTCGTCTATCATAAAAACATTTTGTGCTAATTTACTAGCATTGCCTGCCATTTCTCTATTAACAAGCTCTGGGTATTCATCTCTAAACGACAAAATTGCAGAAGGCTCAATTCCTATTAATGGATTTTTCTCAGTAATAATATCTTTTAGAAGTTCAACATTTTCCTCAGCAATTTTTTTTGCTTTCCTAATAAGTCCTTTAGAAAGAAAAGACCTTGAACTGATTGTATGATTTGGGATTACAACTTCATATCCAAGTTTATTCAATAATAGAATTGCTTTTATGCCAATATCACTATCGTTAAAATTTGTAAACTCGTCATTAAAGAAATATACTTTTCCGTTTTTACCTGATGTGGAATTTAGTTTTTTATAATATTTGCTTAATGTTGATTTTTGCAAAAGCGGAATATTTCGTTTGGGTGCAAATCCCAATATCTTTTTTATTACTGATGATGTAAACTTATTTTTAAAAAAGAAATTTGTTACTTCTGGCAATATCGCTCCAAGCTTATTTAACGATGAAATATATGCAATTGCTTTCGACCTGAAGGGAATACCATTTTCATCATAATAATGCTGTAGAAACTCAGCTTTTAATTTAGCAACATCAACACTTGATGGACATTCCGATTTACATGCTTTGCACGATAAGCACAAGTCCATAACATCGAATATTTCTTTATGGTCAAAAGGGTTTTCTTTGTTTGAGTTTGTTAAAAATTCTCTTAAAATATTTGCTCTGGCTCTTGTTGTTTGATTTTCATCCCGACTAGCCATATAGCTTGGGCACATAGTCCCGCCAATTATTTCAGATTTCCTACAATCTCCGGAACCACTACATTTTTCTGATGCTTGTATAATCCCTCCTGTTTTCGAAAAATCAAAATAAGTATTAATTTTTTTATCTTTTTGTCCAGGCTTAAACCTCAAGCTGGCATTCATTTTAGGAGTATCCGTAATTTTTCCCGGATTAAATATATTGTTAGAATCCCATGTCGCTTTTATTTCTTTTAAAAGGTTATAATTCTGTTCACCAATCATTAAGGGGATAAATTCTCCGCGCAAGCGTCCATCACCGTGTTCTCCACTTAACGAACCATTATATTTTTTAACAAGATGAGCAACTTCAAGAGCAATAGTATGGAATAATTCTACATGATTTTCATCTTTTAAATTAAGCACAGGTCGTAAATGTAATTCACCAGTAGCAATATGTGCGTAATACACACATGATAAATCATACTTCTTTAAAATTTTTTGAAAATCGGCAATATATTTTGGAAGCACATTTGGGTTTACGGCTGTATCTTCAATAACAGGAACAGGTTTTGCATCTCCCTTCATATTTGACAACAAGCCTAAACCTGCTTTTCTTAAATTCCATACTTTTTTAATGTCGTCACCAAAAACTATTGGAAAATGATAACCGAAATTTGATTTTTGCATTTCAGCTTCCATTTGTTTTGCAATTTCAACAATTTCTTCTTTTGTTTCTTTGGCAAATTCAACTATTAAAATCGCAGCAGGCCTATCCTTAACAAAAAATCTGTTTTTATTCTGCTCAATGTTGTCTTTCGTGAGTTCAAGAATTATATCATCCATTAACTCAATTGAACATGGTTTATATTTTAATGCAATTAAATTTGCTTTTAAAGCATCCTCAAGAGTATTCATGTGAACGCATATCAATGCTTTTTCTTTGAAAGGTAATGGAACAAGATTAAGTTTTATTTCAGTTATGAATATTAATGTTCCTTCAGAGCCTGCTATAAGTTTGCTGAAATTAAATTTTTCTTTAGTCTCAGTAAATGGCTCTGTTTCTAATAAAAGGTCGATTGCATATCCTGTATTTCTTCTCTTTATCGATTTGTCGGGAAATTGTTCTCTTATTTCATCTTGATTTTTTTTATTAGATAATATTTCCCTGATATTATTATAAATTTTATTTTCTAAACTGTCTCCCGCGCATTTTTCGTTGAATTCATCTTTTGATAAATCTTTGAATTCTGCTTCAGAGCCATTGCTTAAAAACCCTTTTATCGATATTGTGTGATCGCGGGTTGAACCATAAATTAAAGACCGAGCACCACAAGAGTTGTTGCCAACCATTCCTGCAATCATACACCTGTTTGATGTTGATGTTTCCGGTCCGAAAAATAAATTGTAAGGATTTAAAAACAAATTTAATTCATCTAACACAACGCCAGGTTGAACTTTTACCCAGCATTCTTTTTCATTAAATTCAATTATTTCGGTCATATATTTCGAAACATCAACAACAATTCCATTACCTACTACTTGTCCGGCAAGAGATGTTCCTGCTGTTCGTGGAATTATTGAAGTTTTATTTTCTTTGGCAAATTCAATTATCTTTTTAATGTCATTATTATTTTGGGGAAGAACAACCGCAACAGGTTTTTCGCGGTAAACAGATGCATCGGTAGCATACATCAAACGTGTTGATTCGTCATAAAATATATCGCCTTCAAAATTCAGCTGAAAATCGTTTAATTTCTTATGTATAATATTTGCCATATTTTTTATTGAAGAAAACAAAAGTAAGAAAATTTAATTTTTCAAACATCAAAGCATTGAACAGATAAAAAAAAATTAAATATAGAAAAGGATATTGTATAACAATAAATATAATATTATGTAGTTTTGTATAATAATTTTGGAAGAATTAAAAAAATATTTAAAATGAAAATATATCAATTATTAGTATTTACATTTTTTCTAATTTTTTCTAATGTCTTTTCGCAAATTGGTGTTGGTGAATGGAGAGATCACTTGCCATATTCTAGAGGCAATAAAGTTGCCGTTGCCGGTAACAAAATATATTGTGCAACAGAATCAAATGTTTTTTACTATAATAAATCTGATGAAAGCGTTAATAAAATATCAAAAGTTCATGGATTATCTGATATAGGAGTAAGTTCAATTGCCTATAATAGTGAATATGATGTTTTATTTATTGCTTATTCAAATGCTAATATTGATTTAATTTCAGGTCAAACAATATATAATATTCCGGACATTAAAAGAAAACAAATAACCGGAAATAAGACTATAAACAACATTTTATTTATTGATCAATTTGCTTATCTTTCTTGTGGTTTTGGAATAGTGGTTGTTGATATTGAAAAAAAAGAGATTAAAGACACTTATATAATAGGATCTAATGGTAGTCAAATAAATGTTTATGAATTAACTACAGACAACACTTATTTTTATGCTGCAACAGAAAAAGGCATATTCAAAGCAGAAAAAAACAGTCAGTTTCTTGTAAATTATGTATATTGGGACCATTTAAATGATGCTCCACAAAACAATAGAGAATATAATTCAATAGCATATTTTAATAATAAGCTTTATGCTGCGTATAATGATTCTGAATCAGGAAAAGACACAATCTTTGTTTTTGATGGTGCATTATGGAATTTTCTTGACACCGCAAATTTTAAAAATATTATTGGGCTTTCTGTTAGCAACAATCATCTTATAATTTGCCAGTCTTATGGCCTTTCAACAATAAATAGTTCAGGATATACAAGTGATTATTCTAATTCCTTAAGACCAATGCATGCAGAATTTGATTCTGATAATAATTTATGGATAGCAGATAGATATTATGGTTTAAGAAAAGCCAAAAATACGACATCTTTTGAACCCTATTTTCCAAACGGACCATACAGCAATAATGTTGTTAACATGGATGTTCAGGGAAGTAATTTATATGCTGTTGCAGGAGGAGTAGATGTTTCATGGCATACACTTGGTAATAAGGCAGAAGTAAATATATTTATTAATAATGAATGGAGAACATATAGAACAGGAACATATAAAGACATTATGAGGGTTATTGTTGATCCTTCCAATCCTACAAAAGCTTATGCCGGTTCATTTAATTATGGTATATTAGAATTTAAAAATGGTGATTTTGTTAGGGTGTATGATGAAAGCAATAGCACTCTTCAATCAGTAATTCCCGGTCAAAAATATGTTAAAATAGGAGGAATGGCTTTTGATTCCGAAAATAATTTATGGGTTTCTGTTTCTTCTGATGGCGATAAACCTGTTTCAGTAATGCTTACTGATGGCACATGGCATGCTTTTAATTATGGTAGTTTGTTTAATAATTTTGTAACAAGTGAAATTCTAGTAACTCAATATAACCATAAATGGATTCTTATACCAAGAGGTGTAGGTCTTTTTGCTTTTGATGAAAAAGGTACCTATGAGGATTTAACTGACGATGACACAAAAGAATTCAGTGTTTTAGATGAAATAGGAAAAGTAATAACAAATGATATTTATTCATTTGCAGAAGATCTTGATGGAGATATTTGGCTTGGTACAAATAAGGGAATTTTAGTATATTACGATGCAGAAAATGTTTTTACCGGAGATAATTTTTATGCTCAAAAAATAATTATTGAAATAGATGGTAATACACAATACCTGTTAGAAACTGAAATAGTTACTGCTATCGAAATTGATGGAGCAAATAGAAAATGGATAGGTACCCAAAGTGCAGGAGTATTTTTAATGTCGGCAGATGGAACAGAACAGATATTAAATTTTAATACTGAGAACAGTCCATTAATTTCAGATAATATTACAAGTATTTCTATTGATCATATTACAGGGGAAGTGTATTTTGGAACAAGCAAAGGAATAATCTCTTATAAAAGTACTGCAACAATGGGTGATGAAGATTTTAATGAGGTTTATGTTTATCCAAATCCTGTAAAGCACGATTATTCGGGCTTAATTACGGTTACAGGATTAGTTGCTAATGTAAATGTAAAAATTACAGATATTACAGGAAACATTGTTTATGAAGTAACGGCAGAAGGCGGGCAAGCAATTTGGGATGGAAACGATTTTTCGGGGAACAGGGTACATACAGGAGTTTATCTTGTTTTTTGTTCAAATGAAGATGGCTCTAAAACTCATATAACAAAAATATTATTCATTAATTAATTGAATTTGTATGCTCCGTAAAAGTAAAGGAGTAGTTTTAAACCAAATTAAGTATGGCGATTCAAGTCTGATAACTCATATTTATACAGAAAATTACGGAATACAATCTTTCATAATTAAAGGTGGCAAAAGCAAAAAGCAAAAAGCAAAATATAGTTTTTTACAAGCACTATTTCTAATAGAAATAGAAAGTTATTATAAGCCATCACGAAATATTCAACTTGCGAAAGAAATAAGCCCTCATTATATATACAAGACAATACCTTTTAACATTACTAAAAGTGCAATTGTGTTATTTTTATGTGAAATATTATTGAAAACTTTAAAAGAAGAAGAAAAAAACATAAAACTTTATAATTTTTTACAATCAACATTAATACACTTTGATGAAAATCAATCTAATTTTTCAAATTTTCATTTATTCTTTTTGGTACATTTAACCAAATATCTTGGGTTTTTTCCAAATACCGACAGTAGTGGTGAGCAGCAATTTTTTGATATAATGGAAGGTTGTTTCACAAATTATAAACCAAAACACAAGTATTATTTATCCGGTAATTCAAGTGAGTTGTTTTTTTCTATTACCAAAGCAAGTATAAATGATTATTCAAAAATAATAATTAAAAAAAAGGACAAAGTTTTTCTTTTAGAAAAAATAATAGAGTATTTTAGTATCCATCTTGAAGGTTTCGGAACAATTAAATCTTTACAGGTATTAAATGAAGTGTTTTCATAATAAATAATAATAATTTAATTAATGAATTCCCTTATAAAATATATAAAACTAATTCTCAAATCGCCATACACATTGTTGTTATTTATTGCAATTATTGCTTATTGGCAAATTGCTTTTTTAACAAATAGTATTCAGTGGGACATGATAGATTGCCATTTACCTTGGCGATATTTTGTAAGCGAGACTATTCAAAACGGCGAATTTCCATTATGGAACCCCTATCAACAACTTGGTTATCCAATACATGCAGATTTAAGAACTGTCTGGAATCCTGTTGTTTTATTAGTCGGGTTATTTGGTATTTATACAAATTACACATTACATTTTTTTTTAATATTGTATCTATTCCTTGCAGGATCAGGAATGTATCGTTTAATGATGCACTTTAATTCCAACAAGGAAATTGCACTTATTGTAGGCATTGCATATATGCTTTCCGGATTTTTTATTTCTCATGCACAAGAAATATCAGCTTTTGCAGGAGCAGCATTTATTCCATTTATTATTTTGTATTATCTAAAATTCTTTAATCGTTTTAAATATATTGAAATAATTAAAGTTAGTGTTTTATTATTTTTAATGATAAGCACTGCATATCCGGCTTTTACTATAATATTGGCTTATCTGCTTATTACTATATTTTTATTTTATTTTATTGCAATTATTGTAAGAAAAAAATATAAATTATTAAAGAGAACAATAATTGCTCATTCAATCTTACTTGTAATTATGGGATTATTAAGTTCTGTATTTATTGTTACTTTTTTACAGGTAAGTCCTTATGTTAGCAGAATAGGAGGATTAACTGCAGAAAAAGCCATGATTGGAGCATTTACACCTCAATCAATAATATCGTTTTTGCTTCCTTTTGCGAGTGTTAAAAATGCTGATCTTTTCAAAACGGATATTACAATGGCAAATGCTTATTTTGGAGTTATTATATTTATACTTTTTGTCTCCTCTTTGTTTAAAAGAAAAACTTTATTTGAATATTTATTGTTGGGATTTGGAATAATTACATTATTTGCTTCGTTTGGAGATTATACTCCTGTTAGAGAATTCTTATATAATTACCTGCCATTATTAGATAAATTCCGGTTCCCGAGCTTTTTTACTTTATTCACAATAATTTTTTTTTTAATTCTTACAGGGAATTTTCTTACAAAAACATATAAAAATGAAAAATGCAATTATAAACCAACACTTTATATTGCTTTTTCGGTATTGCTGACACTTATTTATGCTATAATTTATTCAAAGATTAATTTCTCATTTAACGACTTTACCTTTTTTAATAAGGAACTTACTTTTTGGGAAATGTTAAAAAAATCAACATACTATGAACATATTTTTATTCAGGGAATTATACAGTTTATAGTTGTTGCAGTATTTATTTATTTTTTAATTAAAAATAAATCAATAAAAAAAATCTTGATATACTTAATTTTATTTGAAATGATTATTGCTGTACAATTCAATATGTATTATACAGGCATTTCTGAAGCTAAGCCAAAAAACATAAACTCTTATATAGATAGCTGTCCAAAAGGATTTTATGCTCCGGAAAGCAATTTAATATCAGAAAATACTGATAAAAAATCGAGTTTTTGGCCTCTTTGGAGAAACACTTCGATATTTACAAAAAAAGTTTCTTTCGATTCATTTAACTCTTTCTTTTTAGAAGGATATGAAATTTTGATTGATTCATTTCCTGAATTAAAAAGTGCGATGTTGAAAAACGAACTTCTTTATTTGTCTGACAGAATTTTACCTTATTCTTCTATCAACAAAACAAGTATAAAAAATAATGATACTTATGTTCATGATACAATATATAATAAGAACTACAAGCATGAATTAGAGACAGATCGTGCCGATAAAATTGGAATAACTAAATTTTCTTCAACAGGAGTAACAGCAAATACAAATACAAAAAACACACAAATAATTACATTTTTACAAAGTAATTATTATGGTTGGAAAGTTTTTATTGATGATAATCCTGTGCCTCATTTCACATCTAATTTTCTCACTATTTCAACAATTCTTCCTGCAGGAAAACATAAGATGGAATACAGATACAAAAATGAAAATGTAATGACAGGATTTGTTATTTCTTACTCAATATTTGGCATATTGCTTATTATATTAGCTTTATATTATGCTCTGAGATTAAAAAAGCAGAAAAGAATTATACTTTTTTCCCTTTTATTAATTATTTTGATCTTGACATATAAGATTATTTATATTTCAGTTAAAGAGATAAAAATACAATCATATAATAAGCCAACCGCATATAGTAGTATAAACGATTTTGAAACACAATATAAATATTGGGAAACAGATACCTCATTTATAAATAACTTAAATTATTATTCTGAAAATAAAAGTTATATAATCGATTCTTTATCTGAGTATTGTTGTGTGTTTGAATCAAAATACCAAAATTTAATAAAAGAGAATAATAATGTTGATATACTGGTTAATGTTAAAATATTATTGGAAAATAATGTAAACTCAACTCTTGTCCTTTCTGTGGATAGGGGAGAAGAATCAATATTGTGGGAAGGCTCATTAATTAACGATTCATTATATTCTAAAAATATTTGGCACGAAATAAGGATAAATGCTGATAATATCAAATTGCAAAAAAATGATATTGTTAAAACCTATATATGGAATAAGAATAAAAATCAATTCTATGTTGATGATTTTGAGATATCGTTTTTATCCAAGTAAATTCATTTCCCCCGTTTTTTAGCAATTACAAACATTATGTCATAAGTATTTATTGGTACTTTTAATTTGTTTGGGATTGATTTATAAATAGAGTTTGTAATTTTTCTGGGTTTTTTATTTAACATAAAAAGAGAATAAAATATCTGTTTTACACTTCTGTAAATATAAGGATATGTAATACTTTCAATTGTAAAACCATTATTACATAATAATTTTGATATTGTTTTTGCAGAAAAATAGTGCAAATGACTGGGTGGATGTATCATTCTCCATTTATGTTTTTTTATTCTCGGTATAAACCTATCAATATCTCCTGTTGTTATATATATTTTTCCTGCATCGCTTAATTCGTCATATGCTTTTTTTATATATAATTCAGGATATTGCAGGTGTTCAATTACATCCCACATAAAAATATCGCTGTACTTATTATTCGTATTATAATTTAAATAATCGGCTAATTCTAAGTGTTGATTAAATTCGTTTTTTCCATATTCAATTGCTTCTGTAACAATATCAATACCTATATATTTAATATTTTTAAGTCTTGAATTAATAGTTTCAGCAAAAAAACCATAAGCACAACCAATTTCCAAAACAGATTTAATGTCGTTTTCATTAAATTTTTTAAATATATAATTTAACCTTTTGTTGAAATTGCATTGCAGAGAATCTTTATCTTTAACATAGTCAGAATATTCTTCGCCTTTAAAATAATTTTCAGAATAAATTTTGTTTAATTCATCATTGCTGATATCAATGTTGGCAGTAATAAAATTACAGGCTGTACACTTTTTTAAAGTGTTGTTATAGATAAGCTCAAAATCGCTATTATTACAAATAATACAATTTGTCATTAATTTTTTTCTTTGATAATATAGTTTGGGCGTCTTTTATTTTCCATAAATAATTTGCCAAGATATTCCCCTAAAATACCAATCATTATAAGTTGTATACCGCCAATAAATAAAACACTTACAATAACAGAAGTCCATCCTGTAATTGCTTTATCAGTAAAAATTACGGAATATATAGCAAACAAGCCATATAAAAAGGCAATTGATGCAATAATAAAACCTATTACCATTGACAGATAAAGAGGTTTTGTACTAAATGATGTAATACCTGAAGCGGCAAATTTTATCATTTTTCTGTAAGTATATTTTGATTTTCCTGTTAAGCGTTTATTTTGCTTGTATCTAATAGTTGTTTGTTTAAATCCTATCCATGAAACCAAGCCTCTGATAAATAAATAATTTTCCTTAAACTGTTTTAATTCATCAATAACTTTTCTGTCAAGAAGCCTAAAATCTGCAGCATCGTATGGAACATCAGTATCTGATATACTGTTTATTGTTTTATAAAATAATTTGGAAGTTAATTTTTTGAAAAATGGAACATTTTTTCCCTCTCTTACTGCATATACAACATCAAAACCTTCTTTCCATTTATTAATAAGATTATCAATGATCCCAGGTGGATGTTGTAGGTCAGAATCAAGGCTGATAACACAATCGCCTTTAGAATAATCAAAACCGGCTTTTAATGCATTTTGATGTCCAAAATTTCGTGATAAAGAAATAAATTTAACTTTTGTATCTTTTTCTGCAATAGTTTGAAGGTTTTTAAATGTAAGATCTGTACTTCCGTCATCAACAAAAATTATTTCATACTCTGAATATTTTATTAATATTTCAGTTAATTGGTCATATATAGGAACAATATTGTTTTCCTCATTATAACAAGGAATTATTATTGATATTTTAAAATTATTTGTCATATTAATAAGCATCAATATTTTATTTTGTAAAAATAGTATTTTTTTACAAATTCTATTACTTCCTGTATAACTCAATTAGTGACAAATTATTTTAAAATTTTATTACTTTTGATTTTTTTACCAATATTAGTTTAGAAAAAATATGAATTTCTTGGCACACCTCTATTTATCTGGCAATTCTGACAATGTGAGATTTGGGAATTTAATAGGAGATTCTATTAAAGGAAAAAATTATTTAAAATTTCCAGAAGATATTTCAAGAGGCATTTTGTTGCACAGACGTATTGATGCTTTTACCGATAGTAATAAAATAGTTAAAGAATGTAAACCATTGTTTGTCGAAAAATATCATAAATATTCAGGGGTTGTTGTTGATATTGTCTTTGATCACTTTTTAGCAATAAATTGGAGTAAATATTCAAATCATGATTTGCATGCATTTTCCAGGCATGCTTATGCTATTCTTGTAAAAAATTATTCGCTAATACCATCTCGGATAAAGTTTTTCATGGCATTTATGATAGTGAATAATTGGCTTGAATCATACAAAAAAATTGAATTTATAAGAAAAGTTTTCAATCGTATGCCATATAGAACATCTTTGCCTAACGAACCAGACTTTGTTATAAATACTATTGAAAATAATTATCAATACTTAAACGAACAGTTTGATAAATTTTTTATTGAAATTAAAAAATATGTATCAACAGAATTTAATATAGTTTTTGATTATAATGAATTTAAAAAATAAATTACATTTGTACATTAATTTAAAAAATAAAAAAAATGGAAGAACAAGTAAATAATGTAAAATCAGATGAAGATAAAACAGTAGCAATTTTAGCCTATATTACATTAATAGGATGGATAATTGCTTTGGTTATGCATAATGGCGACAACAAAACAAAACTTGGAGGATTTCATATTCGTCAATCCTTAGGAATTATGGTTTATGCAGTTGCTATTTTAATTATTGGTTTTATTTTCGCATTTATACCATTTTTAGGAGCATTTATTAGTATTATTTTAAACTTATCAATTTTAGTTGTCTGGATTATGGGGCTTATTGGTGCAGCAAGTGGAGAAATGAAACCTTTACCGATAGTTGGACAATACTTTCAAGATTGGTTTGCAAGTGTGGCAAGAGATTAATTTAATGCTACAAATTAGGGATCATCTTTAGAATCAAAGATTTTCACAAATGTTTAATAAATCTGACCTTAAGTTTTTAAAAAATAAGAGTATCTTATTAAAAACTGTTGAAAAACAGATTTTTAATTTTAAAAACGGATTTCCGTATATACAGATATCAAAAGCAGCAACTATTAATAATGGTATATTAGAGATAAATAATACTGATAAGGTAAAATTTATTGATTTTTACGAAAACAATCTGCCAAAAGATATTGTAAAATTTGTTCCCGCCTCAGGTGCTGCAAGCAGAATGTTTAACTCTCTATATGCTTTTAATAAACTTTATCAAGGAGATGATTCGGGTTACATTGATTTTATGAAATCAAGCGGATTAAATTCTGTTATGAAATTAATGATGAAGATTGAGAAATTTGCTTTTTATAATGATTTGAATGAGTTGTTGCAACAAAAAGGCAAGGATATCAAAAAAATGATTGATTACATGGATTATGCAGGAGTGATAGATGCAATTCTTGATGAATCTGGTTTAAATTATGGTCAATTACCAAAAGGTCTTTTAAAATTTCATAATTATTTTGGAGGATACAGCAGAACTGCAGTTGAAGAACATCTTGTTGAGGGAGTTTTATATTGTAAAGACAACAAGGGAAAATCTAAAATTCACTTAACAGTATCACCTGAACATAAAGTATTTTTTCAAAATAAAATTAAAGAAGTAATTAAGCAGTATGAAAAACAATTTAAGATTGATCTTAAAATATCATATTCAATTCAAAAACCTTCAACTGATACAATAGCCGTAGATATAGAAAATAATCCTTTCAGAAATAATGATGGCACTTTACTTTTCAGACCCGGAGGACATGGAGCATTAATTGAAAATTTAAATGATATTAATGCAGATATTATTTTTATAAAAAACATTGACAATGTTGTTCCTGATAATTTGAAAACCGAAACAATAGTTTATAAAAAGATTATTGCCGGAGTACTGTTATATTATCAGCAAAAAATATTTAATTACTTGAAGGAGCTTGAAAACAATCAAATAACAGATAATTTAATTAATGAAATTAAACTGTTTTTGGAAAAAGACCTTTGTGTTTTACCCGAAACTCGTGAAGTTTCAATCTCTTATTTAAAAGAAAAACTTAACAGGCCATTGCGTGTTTGTGGAATGGTTAAAAATGAAGGAGAACCAGGAGGTGGTCCTTTTTGGTGTATAAATTCTGATAAAACGGTTTCATTGCAAATTGTAGAAAGTTCACAAATTGATATAAATAACAAAGCACAATTAGAAATATTAAAAAATGCCACTCATTTTAATCCTGTTGATATTGTTTGTGCAATAAAAGATTATAAAGGCAAAAAATTTGACTTGAAAAAGTATGTAGACTACAAAACAGGTTTTATTTCTGAGAAAACACAAGACGGGAAAAAACTTAAAGCACAAGAACTACCGGGCTTATGGAATGGGGCAATGGCAGACTGGAATACAATTTTTGTAGAAGTCCCAATAATTACTTTCAATCCTGTTAAAACTATAAATGATCTTTTAAGAGATGAGCATCAATAAAAAAAGCAAATAAATATTTATTTGCTTTTTTTTAAAATTCAAGAATTTATTTTTTAAATATATATCTAGTAATAAAAAGCCCTTGTTTATCATCCTTACTCCCTTTACTTTCAACTCCACTCAATACAAAAACAAGTTCCCATCCTTCTTTTGCCATTTCATTAAGTTTAGAAGAAATTAATGCATCGTTTGAAGCAACATTTTGGAAATTAATACCTACTCCACTATAGAAGTTGAGTAATTTTGTTTCAGACATTTTGTCGATTTTTGCATCACCTCTTTTAACGTTCCCCTGTCCACTGTCTTTTCCTCCTGTTCTTTCAGTAGTAAAATCAGCATAATTTAATGGTTGTTGATGCTCAACAATTCTAGACCTACCTAATCCCATTGGAACAACAGATTCAATTACTGTAATAACCTTGTACTCTTGAGCATTTATTGTAAATATAAGTGCAAAAGCCAAAATACTTAATAATAACGATTTTTTCATAGTTTAAATTTTAAAAATTACCTACTCTTATAACGATTTTCGGTTTACTCGTTTAATACATACAAATGTAAAAAAATTTTATATGTAAAAAAAATGATTCAATTAAATCCGATTCCATATCCGTATAATCATTAAGAAATGCATTGATGATTATGTTAAAAAACAATTTGTAAATTAAATAATGACTAATAAATATTCTGTATCTTTGAGAAAAAATCAATAATGAGAACTATAGATACAACCAAATTATCATCCGATGAATGTTGGGGAGTTCAGATTAATGGATTAAAACATTGTGAAAATTGTAAATGGACAGGTATAAGTGCCTGCGAAGGAAAAAATATTGTTAAAACAGGATACAACTCAAAAGGATACAAAATTGGATTTTATGGAATTGAAAACGAAGGCAAAACAGAAAAACAAGAGAAATAAATTAAAACTTCAAACAAAATCCTGTTGTAAGATTAAATCCTGATAAATTTATTATTAAAGGCTCAATACCTTCTTTAACTGTAATTACTAAATCTCTGTTGTTGTACAACATATTGTATTGATATACAGCATAGGCTCCATGAAAATAAAATCCCAGTGAATTATTAAAATAATGATTAAACCCAAAGCCAATGTGATAGAAATATCCATAACCGTTCAATCCATCAATTTTTTTTCTGTTTCTCCAAATAAATTCTGAATGACCTAAACATAAATCTAAAAAAACAATATCGTTGGAACTGTTTAAAAGCAAAATTTTACTATTTATTCCAAAATTGATTGTTCTGGCATATGTATTTGTAGAATCAAGATTGGTTGGGATATTATTATATTGCATTGATAGTCCCACAGACAATCTGTCAAGAATAAAATAATTTACATTTACAGGAAATAATATTTTAGCAGTATTTATACCTGTCTCAGGCACTTCGTTTATATCGTTTGATGCAACACCATATAAGCCAATTCCTATACCCGTACTTATATCAAAATTACCTTTTTGAAACGATTGCGAAAAAATAAAATTGCAAGCAAAGAATAATAAAACAATTAATATTGTTTTTTTAAAAAACGGTATTTTATTTTGTATCGGCATATTTTTTATAAACTTCTTCATAAACAGCAATATATTCATCTACTGTTCTTTCCCATGAATAAGTTTCAACTATTTTTAGTCCTTTTTCAATCAGTTTTTCCTGAAGATCTTTATTGCTATATAATTTAAACATAGAAGCTGCCATGTCTTCAACACTATAAGGATCTGTATGTATTGCAGCATCTTCTGTTATTTCGGGCATAGCGGTAACATTAGAAGTAACAATAGGCGCACGAGAATACATAGCTTCTAATAACGGTATGCCAAAGCCTTCATAAAGCGAGGGATAAATTAAAAAGTCTGTTATACTGTATAAAGCATCAAGTTTATCGTCACTAATAAAACCTGTGAAAACAATTTTGTCTTCTAATTCTGTCTCGCTTACAGCTTTATCACAAAGTTTTTTCATTTCATCCTGATAGGGTGCATTTGAAACACTTCCGGTTATTAATAGTTTGCCTTTATATTCTGATTTATCAACAAAAACCTTAAAGGCATGAATTAGCCGTACAATATTCTTTCTTTCGTGAATTCCTCCAACATTCAGGATAAATCCATTTTCAAGTTCAAACCTTGTTTTAAGGTCATCAATTAATGTTTGGCTTGGTGTTAATGGTCTTCTTAATCCATTTGGGATAACACGTATTTTTTCTATTGGTACTCCAACTTTTTCAGATATATCCTTTTTTGAAAAATTGGATATTGTAACAACAATATCATTCAACTCACATGCTCTTTTTATACCAGGCTTATAAAGATGTTTATTTGTATGTTCGTCCATTGCTTCACGAAATGTAAATGGAATTACATCGTGGATAGTTAAGATTGTTGCCGCCTTCTTATTTGAAGGGAAACTCCAGTTATATGGAAAATGTATTACTCCTGCATCTTCCTGTTCTGCAATATCCTGAATAACTGTTGAATCAATTAACTCATTTTCCTCCGAGATTGAATGATTATCGACATCTAATGGGATAATTTTTAAATTAGAATCGTTGCTAAATAATTCTTCAACATTTTTTAATGACCTCTTTTTACATAATAATACCACAAAATGACCTTTGGCAATAACACCTTTGGTTATCTGAATAACAACCTGTTCAACACCGCCAATTACTCCATCATATTTGCGAAAATCCATTACTATCTTCATAACTAAATGCTTTTTAAATTTTTTGTTGTGTATAATTGCAAACCTACATATATTTTTTTGTAAAAATATACATAAACAGGATGAAAAAAAAATATATGTAGGTTACCTCTGGTAAATTAAATACTTTTTTACAGAGGAAATATAATGATTTTTATACGCTTGACAATTTTTTTATAATCAAATCTTGAAGATTTAAAAAATGCATAGATTTAATCCTATATTTGAATAATTCTGATTAATTTTGAGTATAATTTTATAAAATGAAATATATTAAAAACCAAAATTCGAAAATATTATACAGCGATTTCAGGAAACAAATAGTTGAAGATTACAAATTTGCTGTTTATAGTCGTAATATAGGTATAACATGCAAAAAAAACATTTTAAAAGGGAAAGAACTTGTTAATATTGCTATAGCAAAAACCTTAAGAGAAGGTGATAACAATTTTGAAAGTTATGGCAATTTGGTCTCTCAGATAATTAACAAATCCGTATCAATTACAGAACTATGCAATACTAAAGCCATTAGTACAGAAACCCAAATGTTACAATTATTGGAATTCGCAAAAAAAACTAAAAACTCAAATGAAAAAAAAGTTGCTTATGGTTCAATAAGAAATATAAGAACGCATGATAAAAGTTTCTGGGAAACAATAAGTATTGCCGCCGATTTGCAATTACCAATGGCTGTTTCTGTTTGGAATGACGGGAGTGAACTAATAGAGGAGAAAAACCAAGCTGACACAAAAAAATATTTATTGGAATCATTACAAAAACTTGAGCAAAAAATTAACGAAAAGAAATTATTAATATTTAATGTTAAGGGATGGGATTATTCCGGTATTATTAAAATTTACATGAATAGAATTTCATTATGCAGAAATAGTAAAGTTCCTGTTATTTTTAATATTGAAGAAATGATGCAATTAGAAAAAAACTCCGATACTCTTAAAAACAAACTTGAGTATGAAAAAGAATACGACCCCATTACAAAAATGTATGATTGGATAATTAATAATAATATTGCTAGCATTGAAGAATTAGAGGAAATTAAAAAACGTATTGAAAAGGAAGTTGTTTTAAATTAAACATCTAAATCGATAACCCTCCTTTGCTTTACCGCCTCATAAGTTAAAATTGCAGTAGCTACCGATACATTTAAAGATTTAATTTGACCTGAAATTGGAATTTTTGCACAATAATCAGACATATCTATTATTTCGTCACGTATTCCTTTTTCTTCTGAGCCCATTATAATAGCGGTGGGGATTGTAAGATCAATATCGTAGTAATTATTGTCTGCTTTTTCTGTTGTGGCAACAATCTGAATACCACTGCTTTTTAAAGCTTCAATTGTTTGTTTTAACTTTTGTACTCTGCAAACAGGAATATTAAACAAAGCTCCTGCCGAAGCCTTAATTGCATCGGCACTTATTCTTGCACTTCCTTTTTCGGGTATTATAATTGTGTGTACTCCTGCACATTCTGCTGTTCTTGCTATTGCTCCAAAATTTCTAATATCAGTAATATTATCAAGTATAATTATTAATGGTATTTCACCATTTTCGTAAACATTTTGGACAATATCCTCAAACTGATGAAGAGTAATAGGAGAAGAATATGCAATAACTCCTTGATGATTTTTTTTTGAAATATGATCTATTTTCTGAATTGGAACAAACTGAAAAGGAACTTTATGTTTTCTTAGATCATTAAGTAATTCATTAAAGCCTTCTCCTTTTAAACTTGAACTAATTAATACCTTGTCGATATCTTCACCCTTTATAACAGCTTCTTGTACTGTTCTAATCCCAAAAATTACTTCTTTATTTGCCATGTTTTTATTTTTTCCGATTTTACTATTATTTAATCATTTAATCATTGTATCACTTAACTATAGAAAAAACTCTGCCATTACGCCATGTTTCTACTGCCTGATACCATATCATTTTATAAATATCGCTTCTATTTAATACATAATCGTTATTTGAATACGGGTTTGAAACTTTTACAAAAGTGTAGCTCATTGTATGCATTCCCTGTGTATTTCCATAAATCCACCTTTCCTGATTATCGTTTTTGTAAATTGTATTTGGAGAACCATAGATCATATATAACATTCCCCTATCCGTACGCCATCCTTCAGTAAACGAACTAAAGTAAGTATTTGTAAATTTTACTCTGTTATAATAAACTCGTATTAACTCTTTTGCACGATTTAAGTTTCCTGTTGATTTTAACCAAAAATTATCTATGGCTTCTTTTTTATTTTTAAACATCATATATTCTTTAAATTCTCGTGATGTTGTTAGATATCTTATTGGTTCTAATAATTTTATTTGTGTTTTAA
Organism: uncultured Bacteroidales bacterium; assembly: GCA_964442075.1. Classification (GTDB taxonomy): domain Bacteria; phylum Bacteroidota; class Bacteroidia; order Bacteroidales; family CAYTAU01; genus CAYTAU01. The sequence continues at coordinate 81,365 of CAYTWH010000005.1, forward strand.
CAACGGGATAATATTTCCCAAAATTAAATAGCGTTAATCCTGTTCTGTATGAAGTATCTAAGCGAAAATGATACATCCCATATTTTTCCAGATTAAATGTAGAAGTATCTGTAAGCATTATTTCCCAAGTACTGTCGGGTGCCAACACATATGTTTTCATTATTGATACACTAAATGGGGGAGCAGGCAGTTTATATTTGCCTTTATAATAACTAACAAATAGTTTTTTGTTTTTTAAATTTTTATGTTTTATCTGAAACTCTGTTTCGTTGTCCAAGTAGTTTTTAAACAATGGATCGTTATCTGTTTTTAAAGTAAGTAAATAGTTTTGCTGTGTATGTTCGCTTGATTTATCAATTTCAATAAAATGCTGATTTCCTCTGCCACGATAAATATCTGTTGCAATAATATCAAGTAAATATCTTTTAGAGTTTTTTGCTTTAATTGTAATGTCGAAAGCAATATTAAAAAGATTAGAATCTTTTTCAATAAAAAACACTTGTGTTGCACTGTCAATTATATTATTGCCGGTAAAAGAATCGAATAGTTTATAATGAATTTGTACAGCAGCTTCAGGCTTTTTATTATTTAGTTTTTTAATATACAATAACTCATTTGCTGTTAATTTTATAAAAACCAGTGAAGTTGAATCTTCGTTATGAAATACTTTATATTGTGGATGCAAGGGAGTACTGCCCGGATTATAAATATATGCAACATTAGAGTTTCTTACGGGAGTTTTATATGAAAAACAAGAACTTAATACAAGAGTGAAAAGTATTACTACTATAAATAAGTGATGATATTTAGTGCTTAATTTCATTTGTAATTTTTGCTAAAATTATAAAAATCCTTGTTCTTTTGAAAATCGCTTTTAATAATTGAGCACATTATTGAATTTTTGAATTTGCCTTCAATTAAAAAATTTTCTCTAAGCAATGCCTCTTTTTTCATTCCCGATTTTACATTTGTTTTATCAATAGCAATATGTTTTTCATAATACTGCGATTCAATTCGGTTCAAAAATGTTTTTGTAAAAGCAAAATTTATAATAGCTTTTTTAGCTTCGGTAATAATTCCTTTATTCCAGTATTCCTTAATCAGTAATGCACCTAATGAAGCATAAGCATGTGCATTATTTATATAAAAAAGACCAATATAACCAATCATCTTTTTTGTAGTTTTTAATTCAATTCCCCATGTTATTTTCTCTCCATTTTTGTGTTGGGCTTCATTTTTATTAATAAATGCCAATATTTCATTCTTTCCCTTTATAAGTGGAACACCTGTGTATCTCATAATTTCATGCTCAGAGAATAGATGATACATAATATCTATATCAGTTTCAATTATTTTCCTTAGCAAAAGCCTTGGAGTTTCAAGTTTGTCGAAAATTATTTTTGATTCCATAAATTATACATCTTCTCTTTTATCTGTTAATATTTCAAGTTCATAAGATAATTTTTCCCAGTTTCTTAATTCATTATCAAGTTCTTTTTTAAGGCTTTCATAATTTACAAACAAATTACTATCGTTTAGGTCTATTTGATTATTATCGGGGTTTTGCAAATTATTATCAAATACGGCAATATCTTTCTCTAATTTTTCAATTTTACTTTCAGTGCTTTTTATTTTATTGCTTGTTTTTCTTATTTCTTTTTCAAGTTCTTTTTTTGCTATATAATCTAATTTATTTTGCGATACCTCGTTACCTGCCTTTTTTATAATATGTTCTTTCCTCTCTAATTCATTAAGATTTTCAATTTTCTTTTTTCTCAGAAAATCATAAATACCACCTAAGTTTTCTTTAATATTTTTATTTTTAAATTCAAATACTTTGCCTACTAATCCATCTAAAAAATAACGGTCGTGCGAAACAATTATCAGTGTGCCGTTATATTTTATCAAAGCATTTTTAAGAATTTCTTTCGACGACATATCTAAATGATTTGTAGGCTCATCAAGTACAAGTAAATTTGCGGGTTCAAGCAATAATTTAGCCAGAGCAAGCCTTGAACGTTCTCCTCCCGAAAGCACTTTTACTTTTTTATCAATATCTTCGCCACTAAAAAGAAAGGAGCCGAGAATACCTCTAATTTTTGGACGAATATCTCCTACGGCAATATCGTCAATAGTTTCGAAAACGGTTTTATTATCATTCAGCAATTTGTCTTGTTCTTGGGCATAATAAGCAATTTTTACTTTATGCCCTGTTTTAATTTCCCCATTGGGCTTTAATTCACCCACAATAATTCTCGACAAAGTAGTTTTTCCTTCTCCGTTTTTGCCAACAAAAGCAACTTTTTCGCCACGTTCTATTATCAGGTCAATATTGTTTAAAACCTGTTTGTCGGGAAAAGACATACTCAATTCTTCGGCTTCAAAAACAATGGTACCTGAATGTGGAGCAGGCGGAAAACGAAAATGTATGGAAGAGGTATCTTCATCATCAATTTCAACACGTTTTAATTTATTTAATTGTTTTATTCTGGATTGTACCTGAACCGATTTTGTATTTTTATACCTAAACCTTTCAATAAAACGTTCGGTGTCTTTAATCATTTTTTGCTGATTATTGTATGCCGCAAGTTGTTGCTCACGACGTTCGGCACGCAATGTTACAAATTTTGAATAAGGAACTTTATAATCGTAAATATTTCCAATTGATATTTCAACAGTTCTTTTTGTTACATTATCCAAAAAAGCCCTATCGTGTGAAATTAATAATACTGCTCCATAATAATTTGCCAAAAAATCTTCAAACCATTGTATAGATTCTATGTCCAAATGATTTGTGGGTTCATCCAATAAAAGCACATCGGGTTTTTGCAACAGTATTTTTGCTAGTTCAATTCTCATTCGCCAGCCACCACTCAACTCCTTAGTTGGTTTATTAAACTCTTCTTTTAAAAACCCAAGACCAAGTAATATCCGTTCTATTTCTGCCTGTATATTGTTTCCTCCAAGTATTTCGAAACGTTCTGTTTTTTCGCTTAATTTATTTATCAGCTTGGAATATTCATCATTGTTGTAATCGTTTCTTTCGCTAATATCTGCATTGATATTATCAATTTCTTTTTTTAGTTTTTTCAGCTCTTTAAAAGACAATTCGGTTTCTTCAAAAACTGTATGTTTATCTGATACCGGCATTTGTTGCGGAAGATATCCTATGTGTATATCGGCGGGTTTGCTAATTGTTCCTGCATCAACAGACTGAAAACCCATAATTACTTTTAATAATGTTGTTTTTCCTGCACCGTTTTTTCCCACAAGCCCAATTTTATCTTTTTTATTGATAAGAAAAGAAACCTCTTTAAAAAGCTCAAATCCACCAAATCGTACAGCAACATTACTAAGAGATATCATTACAGAATGATTTTTTTAAGACTGGTAAAAATATATAATAAATAGCAATTGTTAAATTATTATATAAAAACAATGAAGTAATGAAACAATTGAACAATCTGCTTGAGTAGGATTGGATATTATTCCTCATCCACCAAAATAACATCCAGTTCAAACGAACTTATATCGGAAGCACTAAAAAAGCCTAAAGCACCATTGCTTATATTTGTCGGGATATTTGCGGGTGGTCCGTCAAAAGGGCTTCCACGCCAATCTGTTTCTAGCATTACAGCAACATTATATTCAAGTAATTCGTAAGGTATTGAAAGCATATCAACCCTTACTCTTGTTGTATCTTTTTTAAGTTTATCAGATTCGATATAATATATGTCAACTCCGGGTAAATACATCCCATCCATAAACTCATCGGTATCGTAAACAGCTTCTCGTAAAGTGTCGTTATCCCAAACACCATCTAAATATATGTTAAATTGATAATTGTTGCCTTTACCTTCTGGTTCTTGAGCAAATAATTTTAAGATGTAAAAAGTTACCGGATTACCATGAAAAGGGAATTCTTTATACTCATAATCTATCAAGTCCATTTCAGGTACTGTATCAAGATATGTTGTGGCAGAAAACTCTTCACCATTACTTTGTTTAATATATAAAGTGTAGTTTTTCCCAACTTTTCCTGCAACACTATCGGTTTGATATATTCCGGGTGCGGCTTCATTTAAAACAAAGGCATTTGGGCTTCCTTCTTCTTGTATTTCAACTATTGCTCCGCTTTCAACAGGAGCAGGCTGGTTTGCGAAATAACTCGTTGTTCTAGTTAGTTTTATTGTATGAATAGTTTTTTGGGTTGTAATATTTCCTTCAACAACTAATCTTGAATTCTCATCATCGTTTAGTTCAATGTCAATTTTTTCTGAACATGAAATTGTTAGAAATGATACCAGAATTATAATAATATATATTGAGTTCTTCATAATTATTAAAATTTAAAGTTATAAGTTATTGATGGTATAGCTTTAAATAGATAATACATTTCAGCTATTGTTTCGTTTGGATTATCTTCCGATTGAGAGAAATTTATAGAATATGGATTTTTTCTTGAATATGCGTTATAAACTGAAGCATTAATGCTGTGCTCAAATTTATGTTTTTTATTTTCATCGTTATATCTTCTAAAATAATATGTTAATGATAAATCCAGTCTGTGGTAATCAAAAATTCTAATACTGTTTCTATCAGAATAAACAGGAACTAGCATGCCTCCATATTCAAACCTGCCTGTTGGCATGGTTCTGGGAGGAGCTGTTGAATATACCCATGTTCCCGATATGTTTAATTTTTTATTTATATCATAAGATAAAACAAATGATACATCATTAGTTTTGTCGTAAGGTGCAAAATATGGTTTTCCGTCATTTATTTCAGGAATCGTTCTCATGGTTCTTGATAAAGTATAACTTATCCAACCTGTAAGTTTTCCTTCCTGTTTTCTTAAAAGTAATTCAAAGCCGTAAGATTCTGCATCTCCTCTTCTTAATTCTCCTTCCAATCTGTCGTTTAAAAGTAATTCTGCATGGTCTCTAAAGTCAATTGAATTTTTCATTTTTTTATAATAAACCTCAGCAGATGTTTCAAACACATTGTTTTTAAAATTTCTAAAATATCCCAAGGCAACCTGATCGGCTATTTGCGGTTCAACATTAGGAGTTGATGGTATCCAAATGTCAAGTGGCGTTGCTGATGTTGTGTTTGTTGCCAGATGAATATACTGACTTGTTCTGTTGTAACTGGCTTTAATGGAGCTGAATTCATTGAGCGTGTATTTAATTCCCAGTCTTGGTTCAAGATTTGAAAATGTATTATAAATTTTTCCGTTTGGCTGATCTATTGTATCTGTAACCTCATAGTTTTGCGAATCAGCATCATCATATAAATAATAATGTGCTTTACCAATATTCTGGAATACTGATAATCTAAGACCATATTGAACACTTAATAATGGAGTAATTTTTTGTTCGTTTTGAAAAAAAGCAAAATGTTCAAAGGCATAATTGTTTGGCATTATAATTTCAAATTTAACAGTATCCATTTGCCCATTTATTACACCCGGGTCAAAATCATGATAAATTGAACCAAGACCAAATTTTATTGTGTTTTTTGGGTTTAAATAATATGTTAAATCTGCTTTTAAATTGTAATCTCTTATATTAGATCTCCAATCCATTTTCATTAATTCTTGTTCAAAACCTAAGTGATAATTATAATTGCTGAAAATAAATGTTGTATTCATAAAAAGCTTATCATTAAAAAGATGATTCCATCTGGCAGTTCCTGTTGCATTTCCATAGTCGATAGCCATCATATCTCCCATGCTCAATACATCTCTGCCAAAATATCCTGATAAGAAAATTCTGTTATTTTCATTAATTGTATAATTTATTTTTGTGTTTAGATCGTAAAAGTATAATCCACTTTTCTGAACCATAGTATCATTTGATAAGGGTAAAAACAGATCAAAATAAGTACGCCTGCCAGAAATAATGAATGATGATTTATCTTTAATAACAGGGCCTTCAACTGTTAATCTGCTTGCAAGTATGCCAATGCCACCGGTAGCACTATATTTTTTTGTATTACCATCTTTCATCCTAATATCAAGAACTGATGATAATCTGCCACCATATTCAGCAGGGATACCGCCTTTATAAAGTTTCATGTTTTTTATTGCATCTCCGTTAAATACAGAAAAGAAACCTGCAACATGAGATGCGTTGTAAACAGGAGCATCATCTAATAAAATAAGATTTTGATCAACGTTCCCGCCACGCACATAAAACCCCGATGAACCTTCTACACCAGCTAATACACCGGGTAATAACATAACGGCTTTTATAACGTCAACTTCGCCAAGTAAAGCTGGAATTTTTTTAATAGCTTTAATTGGAATTTTAACGGTACTCATTTCAACTCTTTCAATATTCTGATTTCTTTTTTCACCAATAATTTCTACTTCGCCTATTTGTTGGGAAGTAGTAGGTAAGGAAATATTTAGCTTGATATTATTATTTAAATCAACAGTTTTTGTAATGTCTTTGTATCCAATAAATGAATAAGTTACTTCGTGTTTTCCTTTTGGAACAGTTAAGGAATAGAAACCATAAACATTTGTTATTGTTCCAACTTTAATTGATCTTATATATACTGAAGCACCAATAAGTTCTTCACCGGTTTCGTTATCTTTCACGTATCCGCTAATAGTGCTTTTCCCGGCAACATCACTTTCGTCATTAATAGAAAATGACAAAAATGAAATTAAAAGTAATGTTGTTAAAAATATTATTCTCATTAGAGTGTTTTTTCAAATTAAAACATAAAATTATTAATAAAGACGGTTTTTATTTTTTTATTGCATAAATAACATTGTAGCTTATAATATCTGGTTTAATAATAATCCTGAATCCCTTAGCTTTTTAAAATATTTATTTGACACCACTAATTCAAGTCCAATAACATAATTAATATTATGAGCATCACTTCCAATAAATTCTATCATATTATTTTTAATAAAATTTTCCGCCATATTTTTTGCTTCAACAGAAAATACTCCATTTAAGGATAATGTATTCATTTGAAATAATACTCCTTTGTCTTTTAATTTTTTAAATATGTCTATATTATTATTCCAATAATTATACCTTTCAGGATGAGCTAAAACAGGTTTGTAACCATGTGTTTGCATTTTAAAAACGGCTTCATCAACAATGTTTGTTGCGTTATAATATGAAAGTTCAAACAATACATAATTATCTCCAAAAGTCAGCAATTCATTTTTTACAATACTATCAATAAAATCATAATTTAAATAGTATTCGGCAGCAGCTTCAACTACAATGGGTATTTTTAACTTTTTAATTGCAGCATTTAATTTTTCTAAACCCAATCTAATTGTTTCAGGTGTATTATGAAAATATTCAGAGTTTATATGTGGTGTAGTAATGATTTTGGAAAACCCTAAAGCATTAAGTCTTGAAATACATTCAATTGCTTCTTTAATAGATTTAACTCCATCATCAAGTCCTGGAATTAAATGAGAATGGATATCTGTTTTTAAAAAAGAATAATTATCCGTATTGTTGTTCGTAATATTTTTCATAATCACCGGAAATGATATTATTTAACCACTTTTCATTTTCAATATACCAATCAACAGTTTTAACAATTCCTTCTTCAAATTGTAATGTTGGGCTCCAGTTAAGTTCACTTTGAATCTTTGATGAATCGATAGCATATCTTAGATCATGACCAGCTCTGTCTTTTACAAATGTAATAAGTTTTGCGGAAGCTCCTTTTTCTCTACCAAGTTTATTATCCATAACTTCACAGAGTTTACGAATTAAATCAATATTTGTCCATTCGTTATTGCCTCCAATATTGTAAGTATCTCCAATTTTTCCTTTATGGAAAATTAAATCAATAGCATTAGCATGGTCTTCAACATATAGCCAATCTCTTATATTTTCCCCTTTACCATATATTGGTATTGGCTTATTGTTTTTAATATTATTAATTGCAAGTGGTATTAATTTTTCAGGAAACTGATTTGCCCCATAATTATTTGAGCAATTAGAAATCACTACAGGTAAATTATAAGTATTATAATATGCACGTACCAAATGATCTGAACTTGCCTTAGAAGCAGAATACGGGCTTTTTGGGTCATAATTTGTTGATTCTGTAAAAAAACCTGTTTCGCCAAGTGAACCATAAACTTCATCGGTAGAAATATGGAAAAATCTTTTTCCCTTATAATCGCCCCAAAATTGTCTTGCAGCATTTAACAGGTTAACTGTTCCAATAATATTTGTATTAATAAACTCTAGAGGATTTGTTATTGACCTGTCGACATGAGATTCTGCGGCTAAATGAATTATACCATCAATATTATATTTTTTAAAAATATCATTAATAAAATTCTCATCAACAATATCACCTTTTATAAATTTATAATTAGATTTTTTCTCTACATCTTTAAGATTCTCGAGATTTCCTGCGTAAGTAAGTTTGTCAAGATTTATTATCTGATATTCGGAATATTTTTTCACAAAGGTCCTTAAAACATGCGAGCCAATAAACCCTGCTCCTCCTGTAATTAATATTGTTTTCATCTATTTATTTTTTATTTTTCAAATATTGCTCCCATTTCCATGCTGATAATAGGGTTTCGTCAAGCTCTAATTCTGTTTTCCAACCAAGCTCTTTATTTGCAAAACTTGTATCTGCCCACATTTGTTCAATATCACCTTCCCTTCTTTCAACAATTTTATAATTTAAATTTTGTCCTGTTACTTTTTCAAAAGTCTTAACAACATCTAATACTGAATTTCCTTTACCTGTACCAAGATTAAACACCTCAAATCCTTTTTTATTTTTATTTTGCATTAGTCTTTCAATTGCAACAACATGAGCTTCTGCAAGGTCAACAACATTTATATAATCTCTAATACATGAGCCATCAGTAGTATTATAATCTCCTCCAAAAACTTTAAGTTGCTCACGAATACCTATTGCTGTTTGGGTAATATATGGAATTAAATTATTAGGAACACCAAGAGGTAATTCTCCTATTAATGCAGAACTATGAGCTCCTATTGGATTAAAATATCTTAATGAAACAGATTTAAAATTGTTATCCGATCTTATAGTATCAAAAATAATATCTTCTGATATCTGTTTTGTATTTCCATAAGGTGAGTTTGCTTTTTTAAGTGGTGCATTTTCCGTAACAGGCAATGTATCCGGTTGCCCATATACCGTACACGATGAAGAAAACACAAGGTTTAAAATTTTGTGTTTTTTCATTTCATGTAAAATATTTATTAAAGAGCTTAAATTATTATGATAGTATTTTAAAGGATTTTCAACAGATTCACCAACGGCTTTAAATGCGGCAAAATGTATTACTGCTTTAATGTCGGAGTATTTATTAAAAAATATTTCTAGCTTATTCTTATCACAAATGTCAATATTCTCAAAACAGGGACGAATTTCAGTAATTTTTTCAATACCATCTAAAACTTCAATTTTTGAATTAGAAAGATTGTCAATTATGATAACATCATACCCGGCATTTTGAAGTTCAACAACAGTATGAGAGCCAATATACCCAACACCACCTGTAACTAGTATTTGCTTTTTCATATTTTACAAACTTAAATAAGTCAGTTTTTTGATTTTATCTCTGTAAATACCCTTAATGTCAAATAAAATTCCATTATTTTTACTTATTGACAAAAAATAATCCTCGTTAAGTTCTTTGTATTCATTATGGTTTACAGCAACTATTATTGCATCATATTTTCCTGTTGGCTTATCTGATAAATCTATATCATACTCCTCTTTTATTTCTTGTTTTGAAGCTAAAGAATCAACAACATCCACATTTACTTTGTAAGATAGTAGTTCATTTACAACGTCAACAACTTTTGAATTTCTGATATCAGTAACGTTTTCCTTAAAAGTAATACCCATTATTAAAATTCTGGCATTACGAATATTTTTATCTTTAGATATTATACATTTTACGGTTTGCTTTGCAATATATCCTCCCATACTATCATTAACAAATCTTCCAGAATTAATTATCTGTGCATGATAACCCAGTTTTTTAGCTTTATAGGTAAGATAATATGGATCAACTCCTATGCAATGTCCGCCAACAAGTCCAGGGGAAAATTTCAAAAAATTCCATTTTGTTCCGGCAGCTTCAAGTACTTCGAAAGTATTAATATCTAATCTGTTAAAAATTATTGACAATTCGTTCATCAGAGCAATATTTACATCACGTTGTGTATTTTCAATAATTTTTGCTGCTTCTGCAACTTTTATAGAACTTGCTCTATGAACACCTGCTTTTACAACAATTTCATATATTTTTGCAATATTATCTAAAGATTCATCATCACTACCCGAAACAATTTTTACAATATTGGTTAATGAATGTTCTTTATCTCCGGGATTAATTCTTTCCGGAGAAAATCCAACTTTAAAATCAATATTAAATTTTAATTGTGATTCTTCTTCTAAAATTGGGACACAGTCATCTTCTGTACAGCCGGGATATACCGTTGATTCAAACACAACATAATCTCCTTTCTTCAATACTTTACCAACTGTATGGCATGCACTTATCAAGGGAGTTAAGTCAGGGGTATTGCTTTCATCAATTGGTGTTGGTACAGCGATAATAAAAAAATTTGAATCTTTAAGATCTTCAACTGATGCAGTAAAATGAATATCACATCCATCAAAATCTTCTTTTAATAATTCCTTACTAGGGTCAACTTTATTCCGCATCATTTCAACACGGTCTTTTTTGATATCAAATCCAACAACGGGTATTATTTTAGCAAATTCTAATGCAATTGGTAATCCAACATATCCCAGTCCTATTAAACAGAGTTTGGCTTCTTTGTTTATTAATTTATTATACATTTACTTAAATATTTGTTTTACAAAAAGGATGATAATCTCCGGTTAAACCTATTGGTTTAGAGTTTCTAATATTATATGCAATATTTATTGAACTGTTTGCTTCTTCAAGACCAAATCCATTTCCGGTTAAGATATCTTCATAGCTTTTAGTATGGAGATCTGTAAAACCACCACTAAATTCAATTTCTTCATCATCAATTTTTATTGAACGATAAGTTCTTTGTCCTTCTTTTTTAATGCTTTTTGGAACATCATCATAATCAATACTTAAAAACCATCTTACATTAGCTTTTTTTAATTGTAATAAGCCGGCAGTTTTATTGGGTTGTGATATATGAACAATATTTTCCTTTACTTCACCAAAAATCCAGGAAAGCATATCAAAAAAGTGAATGCCAATATTTGTAGCTATGCCTCCTGATTTTTGAATATCTCCTTTCCATGAAAAATCATACCATTTACCTCTAGAAGTAATATATGTTAAATCAATATCATAAACTTTATCCGTAGGATTATTTTCTATTTTTTGTTTTAAAGCAATTATTGATGGATGTAAACGTAATTGTAAAATATTATATATCTTTTTCCCGTTCCTTTTTTCAACTTCTTTCAGTGCCTCAACATTCCAGGGATTTAAAACCAATGGTTTTTCACAAATTGCATCTGCACCACTTCTAAGAGCAAACCGAATGTGTGAATCGTGTAAAAAATTAGGTGAACATATACTTACATAATCTAAATTTACACCACTCCTTCTAAGTTTATCAATGTGTCTGTCAAATCTTTCGAATTCTACAAAAAAATCTGCATTTGGAAAATACGAGTCAATAATACCAACACTATCAAATTTATCTAAAGCTGCAAGCATTGTATTTCCTGTGTCTTTTATTGCTTTTAAATGCCTGATTGCAATATATCCTGCAACTCCAATTACTGCAAATTTTATTTGGTTTGATTGATTTTCCATATCTGTAAATATTTTAATCTGTCAAATTTTTGTTACAATATTATTTGTTAGTTTATATTTCTCTTTGCTTTCCTGGCATTCTGCAAAACCTTGTTCATCAAAATCAAGTCTTTGTCCATATTCACTCATCCAGCCAATTTGTTTAGCAGGATTTCCAACATAAAGGGCATAAGGTTCAACTTCTTTTGTTATTACTGCTCCTGCTCCTATAAATGAATATTTTCCAATATCATTTCCACATATTATAGTAGCATTTGCCCCAATAGAAGCACCTTTACCTACAATTGTTTTTAAATATTGATCTTTTCTAATTACAGCACTTCTGGGATTAATGACATTTGTAAAAACCATTGATGGACCTAAAAAAACATCATCTTCGCAAATAACGCCGGTATAAATAGAAACATTATTTTGAACTTTTACATTTTTGCCTAAGATTACATCGGGAGAAACAACTACATTTTGACCAATATTACAATTTTCACCTATTTTACAATTGGGCATAATATGTGAAAAATGCCATATTTTAGTTCCTTTACCAATTTCACAACCCTTATCAATTACTGCTGTCTCGTGTGCAAAATATTCCATTTAAATAATAATATATTTTATAATTACAATTGGTATTAACTTTTATAAAAAGTGTGTAAAGATACAATCTTAGCATTTAACTAACAATAAAAAAAGCTGCATAAAATTTTTATGCAGCTTTTTAAAAACGTTATATAAAACTTATTTACTACAAATTACTTTGCGAACAAGTTTATTCCCATTTATATCAAAAGTTATAAAATAAACACCATTATCAACATTATTAATAATCTCACTTAGTAATATTTTATTGTTTCCGGCAATTCCAGTTATATCATAATTACCTATAACTTCTCCTATTACATTTGCAACTGAAATACTAATGTTACTATTATCAATTAAATTCAAACTCAATGTTGCATCGTTACTAAAAGGATTTGGATAAATAGCAAGACTTATTAAATGTTTACTTAATTCATCAACATTTACTGGTGAAGAAGTATAATTTAATGACCAACCATCTGCATGATTTGCAATATTTGTAGCGAATTTAATCCATGCTATATCCGACGGAACAAATATGGAACCGGAAGGAGGTGATGCATTTGTAAGGGTAATTATTTCATTTGCAGTTATTGTTGATTCTTTATAAATTTTAACATAATCATAAGTATCTGAAGAAGACAAATCGAAAGAAGTAAAATTGAGAGTAATAGATCCTACTCCGGGAGGAGTGATTTCCCAACGACAATAAGTTGATTCATAATCACAAGGTCCACTTCCATCGGAAATTGTTCCTGTTGGGGTAATTAATGTTTTAATTCCTCCGCAATAATCTGTTGTATAAGAACCATACCAACCTATATCTGTTCCGCTGGAATTTGTATTAAACTCAATAAGCAAGGCTCCATTATCTGCAGTTACACTACCAGGAGTATCATTGCCGGTATAAGTAGCTAAAATAGGGTCTGAAACTGAAGTACCATTGTAAAATGTTACAACATCATTAGCTTCAAGTTGAAATACATCAAAAGAAAAATCAATTTTATTACCGCATATTGGTTCTATTAAATAAAAACAATCAATATTATTTAAATATTCTTCATTGCCACTACCGTCATTAAAAGAACCACTTGAGCCATCAATATTTTTTGTCCCGCTACAATATTCAGGGTATCCTGAAACAGGATAAATTCCAATTACAGCTTGAAAATCACTGTCAAAAGTAGAACCACTAGGATTAAGGTCGTCAAGAGCATAATAGCCATCGGCATAACCATCCCAACCCCAATTCATGTGAAATTCGCTTCCTTGGTATCCGTCACAATTCCAGGCATGACCACTGCTGGCAGAGGCATCACTTCCCGAATATACAATTGGTCGGTTATTATCGATTTCATTTTTTAATAAAATTTCCCAATTTGAAGGAGAATAAGCATTTTCATAAACATGATTAGCATTATATCTAAAATTTGAAATTAAGGCGGTTTCTACATCGCTAGTTTGAGCACCGGAGCCGGTAGGAGAATAATACATATTAACAGAAACACCACAATGATATAATAGTTCTGCAATATCGTCGTTTTCGCTATAACAGTTGTAAGGGATATTTGCCCAATGATAATTTGTTGTTCCAAAATTAGCTGATAATGTCCCGTATGGCCAATATGAAGGCCAACCGGCAGGATAACTATAACTATTTGATCCTTGTCCTACTGCAGGGTGGTCATAAAATTTCATAACTTGCGCCATTGCTACTGCAACACACCCCACAATGGCCTGTTCTCCACCATCTTCAGGACATGCATCATTGTAATATCCATCTTGTCCCCATATGCTTAGTAATAAAGGAACAATTGTTTTAATATCTTTTAAATTTTTATTTGTAACATTTTCTAAGTCTCCCCATTCTTTTGATATTTCAACCGAAGCTTTTAAATCATTGTCTTTTAAAAATTTCAATTGATTTGCTTTTGTTTCCATAAAAAAAGCAGCTGATGGCGGGGTATTATTTATATCATATATTCCATTAAACGAATAAGCTATAATTGGTTTAGCAGAATTATCGGCAGAAATAATAACAAAACCATCGTTTTTATTAACATTAAAAATATAGTAAATTGGTTCATTATTGTATACATTAGTATATACAAGAGACAAATTGATATTACTATAATCTATTTCTTCAATTTGACTAATGCGCTCAAAATAAATGTTTTTTGCGATTTTCTGTGCATACTTTACGTCAATTTTTTCGGCAAAGACAGATACTAGAATAAAAACAAACAATAAATTTAAAAAAATATTTTTTTTCATAATATATAAAATTGATTAAAAATGGAATTAATTACATGCAAAATTACTTAAAATATTTATTAAAAAAAAGCGATATTTACTGATAGCAAAAGAAAACTTGTTACTATCTGATATATTGACGTTAATTTTTACTAAATAGTTGCATTTGGATATTAAATTATACCAATTGTAATTCAAAATAGTTCAATTTGACCTAAAATTTCTTAAAATTTTGCACATGAGATTTAAAATAAAGATTGTCTTTTGCTATGTAGATATGTTTACGTAGCTTTGACCAATTTAAATTTTTATCACAATCAATTTTTATCACGTTGTTGTACAGCCATATACCAAAAGAGAAGTATAGATATATATTTTCATTAATTATATTAATATTCATATTTTCCTCATGCTCTGTTTTTACAAAAAAACCAAAGATAACTACCGATAAAGATCTAAAATTAGAAAAAAGAGAACTTGAGTTTTCTTATTCTTTCATGGAAGGCAATAAGCAAAAGATGCTGGGTAATTATGCCGAAGCAATAGCATACTATGCTAAATGTCTTCAAATTAATGAAAAAAGTGCTGCAACAATGTATGAACTTGCAAATATGTATATTTTACAAGGTGATATTTCTACGGCACTTATTTTAACGCAAGAAGCAGTAAAAGTAAATCCTGATAATATTTGGTATAAATTATTATTAGCAGCATTATACCAACAAAAAAATATGCTAAGCAAATCAGCTGGTATTTATAAAGAATTGGTTAAAGAACATCCTTATAATATTGAATATAAGTTAGAGTATGCCTCTATTCTGAGCTTAAATAATAAATTAAAAGAAGCTTTAAAAATTTATGATGATATTGAATTAAAATATGGAGTTATTGATGAAATAAGTTTAGAAAAAGAAAAAATTTATATGAAATTAGGTGAGAAAGAAAAAGCTTACGAAGAACTAAATAAACTTATTATAGAATACCCTCTTGAAGTGAGATTTTATGGCTTGCTTGCAGAAATTTATGTTTCAAACGAAGAATACGACAAAGCACTTGCAACATACAATAAACTATTAAAAATTGATCCTGATAATGGACTGGGGCACCTCTCATTGTCTGAATTTTATCGAATAACTAATGATTTTGACAAATCTTTTGAAGAAATAAAAATTGCTTTTGCAAGCCCTGATGTTAAAATAGATATTAAAATTAAAATGATACTATTATATTATTCTTCCTCTAGAGTAAATGTTGAAGTTAGCAAACAGACATATGAATTACTTGCAATATTAGAAGAAACACATCCTGATGACCCAAAAAGTTTAGCTGTTTACGGGGATTTTTTAATTAGCGATGAAAAATGGGAAGAAGCAAGAGAAAAGTACAGAAAGGTTATCGAAAACACTAAAAATAATTACTTAATATGGGAACAACTAATATTTATTGATAATCAATTGAATGATTTTAAGGCTTTGTATTATGAAAGCAAAGAAGCTCTAGAATATTTTCCCAATCAGGTTAATTTGTACCTTTTTAATGGCATTGGAGCCATAAAACAAAAAAAGTTTGACGAAGCTATTGAAAAATTAAAAACAGGATTAGGATTAACAGTTAATAAAAAATTAGAAGTACAATTTTATATTTATCTTGCGGAAGCATATTTTAAAAATAAAAACAATGAAGAATCTGATAAATATTTTGATAAGGCATTAGAATTAGAACAGGATAATTTATACATATTAAATAATTACAGTTATTATCTTTCCCTGCGTTCCGAAAAACTTAATAAAGCGCTGGAAATGACTAAAAAATGCAATGAGCTTACTGTTAATAATGCAACATATCTTGATACCTATGCCTGGGTATTATATAAAATGCAAAATTATGAGGAAGCTCTTACAATAATTGAAAAAGCAATTGAACATGGAGGTGGGGGAAGTGCTGTTATTATAGAACACAAAGGGGATATCCTTTATAAATCGGGTAAAATAAAAAAAGCTGTTGAAATATGGAAAAAAGCAAAAGAAACAGGTAAGGGGTCTGAATTTTTAGATAAAAAAGTTGATGAAGAGAAGATGTATGAATAAGTCGGCTATTAATAAAATACTCATGAATTATAAAAACATAATGTTTTTAACAGCATTAATATTTATGTTATTTAGTTCGTGTAATGTTTCAAAACAAACGATAAAAGAAGAAAAACAAAAAAAACTACGTCAGATATCTTTGAAAAAACTTCAAAACAATGTAGAAAACGCATATCTTGATTTTAACTATCTCCAATTAAAATTTTCCGCAAAAGTTAATATGGGACAAAAAAAATACTCTCTTAAAGGACAAATGCGAATAAAAAAAGACAGTTTAATTTGGATGAATTTAAATCATGCAACAGGTATTCCTGTTGCAAAAATGGTGTTTTTGCCCGATACAATTAAATTTTTAAACAGGTTAAATTCGGAATATTTTTATGGTGGATATGAATTTTTTGAAACGATGTTCGGTCTTGATATTAATTATAATTATTTTCAATCAATTTTTACAAATGAATTGTTTACATATCCCGACCAAGAGGATGTTTTAGAGTTAAAAAAGGGAAATTATAAAAACAATATCGACTCTAACCAATATTGCCTTCAATCATTAAAAAACAGGAAAATAAGAAGAAAACTAAAAAAGCGTAAGGGTACAGATCTAATTGTTCAAAAAATTTATGTATCACCTGAAACTTTTAAAATATCAGATATTTTCATTAATGAATTTAGCCAGGACAGAACATTAAGCATTAAGTATTCAGACCATTATTTAATAGACGAAAAATTATTTCCTGAAAAAATTAATTTTGTTCTTAAAAATGACACAAACAATGTGGAACTTTCAATAAAATATACTAAAATTACAAATAATAAAAAATTGAAATTTCCATTTAAGATACCTGAAAAATATACTAAAATTGAATAAATAGTGCTGTTCCTTAAAAATACATATCTAATTAAAAGCTTTTTATTTATAATAATTTTTACATTTATTTTCAACTCATCATTTGGGCAAACCCACAAGGATTTGGAAAATAAAAAGATAAAGAATCAGCGAGAAATTGCATATACAAACAAGCTTTTAAAAGAAACCAGAAAAAATCAGGAATCTTCATTTAATCAACTAAAACTTATTGATAAAAAAATTGATATAAGAAAAGATCTTATTCAAAACATAAAGGATGAGATATTTTTTTTGAATGAAAGAATCAATGAGAATAATTCAATTATTACATCTCTAGAGTCTGATCTGCAGCAATTAAAAAATGAGTATGCTAAGATGATATATTATGCATATAAGAATAAAAATTCTTATAGCAGATGGATGTACATTCTCTCATCAAAGGATTTTAATCAGGCTTACAAACGAATGAAATATCTTCAGCAGTATGCAAAATTCAGACAAAGGCAAGTAGAAGCAATAACGGCTGTTCGGGATATGATAAAGAAAAAGTTGTCTGACCTTGAAAGCCAAAAGCAGGAAAAGAAGGCTTTAATAAACGATGAGCAGGAAGCAACAATAACTTTATCGATAGAAAAAAAGCAACAAAATTCAACACTTAATAAATTAAAATCAAAAGAAAAAGAGTTAAAAATAAAACTTGCACAAAAACGAAAAGCTGCTCGTAAACTGCAAAAGGCCATAGAAGATCTAATTGCTAAAGAGGCTGTTGCGACATCAGGAGCTAGTAAAAAATATAAATTAACTCCCGAAGAAAAACTTATATCAGATAAATTTGGAATAAATAAAGGTCGTTTACCATGGCCAACTTCAAGGGGAATCATTACAGTTACTTTTGGCGAGCATAATCATCCTACATTAAAAGGTATTAAAATTCAAAGTAATGGTGTTACAATAGCAACAACAACAGGTACTCCTGCCCGGGCAATTTTTGACGGTGTTGTTCGCCAGGTAATTACAATACCAGGAAAACATAAAACAATAATAATAAGACACGGTGAATATCTTTCGGTTTATTCTAATTTAAAAGAAGTATATGTTTCTGTTGGGGATAATGTAAGTGCAAAAGAAGAAATAGGTGTAATTTATACAGATAAAGAAGGGGACAATACTACTAATGTTGAATTGCAAATTTGGAAAGGAACAGTAAAGTTAAATCCTTCTTATTGGTTGTCGAAAAAGTAAGCCTAAGCGTTCACAGTATTTACACCACAAATTATCACAGATTATTTTTTATTTTCAATTTTTTTTCGACATCAATTTCAATCTTTAACCCATCTTCGGCTGCAAAAGTCCTTTCAAATACCGAACTCGCCTCGCTTAGTAGTTTGTCAATATTTTTATATCGTGCGGAATAATGTCCTATCAATAAATTTTTAACATTTGCCATTTTTGCAATTGTAGCAGCCTGAATTGTTGTTGAATGTTTAGTTTCAATTGCATGTTCTAACATATTGTGCATAAATGTTGTTTCGTGATAAAGCAGGTCAATATTTTCGATAATTGGCACAATTTTTTCAAAATATGCTGTGTCGGAGCAAAATGCATAAGATCTTGGCTCCGGGGATGGAATTATAAGATTTTTATTAAGAATTTTATCTCCGTTTTTTGTTGTAAAATTATCTCCTTGTTTTATTTCGGGTATATTTTTAAAAGGAATATCGTATTTTTCTATACATTCCTTTTTAATATTAGGCAGTCGTTTTTTTTCTTTAAATAAAAAGCCGGATGCTGGTATTCTGTGTTTTAAAGGAATTGTATCAACAGAAAGATGTTTATCCTCGTATATTCTTTGACTTTTTTTAGTGCTAATAATTTTAAATATTATTTCAAAATTTAATTTATCGGCAAAATAATCCAATTGAAGTTTTATTATTTTTTCAAGATCAGCACTTCCATATATGTTTAGTGGATTAATCCTGCCAAGTAAATTATAAGAAGATATTAGCCCCACAAGTCCAAAAATATGATCCCCATGAGGATGACTAATAAAAATATGATTTATTCTGGAAAAAGGGATCTTAAATTTTCGCAGTTGTATTTGTGTTCCTTCTCCGCAATCAATTAAAAAAAACTGCCCATGTACATTAAGCACATGAGCAGTAGTAAATCTTGTTGAAGTAGGCAATGATGAACTACTTCCCAGAACAGTTAAAGCAAAAGTCATAAAATACTAAAACTATTTATTTTCTTGTAATATTAAATCAATAGCTTTATCAGAAGTTAGTGTGATATTCAGCACAGTATCTAACTGTGAAATAGTAATTAACCTTTCTATTGCTGTTTGTAATCCTGATAATACAAATATTCCGTTTGTATTTTTACACAATCTGTTTGCAACAAGAATAGCACTAAGACCGGAAGAATCACAGTAACGACAATTGCTAAGATCTAATATAATATTTTTTTGTCCGTTACCGGCAATTAAAACCAATTCTGATTTTAATGCAGGAGCAACGTGAGTATCTAATTTTTCAACTAATACTGAAATTATTGTATACTTTTCTTTTTTAGAAATCTTGAAATCCATTCGCTAAAAATACAATTTTTTTTTAATATTAAAATTAATAATAGTTATTTTTTAGTTTTTTCTTTCTTTTCAAGTTTAGATTTTAATGCTGCTAATTCAGAAACATCACCAAGTGTTGTCTTTTCAATTTTTGATTGAACTTTTTTAACAGAACGTTTTGTTTTTGCTTTTTGTGTATCATCTGCATCTTTCGTCTTATCATCAAATATTTTTGTATGCGAGAGTGCTATTTTTTTCGATTCTTTTGAAAATTCAATTACTTTAAAATCTAATTTTTCATCAATTTTAGCAAGAGTTCCATCTTCTTTAGCAATATTTTTCTTTGATGCAAATCCCTCTACTCCATAAGGTAATGAAATTATAGCACCCTTATCAATTATTTGTATAATTGTACCTTCATGAATTGAACCAATTGAGAAAACTGTTTCAAATACATCCCATGGATTTTCTTCTAATTGTTTATGTCCGATACTTAATCTTCTGTTTTCTTTGTCAATTTCTAAAACAACAACATCAATCGAACTATTTAGACTTGTAAATTCTGCAGGATGTTTAACTTTTTTAGTCCATGATAGATCAGATATATGTATCAATCCATCTATTCCTTCTTCTAATTCAACAAATACCCCAAAGTTTGTGAAATTTTTAACAATAGCAGTATGTTTTGAATCAACAGAATATTTTTCTTCAATTTTTAACCATGGATCCGGTTTTAGTTGTTTAATACCTAAAGACATTTTTCTGTCTTCTCTATCAAGAGTAAGTATTACTGCTTCAATAGGATCGCCAATTTTTAAAAATTCTTGTGCACTTCTCAGATGCTGTGACCATGACATTTCTGAGACATGAATTAAGCCTTCTACTCCAGGAGCAATTTCAACAAATGCACCATAGTCAGCCAATACAACTACTTTTCCTTTTATTTTATCTTCAATTTTCAATTTTTTATCTAATGAATCCCATGGATGCGGAGTCAATTGTTTTAATCCTAATGCAATTCTTTTCTTTTCATCATCAAAGTCAAGAATTACCACATTTAATTTTTGATCTAATTCAACAATTTCTTCAGGATGATTTATTCTGCCCCATGAAAGGTCTGTGATATGGATTAGCCCGTCAACACCACCTAAATCAATAAATACGCCATAAGATGTGATATTTTTAACAGTTCCTTCAAGAACTTGTCCTTTTTCTAATTTCGAAATAATCTCAGCTCTTTGTAATTCCAGTTCGGCTTCAATTAATGCTTTATGGGAAACTACAACATTTTTAAATTCATGATTAATTTTAACAACTTTAAATTCCATTGTTTTGTCAACATATATGTCATAATCTCTAATTGGTTTTACATCAATTTGAGAACCCGGTAAAAATGCTTCTATTCCAAAAACGTCTACTATCATACCGCCTTTAGTTTTACATTTTATATACCCTGTAACTATTTCTTCTTTCTCAAGAGAAAGATTAATTCTGTCCCAAGCTCGCAAGACTCTTGCTTTTTTGTGAGAAATAATTAATTGTCCGTTGGCATCTTCTTGAGTTTCTACTAAAACTTCAACACTATCTCCAATTTTTAAATCGGGATTATATCTGAATTCGTTAATATTAATAATTCCTTCAGATTTATAACCAATATTTACAACTATTTCTCTTTTTGTTTGAGCAACAACTGTTCCGTCAATCACTTCGTTTTCAGCAATTGTGGAAAGGGTTTCATCGTAAATTTTTTCTAATTCTGCTCTTTTTTCCGGAGTATATAATTCTTCGGATTTTCCAAAAGCATCCCAATTAAACTCTTCTTCTTTTACAGTTTTGATTTTTTCTTCTTTCTTTTGTTTTTCGGCAGAATCTATTTTGTTTTTATCCACTACTGGTATCTCTGCGGTTTCTTCTTCAACAGTTTTTGATGCTTCTACAGGTTCTTTTTCAACAGTTTTTGATGTTTCTACAGGTTCTTTTTCAACAGTTTTTTCCGTTACTGTTTTAGGTGCTTCTGTAATCTCTTTTTCAACAGTTTTTGATGCTTCTA
>CAYTWH010000005.1:103664-118135 GCA_964442075.1 uncultured Bacteroidales bacterium
GTTACTGTTTTAGGTGCTTCTGTAATCTCTTTTTCAACAGTTTTTGATGCTTCTACAGGTTCTTTTTTAACAGTTTTTTCTTTTACCGTTTTTGTTTCTTTTACAAGCTTTTTTTCAACTGTTTTTGGTGTTTTTACAGCTTCTTTTTCAACCGTTTTTTCTTTTACAAGCTTATTGGTTGTATCAGTTTTTTCTTCTTTTTGTGCCATTTAAATTTAATTATAATTAATAAGTTAGACAATATATTGATTTTTAATTGAGGTGCAAAAGTATAATTTCAATTCATTATAACAATAAATTTTACAAAAAAATATTTTTCACAAGAATTTCAATTTGCTTTTTATTCAATCTAAAAGATAATTTTAACCTAATTTATTAGTAAAAGGAGTAAAGTGAATTTTTTAGGTTAACATTGAATTTTATCCTAAATATGTTCTTAAATTTTTATTTTTAGCAGTATTTCGTAATCTTCTTAATGCTTTTTCCTTGATTTGTCGTACACGTTCTCTAGTTAAATTAAATTCTTCACCAATTTCTTCAAGTGTATGTTGGTGGCAACCATTTAACCCGAAATATAATTTAAGGATACCAGCTTCTCGCTCATGTAGTTTTTTTAAAATACGCTCAATTTCTTTTTTCAACGATTCTTTAATTAATCCCTTATCTGGAGAAGGAGTATCTTTATTTTTCATAACTTCATATAATGAACCCTCTTCATCCAGTATTAAAGGTGCATCCATTGAAATGTGTTTCCCTGATGAGAATATAGAAATTTTAACATCTTTTTCTTTTATCTCTAATTCTTTTGCTATTTCATTTATTGATGGTGGGCGTTCATACTTTTGCTCTAATTTGGAAAATAATTTATTTATTTTATTTATTGATCCTATTTTATTTAATGGTAATCTAACTATTCTGGATTGTTCGGCAATAGCTTGTAAAATAGATTGTCTTATCCACCATACAGCATAAGAAATAAATTTAAATCCTCTTGTTTCATCAAATCGTTGTGCTGCTTTAATTAAGCCAAGGTTTCCTTCATTTATCATATCCTGTAAACTTAATCCTTGATTTTGATATTGTTTGGAAACAGATATTACAAATCTTAAATTTGCATTTACAAGTTTTTCCAATGCTATTTGATTTCCTTGTTTTATTTGTCTTGCCAATTCTACTTCTTCGTCTGCAGATATTAATTCTAATTTACTAATTTCATGTAAATATTTATCTAAAGATGCAGTATCTCTATTTGTAACCTGTTTGGTAATTTTTAATTGTCTCATATGCTCTCAAATTTTTCGAATGTGGTTATATATTATAATTTACGTTGAAATTTTATAAAAAGTTGCAATAAATACACGAATAACTATTCAAAATGCAATAATTTTATTGCAAAATGATAAAAATTTATATCATTGATAATCATGTTTATTTAGATGTTTGTTATTGTTAGAAAAATAAAATATATATATTTTTTGATATTAAATACATTATGTATAATATTGCAGTAAATTATTGAGGGTGATTCTGGCGAGTGTTTTTCAAAAACTACTTCATTTTAAATAGTTACATAGATAAATTTCAAATTAAATAACTACCTTATTTAAAAATAATTATTAATTTAATATTATATACCTTATGTTTGATATACTTGAATTGAACAAAAAATTAGTTAATGAACTAAGAGACATTGCTAAAAATTTAAAAATAAAAAAGACCGACTCATTAAAAAAACAAGAGTTGATTTACAAAATACTAGATCAACAAGCTATTGATGCAGCCAATGAAAAAACTATTAAACCAAAAGCAGAAAAAATACCCGATATTAAAAAAGAAGTCAAAGAAAATATAAGCATAGATAAAAATATTTCTACTTCTGACTTATTTGGTGAAATTGAACAAAAAGAACCTTTTATCACTAATCCTGATTTAAAACCCGAAATAAAAAATAAAGAAGAAAATAATACTCATAAAGATGAACCTGTAAGAGACAGAGATAAAAAAAGAACTAATGACAAGTACGAATTCGATGCAATGGTTACAAGCATTGGTGCTTTAGAAATAATGCAGGATGGATATGGATTTTTAAGATCATCCGATTTTAATTATTTAAATTCTCCTGACGATATTTATGTTTCTCAATCTCAAATAAAATTATTTGGATTAAAAACAGGTGATGTTGTTGAAGGATTTATTCGTCCTCCAAAAGATGGTGAAAAATATTTTCCACTTATTAAAGTTAAAGAAATTAATGGTAGAACTCCTGAAAACATAAGAGATAGAATTCCTTTTGAACATCTTACACCATTATTTCCTGATGAAAAATTTGATATTACAACAGATAGCGAAACAGGCACTTTGTCTGTAAGAGTGATCGATCTTTTTTCACCAATTGGGAAAGGACAAAGGGGACTAATAGTTGCACAACCAAAAACAGGAAAAACAGTTTTACTTAAAGAAGTAGCTAATGCAATTGCAGCCAACCACCCAGAAGTATATTTAATGATACTTCTTATTGATGAACGCCCAGAAGAAGTTACAGATATGGCAAGAAGTGTAAATGGAGAAGTTATTGCATCAACATTTGACGAACCGGCTGAAAAACATGTTAAAGTTGCAAACATAGTTTTAGAAAAAGCAAAAAGACTTGTTGAATGTGGGCATGATGTTGTAATATTATTAGATTCTATTACTCGTTTAGCAAGAGCCTATAATACGGTACAACCCGCTTCAGGGAAAGTTTTATCGGGAGGAGTTGATGCTAACGCTCTTCAAAAACCGAAAAGATTTTTTGGTGCAGCGCGTAATATTGAAAATGGAGGATCGCTTACTATTCTCGCTACGGCTCTTACTGAAACAGGTTCAAGAATGGACGAAGTAATATTTGAAGAATTTAAAGGAACAGGAAATTTAGAACTTCAATTAGATCGTAAATTATCTAATAAAAGAATATATCCTGCTGTTGATATTATTTCATCTAGTACTCGCCGAGAAGATTTACTTATTGAAAAAGAACTTATAAGCAGAACTTGGATCTTAAGAAATTATTTAGCAGATATGAATCCTGTTGAAGCAATGGAATTTATTCGTGACAAAATGATTCGCACAAAAACAAATGAAGAATTCTTAATTTCAATGAATAGTCAATAATTTTTGATTTTCAAAAACATTATTAAAAGCTCGGAAATTTTATTTTCGAGCTTTTTTTAATTTCAAAATATAAAGTACATAAATTTAGTGATTTGTGTCATAAATCAGTAAAAATATAAAATATGTAGTTCAAATTTATTTTCTTTAAAAATCTTATTTATTAAATTTGTATCTTGCAATTATTATAAAACATGCAATGAGAATACTTATATTGTTATATATCATTATTTTACTTCCTGTAATTATACTTGCACAAGTAAATAAATATGGTGTCCCAATAATTAATAATTATAGTCCACAAACTTTTAATGCAAGTGATCAAAATTGGTCAGTTATCCAAGATCAAAGAGGGGTTATGTATTTTGGGAATAATGATGATGGACTTTTAGAATTTGACGGAATAAATTGGAGAAAAATTAAATACTCTAATAGCTCAACCGTACGTTCTCTTGCAATTGATAGCAGTGGGACTGTTTTTGTTGGAGGTGTTGGTGGTTTTGGATATATAACACCAGATGAATTCGGTGAGATGAAGTATGTTTCATTATCTGAAAGATTAGATTCAAGTGAACAACAATTCCAAAACGTATGGAAAACATATACAACCAAATATGCTGTATATTTTTGTACTACTGTTAGTATTTTCAAATATGATTATAATAAAGTTTATAAATTTATTACACTTCCACAATCTTCTTTATTTAGCTATTATTTTAAAGGAAAATTTTATTTTGGTAATTATCAACGGGGATTAATGATGATAGACAATAAAGACACTATTGTTGTTAGAGGTGGTGATTTCTTTTATAGGAAAAACATATTCTCAATTTTACCTTATAGTGATAATGAGATTGTTATTGGCACTATGTTTAATGGCTTATTTATTTATAATCTAAATACAGGGAAAGTTTCAGATTCCAAAATACCTGAAAGTACAAATAATTATTTTAGAACAGGAAATGTATTATCTTCGGGTTCCGCATTATCTAATGATAGATATATTTTTGGTACAACTACAAATGGAGTAATAATAGTTGACAAAAACGATTTTACTATAATAAGTAAGCTAAATACTTCTTTAGGACTTCAAAGTGATATTGTTTATTCAACTTATAATGAGCCTAATTGCCTAAGTCCTCAACCATTGTGGTTTGCAATGGATAAAGGAATTTCGAAAACTAATATTAATTCTCCATTTAATTATTTTGGTGATGAAAGTGGAATTGAAGGTTCTATTAATGATATTATCAAATTTAATGGAACATTATATGTAGCAACTGTTGCAGGAGTATATTATCTTGAATACGAGAATAATGATCCAAAATTTATTCAAATTGAAGGAATTTCTTCAGCATGGAGCTTTTTAAATTTTAAACCTAAAAGTTGTGAAAAAGAGATACTTCTTATTGGAACCAATTATGGACTCTATGAAATTTTTGACAAAAATCAAACAAGTCAAATTGAAAGGAGTATTAGTAATTTAGAGAATCCAACTCATAAATTTTACACATACATTCTTTATGCGTCTAGGTTTGATCCAGATATGTTATATATTGGGACATCAAGAGGATTTATAGGCTTAAAATATAAAAATGATAAAAACTGGGAAATTGAAATTGATCTAGAGGACACCTTAGGTCTGGAAATTAGAAGTATAAGAGAAAATAAAAATAAAGAAATTTGGGCATGTTCTGCATTTGATGGGATATATAAGATTAGTTTTGATAATAATAAAGAAGCAACTATTGAACATTTTGATACATCAAATGGCTTACCAATGTTAAAAACGAATTTCGCATGTGATTTCAAAGAGGATTTAATTTTTGCTACAGAAAAAGGATTTTATAAGTATTCTGAAATAGATGATGAATTTATAAAAGATGATATTTTTGGGGACAAATATTGTAACGGATCTGTTGCAGTATATAGATTTATAACTGATACCCATGGAAATCACTGGCTTAGTTTATCAAACAATAATCCAAATAAAAAAATAAGATGGGTGGAAGTAATTACACCTTATGATGATGGGAATTATAAAATTACCGATGTTCCATTTATGCCATTACCAAATTTAGCTTATGAGGTTATTTATACTGATAATGAAAATATTACATGGTTCGGTAATTCAAATGGACTTTATAGTTATGACAAACAACTTGATCGTAGTTATGAAAATAAATATTATGCCTTAATTAGAAAGGTTACTGTTAACCAAGATTCTGTTATTTTTCATGGTACTTATTTCAATAGGAACAAAGATAGTATTGCAATAGCAAATACAATACAACCTGAAGAGTTAATCCCTACTTTGGAATTTAGCTTAAGAAACCCAATTTTCTATTTTGCTGCTCCGTTTTTTGAAAATGAAGAATCAACTGTTTTTAGTTATTTTCTTGATGGCTACAGTAATTCTTGGTCTAAATGGGATAAAGAGCCAAAAGCTGTTTATACAAACTTACCAGAAGGTGATTATACCTTTAAGGTAAAAGCAAAAAATATTTATGGTTATGAAAGCGAGTTGGCAGAATACAAATTTACAATACTTCCTCCTTGGTACAGAACTATTTGGGCATATATAATGTATGTAGTAATTGGTGGTTTTTTGTTTTGGTTGTTTATTTCGATGTACACAAAAAAACTTAAACAAGATAAAATAAGACTTGAAAAAATTGTTACAGAAAGAACAGCTGAAGTTGTTAAACAAAAAGACGAAATTGAAGAACAAAAAGACGAAATTGAAGAACAAAAAGACAAAATGGAAGAAATAAATATTGAATTAACCGACAGTATTCAATATGCAAAAAGAATTCAGCGTGCAATTTTACCTCACGAAGATTATGTAAACGGTATATTATCAGACCATTTTATTCTTTTTAAACCAAAAGATATTGTTAGTGGTGATTTCTTCTGGTTAACAAAAATAAAAAATCTTACTATTGTTACTGCTGCCGATTGTACAGGACATGGTGTGCCCGGCGCATTCATGAGTATGTTGGGCGTAGCGTTCTTAAACGAAATAGTGAAAAATAAATCTGTACAGAGCACGGGTCAGGTTCTTGATGCTTTAAGAGGCCATATTATTAAATCCCTACAACAAACAGGAAAAGAAGGGGAACAAAAAGACGGAATGGATATAGCAATTTGTACTATAGATGATGAAACCGACAAACTGCAATTTTCCGGTGCAAACAATCCCTTATATGTTATTCGTCACTCATCTTTTGGAAATAAACTAACCGTAAAAGGTGTTGAAACTGAAGTAATATTAGAACCTGTTATAGATTTAGATGAATATAATCTGTTTGAAGTTAAAGGAGACAAAATGCCTGTATCAATACATGTTGTAATGGATTCATTTAAAAGCTTTGAAATACAATTAGAAAAAAATGATACAGTATATATATTTTCTGATGGATTTGCTGACCAGTTTGGTGGCCAAAAAGGAAAGAAATTTATGTACAAACCATTTAAAAAACTATTGCTAAGCATGCAAAATCAACCAATGGTTGAGCAAAAAGTAGTTCTTGACAAAGCTATAGAAGACTGGAAAGGGTATGAAGATCCTATATCGGGAGGTACATACGAACAAATTGACGATATCGTTATTATTGGTATTAGAAATATTTAACACATAATCCATAAAAAACATGAGACTATTATTAATCAGTAACTCCACTAATGCAGGAGAGGAATATTTAGATTATCCTAAATATAATATTAAAGAATTTCTTGGCGAAAACAAAGTAAAAGCCTTATTCATACCTTTTGCTGCTGTTACATTTTCTTTTGATGAATATGCCGAAAAAGTAAACAACAGGTTTAACGAGGTAGGACACGAAGTTGTAGGGATACACACATTCAACAATCCTATACAAGCAGTAAAAGATGCCGAAGCTATTGTTGTTGGTGGTGGAAATACTTTTCATCTTGTTAAAATGATGCAAGAACAAGGACTTATTGATGCAATTAGCGAAAAAGTAAACAGCGGAACTCCTTTTATTGGATGGAGTGCAGGCTCAAACGTTGCATGTCCTACAATTTGCACAACTAACGACATGCCAATAGTACAGCCACAAAGTTTTAAGGTATTTAATTTTATCCCTTTTCAAATCAATCCTCACTATCTTGATGCTAACCCCGAAGGGCACGCTGGCGAAACTCGCGAACAAAGACTTGAAGAGTATCTGGCAGCTAACCCCAATATGTATGTAGCAGGATTAAGAGAAGGAACAATGTTTTTATTAGAAAATAACATACTAAAACTTATTGGAGAACGCCCATGCCGTATTTTTAAACAAGGCATTAAACCATACGAATTAAGCAATAATGACGATTTTAGCTTTTTGCTTAAATAATAGTAATATAAGCCTGCCAGCTTAATACGGTTATCAAATATAACTCTGCAATGAAAACATTTATAATATCATTAATAATATTATTTGGCACACTATTATTAAATAGTCAGAAAAACTATATAATAAGATTTCAAATTAAAGGCATGCAAAATAATGCTGCATTGCTTTATAGTGTTTATGGCGATAACACCACCATAATTGATACAGCCTACGTAACAGAAGACAAAAAAATAGCTTTTCTTTTAAACGATTCTAATCATATTGGTATGTATCGTTGTCTTTTTGGCAATAACAGATATCTGGATGTAATATTCAATAAAGAGAACATAGATATTATAACAACATACAGTCAGCCGGGCGATAGTGCACAGGTAATTGCATCGGTAGAAAACAGATTGCTTTATAATTATTTTAAATTAAATAGAATATATGAAATGAAATCGGAATATTTAATACCGGTAATTCGATTTTATCCTGAGCATGACGATTTTTATAAACTTGCCGACAAAGAATATAATAATCTGCAAAAAGGAAGAGATGAATATATTGATGAAATAGTTAAAAAATATCCAAATTTAATAGTTGCAAAATATCTTAAAACAAAAAAATCGCCTATTATTGATACTAAAATGCCCGACAATGAAAAGGTGAATTATCTGAAAAACCATTTTTTTGATAATGTTGATTTTAACGATACAATATTATTATATACCGATGCATATTCTACTAAAGTTATAAGTTTTTTGCAACTACATAAAGACGAGGATGCAGACAGGCATCAGGAAGAATTAAATTATATAAAAGGTGTAGATGCCTTAATGACACATATTAGTAACAAAGATAAAGCATATAATTATATACTGGAATATCTTGTAAAAGGATTTGAAAAATTTAAGTTTGAAGAAGTTTTGGAATATATTGCAAGCAATTATACGGCAGCTAAAACTTGCGAAAACGAAGAAAGAAAAAGCAAATTGCAACAATCTCTCGACTTTTACAAAAAAACAGCTATAGGGCAAACAGCATCCAATATTACTTTAAAAAATAAAGACGGAAAAGAAATTACAATGTCGGATATTGAAAAAGACTATACCCTTATTATATTCTGGCAAACTACATGTCCGCATTGCGAAGAGCTGTTCCCAAAAATCAAAGAATATTACGATAAAACAGATAATAGAAACTTTGAAATATATGCAGTATCAATTGATACTAACACCGAAAAGTGGAAAAAAATTATTACAGAAGGAAATCTTAACTGGATAAACGTAAACGAACCAAACGGCTGGGACAATAAGATACTTGATAATTACAATATTTACGCTACCCCAACAATGTTACTAATAGATAAAAACAGAACTATTATTGCAAAACCCATAACTATTCCCGAATTAAAACAAGCAATAAAAAATATACAGTAAAATTTATTGATATAACTTGCATATAACCAATTCATTTTGTATCTTTACAAGATGAACCTCAAAAACATAACACTCAATAGACCCATCCTTGACGTTGTAGTGGGGTTTTATAAGCTAAACTTTTCAAATTTATTTCTTGCCAACCAGTCATTGAATGGGTACATTCAGTTGTTGAGTACGCCCCTTCAGTCATTGAATGGGTACATTCAGTTGTTGAGTACGCCCCTTCAGTCATTGAATGGGTACATTCAGTCGTTGAGTACGCCCCTTCAGTCATTGAATACGCCCAACCAGTCGTTGAGTATGCCCAATCAGTCATTGAATGGGCACATTCAGTCGTTGAATACGCCCAATCAGTCATTGAATGGGCATAAAATTGAATTATCAGATAACATTAAATATTAATCCTTAAATTTTAAATTATGAAAAACAGAAAAAAAGATTACATCCCAAGTGATAAGTTTGAGCTTGGAGTTTGGTTAGTAGATTTTCTTGAAGATTGTAAGAAAGGAGTAAATCATTATGGAATAAACGAGGAAGAGATTAAAGCTTTTGAGCTATTGGTAGCTATGTACCTTGCCGACCTAAAAGCAGAACAGAGCCTGATTGACCAGAAACGCACACAGGTAAAAAAGACCGGCGACGACCGCAAAGCAGCAGTAGATTTTTCTAGAGGTATAGCACAGCATATAAAAACCAGCTCTGACTATAACCATCAGGTGGGCGAAAAATTTAATATTATTGGTGCAGAAAGCTCGTTTAATAAAGATACTTTTAAAACTGTTCTTAAACTTACCAAAATTACCGAAGGAGTAAGAATAGAGTTTGTAAAAAGCCAAACCGAAGGTGCGCGTATCTACAGACGTGTGAAAGGACAAGAAAATTTTGAATTTATGGCATACGACCTTCACAGCCCGTATATCGATACCAAAGATATAGTTTCGCCAATGAAACTTGAATATTATGCCAAAGGCGTAATAGATGGCGAAGAAATAGGAGTGGAAAGCGATAATGCTAAGATTACTATTTAATTAGTTGATTCGTTAATTAGCAGATTAGCACATTATTTATATTTATTAATTTATTTTTAAAAACTAATCCGATGAAAACAACTATACTTAGTATTACATTATTATTCTTAACTTTTATAGGTTACTCACAAGTTACACCAATAGCAGCTTGGTATTTTGATTACGCAACAGATCAAGCGAATGGTTATGTTTGGGATGATGTTGGATTCTCCGCTGGAAGTATAACTGGTGATGTTTCACCTACTGATGATAGATTTGGAAATCCCAATTCAGCGTATTATTTTGATGGAGATGGTGATTACATAGATATTATTAACATTAGTACAATCAATACAGTAGGTATGGATTCAATGACGATTTCTTGTTGGGTTCAAATACCACTTGATGGAGAAGGTACATTTTTATATATGGATGCTGATGGATATACTACCAATTATATTATACTTCAAATTTTAACAAACAAACAAATCCAATTATCAATATATGGAAGTCCAATAGCCGGTGATATTATAAATTTTAACGGAGTTAATAGTGAATGGTATAATATTACAATAACAATGTATAAAGTTTCTACATTTATATATTATAGTCTTTATATAAATGGTGAATGGTTAGGTCAATGTGTTTCTAGTAGAGGTGTAATCGGTTTTAATTTAGAAGATGTAAAATTTGGTAGTACAACATTTAAAGGAAACCTTGATGATATAATGATGTTTGATGTAGTTTTAGATTCTGCACAAATTGATTCTATTTACAATCTGGGTAATCCAGTTTCAAGACAAGAGATAAATAATGAACAAGAAAGTATTATAATATACCCAAATCCTACAACTGGAATAGTAAATATTAGTGGAAATAATATTGAGAAAATAGAATTAATGAATTTACAAGGAAAAATAGAAGATTGCATAATTACAGAAAACAAAATAGATTTATTTGCACAAAGCAATGGAGTATATTTTATAAGAGTAACAACAAAAGAAAAAGTAATAATTGAAAAAATAATTAAAAATTAGAGTTATGAAGAAATATGAACAGACAATTTTGAAAATAAAATTTGATGAATTAAAGAAGGATGAAGAAATTATAAGTAAAAGGGTTTCAATAAAAGGTGAACAGGGATATAGAGTTGTAAGTACTACTTCACATATTAATCCTAAAGCAAACGATTCCTTTCATTATCTTTATATAATAATGGAAAGAGAGAAATAACACAGCAAGCCGTTCATTGTCGACAACAAGTCAGTCAGTGTCGACAGCAAGCCAGTCAGTGTCGACAGCAAGCCGTTCATTGTCGACAACAAGTCAGTCAGTGTCGACAGCAAGCCGTTCATTGTCGACAGCAAATGATTTACTGTCTTCATATTCAGCGTCATGTCTTTTCATTATTAATATTTAACTAAAATCTATAAATTATGTCAAACAATATAGATGGCGAAGAAATAGGAGTGGAAAGCGATACTGCTAAGATTACTATTTAGAAAAAATTATTAATACCCGCTTAGCGGTTTAAAACTGTTTTGCGGATAAATAAATTATAAATCTAAAATTAAAGGAGAGTTTTCTCCTTTTTTTTGTTATATTTGTTAAATAAACTTTATTATTTATTGATGTATAGGTTTGGTTACAACCAAGTAATATTTACCACACGAAAGGATTGTGGCAACGGGATACATAATAAATTTTTACATAAAATAATTTTTTTAATAAATGTATGCTTTATATGTATTGTAGGCACTAATAATGCTCAGACTAAATTATTGTCATTAAAAGAATTGGATAATCAAAAAATAATTTCAGCATCTCTGATAGAAAAAAATGACTCGTTGTTTTTATCTTTTTCTTGTTATGGTAATGTTGATATTCATAACAAAATAATACCTTTTTATCAAGACACGATTAGATTCCAGGATGTAAGCAGAATCTTTTTATCTCGCTACAATGATTCTATTCCTTTTACACCTGAAGATTTCCCAAATCTTCAGGAATTGCGATTAAAAGGTTGTTTTACAAAATTGGACACAGCAATTAAAAATTTTAAAAACTTACAAAGATTAACTGTAAATTATCAATGGGAAGAAGGTGCTTTAAAAAATGAAATTTCAATTCCTGACGAAATAGGTGAGTTAAAGAATTTAAAAGAACTTGTTGTCAAAGGTAATCTTCCCGAGTTTCCCGCAAGTATAACAAAACTTAAAAACTTAAAAAAGTTAGAGTTAGCATCTCTTTTTATCCCTTTGTCTGTATTGAATATTCCCAATATCAAAGAATTTATTTATTATAATGGATATATAGGATGTTGGAGTCTTCATTACTCTAATTATGGTGAATATTGTTTGTTACGCCAGTATATACCAAAAGTGGAAATTCGATACTCCTTGAATTATCCACGAGAAGATTATATACCTAAAAAAAAGAAAAAAATAGAGATCAAAGATGGTTCTTATGAATTAAATTATAATAATGGAAACTTAGCTGTAACAGGTTATATTAAAAACGGATTAATAGATAGTACATGGATTTTTTATCTGCCTAA
The DNA here is from genome assembly GCA_964442075.1 of uncultured Bacteroidales bacterium. Classification (GTDB taxonomy): domain Bacteria; phylum Bacteroidota; class Bacteroidia; order Bacteroidales; family CAYTAU01; genus CAYTAU01. The sequence goes on from CAYTWH010000005.1 coordinate 116,161, forward strand.
TGGAGATACAGCATCTATTCGTAATTACCAACTCGGAGAAAAACAAGGTAAATGGAGCCAATATATTTGGTTAGATTCAACATTAAGTCATGGAGCAGAATATATTTGGATTGATGGTATAAAAGTAAAATCACATGATGATATTTATGTAAACGATAAACTAATTAAAAAAATATATTATCCAATTAATGCTAATGGAGATGAAGCAATATGGGTGACAGAATATGAGAAAAGAGGACTGTTTAAACATCATACAGTATGGAATAATAAGGGTAAAACAAAGTCAATTAGTTTTTATAAAAATGGAGAATGGACAAAAAGCATAGGTGTAAAATATAATAATGATCAAATAAAATCAATTTCTATAAATCATAAAATTTATTATAAAAAACAAGACATAGAAATGATTGTAAAAAAATATAATATAAAGGACTTTAAATAATATAATTATACCAGCTCACTCCAACTGCCGCCAGTTTGCAACTGGTGGTTAATTGAAAAAGCAGAGACCACCCCCGAGTACTCGGGACGATATTTGGGAGTTGTGCCTTCTATTTGGTAAAATACTTTTTCATTAAGTCATCAAATGCAATTTGTCCAAAAGGCTTAGCAATATAGCCATTGCATCCTGCCTCTATTGCTTTTTCCTTGTCACCCGAAAGAGCACAGGCTGTTTGAGCAAATATAGTTACTTCTTTGTTAAACTGCCGTATTTGCTTTGTAGCTTCATATCCATCCAATTCTGGCAGTTTAATATCCATTAAAACTAAATCAATGTCGGGGTTATCTTTGCATATTTCAACTGCTTTTACTCCGTTTCCGGTTATTAAAACTTTTTTGCAATACTTTTCTACTATTTTGGTAATTAACTTTACTATTGTATCGTCGTCTTCAACAATTAATATTTTTAAGTTGTTAATGTTATTTTCTTCTTCATTAGCCGAAACAGTATCTTTAGTAATGATTTTTTCTTCAGGTTCTGCATTGTAAGGAATTGTAAAGTAAAATATAGAGCCTTTTTCTTCTTCGCTTTCTACCCAAATTTTTCCATCCAACATTTTCACATAGGCTTTAGTAATTGTTAACCCAAGTCCGGCTCCCTGTAGTGCTTGTTTATCGGAAATATCAGCTTGAATAAATCGTTCAAAGATTGCCCCTTGCCGCTCTTTAGCAATACCAATACCTGTGTCTTTTACATAAAACTCTATTTCAAAAGGTTCACCATTTGTTTTTAAAATATATCCAAATTCAATTGAACCTTTTTCGGTGTATTTAACAGCATTTTTAACTAGATTTAAAAGTATTGCATAAACTTTTTCTTTATCTGTTTTTATAAATGCTTTTTCTGAAGGCAAGTTATTTTTAAAGGAAAGTTGCAATCCCTTAACATCAACTTCAGGTTTGAAGAAAGTATAAATGTATTCGATTTGTTCGTTGATATTTGTTTTTGAAATTAAAATCTTCATTAATCCCGATTCTATTTTCGAAACATCAATAATATCATTGATGATTTTTAGCATGCGGGCACCACTTTTCTCAATAATGTCGATATACTCATGTTTCTTTTCACCTGTTAAATTCTTTTTTTTGAGCAGGCTTGCAAAGCCTAGGATACCGTTCATAGGGGTTCTTATCTCGTGGCTCATATTGGCAAGAAATGCAGATTTTAAACGGTCGTTTTCTTCAGAATTTTTTTTAGCAATACTTAGCTCTTTATTTATTTTTATGTATATTTCGTTTTGTGCTTCTATTTTTTTGTTTTTTTCCTGAAGCTCTTCGGTACGTGCATTTACTTTGTTTTCCAGCTCTATATTAAATTGCAGAAGACGTTCGTTTGCTTTTTTCTTTTGTAAAAACAATCGGTAAATAATTAACAAAAAAATCATAATAATTACGAGAATTAGGATAAAAGAATAAATCATAATTCTCTGTTTTTTCATTTTTTCATTTTGTAATTCTTTTTCTTTGTCCAATT
>CAYTWH010000005.1:118235-126239 GCA_964442075.1 uncultured Bacteroidales bacterium
ATAATTCTCTGTTTTTTCATTTTTTCATTTTGTAATTCTTTTTCTTTGTCCAATTTTTCTATTTGTAATTGGTTTTCCCGGTTTTTATAATTAGCTTCAAGTTCTTTTGTTTTTGATAAATATGTTTCACCGTAAACAATGGACTTAATACTATCGGATATCTGCAAATATTTGATAGCATTTTGAAAATCCCGCATATCTTTGTATGTTACAAACAAACTGAATGCAGTATAAATCATGTTATTTTTTATTCCTAAACTATCTGCAAGATTATATCCTTTAAGACCATAAAAAACTGCTTTTTCAAAGTTTTTAATTTTACAATAATTAGAACCTATATTATTGTAAATAATAGGTTTTTCTATTATCTCTCCGGTAATATCAGCAATATTTAATGCTTTATCATAATAAGTTATTGCAATATTATATTTAATAAGATGTTGGTAACAAGCTCCAAGAATATTGTTATTGCTTAAGCTGTAATTATTACTTCTAAGTTTTTTAGACCAAAAAAATGAGGTGTCTACATACTGTATTGACTTATTCAAATACTTGGTTTCATCATCTTGGGAACTCCTAAATGCAAGTTCAAAATTAACAGCCCCTAAACGATTATAAGCATAAGGTAAAAATTTATAAATATATTTTTTATTGGATAAACTAATGGCTTTATTAATAAATTCGGATGCTTTAGTCAGATTGTTTGTAGATCTGTAAAATTCACCAATTTCGATATTTAATAGAATTATATTTTCTAAATCGGTTTCATCTTCAAATATATCTAAAGCATTAAATAAATAAAATTGTGCTGAATCAATAGTCCCTTTATTTTTAAAAATTACACCTCTTTGTAAATAAACGTTAGAAAATAATTTTTCCACATTATTCTCTTTGGCATTATGAATAGCTAAATCGGAATAATATAAAGCACTGTCAAGATTTATTTTATTATATAAAGAAGATATTTGGTTTAAGATATTTATTTGCTTAGTAGCATTTTTATTGTTTCTAAATAATACTATTAGAGAATCTATTTTTTCATTTATAGTCTGAGGCGGGGTACTCATAACTTGTGTTGAACAGACAATAAAAAGCATAAATAAATAAAGCACTAAAAAATAACTTTTACTGTAATTCATTGTTTTAGAATTTAGCAAATATTTTTCAATTTGTTTTACCATTGCTTGTTTTTATTGCCCAAATCAATTGAATTGCACATAATATTATTGGTTTGACTTTGCGATAGTTCTGTTCAAACTTTTTATAAAAATACTAAAAATATGTTAATTTACAAAAACATATTTATTCTTTATTTCGAAGCAAATAATTAATGTTACAGGTAATACTACTGTTCTATCCATTTAAGAAACCTGCCATTGTTGTACTTCCCAATTTTCTCTAACTCTCCATTTTCTTTGTAATATTCAACTATAAATTTTTTCGACTTTTTTATTTGCGTTTGAATTTGTTTTATTATTCCATTTTCATAATAAGTTAGAATTTGAATTTGTCTTCCTTTTTGCGCGTATGTTTTGATAACATTAATTTGTTTGCTGTTATTGAAATAATATACACGAATTTTGCAATAACCGTTTTTAAAACTTGTAAAATACAATAGATTTCCTTCTTTGGTGTATGTTAACCATTGTCCATCGGGTGTTCCCATGTTGTAATTAGCGTCAAGTCTTAGTTGTCCGTTCTCAAAATAGTCTTTGCAATTACCATGTTTTTTATTGTTCAAATATTTATGAGACATGTAAATTTTCCCATTTTTATAAAAGTTATTACGATATCCGGTCATAAAACCATCAAGGTATTCATGTGTAGATTTTAATTCTCCTGTTTCATAATAAGATTTCCATGTTCCATGAGTTTTATCATTAACATATTTGCCAACAACATTTCCTGTTCCATTTTTATAAAAAGTTAAATAGTTTCCTTCGCCTATTTCTTCAGGTTCTACGCTACTACAAAACTTTTTTGAATAGAGAGTGCCATTAGGGAGATATGTGCACACCGGATTTTTAAAAACACCATCAACATAAGTATATATTTTATAAGACCAATATTTATCTGTATCGCTTTTTGGCTTTCCAGACTTGTCTAGAAAAATGGTGTCTTTTCTCACTTGAGCGCTAATGTGTGAAAACATTAAACACAAAAGAATAAATGTTAGAATGGTTTTTATTGACATTTTTTGTTTTTGTTTTTCCAAAAGTACATAAAAAAAGGGAAGTTTCCTTCCCTTCTTGTTTTCTGTTTGACCCCATTCCCCCTTCAGGCGGTTAGGTGGTCACACAAAGCTCACTCTGTTTTCCTCAGTTTCACAAGCTATTTCTTTAATTCATTTTTTCCTTGATATTTCGACAAGCTCAGTATAAATTCCAAAACGAAACAAAAAAATCAATTTAAAACAATTTTATAAACCAATGACCTGTTATCACCAAATAACTTAATAAAATAAACACCCTTATTAAGTTTATTAAGATTGAGTTTGGTAATATTATTAAGTTTTACTTTTGAGTATTGAAGTTTGCCAACAACATCAAAAATCTGAAGTTTATCAATATGCTTATTATGCAGATCAATAGTTATTAAACCTGAAGTAGGATTAGGATAAATTTCCACATCAGAAAGTTTAGGTTCGTCTGCAATTGAAACTCCCACAACGGTAATTGATATTATAATGGTATCACTACCACAAGCATTAGTTACAATTAAAGTAACATTATATGTTCCGTCTGTTGCATAAGTATGTGTTGGATCCGGCATTGTAGTTGTGTTCCCGTCACCAAAGTTCCAATGATATGATACTGCATTTGTTGAACTGTTTACAAAGTTAACATTAAGAAAGTTTGTTGAGTATCCGAAATTTGCAGTTGGCTGTTCGGTAACAGTAATTGTTAATGAATTAGATGTTGCAGGATTGTTTGTAACACAAGGCTCGGAAGAAGTTAAAATACAGCTAACAATATCACCATCATTTAATGTAGTGGATGAATATGTATTACCAGTACCTACATTAGAACCATTTATTTGCCATTGATAAGCAGGTGTTGTTCCTCCGTTTGACGGAGAAGCTGTAAATGCTGCATTATCGCCTGCACAAATTGTATTATTACCTGCTATTATAACATCAACAGGTAAACTTGCTGTAACAGCAATAGTAATAGAATTTGATGTTGCAGGTCCGTCATTACATGTTTCGGAAGAAGTAAGAATACAAGTAACAATATCTCCATCATTTAATGTAGTAGAAGAATATGTACCGCCCGTACCTACGTTAGAACCATTTATTTGCCATTGATAAGCAGGTGTTGTTCCGCCATTTGTTGTAGTAGTTGTAAATATTACATTTTCTCCTGAGCAAATTGTATTATTCCCTGCTATTGTAATATCAACAGGTAAATTTGCTGAAACAACCATTGTAACAGAGTTCGATGTTGCAGGATTTCCTGTTGCACATGATAATGATGAAGTTAACTGGCAAGTAATAACATCTCCGTCTGCAAGCGATGTTGATGTATAAGTTGGGTTGCTGTTACCAACACTACTTCCGTTTACAAACCACTCATAAGTTGGGCTTGTTCCCTCATTTGTTGGACTTGCATCAATAACAACTGTTTCGCCGGCACAAATTGTATTATTTCCTGTAATTGAAACTGAAGCAGGCAAACTTGAAGCAACAGTCATAGTAATAGAATTTGATGTTGCAGGTCCGTAGTTACATGTTTCGGAAGATGTAAGAATACAAGTAACAACATCACCATCATTTAATGTAGTAGAAGAATATGTACTACCTGTACTTACATTAGAACCATTTACTTGCCATTGATAAGCAGGTGTTGTTCCTTCGTTTGTTGGTACAGATGTAAAATCTACATTATCTCCAATACATATTGCTGTAGTGGAAGCATTAATTGTAACATCAACAGGTAAAATTGCTTCAACAATAATATAGCTTGTTTTAACTTCAGTATCAGAACCACCGGTAGAATTTGTAGCAATAAGCTGAACCTGATATGTTCCTGCCGTATTATATGTAATAGTTGGGTTTGTTGTAGTGCTTATGCTAGGTGTCCCTCCTGTAAAAGTCCATGCATAAGTATCGGCATCTACACTTTGGTTTGTAAAAGTAACTGATTCACCTACACAAATATTTGTGCTGCTGGCAACAAATTCAGCGGTAGGATATATTATAGCAGTAGTAGTTGTGTTGATTTCAATATCATCAACCATAAATAAAAAAGCATCTGATGAAACACAATTTATTCCAAAATATATATCCTGACCATCATAAGCAGATATGTCAAAATTTATTTGTGTCCAAGTTGCTGGTGCTTCCTCATAAGTTCCTGCAGAAATAATAGTAAATGAAGCAGGGTCGTTATTTGTTGTTGAAATTCCTATTCTGTATCGTTCTAATCCCCAATCATCTTTATATGTTTTTACCCATAAGCTTACAGAAGAATTTGTTCCTAAAGTTATTTGTGGAGACATCAACCAATCATCGTTAGGTGCACTAGCAGTTACTTCGTTAAAACAAGCACCAAATCTATCTCCTCCATGAGGCTGTAATGCAGCATCACCTGAAGCCGTTGGAGTTGTTAGTGAAGGATTAAAAGCAACAAATGCCTGATAATCATCTTCGCCTGTAAAATCATAATCATTCATTCCATAATCTTGTTCTCCTCCACCTACATCATTAACTGTCCATGGGTCAAATAATACAGAAAAGTCATTACATGCTTCAAAATCCATTGAGAAAGCAGGGTCTTCAACAACAGTTATATAAGCTACTTTTGTTTCGGTATCTGAACCAAAGCTATTAGTTGCTTCTAATGTTACTGTATAAGTACCAACTGTATTATAAGTAATATTTGATGGATTTTGATCGGTTGAGCTACCCGGTGTTCCGCCGGTAAATGTCCAATCCCACGATGTTGGCAAATTAGTTGAAAGATCAGTAAAGTCTATAGATTGATTAACCACAACAGTTGTAGTACTTGCAACAAAATCGGCAACAGGAGGAGTTGATACTGCTGTTACAGTAATATATCCTGTTTTAGTTTCGGTATCTGAACCAGACCCATTTGTTGCAATAAATGTAACATCATAAACACCCGGAGTATCATATTGAATTGAAGGATTTTGATCTGTACTCGTGCCTGGAGTTCCTCCTGCAAATGTCCAATCCCATGAAGTTGGAAAATCTGTTGATGTGTCTGTAAAGTTAACAGTTGTTCCTGCTGTAACATTTGTCTGGTCTGCTATAAAATCAGCAGTAGGTGGAATTGGAGATGAAATAACAACATCCTGATTGTATGTGTCAAGATTAAATCCTGTTACTGTTAATTTTATTGTTCCTGATAATGAATGATTAATAGTAACATTTCCTGATGCATCAGTTAATCCTGCAAAAGGTTGTGGGTCGCCGGCTTTATAAAGCGAAACCAAAGCATTTTCAAAAGGGCTTCCACTTACTATAATTTGTGTTGTATATGTGCCGGGAGGTACAATAGGATTTGTAATAGTAATTGCTTTTGGAGCTTCGGTTCTTACCTGAAATGATGGGTCTCCAAATACTATCCATGTTTTATATGTGTCCCAGTCTTCAGTATTCGATGCTTCAGAAATCATTAAAGCAGCAGCATTAAAAGTAATAGAACCAAAAGTTGTTTTTCCATAAGTAGTAGATGTTCCGCTACCTGATCCTGTGCTGTAATTGTACCCTTGAGTTAAAACATCATTAGCATAATCCTGTCCCCTCATAGGTGGGTTCCAAGGTTGATTTATTGAAGACATCCAAGCTCCAATTGCACCACCATCAGACTTTTTAAGCCAAGCTTCTGCAAAACAATCTGTTCCATTATGAAATTCACCAACAATACAGGCTACTGAAAAAATAAAAGGTAACTTGCTTCCGTTTGTAGAAGAATTAATATTTGTGTTTGAATATCCACTGGTTACCCAATAATCATGATCTCCATGTCCACAATAATTAATTACACTTAAACCGGCATTAACATAATTAGCGACTGTTGTAGATGTTGGGGAGCCATAGGCTTCTTGTACTGTAGTATATGTGAAAGGAAGTAATTTATAATCTTTAATTACATCCACTTGTTCATAATCGTCCTCACTATCATCTCCTGGTCCGTCATTTCCTCCAATACCCAAACCATAAGAATACCATGTTCCTGCAGTTTCGGGGTCTCTTTCATAAGCAATTGTTTTATTAGCCTGGGTTGTAACATGCGTGGTTGTTGAAGCAGAAAATCGTCCAATTATAATGTCATGATAATCATCGGTGCCAACAACACAACCAAGCATTGGGTCCATTGCTCCGTTTTGTGTTGTTCCCAGATCTGAAGAAATATCTGCATAATCGCCAACAATTAAAACATATAATATGTCGTTATTGGAATCATAAGCATTTTGAATAGTAGTTTTTGCATTTGTACCTGTTGATAATTGTGTTTCATGAACAGTATATCCCATTTCTTTTTTCCAAGTAATCCATGGCTGAATAACTGTTGCATCGCGCGAAGTGTAAAGCACAAGTATTTCGCCATATTCGTCAATTTCATTTGTCCATTTAGTATGATATTCCTTATAGTTTATAAAAATTGAATTGTATATTGAAGGCATTTCACGAACAACCTTGGTGTTAACATTAGTAATTGGATTAATTACCGGAGTATTATTTTCAACTACTCTTAATGTTATATTTTTGTAAACTCTTAATTTATTTTGTACGGGATTGTATTGAAAAGGATAAACATAAATATTTTCACCCCTTACATCTCGCAAAATATAAGGCTCAGTATTGTTAAATAGTTCAGTAGGATACCATTCATCAACAATTGAGGCAGGGTCTATTTGATAAGGAATTGTTGAGGGGTCTTGATTTCTGTAAATAACACCTCTTGACGGAAGCATTGGGTAATTAATATCAATGTCTTCATATTGTATATCAACTATTTCTATTGTTACGTTTTTATCATTTGGCAATTGAACCGAAGCATTTAAAAATGGTAATTCTGCCCAACCTTGTTTTTTTGTTGTAACACCATTATCAAAAATTAAATTTGAATATGTTACTCCATTTTTAACAATATCGTTTAGCGAGTAATTATTAACTTGAAAATTAACTGTAAATTCATTAGTTTGTGTTTGTTTATAACTAACATTGTAATCTTTTACCTCTCTTGCATTAATACTTATACTTGTAAAGAAAAACAAGATTGAAACAATAAAAATTAGATTTTTTGATTTCATAATGGCTTGGATTTTAATTAATAATTTTAAAGTAAATCAGTAAATCACCTTATTTAGCATGTGTGATTTCCCTTACTAACCTACAAATATAATAAATTTTTTCATCAAATAGCAACTTTAATGAGAATTGTAGAGTCATAAACACAATTTATTATGTATGCAAAACGCACACAAAATTTGTTTAAGATACATATTTACATTAGTATATATGATATGGGATAGAATAGTGTTTTGGAACCAAAGTAGTGTAAATTATTAAAAAAACCCGATAAGAATGATCAAATCGATTTAAAATTTATGTGATCCAGTCAGGATTATTCTATGATCCTTTGTGCTCCGAATTACGAAAAGAAAGCATATTCTCTTAGAGAACAATATAATTTTTTATTTGCTTGCTTATTCAAATTTCATTTGAAACGCAGAAAATAAAGAAAGCCTATCACTACGTGATAAACTTTCCTTTTTTAGTGATCCAGCCAGGATTCGAACCTGGGACCTACAGCTTAGAAGGCTGTTGCTCTATCCAGCTGAGCTACTGGACCCCATTATTTGAGCCTGCAAAGATACAAAACTTTAAAAATAAATTATAAATAATTTATTTTTGTTTTAATTTTCTGTTTTATCCTGTTTAGTTTTCGGAATTGTTAGTTCCGTCCAATTGTTGCAACGAGACCTTTGCAAAACAACCACTATTTTGTTTTTGTCTAAAAATTTCATTTTATT
>CAYTWH010000006.1:0-123515 GCA_964442075.1 uncultured Bacteroidales bacterium
CTGGCACCTATAACTGCAAAACCATTATCACTGGTATTAATAATATTATGACCAATTTCAGTTAGTGTTCCTCCGTATGTTTTTACCCATAATGTATCTCCGTTTTGATCCAGATTAATTAAAACACAATCATTAAGTCCATAAATCTGGTTTATATAAAAATCTGAAGACCCGGTATAACCAAATAGGGCACAACCACCATTAAAGGTTGGTATTATCGAATATGCATTATCTATTTCACTCCCACCATATGTTTTTTTCCATAATGTATTACCATTAGCATCTAATTTAATTGCAAAAATATCCCCATTCCCATAATTATTAATAATGTCTAAATCACTAGAGTATGTAACTCCGGTGAAAACAATACAACTATCGTCTGTTTCTGCTACATTACCTCCAAGATCAAGATTAGAGCCTCCAAATGTTCTTGTCCAAAGAGTGTCTCCATTACTTTTAATTTTAACAATATAAAAATCTATAGAGCCTCTGTTTATATGCACATCAAAATCATTTGATTCTGAATCTGCAGCAATTACAATTCCTTTGTCAAATACTTCGCATGAACCATGAGATGCTTCCATCATTGAACCTCCGTAACATTTTTCCCAGACAATGTTTACCATTTGCGAATATGAATAACTGCAAACTGCAATTATGATGAAGCATAAAAGAAATAGTTTATTTTTCATAATTTTTATATTTTGTTTTTTTTACTCCAAAACTATGTCTTAGGCAGTGAGGGCTTGACTTAGAGTCAAACCATCACTTTAAAGTTGTTTGGGTTACTCCAAAACAATTTTCTCTACAGCAACACCTTTTTTGCTTGTTACTTTTATTATGTATATGCCTTTTGCTTGTTGGCTTAAATCTATTTTGGTGTTTTGACTTTTGACTTTTGATATTTGGCTTTTGACTTTTTGACCCTGCAAGGTCAGAACTTCTATTCTTTCAACATTCTCTGCCTTTACTGTTATTATTCCTGTTGTGGGGTTTGGAAAAATCTGAACATTAGTTTGGTTTATGTCATCAATTCCTATCCATAGAGTTACTGTAATTTGGATAGTATCACTCGAAACACATCCATAATAATCTGTTGTTTGTATCCAAACTGTATAAACTCCCGGACCTATATTTCCGTCAAATACATATAAAGGGTTTGTACTTCCGTCACTCCACAAATAATCAACATAGTTGCCCGGATTAAGGCTTAGCGTTGCATTACTGAAAATTGATGTATCGTTTCCAATATATGTATAAGGAGCAGTTACATCAATAATTGTAGAATCGGTAAATGTACATCCATTAGCTATTGTAACAGTAACCGAATATGTTGCTTGTCCTGTAAATGGTGTATTTACAACTATTGATTGTGTTGTTGCTGATGTATTCCATAAATAAGAGATAAAACCGGAACCGGCATCAATTGTAACATTACCACCTACACATGATGGTGTAATATCATTAAGGTTAAGAGTATTTGGAGAAAAAGTTAAACTTGTGGTATCCTCTGCTGTACATCCATAAATATCGGTAACAGTAACATAATAATCTCCGGGAAGAGTAAGATAAACTATGCCTGTTGTATTTCCATTACTCCATTGATATTCATCATAACCGGAAATATCAATAGTTACCATATCTCCCGAGCATAAATTTGAATATGTTCCTAAATTAATTACAGGAAGTGCATTGACAATAACCGTAAGTGTATCGGTAGCAGTATTAGTTTGTGCATCAGTAATTGTAACATAATAACTTGTTGGAGACAATGCAGGAAAAGGAATTACAGGATTAGCATCAGTAGAAAATACTGCGCCTAAAGAATCTGCCCACTGGTAAGTAAAAGGATAAACTCCACCTGTATGAATACTGTTTAGGGTAATATTTCCTCCAAATGAACAAGACACAGTATCCTGAGCAAAAATTGACAAATTGTTTCCAGGTATTGTTATTATAGAATCGCAGCTTAAACCCTGATTTTGACTTTTCCACCACTGAATATATTCCATTCTTGAAACAAGATATTTAACACTTAATAAATAATCTCCATCATAGGCTATAGCATTTACATAAGCTACGTCAATACATATTTCCTGTCCGGCATCAAGTGTAAAAGGACCTACTACACCAAGACCATCTCTGGCTCCGGGTGTATTACCGGCAAAGCTTTCGTTCCATTCTGTTGGGGATTGAGGATTACCAGTAAATACATAATTAACAGGCGTTGTACCACCATATCCGGTTCCTCCGTATGTGTATGGAGTGCCATCAGGCCAATAGCCTTTTAACATATTGAAATATGCTGTTGGTGTCTGAGAATATGTACCCCAATCCAGATAAGCAGCTGAAGTCATTTTGGAACTTAAAAAAGTAACTCCCTGTGCAGGAATATGAGTTCCATAAATATCGTCTAAACTATCACCATTGTATATATAATATGAATTTGTAAGAGTATCTACACCCAAAAAATCATCCCAGTATTTTCCTATACATATATCATCAAACACTCCCATATATACATTATTGTAATTATTTATTGACTTATTCTTAATCTTATATTGAACAAAAATTGTATTATATAATGCTGAATCGGCAGGTGCATTATATCCATAAACTAAAGAATGAATTTCTACTTTTATTTTATTTCTACCTGGGGTGTAAGAAATATTATCATCATTAAAAATTGCAAGTATTGCTTGGTCACCCATTATTAGTGGGTAATCTCCACTATCGGGGTCGTAAATACTATTTAAATTTGAATCGAGATATTCTGCTATATCGGGCCATTCTAAAATAGACATAGGAACAACATATCCTGTATCGTTCCAATGCAAAATATGATAATCGATTGTGGATTTATTTATTTTCCAAACTCTTTTATATGTAGAATCATATTGATAAGTATTGTAAGTATTGTTCACCGGACCCGATGCCCAATCAGTATATGAATGATATTTTCCAACAGCTATATGAAGAATATTACTGTCGTCCATTCCTCCAAGCCAAATAGTAGACATCTTATTTGAATTTTTACCGGAACCGGCAGGAACTTCAAAAAGACTATTCCATTGATCAAAAATATTATCAAATAAACTTCCATTACAATTGACAAAGGCATTTATATTATTAATGTTTATAGTATCCCTCATGTTTAATATTATATTATTGTTTGTAATATAATAACCATCATATAAACTTGCTACTAATATTTTATAATCATTAGTGTATACATTTGATAATCCGTATGTATTTAAATCTGAATTCACATCTGAATATTCATCTACATTAAGTAAATCAAATCTAATGAGTTTATCAGTGTACATTATCCATATATTTGTATCCGCATCAACTGCTATTCCTTTTACAGTACCCGATGAAGGTAGTCCGTAGCTGTTATCGTAAGTAGTAAATGTAGTTCCATCAAAAACACAAATTTTTGGACCTATTGCATTCATATATACTTTGTCTTTTGCTGTTAAAAAAGAAATTGAGTTAGTTGGCATTCCATTAGCAACAGTATATGTAGTAAAACCCGGATTATTGAAACGACAAAGACCAGCAAAAGTACCAATCCAAATAGTTCCATTATCGTCCATTGTAATTTGCCTTATACTGTTGGTAGGTAATCCTTCGGCGGTAGTATAATTTATAAAAGTAAATCCATTAAAAACAGATATGCCTGATAGTGTAGCTATCCAAATATTACCGCTTGTATCTTTTTGGATATCAAACACATTATTGCCTACTAATCCTTCTGCGGTAGTATAATTAGTAAATGAAAAGCCATCAAAAACTGATATTCCGGCACTAGTACCAATCCATACTTTATTAGTATTACTTATTTCAATAGCTTTTATACTGTTTGATATCAAACCATCATTTGTTGTATAATTAGTAAAATCAACACCATTATAATATGACAGACCTTGAAGTGTGCCTATCCACAAATTACCATAGGTGTTTTCTTTGAAACATTTAACTTCATCGCCTACAAGTCCATCTGCTGTTGTGAAATTGGTAAATTGCCCAAAAGATAATAGTGGGCATAAAAGAATAATTAGAATTAATTTTTTCATGATATTAATTTTTTGTTAAACTTACTTCAAAACAATTTTTTCTACAGCAACGCCTTTTGCTGTGGTTACTTTTATTATGTATATGCCTTTTGCTTGTTTGCTTAAATCTATTTTGGTGTTTTGACTTTTGACTTTCTGACCCTGCAAGGTCAGAACTTCTATTCTCTCAACACCCTCTGCCTGTACTCTTATTTTTCCTGTAGTTGGGTTGGGGTAAATCAAAATATTAGATGAGTTATGTTTTATTTCTTTATCCGTATTCACAATAAAATCAAACTTTACACCCCAAACATCTCCATTTCCATGTTGGTATCCAATTTCCTCACTTATAGAATTAGTAAATCCTGAAGCAAAAAGATAATTATCATAAGTTTCAAAGATATTGGTACATTGGTCGCTGTAATTTCCACCTATACACACATCCCATAAAATCTGTCCGGTATCATCAAGTTTTACTATCCAAAAATCATCAGAGTTATAATGATTGCTTATATCTCCATTATTTGAGTTTGAAGTTCCTGCAACTACAAAATAATTATCGCTGGTTTGTATAATTGCACGTGGTCTATCGTAACCGGAACCACCAATTGTATTAGTCCAAAGAGTATCTCCAGTAGAATTTGTACGGATAATTATATAATCGCTGTCACCATGATTTCCATGAATATCATGGTCGTTTGAATATGTTGATCCTGCCATAATATAACCACCATTATTAGTTTGATAAATACTTATTCCTGCATCTGAATCCGAACCACCATAATTTCGCTCCCATTCAATATTCCCTAATGAATCAAGTTTAGTAAGCCAAATATCATATCCTCCATAATTATTTCCTACATCAAAATTTGATGATTCACTTGCACTTATTATTGCAAACCCATTATCACTGGTATTAATAATATTATATCCAACTTCCGATTCAGAGCCACCATATGTTTTTAACCATAAGGTGTCTCCATTTTGGTCAAGATTGATTAAAACACAATCATTATTACCATAAATCTGGTTTAAATAGAAATCTGAAGACCCTGAATATCCAAATAGAGCACAGCCTCCGTTTTTTGTTGAAATAATTGAATAGGCATTATCTACCTCACTGCCTCCATATGTTTTTTTCCATAGTGTATTACCATTAGGATCTAATTTAACTGCAAAAATATCACCACTCCCGTAACTATTAATAATATCAAAATCGCTTGAAAATGTAACACCGGTGAAAACAATACAACTATCGTCTGTTTCTGCTACATCACCTCCAAAATCAATATTAGAACCTCCAAATGTTCTTGTCCAGAGAGTGTCTCCATTACTTTTAATTTTAACAATATAAAAATCTTTAGAGCCTCTGTTTATATGCACATCATAATCATTTGATTCTGAACTTGCAGCAAATACAATTCCTTTGTCAAATACTTCACATGAACCACAAGAACTTTCCATCATTGAACCTCCGTAACATTTTTCCCAGACAATGTTTACGTTTTGCGAATATGAATAAGTGCAAATTACAATTATAATAAAACATAAAAGAAATAATTTATTTTTCATAATTTTTAATTTCTTATAAGGTTGCCTAAAGGTAATAAAAATAATCAGGGAAGCAAGTATTTGTAATCATTCCAAAACAACTTTTTCTACCATCACGCCTTTGCTTGTGGTTACTTTTATAATATAGATTCCTTTTGGGTTTTGGCTTAGGTCAATTTCCAAACCTTCAAGGTTTCCAAAACCTTGAAGGTTTTTAATTACCTTGCCTGTAATATTTAAAACCTTTATTTTTTCTATGTTTTTTGCCTGTATTGTTATTTTTCCTGTGGTGGGGTTGGGATAAATTATTAATTCTTTGGAGTGATTGTATTGTTCTTCAATATCTATCGGATTATTGTAACACAAAATGTTACTATTATATATTGTTGGTGTAAAAATATATGTTGAATCTACAGGCAAAATTGAAAAATTATAAGTAAATAAATTATGTGAAAACTCTTCAAAATAAGGAACTGGATTTATATAAGAGAATGTAAGAGAATTTGAATTACAAAAACCTTGTCCTAAAGTATCTAGCACTGTTAAATGAGATTTACCAGCTATTAGAATATTTTCATTATCAAGACTTTCAATTGTACCTGTGTAACCATTAAAGGTTGCATAAATCGAAATATCTTTATAAGCAAATTGAATATCGCCATTATAATTAGCTGATATAAATAAAGGGCAGAAAGAAACATAACCAGTAATATAATATTGATTATTATGATTAATAATATTTTGAAAATTAATTACAACCGAAGGAATATCAAAATTATATATTTTAAAATGTGTAATATTGCCTACACTATCAAGTTTCATAAAAAAGGGTTGTTGAATAGCCCCAATTGAGTCACCGGTAATTGAACCAAGACAAATAAATTCATCCCCATCAGATTTAAAGCTATTAGTAGTTAATTTATGTCCGGGAAATCTATAAACCCTATCCCATAAGGCATTCCCAAGAGAGTCAATCATTAAAAAGCTTTTTGTTGTATCTCCATAATGATTAGTTATTAAGAATTTAAGTTTTGGAGTTTTTGCAATCAGACTTCCTTTAAAATCCAAGCTATCTTCATAATAAAAACCTTTAGCCCAATGATAATTTCCTGTATTATCAATATTTGTAACTCCTATATAATAAGGACCACCACAAGTAGCATTAGAACATACAACAATTGCTCTATTATTATATGAAACTATATCTGATATTAAACCAATTTGGTAAGTTTTAGCCCATATTAAATCCAAATTTTCACTAATATTCATTACTTGCTGATAAGCTGCCCCAATTGCCGTATCTATATATAGACAATAAAGCATAATTGTAGAATTATCTAAGAATTGGAAACGATTATGTTTTGTTATATAAATTGGGTTATCAAGAAAATTAAATTTTACGAAATCTATAACTTCACCATTAGGATAATGTTTTGTGAAAATGGGATGATTCACAGATGATGTAGTCTCCATAGAGTAACCATATAAATATCCATTTTGTGCTCTTTTAATATCAATAAAGTTTACATCATCATATTCGATTTGGAATGTTTGAGGAAGTACATTTAAATGGAATAGGCATAAAATTAGAACAATAATTGAAATTTTCATGGTTAAGAGTTTTAGCATTATAATATATTAGACACATAATGTTATTAAAAGGTTGCCTAAAGGTAATAAAAATAATCAGGGAAGCAGGTATTTGTTATCATTTTACACCGTAATAATAGAAATATGGCTTTCAATACCTATTTCCTCATCCTTGATTACTGCCCATGCCATATACTCGTAAGTAGCGTGTTTGTCCATATCTTTGGTGTCGATATACGGACTGTGAGTGTCGTGATTAAGAAATTGAAAATCTGACGGACCTTCTAATTTTCGATAAATATTTACACCATCGGTTTGGCTTTTGTTAAACGATATTTCTACGCCTTCACTTACTCTTCGCAATTTTAGTTTGGGACTAAAAGCTTTGTGATTGAAAACATGCTCGGGGCCAATAATATCAAATATCCTACCTATTCCTTCGGTATAGTCAAAGTCGTTTTTAATTCTCTGGGCTATACTTCGGCTTATTTTTATCGCTTTTTTTCTGTCTGCTGCTGTTTTTTTAAATTGCGCCAGCTTTTTGTTCAATAGCTCCATTTCTGCTATCATATCTTTGCTATAACTTTCCGAAATAGGTTTTAGCATTTCAATATCGCGTGAAGAAATACTGTATTTATCTTTATATTCTTCGGCTTTTTTAGTAAAATTTTCCAACCACTTATCTAGTTGTGTTTTCTTGGTAGGTATATAATCGCCGTGCTTTCTCATAATAGTTTTTTAAGGTTTATAAATAATTATTTATTGATATAGATAAACTAATTAGTGAGTGCTAAAAATAACTTTCAGCATGCTAAGTTAAACATTTATCATGATATAAACAAATTATAGCCTAATAAAAATAATTGATAGCATACTGCTAATGATATTTAGCATGATATAAATAACTAACAGCATGATATATATTATAATATGCAGGTATTAAATAATATTTAGCATGTATAAATTAATTGACAGCATGCCGTGAACAATATTAAGTGTGCTAAATATAACTTTTAGCACTCCCCAAATGATATTTTGGGATTAGAGAATGATGTGAAATGTACGATAGGAAATGTTTTGATGATAAAACATCAGATGTTTTAGAGACATTGTATGTTTAGGATACCGGCAATTTAAATTTTAATGTTTGGAGATGGGATTAGGTTATTTTTTTTTAATTAATTCTCCATTTAGATATTTCTCTTGTTTAATGATTTTTCCTTTTTCATTCCACCAAATCCATTTGCCTTCTCTGCGATTAGGTATTTTTTCATTAAAGAAAAATTCTCTTTTTAAACTGCCATCGTCATACCATTCTTGCCATTTGCCTATTCTATTTAAAAGATCATTATATATGTAACCCTCTTGAGAGGGTTTACTATTCCTATAATAAAAACTAAACAACTGTCTCCCTTCGTTAAATTTTCCTTTGGTAAAAAGTACTCCATTATCAAAATATCTATATTCTATAAATGAGCCTTTAGCAGAATCTAGATGAATTGTTTCATTTTCTAACTCTCCATTTTTATACCAGCTATAACTTCTTCCATTATAATAATCATCAAGCATTTGAAGTTTGCCATTATCATGCCATGATATAAAGACACCTATTTGTTTACCATTATAATTATCTACTTGAAAACAAATTTTTCCATTTTTATACCACTGAGTAGTCATTCCATGAAGCTCTCCATTTTTGAATTTGGCTTCTCTGTATTTTTGTCCATTATCGTAGTAACCAATAGCAGAAACCTTTTCTCCTGATATAAATTCTAAATAAATCGAAATCTCTTCATTTAAGTACTTGGATTTTATTGTATCAAAACCTGTGAAATTTGAATCTACTACGTCATTTGAATATAAAAAATAATCAAATACATTTTCAGGTTCTAATATCTCTATCGATAGAGTATCTTGCCCAAAACAAAAGAGAGGTATAATAAATATAATAAGTAATAGTTTTTTCATTCCCTAAAACTACATAAAAAAAGTGAAATGGCAAGCGACCCCTCTTTTATTCTCCCCTAAAAGGGGAGAAAGTCCTCTCCTCTTGAGAGGATTTAGGAGAGGTCTTACAATTTGTTTTTTGGGATTAGAGAATAGTGTGAAAGGGACATAAAGAAATGTTGGAATGATAAAACATTGGATGTTATAGAGACATTGTATGTTTAGGATATCCGTAATTTAAATTTTAATGTTTGTTGTCGTTTCGTTTTTCATTTTTTCGTTGTGTACTGCCTCTTTTTGCCGTTTTTTCTTTAGTCATTTTCTTCGTAGTAATATGAGTAGTCAATTCCTTTCATAAACATTTCGCGGTCGTTTATTTTGGAGGTGAGCGCATTATTCAAAAGCGTTTTTAGAATACTACTTTTTGTTGGACTTAGCATCATTGCGTTCATGTAATCTCGCTTGCTTATTTTACTCCAATCCACGCATTTTTTGAGGCGTTTTTTTAATATCAAATCCAACCATATTCGGGTGCTTCTGCCGTTTCCTTCCATAAAAGGGTGTGCAATGTTCATTTCTATATATTTGTTTCCGATTTCGTCAAATGTAGTTTCGGGCATTGTTTCTATTTGCTTTAATGTGTCGCCTAGAAAGCGTGATACGGCAAATTGAAAATCACCTTTTGATATATTTTTTTGTCTGATTTGTCCCGCAAAATCATACAATCCGCCAAACAAATAAGCGTGTATTTGTTGCAAACCTTTGATTGTGCCAACTTCTATTTCACCAATTAAATTACTTTCAAAAAGCATGTATGCTTTTTTCTTGCTTTGCCCGTCAATACTGTTATCGCTGTATAAAAACCAATCTAAAAATTTCATTGCCCTGTTGTTCGGGAAATGTTTTGCCAAAGCAATAATGCCATCACTATCTAATGTGTCGGTTAGGTATTTTTTGCCGTCTGCTGCTGTTAATTTCAGTCTGTGAGTGGCACTCACGAACTGAACATTTTCTTTGAGCAATTTTCGTTTGAGCCAACGCCAATAGTTACCGGCTTTGATATAATCGGCTTCTTGGTTTAAAATACCAACAACATCAACCACCGAGAACCACCACTTGGCGTTTTGTTCGTCCCAAACGGCTCGCACTTCGCGGTCGTCAAAAAAACGTATGGATATTTTTGCATTACTCATAATTTTAATGTTATCTATTCTGTCACTCTGTAATTATCAGTGCAAAGTTATGATAGTTTTTTCATTCCCTAAAACTACATAAAAAAAGTGAAATGGCAAGGTATGTTATTGTGTTTTGCAAAAATCATAATATAAAAAGTGATTGCAAATTTCAAACAGTCGGGCATTACCTAATCAAATTTAGAATTTTAGTTTTAGTAAAACTGTTAGTAGTTAATCTGCAAAAGTAAATACCTGTTTGAAGATTTTTGCTTGTAAACTCAATAATATGTTTTCCTGCCGTAATTTCATCGTTAAGCAAATATTCTATAAGTCTGCCCTGTTGGTCGTAAATTGTAATATTTACAAATTGTGGTTTATCAATATTAAAAACAATATTTGTTTTATTGCTAAAAGGGTTTGGGTAATTAAAGAAATCGAAATTTGCAAGTGGTAAATCTTCAATAATAGTGTTACATGGCACAAAAGCTGTACCCGGCGAACCTCCTTTGCAACCCGAAAACCAGTTTAAATAATTGTTGGGCTCGTTATATGGGTCAATTAGTTCAAGAGTGGTGCTATCGCCATTTGCTGTTGCCCATGGCGGTACTGTATAATATTGCACTGAAGTATATAATTCCTCATTATTATCATATAATCGCAAATTTTCGCCACTACTGCTTAATCCAAAATCAAATTGACCAATGTAGTTTGTAATGCCAGGGTAAATATTATCGAATTTAATAGTATCGCTACACAATACAAGATAATTATTCTTTGCTAAAACTGTGTTTTCGGGAATTATAAAACTATGCAAATCGTCGCTATCTTTAAATATCCATCCCGAAATATCAACATTAATATTGCCGTAATTATATAATTCAACCCAATCGCCGGCATCTAATAAATTTGCTGAATTATAATTAATTTCGCTAATTGCCACTCTGTTGGTATCGGCAGAACCATAAAAGAATGCAGTAAATACATCATTAGTATCAATATTTAAAGTAAACGATTGATTGCTGTTGGGAGATTGCATTATTATTCCCGATTGCCAAAAAGCAAATTCATATCCGGGATTTGGAATTGCAGTTATCTCAACCGGCACACCATCA
Source organism: uncultured Bacteroidales bacterium (assembly GCA_964442075.1). Taxonomy (GTDB): domain Bacteria; phylum Bacteroidota; class Bacteroidia; order Bacteroidales; family CAYTAU01; genus CAYTAU01. Next base: position 11,434 of record CAYTWH010000006.1, read on the forward strand.
AAATATATTCCCGACCAAGGGTAAACATCGGGTGTAATTGTGCTGATTTTAACTGTTCCGGCATATTCGGGATAAACATTTAATGTAACATTTACTTGCTTATTTAAGGTAAATTCTTCTTCAATATAATTTCTTGCAGGTGCTGCTCTGTTGTTTATAAAATTAATTAATATCGAATTGATATGATAATTTTCCCAATCGTTTAAACTGCCATTCCATCTTTGCATGTGCAATGGCATTTCGTCTGCAATAGAATCTTTAAACGAAAGTGCCAGCTTTGCTAAATTTTCGGGAAGAAAAATAGTATTGATAAGGTCGGCATAACGATTAACAAAATATTCTCTAAATTCTTGATTTGCCAACAACTTTTTAAAAATTACCGAATGATAATTACCTTCTTGCGTAATAACACGATGCAAATCGTTTGATGTAAAACTGCTGCCAAATAATCCCAGTCCCATATCAACATCTGTAAGAATATATCGCCATTTAGCTTCGGGTTTTCTTTCACGCCAATATTTAACATTATTCTGCGGCCAATCCCAGTTTACATAATATGTTTGTGCAATAAAATAATCGCAAAAATTATCAATATCAAGCATCGAACAAGCATTATCGTAGTTTGCAGGAATAGTCATATCGTTATTAGAAATAAATTCTGCCATATTAAGAAAATGTGTGTTTTCTCCGTCAATAACATAACCGTCAAATTGTAAGAGGTCAACACTGTCGGGGTCGATATTATAATTTTCGGCGAGATAATAATTACTTATTTTTTCGCGAAGATTTAAAATCCCAAAATATTCTCCATTAATAAACACCACAGATGGCTTATAATCCTGAATATCGATATGAGTTTTTTTGTGCACGGCTTTGTGCATAAGGGCATCTCTAAAATGCGTTTGATTGGTTTCGTTGCCCGAATTACGCAATACAAAACGTTTGAAGCTGTAAATTTCCTTATCGGGAAATAATTGGTAATCGAGAGTAGATTTACCGTATTTTCCTTTTGCAAGAAACCGTAGCGATTTTAAATCGTTTGACCTCGACCAACCTCCATGAATTTTGGTGCCTAAATCTTGTTCAAATTCCTGAGTTCCGGTGTGAGAAAAATATTCCATGTGAATTGGTATTTCCCAATCTTGCCAAAAATTTGCATTAAAATACGGAACAGTGGGGTCTGCATTTGGTCCCATTACGTATATTCCCTTATTCCAATCCCAAAAATTATCGGGGTGTGTGCTAATTGAAAAAACAGACAGTGTTGAAGTATAATCAATAAAATATGTGTTTGCTTCTATTTTACTTGGTAATTTTCCGGCATCAAAACTACGAGCTTTTAATACCATAGTAGAATCAATTGTTATTGGACTTATATATTCGCTTGAAACGGACTTCGGAACACTTCCATCTAATGTAAACCTTGTTGTTGCTCCCACCGATGTTGTTGTTATACTTACTAATTGAGAGCCTGCATAAAATCCTGCACTTAGTGATATTTCGGGCAAAGAGTTATATGCCGAAAATGTATTAGAACTATTATTACTTGAATCGGGAGTTGGAATATCAAAATATACGGTATTAATATTTCCATCGGAAAATTTCCCGTAAGAATTGTCAACATCAATTTCGCTATATGCAATAGAATCAATTATTGTTCCCGCAGTATTTGAAAGGTAGACAGATTCTCCGCTACTTGATAATTTAAAATTGGTATGTAATAAAGATATGCCGGGCTGGATATAAGTAGGTGGAGTTCCATAGTTAGTTGAAGTATCTTTAATTGCAAATGATAAATATGGAATTATAGTCATATCAGAAGAAAACGAATCAACATTATGCACCTGAATTGCCAAAACATTTAATCCGTTTTTTATTACAGTTTTAGCATCTTGTTCGCTATATAACCATTCTTGCATTTTTTGTCCCTGATATAGTTGAGCTTCATGTTCGTCGTATGCTAATTCGTCAAAATCGGTTGGAGTGTATGTAACACCAACATTTACTCTTGCAATTTCAATACCGTTTAGATAAGCAACAAAACCATCGTCGAAATCTACATTTAACATTGCTGTTGCCAATAATGAAGTGTCAACAATATTAAATACTTGCCTAATATATAATGATTTTATTGGCGGAGTAACAAGAGTATTATCATCGCCATCGCCATAACCAAAACCACCTTGTCCTGTATTCCAACCTGTATCATCAAACAAACTTGTGTTCCATAATGGGTCAACCGGAGAACTTGGAACAATGTATTTCCACATTCCTTCTGCATAAACAATAGTTTCCCAGTGGTCTATTATTTCTGTTTTATCTTTATCTGATGCAAAAAGAGTTATAAAAGAATAGGGATAAATATTTATACTTGGAAAAGTCCACTTCTGTGGCTCTGTAATATCGTCGCTAATAAAATATCCTTGTAGGTTTATCGAATTTGCAGTTGTATTATATAATTCTATCCAATCGCTAAAATCACCATCCTCATCGGCAATAATATTTCCGTTTCTTGGGCAAATTTCATTAATTACTACTTGTGAAAATAGTACAAGTTGTAGAGCAATTAATAATGTTGTGAGTAATGTTCGCTTCATATGTTTATATAATTACATTTTTATCCATTTAACATTCATTAATTCTTGTTCAGCCCTTATACTTATAATATACATTCCTGAGGGCAAACGTTGACTTATGTCTGAAATCTTAATATTATTTTCATAATAATCTAAAACTTTTGATGCACATAATTTACCATAGATATCATAAATGCTAATTTCAATATCCGATTGTTTATTTAAATCAAATTCAATTGTAGAATTGTTATCTCCCGGGTTTGGGTAGATGTTTAAGCTACTAATTAGTTTGTCAATTTCATTGATATTTGTGATACTTATTGTTTTATATGATGTATCGGTATAGCAATAATTTGATGCAATAAGCATTATGTTTTTATCGCCAACAGACGAATATTTATGATTTGGATTTTCAAGAAAACTTATACTGTCAATATCATCATCAAAATCCCAAAAATAATCTGACGCATTAATTGATGTATTGATAAATTGTACAGAATCATCAATTGAAAAATTATTGCTGCTTATCCAAAAACCGGCAGTAATAATATTGCTTACGCTAACAATTATATTTTCAATTTCCCAGCATAGTGGTTGGTCTCCAATGTAAACACTATAAATTGTAGTTGAATCGGGTGAAATAGTAATTGTCGAAGTAGTATCTCCGGTTGACCAGTTCCAATCAAAACCACCCGAAACCGATAAGGTAACAGAATCGCCAGCACAAATTGAAGTATCGGCAGTAGCAGTATAACTTATCGGTGTACAATAAATACATGTTCCATCATCAGAATTGGCAATTGGACTATAATTTACAGCAAGTGTATCGGTACAACCATAAATAATAGGCTGTGGGTATATTATTTCTAAATACTCAAGTACACTTAGGCTGTCGGTATGTGCAATAACTACAGGATGGGGAATATTTTTAGCATAATAGTGATAATAATAAAGAGTATCGAGATTTGCAGAATCGAATGTTCCTGCAATAAAAACACTATCGTATCTGTAATCAATATATTTAACACGAAGCATATCATCAAAATGATTAAAAGGAGTATCCATTGAACCCCATGCATCAACCTGAATTTCTTTTACCTTGTGTAAATCTACATAAACAGCAGGATTAATTGTTATAGTTGCAATTGTGTGTTCTGTTTCGTTGTGCCCATAAGTGTATTGATTTGAGAGCAATGTGTCAACATACATAGGGTCATAAACAGAATGAATTGTGTCAAATCCCGAACCAAAATCAGCAATTATAGACAATCCGTTTTCCCAAAATGCATTTGTATCTTTTGTATAGTAATAATAACGTTCCGACCCACCATCGTTGTAATATAATGCCATTTCAGAAGTAGTATGCTCACTATAAAATGTTGTTGAGGTGGCATCAAGATAATGAAGTGTGTCCCCAAAAGCAATAAAGGCATTTGAAAAATCATAATACTGGTTTATCCCTGCAGGACCAATGGTATCTGCTCCAAGATAAAATCTTGAATAGCTCATATCAGCATAAGGAAAATTATTGCTGTCTAAAGTAATTTGCGAAAAAAGAGAACTTTGAATTATTAAAAATATAATAACAAGGTAGAGTTTATTCATATTAAAATATTTTTGATTTATACAGGTATGTATGTATTACACTAAAAAAATAAAATACCCTTATTTGTAAACTTAAAGTTAATACTTTTTTGATTAATCAAGCATAATTTGCTAATTTTCAGAGCATATTTTTCAAAAATACAAAAAACAAAACGATAATCTTTTCTCTCTCTTTATCTGATAATTACATTTTTTTCGTAATCATCAGGCAACGAAACTTCTATTTATTTTGTCTTATTATAGAACGAAAAATTATTCTAATATGAAAAAGCTATTAATTACCTCAATTTTCTATTTATTTTTATTTGTAAATATATTTGCTCAATGTAATCCTAATGCAGGATTAGATGATGCAATCTGTGGAAATACATATACCTTTAGTGCTACCTTGGGTGATATAAACTCAACAGGCACATGGTCAACAAACGCATCGGGAGTAGTATTTTCTAATATTAATGACCCAAATGCACTTGTTACTGTATTATCTTATCAATCAATTGAATTTTACTGGACTGAGGATAACACAATAATTCCATGTACAAATGTAGATACTGTTATAATTACATTCATAGAAATTCCTGTTGCTAACGCAGGTATTGATGATCAGGTTTGTGGATTATCAGCTAATTTAACAGGAAGTTTTTCTTCAGGTAATACAGGTTTCTGGACAAGTAGTCCTGCTGGTGCAATTTTTACTCCTGTTAATAGTCCTACTGCTACGGTTACAGTTCCGGGATATGGTATATATATATTTACATGGGAAGAAGATAATAATCTATGTACAAGTACAGATGATGTTGTGGTTGAATTTCTTCAAACTCCTAATGCCAACGCAGGTATTGACCAAACAGTTTGCGGATTATTTGTAAACCTTGATGCAACAATAAGTTTTCTCGGAAATACTGGTTACTGGTCAGGTCCGGCAAATTTTAGTGATATTTACGATCCTGATGCTACAGCAAATATTACAAATATTCCAGGAACACAAATAACTCACACATTATACTGGTATGAAACAAATGGAGTATGTAGTGGAACAACAGATTCTGTAGAAATTACATTTATAGCACCTCCCATAGCTGATGCCGGAAATGGTGGCTCCACTTGTGATTCCAGTTATATTCTTGAAGCTAATGCAATAGGCATTACCCCCGATTCAGTATTGTGGACAAGTAATACACCGGGACTTTTTGTTTTTGCCCCAAGCAGTGATACAACTATTATTGATATCACACCCATAGTTCCCGGAATATATTCACCAAATGGATATGCAGAAATTTATATGTACTTTACTGTTTATGATGGAACTTGTTCATCAACGGATTCTGTTTTAATTACATTCTATCAAGCTCCTATAGCTTATGCAGGAATAGATGATTCAATTTGTGGTTTATATTATGATCTTAATGCAATTCCATCAATTTTGAGTTCCTATGGTGAATGGAGTGTAATAAGCTGTCCAACAGCTGCAGGTCCTGCAAATCTTGTTGATTTTAACAACCCTCAAACAGGAGTTAATGTTCCAGTGTATGGTTATTGGACATTCCAGTGGGAAGAAGCTAATGATAATAATTTTACTTGTTTCAGCAGAGATACAGTAACAATAAACTTTATTGAAATCCCCAATATTGATGCAGGTCCTCGTGATACTGTTTGTGGATATTTTGTGGAGTTAAATGCTACATCTGCCGGAGGAATTGGTACTTGGTTAAATTATGGAGTAGTATGGTGTACCTCCAATAATTTATCAACAGCCGATACATTACAACAAAATGAATCAAATACATGGGTTTACTATAATACTTTAAATGATTCAATTGCATTTGTATGGCAGGAATGTGATGGTTTTTGTTGTAATATTGATACCGTTTGGATATTGTTTGAAGAATATATAAATATAAATGGAAATGTTTTATATAATCTTAACCCTTTAAATCCAGGAGATGCTGAAATAGAATTATTCAATATCAATTCCGGTAATTATGAATTAAACGATATTAGTTCTATTGCAGGCAACAATATATTTAATCTTCAGGGGAATAAAAGCGGTGATTATATTTTAAAAGCAAATGTGCTCAATCATATATCATATCCTGATGCCATGAACACTTATTATGATGATGCATTTCTTTGGGAAAATGCACAGATTTTCACTCTTTCCTGCGGAGATTCAATTAATGCAGATATTAACCTTAAACGCACAATTGCATTTACTCCGGGAAGTGGTAAAGTTTCGGGTTCTATAACTTATGAAGGTTCCGGCAATCCTGTTACAGATGCTGTTTTCTTTATTGAAGATACAACTGTTAACGATCCCTATCTATACACAGATGTTAATATAAACGGATATTATCAGTTTATTGGGTTACCACAAGGCAATTTCAGAATTCTAGTTGACCTGTCTGGAATTCCACAAATTACAACTCATAATTTTTCTGTTACAGCAACAAATACTTTGTTCGAAAACTATGATTATTATGTGGATACTATCTTGTACAGAGAAACAGGAATAGGTATTTATGCCGACACAGCGGCGACTTATAATATTGATAATCCACAGCTTAATGTTTCCTTAATATCGGTCTATCCAAATCCTTTTAAGAACAATATTAATCTTGAATATAAACTGGAGCAAAACTCAATAGTTGAAATTCAGGTAATTGATATTACCGGTAAAATAATTCATAAACAATCTGTAAAGTCATTAGATTCGGGAAATTACTCTGAATCTATAGAAATTGCGGATAAAGGAGTCTATTTTTTAGTTGTAAGTATCAATAAGAATACGTACATAAAGAAAATTGTATCACAATAGTCAAATTTATTACCATAAGCTTATTGTTTTATTTTTAATAACTATAATTTTGCTTTTTAATTAATTGTTTTCAAATAAACATTACAATGTCGAAAGTAAAATTAGTATTTGCAACGCATAATAAAAACAAGTTAGTTGAGGTACAGAAACTTCTTGGAAATAATTTTCAGTTATTGAGTTTATATGATATTGACTGTAATACAGAAATTCCCGAAACACATTTAACATTGGAAGAAAATGCCTCAGAAAAAGCATGGTATGTATATAATAATTTTCAATTAAATTGTTTTGCAGATGATACAGGTTTGGAAATACGATCATTAAATAATGCTCCGGGAGTATTGTCAGCAAGATATGCGGGAGAAGAAAAAAGCTCTGAAGCCAATATGAAAAAAGTTTTAGAGGAGTTAAAGAATAAGCCTGACAGAAAAGCACAATTTAGAACAATAATTTCGTTAATAATAAACGGCAAAGAATATAGATTTGAAGGGAAAGTGAAAGGAGAAATTATTAAAGAGAAACACGGAACAGATGGTTTTGGTTATGACCCAATTTTTAAACCCGATGGTTTTACTGAAACATTTGCAGAAATATCAATGGAAGAAAAGAATAAGGTAAGTCACAGAGGCATGGCAATACAAAAACTTGTTGAATTTTTGAAAAATCAGCAAGCATTAACCAGCAACAATATTAGGTAGTTATTTAATTTCATTATAATACTTAATATAAAATTTAACTCTTTATTGGCATATAAAACTGTTCAGCATCGGTATAATAAATTGTTTTTAGTAATTTTATCCTGTTTTTTCCCCAATTCTGTAAATAAATGATATTTATAATTATAGCAATTACATCTTTGGTTTCTTTTCTTGCTTTTAGCAAAAGAGAAATAATGTATAAGTTTCAGTTTAATGCTTACCAAATTTATCATCGTAAGGAAATTTACAGAATTATAACACATGCCTTTTTACATGCAGATTGGACACACCTTATTATAAACATGATAGTTTTATATTCTTTTGGTAATAATGTAATGGCGTATTTTAAATATCACTTTGGAGATAAAGCAACGCTTTATATTATCATATTATATTTTGGAGGCATTATTTTTTCTACGTTATTTTCTTTGATAAAAAACAGAAACAACCCGCATTACAATGCTGTTGGAGCATCAGGAGCAGTATCGGCATTTGTGTTTACTTCAATATTTTTTGCTCCAATGCATAAAGTTTACTTATTTGGAGTAGTACCTATTTATGGTATTTTGTTTGGTGTTATATATATGGTGTACTCTTATATCCAGAGCAAAAGAAGCAGGGATAATATTGCACATGATGTACATTTTTGGGGAGGAGTTTATGGTTTTGTTTTTCCCATTATACTTAAACCGGAATTGCTTGACTCATTCATAAATCAGTTTATATGAAAAAAGCGATATTTCTTGATAGGGACGGTGTAATTAATAAAGAAGTTGGAAACTACGTTTACAAAGTTTCCGATTTTATTATTAACGAAGGAGTATTTGAAGCTCTTAAATTATTGCAGGATGCAGATTATTTGTTAATCATTATTACAAACCAAGGGGGTATTGCAAAAAATATATATACAAAACAAGATGTAGATAAAGTTCATGGATTTTTAAATTCTGAATTACAAAAGCACAATATAAAACTAACCGAAATATATTATTGCCCGCACCATAACGAGGTGAATAATATTTGCTTATGCCGAAAACCAAATTCAATAATGATTGAAAAAGCAATTGCACGTTTTAATATTGATGTAAATAAATCGTATATGATAGGCGATAGAAACAGAGATGTTGAGGCTGGGGAAAAGGCAGGATTGAAAACAGTTAAAATTTTATCTAACGAAAATATTCTTGAAATTTGTAAAAAAATAATTTCTAATGCCAATTGAACCATATATATGTTTTAACGGAGATTTTGTAAAAGAAAAGCAAACTGTACTTACATGCCAAAACAGAGCTTTCAGATATGGTGATGCCTTGTTTGAAACAATAAGAGTGTCATCAAAAAAAATATTCTTATTCGACGACCACCTTAAAAGACTTACAAAAAGTATGGGATTTCTTAAAATGAATATTCCTTCAAGCTTCAATAAAGAAGATTTAAGCAAACAAATTATAAAGTTATTAAATACTAACAGGCTTTTTCAGGGAGCAAGATTAAGATTAACAGTTTTTAGAGCAGATGGTGGATTTTATACTCCTGTAACAAACAATATTTCATACATAATTGAAGCAGAAAAGCTTGAAAATGAAAAATATATTTTAAACAAAAAAGGATTGATAATTGAAATTTACGACGAATTTAAAAAACCCGTAAACGCATTATCTAATTTTAAAACAACAAACGCCTTTCCTTATATTTTGGCAGGTATCTATAAAAAAGAAAACGGGTTTGACGATTGCATTTTACTAAATCAGAATAATAATATTATTGAAGCAATAAGTTCAAACATATTTCTTGTAAAAGGAAAAAGTATTTATACTCCTTCAATTGACGATGGCTGTGTAGCGGGAGTAATGCGTAACAAAATTATTGATATAGCCATTGATCTAAAGTACATTGTTTTTGAAGATGCAAGCCTTAGAATAACTGATCTGTTAAATGCTGATGAGGTTTTTTTGACAAATGCAATTAATGGTGTTAAATGGGCTATAGCATTTCGCACAAAGCGGTATTATAATACAGTTTCAAAACAACTGATAGCAGAACTTAATAATAAATTAAGTGTATAGGTAAAATAAAAATCTTATTTTTGAAACATGCAAAAAATCACAATAGCAATTGACGGGTATTCTTCATGTGGAAAAAGTACGCTTGCAAAAGACCTTGCAAAAGTATTAAAATATAAATATATTGATAGCGGGGCAATGTACAGGGCGGTTACCTTATATTGTATGCGAAATAATATTATTTATGATATAGAAAAGATTGATATTATAAAATTAGAAAATGAGTTGAAAAATATAAGCATTGACATTAGGCACAATAATGACTTATCTGAAAATGAGATTTTTTTAAATAATGAAAATGTTGAAGAAGAAATAAGAAAAATTGATGTTTCTAATTTGGTAAGCATTATCAGTAAGGAAAAAATAATTAGAAAAAAAATGGTGAAGCTGCAGCGAAAAATTGGTGATAAAAAAGGTATTGTAATGGATGGCAGAGATATTGGAACGGTAGTTTTTCCTGATGCAGATCTGAAAATATTTATGACTGCCGATGTTAACATTAGAGCAAGAAGACGTTATAATGAATATCTTGAAAAAAACATTGAAATAACATTAAAAGAGGTTATTGATAATATAACAAAACGTGATTTTTATGATGAAAATCGTAAAGAAAGTCCACTAAAAAAAGCCAACGATGCCATTGTTTTAGATAATAGCAATTTAAGTATTAAAGAACAATTGCAATTTATTATTGATATTATTAAAGAAAAATTTTAATATGCTAGTTGATATTGATAAAGGTTCAGGATTTTGTTTTGGAGTTGTATATGCTGTTGAAAAAGCAGAAAAAGAACTTGAGAAAAATGAAAAATTATATTCATTAGGGGATATTGTTCATAACAATGTTGAACTTGGCAGGCTTGAAAAAATGGGATTAAAATCAATAAGTCATGATGAGTTTAAAAAATTAAAAAATTGCAAAGTTCTTATTAGAGCTCATGGAGAACCTCCCGAAACATATAGAATTGCAAAAAATAATAACATTAAACTTATTGATGCAACTTGTCCTGTTGTAATAAAATTGCAAAATAAAATAATGCATGGGTACAATTATATAAAAAAGCAAAAAGGACAAATTGTAATATTTGGAAAAGAAGGACATGCAGAAGTTAACGGTCTTGTTGGACAAACTGAAAACACAGCAATAGTTATTGAAACAATTGATGATTTGAAAAAAATTGATTTTTCAAAACCTGTTATTTTATATTCTCAAACAACAAAAAGCACAAAAGGCTTTGAAGAAATTGAGGCAATAATTAATGAAAATTTAAAAACTAATAAAAAAGAGGATTTGCTTTTTATTGCTAATAATACAATTTGTAAACAAGTATCTACACGTGAACCAAAATTAAAAATATTTGCCAAAAAATATGATGTAATAATATTTGTTAGTGGGCATAAAAGTTCAAATGGCAAAATGCTGTATAATATTTGTAAAAATGAAAATGATAATACGTATTTTGTTTCAGATGAAAAAGAATTAAATAAAAATTGGTTTAATAATGTAGATTCTGTTGGAGTTTGTGGTGCAACATCTACACCGCGATGGTTAATGGAAAAAATTTCAAACTATATAAAAGCTAAATATTAAGAGTAATATAAAACTTTTAATATTTTTATTCGTAAACATAACTTGGTTAAATGAATAATATCGGAAAATATATTATAATAATTGCCATACTTACAATAATAGGATTCATAGTGTGGTATTTCATGGCTATAATTGCTTACATACTTTTTGCAGCAATACTTTCACTTATTGGACATCCAATAGTTGCCTTAATTGGAAAATTAAAAGTAAAAAAAATAAAAGTCCCGAGAGCTGTTAGTGCAGGTATTACTTTAGTTTTACTTTGGGCAATGGTATTTGGATTTTTCAGTTTTTTTCTGCCAATCATTACTGATGAAGCACAACAATTGTCTGAAATTAACCCCGAATCAATAATGGAAAACCTCGAAGAACCACTAAATGTTGTTGATGAGTGGGCAAAAAAATTAAATTTCAATCCAGACAGTTCTGCTTCAGCGCAAGGCTTGGTGGTTAAGCAAATTACACGATTTTTAAGTGTTTCTGATGTTTCAAATATTTTTGGAACAATAGCAGGGGTTCTGGGAAATATATTTGTTGCATTTTTTGCAATTTCATTTATTACATTTTTCTTTTTAAAGGATGAGAAACTATTCGTAAACGGGATATTGATTTTAATACCAGAAAAACATGAGAATTCTGTAAAACATGCTATGTCTTCCATTAAAAGATTACTGATGAGGTATTTTATTGGCATGGGCATAGACGTATGTATAGTAATTACATTAGTAACCATTGGATTAAGTATTGTTGGATTAAAATTTGAACACGCTTTAATTATTGCTCTTTTTGTTGGAATGGTTAATATAATACCTTATGTGGGACCAATTATCGGGATGATATTCGGGTTATTATTCGGTGTTCTTACACATATTGATATGAATTTCTACACGGAAATTCTTCCGATGTTAGCTTATATGATGATTGTTTTTGTTTCGGTACAAATTTTAGATGCAGCTTTATTGCAGCCTACAATATACTCTAACAGCATAAAAGCGCACCCATTAGAAATATTTTTATTAATATTAATTGCAGGAAGTATTGCAGGAATTCCGGGAATGATACTTGCAATACCAAGTTACACTATTTTTCGTGTAATTGCTAAGGAATTTTTTAACGAATTTAAGCTTATTAAAAAATTAACACAAAATATATAAACATTTTTGTACTTTTGTTTTATTGAAATTATTAAAATGAAAATTAAACAATACTTATTACAGGTTTTTTTAATTGTGATTACACTTAGTTCTACAGCGCAATCACTTGCTGATTTCAGGTCAGATACAACAATTGTTTGTGAAAGTGTTGTTGTTTATTTTAACGATCTTTCTATTTCTGATACAACTATTATAACACGGTTGTGGGAATTTGAGGGAGGCACACCGGCAACATCAAGTACCCAAAACCCTGTTGTTGTATATGATACGGCAGGCGTATATAATGTAAAACTTACTGTTGCAGATGAAAATTCTAATGTTGATTCTGAAATTAAAACAGAATATATTACAGTAAGAAAAAGACCAGTTGCTGCGTTTATATTAAGTCCTGCTCAAGATTATTTTTTAACAGACACATTTTCATTATCTTCATTTTTTTACGATTTTACCAGTCAATCTATATTAGATGAGACACCAAATGATATATTAAAATATTCCTATTACTGGGATTTTGGAGATGGGATTTTTGTTGATTCAACATCATCTTTAATATATAAGTTTCAAAATGCTGGTGATTATTCCGTAAGATTTGTTATTAATGCAGGAAAAGAATGTACCGATACAGCAGATGCAAGTGTAACTGTAGAAGACATAAAATTAGTGCCTAATATTTTTACTCCAAATGGAGATGGCATAAATGATTTTTTAACAATAAAAACAAACGGTATTCATACGTATGAGCTTTTTATTTTTAGCAGGTGGGGCGTAATAGTTCATACAATTTCTGCAAAAAAAATTACATGGGATGGTCATACATCTGCTGGAATATTAGTTGATCCTGGTGTTTATTATTATCACTTATCTTCTGCAGAAAACGGACATAGTGAAACCGGATTTATTCATGTAATGAGATAATTTTCCAGTTCATCTATCTTTTTATCAATATCAAATTGTTCAATTACCCGCAATTTTCCTTTTTCTCCTAATGCTTCCCGTAATTCTTTATTATCAATTAATAATTTCACCTTTTCTGCAAATTGTTCAACATTAGGGAATTCCACAAGAAAACCTGTTTCAGCATCAATAATTATTTCCGGATTACTTGTAATATTAAAAGCAACAACCGGTTTTTCTGCAATCATTGCCTCAACTATTGCGAAACCAAAACCTTCCCAAATAGATGGCAAAACAAAAATATCTATCTCGTTAAGAAAACTTTTAACATCAGAAATAAAACCAAGAAAGGTTACATATTTTTTTAAGCCGCTTTTTTCTGCCAATTTAACAAGTTCGTCTTTACTTTCTCCTTCACCGGCAATAATAATTTTGAAATTTTGTGTGGTATTTTTTAAAATGGCAGCTAAGTCAATTAAATATTTATGTCCTTTTTGTTCTGTTAATCGTCCAAGATTGCCAATAATTATTTCATTTTTTTCTTTTTCAAATATTTTATTTGTTGATTTTTCGGAGTGTTCCCGAATATCAATACCATGATATATTACTTTAATTTTTTCGGGTTCAATATCATTAGCTAAATTTTTTAAAATAGTTCTTTTAGTCTCTTTTGAATTTGCAATTATGTGAGTAACAACTTTTTTCAGCAAATAAATATTTAAAAAATTGCGCTTTATAGGAACAGCTATACCTCTTAAATAAACAATTTTTTCAACTCCGGCTTTTTTTGCCGCAATTCCTCCTGCTTTTAAATCGGAAGGAATAATAAAAAAAACAGTATCAATATTATAGGACTTGTAAAATGATCTTATTTTTTTTTTCTTAAAAGGGTTTAAAAATGACAAATTACCAATATTAATACTGTGTACTTGAAATTGAGCATCTTTTGCCTTTTGGAATAATGGACTGTTATTTTTTGCAGTAATAATTACATTATATCCTTTTTCACGAAATTTAACAGCATATTCTAAATGTAGCTTTTCTCCCCCTCCCCAAAATTTTGTGCAATTAAAAAAACAAATGTTTTTCATGTTCGTTTCATAATTTTTATGCAGGGATTATTGCATAACATTTTCGAATTATTTGTTCTCTGTATCTCCTGAAATAGTATCGGTTCCGGCTAAAATAGAATTATAAAGTTCCATATCATTTAATATCTCAACTGCTTTATTTGCATTTTTGTCTGTTACTAATAAAGATTCTATTCTGCCTTGTTGAAAATAATATCTACTTACAATTTCCTCGGTAAGTAAATTAATTATTTCTTCCTTAAAAGTATTAAGGTCTTTATCTTTATCGTGAACTAATTTCGTTTCTAACTCTTTTAATTCTTTTTCAGACATTTTAAAATATTTTTCTTTTTTTGATATTTTAATTAATTTTTTTAACTGTTCCTCGCTGTTTGTCTCATAATCAAACTCTTTGTCACTTATAAATTTTTTAAAATCATTATACTCTGTATCAGATAATCGATATTCTTTAGACTGCAATATAGAATCATGCTTGATACTATATTCGGTAGCATAATCAAATATTAAATTTTTAATAAAAAGACTTGTTGAAATATTACTTAAAAACTCTTGTTCAATTGTTATATCGGGTAAAATGCCTCCTCCGTCAAAAACTTTTCTTCCGTTTTTTGTTTTAAATTCTGTCATTAAAGAATCCTGTATTTTTCCAACGCTTCCATCTTCGTTTCTATGAGTATAATCTAATGCCTGAATACATCTTCCGCTGGGAATATAATATTTTGCAGTGGTTATTTTTAGTTTGGTATTATAGCTTAAAGTTCTTGTTGTTTGAACTAATCCTTTGCCAAAAGTTCTTTCGCCAATTATAACACCTCTGTCAGAATCCTGAAAAGCTCCAGAAACAATTTCCGATGCAGATGCGGAGCCTCTGTTAACAAGTACAACAACCGGTATTTCCGTGTCAACAGCACTATGCATTGCATAATATGTCTTATCCCATTGCGATATTTTTCCTTTTGTTCTCACTATTTCCTGACCTTTATCCATAAATATATTACAAATATGGACAGATTCTATTAGTAATCCTCCGGGGTTGTTTCTGAGGTCTAAAATAATTTTACTTGCATTATGTTTTTCTTTTAATTCCAGAAATGCTTCTTTAACTTTATTGCCTGCCTTTTGTGTAAATTGAGAGAGCTTGATATATCCAATATCATCTGTTAACATTCCAAAATATGGTACACTTTTTATTTTAATTTTTTGTCTGACAAGTGTTTTTTCCAACACTTCTTCTGTTCCTGGTCTGTTAATTTTAAGTTTTACCTCTGAGTCGGGTTGTCCTTTTAATGCTTTGCTAATATCGGAAGTAGATTTATTTTCTGTAGATTTTTCATCTATTTCAATTATTATATCTCCTGCTTTTAATCCGGCAGAGTGAGCAGGGAAATCTTCATAAGGCTCTGATACAACAATATATTTACCGCTTTTCCTTATTAATGCTCCAATACCTCCATATTGTCCTGTTGTCATAAATTTATAATTCTCCATTTGAGATTCAGGAATATAAATTGTATAAGGATCAAGGCTTTCAAGCATTTTGTCAATTCCGGTTTTTATTAGATCACCCGGGTCGGTTTCGTCAACATAATATATGTTTAACTCTCTGAAAAGTGTGTAAAAAATATCTAAATTTTTTGATATTTCAAATGTCGCATTATCATCATTAAAAGCATAAAACAATAAAGATGAAATTGCCAATAATGATGAAATTATTATTACGGATGTCTTTTTAAATATATTTTTAAGCATTTGCAGATGTTTTATGGTCTTTTATTAAACGCTGTAAAATTACAATTATTTTATTTTCTATTTCATGGTAATCTAATACTTCTTTTTCCAAATAGATTATAATAAATATAATCTGCTTATTGTTATTGTCAAGATAATTATATAAAATATGTTTGTTTAATCTATACGCTTCACGCACTCTTCTTTTCAACAAATTTCTTGTAACAGCTTTTTTAAAACTTTTTTTAGGAATGCTTATTGCAATTTTTGCATTACTATTTTCAGACCAATTTTTTTCTTTCCAAATTACACGAAATGGATTTATTGTGAAAGCATTGCCATTTTCAAACAATTCTGTTATGGGTTTGGTGCTACAAAGACGTTCAGTTTTATGTAGTGAATAAGCTTTCATTAAGTTGGTATTTATAAAAAACATCGAACAAGTAAATGTTCGATGTTTTCTATATCAACGAATTTTATTTTATTGATCATGTTGTCTGACAACTGAAAAATGACCATTCTCAATAAGAGTTCCATCAAGAGTTATTCCAGAGAATGTGCCTTCAATTAATTCTCCAACATTTCCGTAGGAAGCAACTGTAATAGAGCCTATGTCAAATGAATCTGACCAAGTAGGTGGTCCCATATATTGTATTCCGGCACTTATCATTGGGAATGTACCAGCGGAATTACCACTAAAATATATATAATAATCTCCTGATTGTCCTGAACACTCTATAACAGTTTCTGTAAAACTATTATCGTAAACTCCTTCTTTAATAGTAAATCCTGTCAATTGAGCATTAATTGGATCGCCATTAATAGTTAAATAATTTGGTCCTGTTGGAATAGGTGGGCATAATACTATTTCTACAGGAACATTAACATTAACCATTGATAAATATTTTTCAACGCCATTTCCAAAAGCATAAATATCTACATTAAATGTTCCTGTGGTTACTTCAATAGAAAAGTATCCTGTTGTTGTATAAATTGCAACATTTTCGCCTGCCCATGATACAACAATGTTTCCGGCAATTAGATTCCCGTTACAATCAACTAATGAACCGTAAACGAGTTCCACAGAAGCAGGAGTAACAACTATATCAATTGTTGTATTTCCATAAGGAGTAACTGGATATGGACCATAAGCAGTACCCAAATAATTAGGAATTTCAACATCAACAGGAACTCCGGCAATTACTTCTCTTGAGTAGAATCCATCCTGATTTGTAATTGCATAAGATTCTCCAATTTTTACAGTTATACCAGGAATTGCATCACCGTTTGCGTTTGTAACATGCCCCATAACAGTGGCAGAGGTATTGTAAGAAATTTCGCAACTTATGTATGAGAAATGACCAACTCTACCCACAACCTTTGTTCCTTCTTTATGGGCTTGAGAGCCAGTTGTATTTCTTAATCCAAAAACATTATTAAATGTCCATATATCAATATCAGCAGGACACAAGTTTTCTAAACCTGGTGGCAATTCTATTTCAAAATCAACATCGGGTGGCATATTTGGGTCTAATTGTAATTTCTGACCACTGTCATCGTACAACATTATATTTGCACCAACAAAAGCTCTAAGCAAATATTCCTGATTATTACCTTCAATTATTCCTCGTTGATCTCCACCATGTACTCTTAGGTGATAATTTGGGTCGGTAGGATCCATATATAATACTGCAACATTTACATTACCGGTATATGGTGATCCACTTTCATATATAAAATTATCGGCAGGAAAAGTAAAGTTGAAAATATTACCTATGGCGATTTGGCCTCCTGCTGAAGCATCAAAATTTGTTACTTCTGTTGTAGCTGTTGACTGTATTGGCATTAAGCTAACTTTCATTTGTCCGGGACTTCCGGTAACAACAGCTTCAGAACGTGTTACTGAAAAATAATTTTGCCTTGAAAATTTTATAACATACCTGTTATTTGGAACAGTAAGATTATAAAAAATGAAAAACCCTGTTGTTGTTGTTGTGTAAGTTTGACCGTGAGCATTAACCGTAACGCCTGCAAGTGGCAAATTATTTTCATCAACAACTGTTCCCGATAATGATTCTAGCGTTTTTTCTTCAAAAGATTGTTCTCCTTTGGCAGGGTCTAAAATTTCATTTTTATTGCAACTGTTAAGCAATACCATAGATGCTATTGCAACAAGCGAGAATATATTAATTAATTTTTTCATATTTAATTTTAAATATAGAATTTATTTTAACCGATAAAAATAGAAAAAAATAATTGAAAAGAAACAATTTGATTTTATTTTTATTTACAATTAGAAAAAATCTTGAAACTTTTACATTGGAAAAATTTATTGTAACACAATTTTCTCAACAGCGACTCCTTTTTGCGTTGTTACTTTAATAATGTATATTCCTTTTGGCTGCGAGCTCAAGTCTATTTGGTTTTCTTTGCCTGTGTAAATTTGTTTCCCTTCAATATTCATTACTTCAATAATCTCTGCTTCTTCTACCATTATTGTAGTTTTTCCGGTTGTGGGATTTGGAAATACCTGAAACATTAATGTTTCTTTGTTTTGAATTGGTATAATATTGTTCACAGTATTGTTATACTCATAAGCTCCAATATCAACTATAGCATTAAAAGGCACAGGCTGTCCGGTAATGTCCATATTAAGACCCAGATATACTCCAGTATCAATACAAGCAGAATAAGAATTCAATGAAAAATCAAAAGGATAATTGGTCGAATTAATAAAAAATGGATTAAGTGTAAAAGAATTACTATCCTGATTGGAAAAACCTTGATAAAAACTAAATTCTGCCGTGGTATAATTATTACCAAGCCAGTGAACCAGATTTGCGGATGGAATAGAATGGTAAAAGCAGTTATAATCCATCTGAAAATCAGTTCCAATATCTGCAATTTCAATTACATTATTAGAATTCACAGGATTGCATACTATATTATTTTTAACTGAACAATGGTCTGAATTACCAGCCCAATATCCTCTGAATGATATACCTGCGTGTAAGCAATTATAAACAGTATTATTATAAACAAGAGTACTATCATTTTCCTGCTCAATCATAATGCCGATTCCATAATGGTTATAACAGAGATTATAACAGACCTCGTTCCCAATAGAAGAATAACCATATGTTCCATCATCATTGTCTAAATGAATTCCTACCATTCCATCTGAAACAATGTTGTAATAGAACTTGCTATGGTTTGCTCCAAATGTGTAGATACCAGCAGAGAGCCATCCACTATATGGACTGGAACCATCATCTTCAGCTTCTATAATTATATTATTGTTCACTATAATATAATCGCAATTTTCTAAGCCTATTCCACAACGATCGGGGATATAAACAGATGCTTTGTGAATATAATTATTAGAAACTTCAATACCAATTGCATAACTTACACCTATGGCACTTCCGCCTATCATTATTAATTCGTTATTGCAGATTTGGCTTCCATAAAGTGTAGATGGTGGTGAGCCTACGGGAACAAAAATCCCTATATGCCATATGTTATATATTTTATTATTGATTATAGTTATTGTATCGTTGGGATAAAGAAAATGTACAAATATCCCGTTTCCATGAAATATTGCTGAACCGGGACCTCCAATATTAGCAATAATGTTATTATCAATCTTCAAGCCGGCATCGGGAATATGAGCATAAATTGCATCGTTGGTATAAAAAACAAACTTGAGCTTAGATATGGTAATATTACTGCAATTATCCCCAATATGTATTCCATAATCATGCTCTGTTATTTCAATACCATTGGCAATGATAGCCGGGTTATCAGAAGGAGAATAAACAATAAGTTTGTGTGAAATAGTGTCATAATAAAAATCCCATAATGTATCAAGATCAACAAATGCACTTTCTTTATTTGCTCTTAATGGCAGCGAATCGTTAGTATTATAAAATAATACTGATATATCTTGATTAAAAGCTATGGCCGATTCCCATATACCACTTCCGGAATTTATCCAAAAGCTTGTTGAATCTGCTTTTGTGCTTCCTTTTATAATAGGATATTCTCCTAATCCATATGAAGAGAATACAATAGGCTGAGCCGAATTTCCAGAATAATTAATAGATATTTTACCTTTCCAGCTATGCCCCCGATGAAAAAGAATACTGTCTCCCGGCTGAAAAACTATTGAGTTAACCTTATCTATTGTCTCCCATGCTTGACCTGGAGAAGTCCCAATATTATTATCATTTCCAGACAATGTATCAATATAATAATTAGTTGAAAAACCAAGATTGATAATAAAGCATATATTGATTAAAAAAGAAATATAGAAAACCGGGTTTTTCATTTGAAACTTTCTAGAATAAGAAGATAATAATATATAAGTTCGTTTTTTTCATTTTTTTCCCCCATAAAAATACACAAATTTTTGAACTTGCAAAATGATGCTGTTTTGCAGGGCTCTCGCACTTTACATTATTGCATAAAAAAAAGGGAAGTTTCCTTCCCTCTTAATTTCTGTTTGACCCCTATTTATCTCCCCTATAGGGGAGAATTCCCCCTTTCAGGTAGGGGGTCATACAGGGGTCACTCCGTTTTTCTAAGCGCCACATCCAATTTCAAAGATTGACCCGGATACAATACAATTTCTTTTTCAAAGGTATCGTAATTATGTAAGCTAAATGTAATAATATATTTCTCCGGCTCAAGACCTGTAAGTCTGTAATAGCCTTTTTTTGTTGTTAGTTTTTGTACAGGAACTTCTATGTTGGCAGAGGCTTTAGCTCTTATTATTGTAACTGCTACATTTTTTAATACCAATCGGGTTTCTTCGTCTATTACATAACCATAAACATCTAAATGGCGGGTAGCAGGGTCTACTATTTCACGAATTTTCTCATAATCGTTATAAAACACATTATCAGAGTTTATGTAGTTTACCATAGCATTATCTAAGTTGCCTACTACTAAATTGCGGAGTTCTTTTATTGTTTCCTTAATTTTTATGGTAGCTGTAGATTTTTCGGCTATTGCTTCTCTTGGTCTTGTCATGCGGAGCAAGAAATCGGAGCTGTCTGCATCAAACTTCTCCATATTTTCTTTTGTAAGACCATAAGCCTCTAATTTTTTAAAGTTTTTTACAGCAATCTTTTTTACATTTTCGGTATAAACAAGCAAAACAGTGTCTCCCATACTGGCAATCTTTGATACAGGCAGTTTTACTGCATTATACATTAGTGCATTACTTGTATTGTAGGCGTAGGTGCGAATTGCACCACTCACCAGAAATATAATTTCGGCAAGTTGTTTTTTACTTTTTTGCTTATCTCTTGCCAAGCCCGATGTATCTTTCTTTTGTATTTCACGAAAATGTGCTATTAGCTTAACTTTTTCCTTAATAAGCTTTAAAGTGTTTTGAATTATTGCATTGTCTTTAATTTTTTCTGCATACCTTATAAAGAAACTGATTAATGCTAAAATCATTTTCATGTATGCTCTATTAGTACTTAACATAATTTATAAATTTTAATGAATACTTGTTTCGATTTTCGAAACTTTAATTAAACATAAAACGGCGTATTGTATGTTTTATTGTGTAGAAGTATAAATAAATGTATGTTTAATTGAATAATGTTTAATGTGATGTTAAAATATTGCTTGTTTGTTTTGTTTGTAGCTTTTGTTAAACCCACACGCTGCAAAGCGTGCGGGAGCGGGGAGGAATCTTTAATTTATTAAAATGTCATTTTCCCATCTTCCAATATCCTGACATCCATCCGTATACGTCAAAGTTCCATATCCATTCCTTTTTCCATCAATAAATCCTCCTACATATATGTTCTTATTTGCATATATCAATGTTCCTTTTCCATTACGTATATCATCCTTGAAATTACCTATGTACACATTTCCGTTATTATAAATGTATATTCCTTGACCATTCTGTTTTCCATCCTTCCATTTACCAACATATTTATCTTTGTTTACTTGTATATATATTCCATGTCCATTTTGTTTCCCATTAAACCATTTGCCAACATATATATTTACATTTTTAAATGTTCCATGCCCGTTCCTTAATCCATTTTCCCATTCACCATTATAATTATCACCATTTGAATATGTAAATATTCCCCGTCCGCTAAACTTATCATCTTTAAAATTTCCTACATAAATATCCCCGTTTATGTATGTTAATGTTCCTTGTTCGTTCTTTAAGCCTTTTCCCCATTCACCAACATATTTATCTCCGTTTGCAAATGTAAAAGTTCCTTGTCCTTTAAACATGTCATATTTGAAATCCCCCACATATTTATCTCCGTTTGCATACGTTAATGTCCCCTTCCCATTAGATTTATCGAACATAAATTTACCGGTATATATATCACCATTTGCAAATTTTAATGTCCCTTGTCCATGTTTTTCCCCATCTTTTTGTTCTCCAATATAAATATCTTCATAATTATTAATCTCTTGTGAATAAACATAACATAAGCTTATAAAAAGGCTTATTGTAAATATTATTTTTCTCATGCTTTCATTTTTTAACTTTAGGCACTTCTTTTTCTCTCCCATAAAAATACAGCCTTTTTATTGAATTGCCAAAAAGCGGGGGCTTTTTAACCACCAGAAAGAATTCTGGCGGCAGCGGGGGATTTCAATTTAAATTATTATTCAGGAAATGCCACTGATGTCATTGAGAAATAAGGATGAAAGTCCGGAACTGTTATCTCATATTCATCATTTGAATTTAACCAGACCTCTCTCACATTCTTAAATATACCTTTTTGAAGAGGGTTAGTAGCATTGGGATTATGAAAAATAGAGACTCCTTCTGCCCATGTTTCAATATGATCGTCTTCACCTATTACAAATTTAAAATCCTTTGCATAATCATCATTGAAATCATAACACTTCCCAATTCTTGTTATTATATTATCCTCTTCGAAAAAATCTCCTTGCTGTCCCATTCGATTAAATTTTTGCAAATCACATGTATTAGTAAATAGTACTGCACTTATATTTTCAGTTTCTGGAAAAGAAAAAAAATTAGAAGGAATCGTTTTATTCAAATGAGTATGATTTTCTAATTGTGTTTTTGTAAATGACAATTCGTCACTATCCGAAATTTTTGATTTATATTCTATCCCATACAGGTACTCAGTTATTTTAGCATCAGGTAAAAACCTTGCAAAGGAATTATGTGATGGAAGAACCGCAAATATTAGGGGCTTTCCCTTCACCCATTCTAATTCCCAATATTCTTCTGATAATTTTGAATACAAAACACTACCTAGTTTTATAACGTAATATTCAACAAGTTTTCTTTCAATATCTTTATCTTGTTCAATAAATGATTTGGCAATTACATCTTCGGTGTATAAATCATTTACTGAAGGATTTGAGCTACTAGCTTCGATAAAAAACTCTAAAGAATCTATACATAAGTGAAAATCTGGTCTATTGTGTTGATTTAGTATTTCAAATTTTTGTTCTAATAATAATTCATTTAAAAACAATTCCCAAAGCCTAGGATAAAACGCAGTTGTTTGAAATTGCTCAACAAAATTTCCATCTAAATCCTTATAGTCTTTTGAAATTTTTTCAATCAACCCTCTTGCTGGTTTGAATGCTATATGATTCTTTAAATTAATATATTCTTCAGATTGTTTCTTTTTAGGGTTTTCATTATTAAGAAGTTCCATAATGCAAATATCTTTAAAATATTATATTCTATCTAATTCAATTCTAATTTCTCCCATCAATTGATCCCTTAATTCTAGAATTTTTTTCCCATCTTTATCAACTTCAGTCATGGATTTTTTTAAAGCATCTGTATCATTAGAGATTATAGAATTAGCCAAAAGTTTTATTTGATTTGTTGAATTTTCAAACATTATTTCATATGCCTTATCTAATATGGACAAAGTTGATAAAATTTCATTATTTGCTATTAATTTTAATCCATTAGTCTCAGTTCTTAACCTAATTAAATATTGATTACATTCTTTCATCAACTCTAAGATATCATCTTGAAATTTAGTTATAACAACATTTTGCATTGTTTTGTCATCGTTTGTTGTTGCTTCTAAGAAATTTAAATTATACTCCGATAAAATAGGAGTAAATTTATTCATTACATTTTGTGAGGACATAACAGATAATTCATCTAATAAATTAAAGAATTTAGTAAATTGAACTTGTTTACTTTCATATTTATATTTTCTTTTTTCAATATCTAGTTCATGTTCTTTTTTAACTTTTTCTTTTTCCTCCGTAATTTTTGCTATATCTGATTTCAAAGCTTTATTCTTTCCCTTTTCTTTTAAATAGGATGTTAAAAAACCAAATACAGCACCAATTATTAACCCTATTAAAGTAAAAATTAAATCCTTCATAATTATTCATTAATATATAAAAACTCTGCAAGTTGCTAAATATAAGTGAGAAAAAAAAGAGATATTGATATTATTAGGTTGTTTTGATTATATCCTTCGACTCCATTTCGACTCCGCTCAATGTAAACGCTCAGGGCTAGCGCTCAATGTGAAAACTATAGCTTTGCCATTTTGTCGCCAAAAACAGTTAGAAGCCTAATAAACAAGCAAATTGCATGGTCTGTAATTTGTATTATTGCCATTATACTCAAATCAGTTTGCGTAATACTTACATCAGTTTGCGTAATACCGAAGTCAGTTGCAACAAAACCGAAGTCTAATGGCGTATTACCGGAGTCAGTTGCAATAAAACCGAAGTCTAATGGCGTATTACCGGAGTCAGTTGCCGTAAAACCGAAGACTGTTGCTATAAAACCGAGCTGTGGCATGACACTACGGCAGTCTGGCACCCCCTTAGGTTCATCTAATGGCTTGTTACGTTCATCTGTTTGCCCCTTATTGTAATCTGTTTGCTTGTAAGGGGCATCAGTTTGCTTAATAAGAGAATCCATTGGCTTATAAGCGAAGTCTATTGGCCTGTTACGGTCATCTGTTTGCTTATAAGCGGAATTGGTTTGCTTGTTAACGGAATACATTGGCTTGTTACAGCTCTTTATTATCTTCCAACTTTTCAAAAGTTCCAAACTTTTGAAAAGTTTAGCATGTAGCATATTACCTTGTGTGTTGAAAACAACTATTCCTTAGCTTTCCCCCTAAAGTATCTTCTCATTAACTGTCCCCATGAGTTAAATTCTTCTTTGTAAAACAAACCCACGCCTTGTGTATGTGGCGATTCTTCGTAAACCAAATTATGATTTGCCTTGCTGTAGCCTTTAATTTTTAATTTACCGCTTTTGTTAATCTTAACATCTACATTAAAGTCGCCAACAATATTGCTCGATGAAGCGTATTCTCCCCCCACTCCTACATTGCCGTTAATACTTACCCTGTCGTTTAGCAATTGGGTAGAAAGAGCAACTTCTACTTCGTCTTTTGTAAGTTCGTCGCCCGGTCGGTAGTTAACACCTATATCAAAATCGTTGCTAATTTGCGATAACCAGTGGCTTAACTGATTTGAAAGCAATTCGCTTGAGGTAACACCCACGGCACTTGTGCCTTTATAATCGTCGGCGGTATTTATTCCGCTTAAAGCGGGAGGAGTAAAAAACCTGTTTAACACCAACAGCGATAATATTTGCTTATTAATCTCTTCATCAGACATTTTACTTAGTATTCCGGTTGCCTCGTCGCCACCCGAAGGAATTATTATGTTAAAATTAATATCGGGAGTCAACAGATTATCGGACATTCTTAAATGACACTCAACCGGCACGCGTCCCGTATAGCTGGTATCAAGAGTTAGATCGTATAATGATGTTTTTAATCGGTAAATTGCATTTATATCCATATAGGCATTATAAGGACTGCCGTTCCACTTAACATATCCGCCTTTTTCCACATCAAACTTTTTGTTAATTACGTTTTGTAGGGTAAATAAATAATCGCCTTCCTCAATAACATATTCGCCGCTCATAGAAAAATTTCCCAATGTGTTGATTTCCATATTAAGATTTGCGTTCCCTTTTGCTTTAACCACATCACCAACCTTTGAATCGAAAATTATTTGTACTTCGGCATCGGGTGTAACCTCCAAATCGAAATTAAGTTTTATCCCCGAAAGGTCAACCTCGTATTTTTTTTCTGCCGTTGTATCTTTTTTGGTATTAACAAATGTTATAAAATCGTTTTCCGATATGTCTTCGCCCGTAAACAGTGGTATATAAAACTTTGTGTATTCCGTACGCTTTTCAAACTTATGATAATATTTCTCGGTTTTGGCTGCAATTTTCATGTTAATGTTATCTTTATTTCCATCGATATTAATAAGCCCGCTCATAAAAGCCTTGCCGTAAAAAAGCTCATTGTCTTTTTCCTTTGTATCTAAAACAAGAAACTTATCGATATTCATATCGGCATTAAATTTTATATCCTTAAAGTTATTATGAGTAATATTTCCGTTTAACATTGCCTGGTTGCCATACCTATCGTACATTTTAACCAATTCAAAACTTATTTTGTCTTTCGATATAAAAATATAATCGGTTAAATTATACCGGGTTTGCAAATAATCTACAGTAAATGATGTTTTTTGCAGCGATATTTTTCCGTTTAGTATCGGATTATCGGATTTACCGCTAACAAAAACCTCACCCCCTGCAATACCTCTTACATCGGTTAAAATACCATCAACAAAGGGGTCAAGAATATTTAATTTAAACTTATTCAGCGATAATTTAAAATCAAGAATATCGGCTTTTGTATAATAACCTCCGTTAATATCAATGGTTTTTAGTTTCCCACGCATAACATAAGCGTTCATATTTACTTTGTTGGCATTGTTGTTCCACTTGCTGCTTACAAACATATTACCAAGCAATTGCTTATTAATCGAAAGCTTATTAATATCTATTTGTGCAATTGCCATTGGATTATTATAAAAGTCGGAAAGCTTTGCATCGCCATTTAAAATGCCTTTTAATTCAATTCCGCTTTCTGCAATAAACAAATTAATGTTTGCCAACATAATATCGTTAAAAATAAGCTGTAAGCTGTCGTTGGGGTTTTCGGAAATTAAACCATTGGCATAAATATATTGCTGATTGTTATTAAGTGTAAACTTGTTGATTTTAATAAATGAGCTGTCAATTTTAAAACTGCAATCGTTAATAAACCACATATCGTTAGCCAGAACCAACATCGATGGTATTATTTGAATATCAACTATAGGAAATTTAGAGCTGTCGTTTTTTGATAATATAGCATCGGCAAATATTTCGCCACTATACTCCACTGTATCTCTGTTGTTCCAAAATACACTTACCTGGTTTAGGTTATTATTTATTGTATTGTTGATTCGCAGGTTCTTAATAAAGGTATTTTCCTTTAAATATAATTTATTTGACCTTAAGCTTAAATTTAAGTTACTGTTGTTTGTTTTTGTTTTCAGCACAAACATTTCATACTCCAAACCATACAGTTCTAATTTGTTAGATTGAAAATAAATATTAAGACTATCGTTTGCAGAATTGAAATATCCTGTGAGTTTAGAGTTTTTGCTAAGTTTAATATCCGGTATAAAAAGCTCTGTAATTTGCCTGGTGTTTTTCAATTCTAAATCAAACTCAAATTCGTCAGAATGTTCGTTTTCTGCAATGTCTCCATTTTTAGTAGATAGGGCAGGAAGATAACGTTCAATAAATTTATGATAGGAATGCTGCAAAGTAGAAAACCTGAAAACACCCGATATGTTGGCATCAACAATATCGGAATTAAAAACAACATTGCGTTTATCTCCATCTTTTTCCGATGTTATTTGCATTGCATCTAATGCAATATCTCCATTCTTATTTGTGTAATAAATTTCTTCAATATCAATATTACCTTGTATTTCGTCAAGTTTATCGCCCTCAAAATTTGCAGTTAATATTAGCGATATTGTTGCAGTAGTATCAATAGTGTCGATATTTAATTTATTGAAATTCAAATTATAAATATCTGCTGTAAAATCGAACACCGGAATGTCTTCATTAAAATTAAATGTTCCCAAAAAGTCCATTTTTATATTTGGGTCATCAACAAACAAAAGTCCGTTAAACATTTTATTGTCAATATCGCCTTCAATTTTAAGATTTTGATAATTATAATCAAGCAAATCAATATTGTTAATAATACCATCAAATCTGCCTTTTACATTTTTCCCGTTAAGATTGCTGTAGCCATCAATTTTTGCATTTAAAGAAAGAAGTCCCAGAGTTTTTTCATTAGAAGCTATTTTCCCGATATTCAGGTTCTCGGTTTTAATTTTTCCCGTAAAAGCAATGTGCTTGTTAATGGTATCTTGCTTAATTGAAATATCGGAAACAATATTGCCAGCAGCAGTAGTAAAATTTCCATAAGCAACAAAATCACTGGTAAATCCTGTAAAATTTCCTTTGTATAAAATATTTCCAAAGTGCTTAATTTCATCGGGCAATTGCAAAGTGCTGTTTTTATTAAATGGAGGAACTTGTATTTTTTCCAGATCGCTTGTATTTGTTGTTAACTCTTTTATGTTGGCATGAACAAATGTATTTTCAATATCAGGCAAACCATCAAAACTTAAATCCCCCTCAAGATGTGTGTTTTCTCCATAAAAAAGCTCAAATCCTTTAAACTTTATCCTGCTTATCTTTCCTTTTATTATCCCCGAAAAGAAAAAGTTTTGATTTAATCCTTTTAATTTGGGAGCAAAATAAGATAAGTCTGCCAAACCAAATTGTGAGGAGATCAATCTTGCATCAATTTTTACTTTGTTTATAAAATCTTTAAAGTCATCGTTAAAGTTTTTGTATTTCAACGACAATTCGCTAAAGTTTAATTTTGAGTTTGCAGTATGCAAATTAACTTCCGTCAAAAATATTTTTGTGGAGTCAATACTACACGATGCATGAAAGTTGTCTAACTTAAAACCACTTTTGTCGGTGCAATTCAAATTCTCTATATTAAACAAAATTGTGTCTTCAATAATGTTAACATCATTAATTTCAATGTTTACCTTGTTTAAAGCAAGATTGTTAAAATCAAGAATTTCATGCAGAGTATCATCAGTATTTACCGAAGTTCTGTAAATAAGGCGAGAGTCAATTAATTTAAAGTTATTGCAATATATATTCCAGTTAGATTTTGTTGTATCCTTTTCTTCGGAATCTAAAGCATCTACAATAAATTGGTAATTAAATGTTTTTGCAGTATCGGCATAAGCATTAATGTATGTATTTTGAAATATTATTTTGTCAAGATCAATATTGTTGTTGCTAAGATCAATTTTATTTAATGCCAGTTTTAGCTCATCAATAAACAAAAGAGTGTCGTTTTGCAAATCCTCAACATACACTTTTTCTAAAACTATTTTATTGAAAAGTTCAAAGTCAATATGGTTTATTTCAACTTTAGTATTTAATTCTTCCGAAATAGTTTTTGTAATTTTATTAATTATGTAATTTTGAACGGTGTTACTGTGCAGTAATAAATACGCAATTAATAGAATTCTTATTATAGATAAAAAGAACATAATAAGAGTTCTGCTAATTTTCCGTATTATATTTGGACTTCTGCTCATTAAAGGCAAAAGTATAAATAATATATTAATAAAATGAATATTACAATACTGGGAATAGAATCTTCGTGTGATGATACTTCTGCTGCAATAATCAGGGATGAAACTGTTTTGTCTAATATTGTTGCAAATCAGGATATACATAAAAAGTATGGAGGCGTTGTTCCTGAGTTGGCTTCAAGGGCTCATCAGCAAAATATTATCCCTGTAGTTGATATCGCAATAAAGAAAGCAGGAATAAAGAAAGAAGAAATAAACGCCATTGCTTTTACAAAGGGTCCCGGATTATTGGGCTCTCTTTTAGTTGGTACTTCTTTTGCAAAAGGATTTTCACTTGCCCAACAAATACCAATGATTGAAGTAAATCATTTACAGGCTCATGTTTTGGTTCATTTTATTAAGGAAAATGCCGGTGAAAACACAAATCCTTCTTTCCCGTTTTTATGTTTATTGGTTTCGGGTGGTCATACCCAGTTAATTGTTGTTAAAAGCCATTTGGAAATGGAAATTATCGGGCAAACTATTGATGATGCTGCCGGTGAAGCTTTTGATAAATGCGGTAAGGTTATGGGACTTGAATACCCTGCCGGACCCGAAATTGATAAAATATCTAAGCAAGGAAATTCAAAGGCGTTTACATTTTCAAAGCCAAAAATACAGAAACTTGACTTTAGTTTTAGTGGACTAAAAACATCTTTTTTATATTTTTTAAGAGATAGTTTAAAATTGAATTCAAATTTTATTGAGGAAAATAAAATCGATTTATGTGCTTCCATACAATCAACAATAGTTGAGATTTTAACAGATAAAATAGTGAAAGCTGTTGAACAAACAGGAATTAAAGAAATAGCAATTGCCGGAGGAGTTTCAGCAAATTCATATTTGAGAAATGAACTTTTAAGGTTTTCTGAAAATCATGGATGGAAATTACATTTGCCAAATACTAAATATACAACAGATAATGCCGCCATGATTTCAATAGCTGGATATTACAAGTATTTGAAAAACGATTTTGCAAGTCATGATATTGTTCCCGATGCAAGGTATAAATTTTAGAAACCATCTCTAATTTAATTTCATCAAATATTGAATGGAATTGTAAATAATAATTACTTTTGCACAAAATAAATAAATGTTTAACTAAAAGTATTTTACTATGAAAATTTTAAAAATTTTATTAATTTTAACAGCAGTAGCTGTAATGTTTACAAGCTGTACTGTTAAGTCACATTCCATGAAAATGCCTAACAATCATGTTGAATTTACAAAAGGTGATTTTGATTTTTCAAAACAAGTATCTGGAGAAGCAACACAGGTGAAAATTTTAGGAATTGATTTTGCAAGAATATTTGAACGCAAACTTGGAGAAGTTGAAGTTGCAGGTGCTCTTCAAATTCCGATAATTGGTTCTTTTATTGCAAAAAATGTAAATCTTTATGCATTATATAATGTAATGAAAGATAATCCCGGATATGATGTTGTATTTTATCCTCAGTTTGAAACAGAAAAAACAGGGTTTCCAATTTTTTTCACTACTACTAAAGTTAAGGTTACTGCCAGATTAGCAAAAATTAAATAATATTTTTTTAAAGAAACCATCAATATTGATGGTTTCTTTTCTTTCCTTAAAAAAAAGTATTTAATTTATCAGAGTACACTCACATTTTTTTTGATGTTTATATATATTTATGAAAAAAATTATGTAAGTTTGTATATTGATACAGAATTTGTTTACAAAGCTGTATTTTTGTGTGTGAAATAAACTTGGTTTAATTTTTGATAATCTGATTTATTCATGCTTTTAATTTTTACAGTAAAAAAATATTTTGCTATGACTAATTTCCTTAATATAACAAAAAAACATATTTTAACACTAATAACTTTTGGTTTAATATTTCTTGTGGTTACACCGGCAATAAGTCAGGAAACTGATGACTATGCCATAATATATGTTTATAGGTTAAAAAAATCTACCGAAAGTGATATTAAATTTAAAGTGTTGGTAGGAAGTGAATATGTTGCCAGCTTTGATGGTGTTAATTCTGCTTTTTCAGCAGAATATGCAGGCAAATGGATTGCATGCAAAAGAGATAAAAACGAAAAATGTCTAGTTAAAATAAACTATAATAAAAAAGATAAATTTAAAGCTAAATTAATGTTAGATGTCAGGGTTGGTAAAAGATATTTTCTTGAATTTAACCCTGCGGTAGGTTATGGCGAAAATCCATTACGATTGATGTCAAATCACGAAGGCTTTGAATTGCTTGTTATGTCGGATATTGATGATATTAATATTATTGATGCCGATATTAAAATGCAGGTAAAAAAGGAAAAAGATAATGGATATTTTGAAGAAGCAGCAACAGAAGAAATAGCTTATGTTGATGAACCTGATAACGGAACAACACAATATAGAGGAGGTGGAGACCCTTTAAAAGGCTTAAATGTTTCGAGTGCTAAAAAAGAAATGGAAATAGGAAATTACTATGCTCTTATTATTGGGATTGATAATTATACCGGACATTGGAGTAATCTGAATAATGCTGTAAATGATGCCAAATCTGTTGAAGATATTTTAAAGACAAGATATAAAATTGACCATTTTAAGACTATGTATAATGAAAATGCTACAAGAACAAAAATTATTACCGAATTAGAATGGCTGGTTGAAAATGTTAAAGAAAAAGACAATGTATTTATTTATTATTCAGGACATGGGGAATTTAAGCAAACCCTAAACAAAGGCTATTGGGTACCAATAGATGCTACAACAAATTCAACTTCACAGTTTATTTCAAATAGCGATATACAGACTTTTCTTGGAGGAATTAAATCAAAACACACACTGTTAGTTTCCGATGCTTGCTTTAGTGGTGATATTTTTAGAGGAAACACAATATCTGTACCTTATGAGGATTCTGACAAATATTACAAAAAAGTACATGACCTTGTTTCTCGTCAGGCAATTTCATCGGGAGGTATAGAACCTGTTATGGATGGTGGCAGAGATGGGCATTCTGTTTTTGCATATTATTTATTAAAATCTTTGAAAAACAATACAAACAGATATTTTGATGCAAGCCAATTGTATTCTAATATTAAAATACCGGTAACTAACAATTCAGATCAATCGCCTAAATTTCAGCCAATAAAAAACACAGGGGATGAAGGTGGACAATTTATTTTTATAAAAAAATAAATTTCCTGTTGCTTACAGGTTATATTGTAAGTATTTGCATTCTATTTTTCCGTTAAGAAGTTTAATGGTTTTTACCGACTCGAACTTAATTTCTTGTAAAGCATCATTATTACTTGAGATTATACAAAATCTGCTATTTGTTGACTTGTGCAATAATGTTTCATAAAGCTTTTTGTACAAATCTTCAAGACCATCATCCATAATCCTTTCGCCATAAGGAGGATTGGTTATTATGGTGTAATTATCTAATTTATTTATTGCTTCGAATGAAGAGCATATTAACCTAATATTTCTATCAACATTGGCTTTTTTAGTATTTATTTGTGCAATTCGGAATGCATTTTTTGAGTTATCGTAGCCAATTATTTTATGGGGAAAATCAATTATTTGTTCTTTTAATTCAAATAATGCACCGGAATATAAATTCTTGTCGAAATCAAGCCAGTTAAAAAAACAAAAATTTGTACGATGTAAGTTTGGGGGAATATTCATTGCGTAATATGCCGCTTCAACTAAAATAGTTCCTGACCCACACATAGGGTCAATAAAATTACTTTTTTTATCCCACCCGGAAAGAGAGATCATACCGGCAGCCAGAACTTCGTTAATTGGTGCAACATCAGACATTTCTCTGTATCCACGCTTGTTTAACGTTGCTCCTGATGAATTTAATGAAACAATGCATTTGTCGTCAGCAATATGAATATTAATACGTATATCAGGATCAGCTTTATCAACATCAGGTCTTTTGCCTGTTTTATCCCTAAAATAATCAACTATTGCATCCTTGGTTTTTAATGAAATATATAATGAGTGATTGAAATATTTTGAATTTACAACAGAATCAACCATAATGGTGTCAGAATTTGTAAAATATTTATCCCATTCTATTTTATAAATATTATCATACAACTGTTTTTCGTTAGTAAGCCTAAATGATTTAATTGGCATTAATATTGAAATTGCCGTTCTTAAACCTAAATTTAATTTATAGAGCAAATATTTGTCAACAAAACACGAAACAGCACGATTTTCAGTTCTTGGTTTTATAACATTAAATCCTTGTAATTCGTTTAAAAGAACTTCTTCAAGACCATATAATGTTTTTACAACAATTCTAAATGTTTTTTCTTTTTCCATATTTGTGATTATAATCGTCTTATTGTTTAATTCGCTTGCTAATTTTCGTAGTTACTTTTGCAGATGTTCTTCTGCCTGCTTTTTCAGATAAAGTTTTAAAAATATCATCAGAAAGTAATTTTTGACGATATTCAGAATTATCTTTATTGGTTCCAAACATATAATCGCCTAAATTTCTATTATTTGTTATTTTCTCTTCCTTATTTACATTAATTGAATAAGTATCAATCAAATAATTATCTTTTACATCTCCTTTATAAAGTTTAAATTTAATATCAACATCACAAACTATTAATTCATAAGATTGCCCATTATATGGAGAAGATTCATCATTAACAGTTTCAGTTTTTGTTTTTTCCTGTAATAATAATTTATCAATAACTACTGTAAAATCAATTTGAGAAGTATTATTATTTATTAATGTAACATTATTAATTTCCAAATTACTACGTAGCTCATCAATGCAAAATGTTTGGTAATTATCGGCATTATTATTATTTATATATACTGAGCTAATTGAATTATCAATATCCGGGATAAAATCATCTATTATTTTTATTTTCTGATTTTTTTCAAGATTTCTGCCCCAATAACACCCTGATATAAAGACAATAATCAATATGCCAAAAAAATATTTTTTCATCTATTCTAGTAAATTTGAAATTGTAAATATTTATTTAAACCTAATTCAATTATAACTTCATCAATATCATTATTAAAATGAGAAAAAAGAAAATGATCTGCAGGTATTCCATTTATTAATATATGTAATGAAATAACTCTATTATAAATTTGAAATTTTTTGGAAATCTCATGAGGAGTGCTTTGGTCAATTCTTTTTAATTTTCCTGTTTCATCATAAATAATATAATCTTCATAAAGATAAGGATATTCTTTAAACCCCGGTTTTTCACTTTTTAAATGATCAACATCTAAAGAATCTATTCCAGAATATTCCCAGCTTATTTTTATTAGTTTGCCCCCTTTGTATTGATATTCAAAATATTTTGAAAAAATATTATTATTAATTTCAGGTGATTTTTTTTCTTCAATTGTTAGAAAATCCATGTACTCAATTGAAGTTATTTTTAAGCTGTCGATTTTATTTTCATCTATATAAAAAACATTATTTTTTGTTAGAAATAAATCAATTTTATTTTGAGAAAAAAGAAATAATGAACTTAACAAAAGGAGTGTAAGCAATTTTATTTTTGTGAAATTTAACATTTAAATTGCTTATAAATTAATTAAAAAAAGAATCAATTACTTACATTTATAATAGAATCTTTGCGATATATAATAAGCGAATCTTTTTCATTTAATGTTTTTACTATAGGATCTTTTTCTTCAATAAGAATTACTTTATCACTACTTTTACAAGCAAATAATAGGGAAATAATGAATAGAAAAAAAATGAAATAAATTTTTTTCAATAGATGTTTCATCTGTTTACATTATAATTTTTAATTGCCAGATGTAACATCCAATATTATCATTACTTTGTGTGATTAAAATATTTAGAAATGGATGTTTCATGAGAATTTACTTATCATTTTTCATCTTCGTTTTTAGCAAATTTTCTGAATACACCTTCAAGCATAAAGCCTTCTGTTTTATATCCGCAGACAGTGGGGTCATCGGTAAAATATATTTTTCCGTGAAAAACATGTTGAATTCCTGTTTCTTCATCAAGTAGGTTTGAATCTTCTTTGTCCTTCGTTATATATATAGAAAAATTTGAAAATCCCCAAGTTTTAAATTTCCATTTACATTCCCATAATTGATATTCTTCTTTTAGTTCTGTTTTATAAATAGCAATATCCGCTTTGGATATATCATCTACTTCTAATAAAATTAAATTAGCATCTCCCGGGTGCGACATTTCTATTACTGTTTGTGCATTTAATACAAAAACAAACAATATAATTCCTGTTATTAATATGATGGTTTTCATAAGATTTATTTTTAAGAGGAAACAAATGTATAAAAAAAAACTTTATAAGTCAAGTAATTTTTTTATTTTCCCATATACTGCTGAAATTCAGACAAAAAAACAATCGGGTATTTTTTTTAAAAATAATTAGTATCTTGCTTGTTATTATATTTTACAATATGGATGATTTTAGAACAATTATATATTTAAAAAAACACGAAGAGCAAATATCTTATAAAAATAATATAATGATTTTAGGCTCATGTTTTACTGAAAATATTGGAGTTAAACTTCAAAATTTATTGCTTAAAACAGATATTAATCCTTTTGGGGTTATTTATAATCCTATATCTGTTGCAAATAGTCTGCAAATTTTAATCAATAAAAAAGCTTTTATTAATTCCGATTTAAAACAAAATAATGAACTCTGGTTTAGTTTTTTTCATCATGGCCGATTTTCAAATACAAACAAGAATCGGTGTCTTAAAAATATTAATGAAAGAATTAAAACTTCATCAAATTTCTTAAATAAAACAGATTATCTTTTTATTACTTTTGGGACGGCATGGACTTATGAATTAAAAGAAACAGGAAAAGTTGTATCGAACTGTCATAAGCTTCCTAAAACAAATTTTAAACGCAAACTTTTAAGTGTAGAGGAGATAGTTGTTGAATATCAAAATTTAATAAAAGAGTTAAAAAATTATAACCCAAATATTAAAATTGTATTTACAATAAGTCCTGTACGACACTTGAAAGATGGTGTTGAACAAAACAACCTTAGTAAATCAATTTTAAAAATAGCTGTCAATAAACTAGTTGAAAATAATAATATAAGTTATTTTCCTGCCTATGAAATTATGATGGATGATTTGCGAGATTATCGATTTTACGATAATGATATGCTTCACCCTAATTTACTTGCTATAAATTATATTTGGAACAAATTTTCCGATGTTTTTTTTAATAATGAAACCTTAGGGATTATAACTGAAATTGAAAAACTTATTAAAGCAAAAGAACACAGACCCTATAACCCGAAAAGCAAAAATCATCAAAAATTTATTGAAACTCAATTAAAAAAGATTAAAGTTTTAAATCAAAAATATTCTTTTATTGATACAGGTATTTTTGAATCATATTTTAAAGAACAAATTGTGTAATTTATTATTTTTTATTTTGAAAATTGCCAAAAATTAGTATATTTGTTAGTGAATAAATTCTTTATGAAGATAAAATAATATATTGCTATAAAAATTATAATCGGGGAAATTGATATAAAAATGTATTTAAGATATATAATATTGATATTAATAATTTTTTCTTCTTTTAAAATTGGTTTTTCCCAAAACAAGGTTGACAGTTTAAAGAAACTGCTTTCTGCAAAAACTGAAAAAAATTCTGCCGAAATATTAAACCAACTTGCTTACCAATTATCAGCAAGCGATATGGATGAAAGCAAAAAGTTTGCATTAAAAGCACTAAAAATATCAAAGAAATTTAAAAATACTGCTCAAATAGCAATAGCTTATTCAAATATTGGCGATACTTATTATTTTAGCGGTAAACAAGATTCATCAGTTTACTTTTATAAAAAAGCAATTAATTATAAAAATCAAATTAATGATAGCTCGGGCATAGCTTTATTAAGTAATTATATTGGTATTGCATATTATGAACAAGGCGATTATAAAAATGCTCTAAAATATTATAACAAATCACTAAAAATTTATCAAAAGCTAAAAAATAAAGATGGTGAGGCCGGAGCATTAGGTAATATTGGAGT
This sequence comes from uncultured Bacteroidales bacterium, assembly GCA_964442075.1. Classification (GTDB taxonomy): domain Bacteria; phylum Bacteroidota; class Bacteroidia; order Bacteroidales; family CAYTAU01; genus CAYTAU01. The sequence continues at coordinate 49,282 of CAYTWH010000006.1, forward strand.
AATATATAAATACTGGGGAAATACCGAAAAAGCTCTTGAAAATTACAATAAAGCATTAGACATTCTAAAGCAGAGCGATAATCTTAAAGGCTCTGCAGGAATATTGGTAAATATTGGCGATATTTTAAAAAATAACAGTGAATACAAATCGGCTATTAAAAAATATCAGGAAGCACAAATATTATATGATTCTATTAACAACAAATTTGGTGTGTCAAATGCCGTTAACAATATTGGAATAGTATATTACGAATGGGAAAATTATGATAAAGCAATAGAATATTTCAATAATTCGTTGAAACTAAATAATGAAATAGGAAATAAAAGAGGTCTTGTTGATGCACAAAGTAATATTGGCTTAATATATATGGATAAAGAAAACTATGATAAAGCTCTTGAGTATTTCAAAACAGCATTAAACATTAGTTTAGAAATTAATAAAACAAAAGCTGTTTCAAATTGCTACAATAATATGGGAATGATATATATCCAAAAAGATGATTATTTAAAAGCAATTGAATGTTATGAAAAGTCATTGGCAATTGAAGAAAAATCGGAAAATAAAAAAGGAATATCAGGAGCAATGCGCAATATTGGGGAATTGCATTTAAGTCTTGGCAATTATACTCAGGCAAAAAAATGTTTGAATAACAGTCTTGAATTGGCAATAGAATTTAATATCGTTAATCTGCAAATCAAAAATTTTCTTTCGCTTTATAAATTATACAAAAAGATGGGGAACCCAAATAAAGCATTAGAATGTTATGAAACCTTTTATGCTTTAAGCGATTCTGTTTTTAGTGCTGAAAAGCACAAACAGTTCAATGAACTACAAACTAAATATGAAACTGAAAAAAAAGAACAACAAATAAAACAACAACAGATTACAATTGAAAAAGAAATAGCTGAAAGCGATAAAAAAGCAGCACAAAGAAACATAGTTGTTTTAGGCTTGGGTTTAATGACTATATTGGCTTTTGTAGTTTTTAGAGGCTATAAGCGAAAGAAAAAAGATAATACTTTGCTTGTTGAACAAAAAACTGAAATATCTGAGAAAAATGAAGAACTTAACCAGCAAAATGAAGAAATTGCTGCTCAACGCGACGAAATAGAACATCAACGAAATTTTGTTGTAAGTCAACGTGATGAGATTGCAGAGCAAAAGCTTAAAATTACCGATAGCATTAAATATGCAAGCAGAATACAAGCTGCTATTATGCCTCCCGTTGATGTTTTGAAGGATATTTTACCTAATTATTTTATATTAAATAAACCTCGCGATATAGTAAGTGGGGATTTTTACTGGGTAGGGAAAAAAGATAATCACTTAATTATTGCTGTTGCAGATTGCACGGGACATGGTGTACCCGGAGCTTTTATGAGTATGTTGGGAATTGCTTTTTTAAATGAGATCGTAAATAAATCCCGAATACATAATGCCGCAGAAATTCTTAACAGACTAAAAAAACAAATAATATTTTCTCTACACCAAACAGGAAGCGAAACAGAAGCAAAAGACGGCATGGATATAGCTGTATGCCTTATTGATCTGAATAAAAAAATTATTTCTTTTGCCGGTGCAAATAATCCTTTATATTTAATTAGAAACAATGAATTAATAGAAGTAAAAGGCGACAAAATGCCTGTTGGGATACGTGTGAGAGCAAAAAATGAATTCACAGATAATGAAATTGAGATAGAAAAAAATGACATTATTTATTTATTCTCTGATGGGTATATCGACCAATTTGGCGGACCCAAAACCACTAAATTCAAATCAAAATATTTTAAAGAAAAGCTACTGCAAATTTATAAACTTCCTATGCAAGAACAATGCTTATATCTTGACAAAACAATTGAAAACTGGAAAGGAGGCCTGCAGCAATTGGACGATATTTTAATTATGGGAATTGAGCTTGGGTAAATTGTTTTGCAAACTACTTTTTTAGAGCAATTCTAATAGTAGAGCCTTGGTTTAGTTCAGAACTTTTTACAAATATTTTACCCGAATGATAAACTTCAACTATCCGTTTTGTAAGAGATAAGCCCAAGCCCCATCCACGTTCTTTTGTGGTATATCCGGGTTGAAAAATAGTTTTGTATTTCGATTTTTGAATACCTTTTCCCGTATCTTTAAAATCAACATATACAACCTGATTGTGGTCTGAAACAATAATATCAATATTTCCTGTTCCGTTCATTGCGTCAATTGAATTTTTCGAAATATTTTCAACTACCCATGCAAAAAGCTGTTCGTTAAGCGGAACAAAAACCTCATAATTTTCTGTAGAATGTATTTTGAAATTAATTTTTTCTGGCGATCTGGACTTTATATAATTAATTGATTTTTGTAATACTTCAACAATATTATGTTTTTTAAGGGTAGGAGCAGAGCCAATTTTTGAAAAACGATCTGTAATGATTTCAAGTCTTGCAACATCTTTTTCAAGTTCATTAATACTTTCGTTGTCTATATCTTTAGTTTTTAATATTTCAAGCCATGCCATTAATGATGATATTGGTGTGCCAAGCTGATGAGCAGTTTCTTTAGACATCCCTACCCATATTTGATTTTGCTCAGCTTTGCGAGAACTACTAAATGCAAAATATGCAACCAGTATAAACAAAAAGAAAACAATTAGTTGAAAAAAGGGAAAGTAATATAATCTTTTAAGTAAAACTGAATCACTATAATACAAATATTGTTTAATTTCATTAGTAACTATTATTTCAATAGGTGCATTTTCTTTTTTCATCTCAAGTAATCTTTTCTGAAGATATCCTTTATTTTCAACTTTTAAAGAATCCAGATTACGATGATTAGTAATTTTACCATTTTCATCAACATGAATTAATGGAATTGTTTCATTTGTTGTCATTACTTCGACAGCAAGACCAAAATCCTGAAATTCATTAGTGTTACATGTGAGTTCTTGCATCGCTTTTGCCCATAATTCTGCTTTTTTTCTTTCTTCAGAAGAAAGTTTTTTTACCAAAATATTAGTGTACCATAATGATAAAACTCCTATTATCAGAGCAGCAATTACAAGGAAAAGTTTCCAGCGTTGTTTTTTTGAATATGTGTTCAAAAAATTTTATTTTTAAATTTTAAGTTTACAAAAGTATAAAAACTATGGTTATTACGATAATTTTTTAAATAAAGTTATTTTTCGGCAGAGCATTTTTTAATTAATATTGCATAAAATTTGTTTAATTTTCGTAACTTCGTATTCAAATTAATTTTTATTAAAGATGAAAAATATTGCTGTTATTTCACATGATGCTAAAAAACCATTTTTAGCAGAATTTTTCAAAGTTCACCTTAAGTGGATATCAGGTGTAAACATTATTTCAACAGGGAGAACTGCAGAATACCTGGAAACAAATAATATAAAAGTAAAACATTTAAGTCAAGGCGAATATGGTGGCTATAACCAGATGACTGAGTTGATAAAAAATGGAGAAATTGATCTTGTAATTTTTTTCATAGATTCTTCTGTTGAGCAGCCACATCATGAAGATATAAAATTATTAATAGATACTTGTGTAAGTAAAAATATTCCTTTAGGCACAAATTATGCCAGTGCAGAATTATTAATAATTGGTTTAATTAAAAAGGATATTGCCAGTAAAGCACAGAAATAATTAAATTTTGTTAATAAAATTCAATACATTTTGTTCAATTCTTTGTTGTACATTTTCAATGTTGCCTTTAATGAATTTTTTGCCTGTAATTTTTTCGTAAAGTTCTATGTAACGTTCAGAGACTTGAGATATAAATTCATCAGACATATTGGGCAATTGTTGTCCGGGATTACCCTGAAAATCATTAGCCATTAACCATTCTCTAACAAATTCTTTTGATAATTGTTTTTGTACTTCATTTTGTGCTTGCCTTTTTTCGTAGCCTTCCAGATAAAAATATCTTGAAGAATCAGGGGTGTGAATTTCATCTATCAAAAATATTTTACCGGCTTTTTTGCCAAATTCATATTTGGTGTCAACTAATATTAGTCCTTTTTCTGCGGCAATTTTTGTTCCACGTTTAAATAATTCAATTGTGTATTTTTCAAGTAAAGCATAATCTTCTGCCGAAACCAAGCCTTGTGCAATTATTTCTTCTTTTGAGATGTTTTCATCATGCCCTGTTTCGGCTTTGGTTGTTGGCGTTAAAATAGGTTCAGGAAATCTTTCGTGTTCTTTCATTCCATCGGGAATTTTTACTCCACAAATTTGTCTTTCCCCCTTTTTGTATTCACGCCACGAGCTGCCTGTAATATATCCTCTAATTATCATTTCTATTTGAAAAGGCTCGCAATTATAACCAATTGTAACATTTGGATCGGGAGTGGCAATTTTCCAGTTTGGAACAATATCAGAAGTTGCATCAAGAAAATCGGAAGCAATTTGATTTAATACTTGTCCTTTGTAGGGAATCCCTTTTGGAAGAATAACATCAAAAGCCGAAATTCTGTCAGAAACTATCATAATTAAATATTCGTCATTAATATTATATACGTCTCTTACTTTTCCTTTATAAACACTTTTTTGTTTTGGGAATTGATAATCAGTTTTAATAATTGCTTTTTCCATTTTGTTTTAAATTAAATATTTTCAGTTTATTACAATAATGATTATTGAATTATAACAAGAATCAAATATATATATTCAGTATTATAAGTTTTACTAAAATGGAGAAAAGTTTTATAAAATTATCAAGGTTTTCCTATAGGGTATAATTTAAGAGTTTTTCAAAAATTATATTATTAAAATTATTAAGTGCTTGTCTGTTTTTAAATGTTTTCATCTGCATTATTATTCCTTCCCAACTATAAAAAATAAATTGAGCAAGCTCGTTTGGCTCATGTATATTTTCTATTTCATTATTTTCTATAGCTTTTTGCAATGTTTCGGAAATTTGTTGAATTGCATTTGCAAATATTAATTTTAATGCTTCTTCAAATAGTTTTTTAGTATCGGCAAGTTCTAATGCGAAATTTCCAAGAGGACAACCTCCTTTAAATTCATTTATGAAAAATTGTTCCAAATGAAAATTGAAAAAATTATACAAACGTTTTATGTATGAATAATTTTTGTCATTTAAATATGTATTTAGGTCATTAAATAAATGTTCGGAATAATAATTAATCAATTCAATTCCAAAAAAATCTTTACTTTCAAAATAAAAATAGAATGAGCCTTTTGGAACCTTAGCTGCTTTGGTAATTTCCTGTATGCCGGTATTGTAAAAGCCTTTTAAGTGCATTATTTCTGCACCTTTTTTCAATATTAATTGTTTAATATTTTTTTTCGTCATATTAACAGTTGACCAGTCGACTACAAAAATAAAATTTACATTTGTAATAACAAATTAATTTGCAATAAAAATCAATTATTAAATTATTAACAGCATTTTATTAATAACTTAATTTAAAATTGGTATCAGATATTGTTTTCCAATATAGATTTACACTCAATATTTTTAATTAATAAATTATTGTTTAAATGCTGTCAGTTAGAGGAGTTAATAATCATTTTGTTGCCACATTTGTTGATACCAATAGAATTAATGCAGTATATGCAGATAAAGTAAAGGCTGAATTACTAAAAATTGTAAACCGGAAAAAAGATCTGATAATTGATCTTAAGGGTATTTCATTTATTGACAGTACAGGTTTTGATACAATAGTTGCAGTAGCAAGAACTGCAAAAGAAAAAAACATTGAACTTAATATTGTAAATCTTTCAAAAGAAGTAAGCGAGCTTTTTGAGTTGATGAAATTAGATACGATTTTGAATTTAGAATACGCTTAATTTTAAACATTACCGATTAAGCTTTTTTGTGAGCCACTCATTTTTTGAGTGGCTTTTTTTGGCCAACCTAATGCCATTGTAGTTCTTTTAGGTTTTTGAAGATATGGAATTTATTGGATTGTTTAGAATGCTTTTGCATTTTAGTAGTTATAAACTACTTTTTACTTGTGATGGAATTACAAACTCCGCTTAGCAGGTAAGGGGGTTATAAATCTTTTAAAATATTTTCTATTTCTTCTTTGGTTTCGCTTAATTCTAATTTTTTTATTGCATGACTTACAGATGAGCAATAAATATATTGATTGGGTTTTTTAAATTCTTCAGTATACAGATGTACCATTGCTGTTGACATTGGTTTGTTAACCAACAAAACATCATGGGGCATTTCCTGCATAAATTCCTTTCTAATATTAGCTGCGGTTAAAATATTATTAATATCTTCTTGTTCAAAGTTTACTTCTCTTAAATCGGTTAATCCTATTTTTACAAACTTCCAATCAGGGTCATTTACTAAGCTTTTTAATAAATTCTCAAAATCCTTATTAGACCAATTTCCTTTGTATTTTTGAATAAAAAAATTACGGTCTTTAAATATTCGATAGTTAACTTCCATTATATTTTGGTTTTACAATTCACAATAAATTAATGATTAGGGTTAAGAATCAATTTGTAAATATAATTAAAAAAATTATATATCAAAATAAGGCTGTGTCAATATTTTGACACAGCCTTATTTTGATATTAGTACCTTAATTATTATATTTCTTTTCCACAAACCAAACTATACAATTGCCTAAAAAACTGGACAAGATGTATGGTAGCGGGAGGCAATTTCATCATTCCTCATTTTCATAATATATTTTATAAAACTTTCTACCATCACTTTCAATTCCTTTTTCAATTAAGCTCTTATCACCATGAATATATACGTGAAAGTTTTTGTCCAATTTTAAAACACTTTTGAATATACGAGATTGTTTTTTTACTGCTTGTGATGATATTTCAAAACTATCATTTAATTCAATTTCATTTTCAGTTCTAAAAGAATTGTCAAATTCCCTAAAAGAATTAATTACATTTTCATCCTGAAATACATCTTGTTCAAATTCTGCTTTATCAAAAGATTCATTTACTTTAAAATATTCAATACTACGATTCAATAGGTCAATTTTATCAGTTCTACTAATATCATATTCTTCTGAAAGTTGTTTAGTAACAAAGTTTTTTGTAATATTTAAAAATTCTTTTGTGTGGTGGAAATTATCGCTACAAGGTTTTAATTGCAGGAAAAAATCTTTCCAATATTGTGCTTCAATAGATTTATTTGATTTATCGACAATACAAATCTTTAAGCCTTCATTTCTGTCTGTATCAAAAATTAAACATCCTTTATCTAATTTGTCAATATTTATTCCGTCATCATATTTAAGAAAAAAGTTTTCTGTTTCATTATCTAACTTTAAAAAAGCTTGTCTGTTTTCAGATTTAAATATTCCAACAACATTAGTGAGTTCTTCACCAATCTGAATATCGGAAAATTGAACAACAAACAAATCACCCGATTTAATATTAGGATGTACTGAAGTTTCAAATAAATGTTTGGCAACATTTATTGAATTCTTATAAAAAGAATCTGAATCTTCAAAAATATTTGTAGCAAAATTGAATATTGGATTTAATTTGAAATCATCGTTTGAAAATGTAAAATTATAGAATTCCATATTGGTGAATGATTGCAAAAAATATCTGATTAGCAAGTCTCTTAGTTTAGAATCTGAAATATCAAGAATTGTTTTTGATAAACAAAGTTCTTCATCATTGGTTTTATTTCCAACTTTATGAACAGATAGCTGTTCAATTTTACAATTTGTATAATCTATCATAATTATTAATTTATTATTTTTCCCAAAACCACACTATACAATTCCCGAAAAACAAAACAAGCTTTGCAGGAGCGGTGAAACGCGGATGATTGATCGTTTTTTCGATTGTGTTGCTCAATTAATATTTTGTATTCAGCAGGAGAAATTCTTTTTACCATAGCGTTTAGTTTATAATTTCTGTCTTTTTTTGCATTACATACAACGGTTGGTGCTATGAATAGTTGCCTATTGCGGAGTACTAATCTGTCAAGTCACACTCAATTTAATGCGGGCTGCAACCCTTATTTTTATAGCATTTCCGGCAATTATTTATGAGCGCGTGTTATGCGATTTTCTTTATTTCTAACATAAATCAACTTATACTTGCCTTTTTGGCTTTCTCGTTGCTCTATTTCAAATTTTCCGGTCGACTTGATCAATGGAGTCAACTTTTGAAAACCATAGTTTCTAGGATCAAAATTTGGTCGCTTCTTTTGCAATAAACTTCCGACATCTCCTAAAAATGCCCATCCTTCATCATCTGATAAGTCTGTAATTGTTGATGTAATTAATTTTATTTCCTTCGGACTAATTTTATCGAATGTTTCCTTGTCCAATTCCTTCTCATCTTCAGATTCTTTTTCTTTTGATTTTGTTTTCAGGATTTCAATGTATATAAATTTGTCACACGCAACAATAAATGGATTTGGTGTCTTTTTTTCTCCAATCCCAATTACTTGCATACCAGCCTCTCTTAAACGAGTTGCTAATCTGGTAAAATCACTGTCGCTTGATACAATGCAGAATCCATTTACTTTTTCTGAATACAAAATATCCATGGCATCAATTATCATAGCTGAGTCTGTAGCATTCTTTCCAGTTGTATATCCATATTGTTGAATGGGAGTAATAGCGTTTTCTAAAAGTATATTTTTCCATTTAGATAAATTCGGTTTAGTCCAATCGCCATAGATTCTTTTAATTGTTGGATTACCATATTTAGCTATTTCTTCCATCATTTCTTTTACAAAAGCTGATGGTACATTATCGCCATCAATAAGTACTGCTAAATTTATATTCATTGCCTTTATTTAAGTTCAAATCTATTTATTCTTTTATTATTTTTTTGCTTATTGTTTGTTTGTTGGTTATTACTTTGATAAAGTAAATGCCCTTGGGCTCTTTTCTTAAATCTATTTCCTTTTCATTGCCTGTATATATAGTTTTTCCTATTAAATTAATTGCTTCTATTTTTTCAATGCCCTCTGCCTCTATTCTTATTTTTCCTGTTGTTGGGTTGGGGTAAATTGTAATTTTTGTATTTGCAGTATTTTCTTTTATGCCTGATGCATAATTATATACTCTTACATGACCTGCATCAATTCCATTGCCATCATTATAATAAGCTCCAATAGCTACCATTGAACCATCAGAATTTAAATCTACTACAAAGCCTGAGTAGTCATTAGGATTTTCACCTTCAATATCATTACCTTGTTGTAACCAAGCTCCCACACTATAATTATAAATTCTAACATGACCTGACATTGAGCCATTACTATCATTTCCTGGAGCCCCAATTGCTACTATATTACCATCTGAACTTAAGCTAACTGAATTACCAAAATAATTATCAGCACTTTCACCATCAATATCTGCTCCTAGTTGCGACCAAACACCACCACTATAATTATATATTCTTACATGTCCTGCATAGTTGCCATTTCCATCGTTACCAATAGCACCAATTGCTACTGTATTACCATCTGAACTTAAACTAACTGAGTAACCCGACTGATCATTAGAAGCTTCTCCATTTATATCGTCCCCAATCTGCGACCAAGCACCACCACTATAATTATATATTCTTACATGTCCTGAAGCTAATCCGTTTCCGTTATTCATAATTGCACCAATTGCTACAATAGAGCCATCGTCACTTAAACTAAGAGACCAACCAGATTGATCACTAGCACCTTCGCCATCAATATCGTTTCCCATTTGTGTCCATATTCCACCAGAATAATAATAAATTCTTGCATGTCCTGAATGTAAGCCGCTGCCATAATTTGTTGAAGCTCCTATAGCTACAATATTACCATCAGAACTTAAACAAACAGGAACACCTGAATAATCATCGGCTGCTTCACCATCAATATCGCTTCCCATTTGCGTCCATATTCCACTACTATAACGATATATTCTTACATGTCCTGCTGATGTTCCATTTCCATCATTATCACCGGCTCCAATTGCTACCGTGTTGCCATCAGAGCTTAAACTAACCGATATTCCTGAACGATCAAATGAATCTTCGCCATCAATATCACCACCTTTTTGTGTCCATATTCCACCGCTATAATTATGTATTCTCACATGTCCTGAATTTGTTCCATTTCCATCGTTATAAAATGCCCCAATAGCCACAGTATTTCCGTCAGAGCTTAAACAAACAGAAACTCCTGAATTATCTCCGGTTGTTTCGCCATCGATATCGTTGCCGATTAGGCTCCACTGAGCGTTTGTAATGTTTGTTGTTGCTAATAGCAAGAATATAAGGATTGTTGTTGTTGTAATATTTTTCATGTCTTTTATTAAATTAATTTAACATTATAGATTATAATTTATATTTATTTGAGTACCACTTTTAAAACAGCTACATTCTTATTTGTTCTAACTTCCACAAGAACTGTTGAACAAATCTGGAGTACCAAGAGCAGGAGAATTCCAGGGTGGAGCTAATAAAATCTCGCTTACCGCCGGGCATGTATCTTGTACTTCAAATCCAAAATTTGGTACTAGATTTTGACCAAATGAGACAACAGGATTAACAAAAAATAAAATTGATGTAATGATAAAAAATAGAATGTAGATTTTTTTCATAACGTTCAATTTTGTTTGTTAATGATATGATTTTACAAATATAACATAAAAATCAAAGAAAATTATATAATTCACCAAAATGCATGATTTTTCCCATGGAGTGACCTTCTATTTCAACAATACCTTGCCAGTAGCAACACTTTTGTCAGGTCTTACTTTTATTATAAAGATGCCTTTTGCTTGATTACTTAAATTTATTTCATTCCTGACTTGATTAGGAATTCATAAATCTGGATTGACTTCCCCGAAAAAATCGGGGCAGGCTGTCGAATTTGCATTTTCCGTTTTCGTGGGAATGTTATTCTTTTTGCCAATTATTTTTTTCCCTATGATCAAGATCAACCGTAATATTATATTTTCCTTTTAGATGTTGAGTTAAATTTTCGGCACAGAAAACAGACCTGTGTTGACCGCCTGTACATCCAAAATTTATCATAAGGTTTGTGAAATTTCTTGATATGTATTTTTCTACAGAAGCATCAATTATACTATAAGCATTTTGCAAAAACTGTTCTGCTTCAGGTTCTTTATTTAAAAAATCAATAACTGGTTTATCTTTTCCGTTAAGATGTTTATATTCATCAAATTTTCCGGGATTTGGAATTGCTCTGCAATCAAAAACAAAACCACCGCTGTTGCCGGAATTATCTTCTGGAATACCATTTTTAAAAGCAAAACTATTAATTGTAATCGTAAGTTCTGATGTAGTTGGTAAATTTGTCTTGCCAATTTTTTGCAAATATTCCGATTTAACAATTTTATCTAACACATGCAGTAATGTAGGAATTTCTATCTGAAATTTAGCATTATTAAGCAGCCATTTTATGTTGTTTATAGCATAAGGAATACTTTGCAAAAAGTGAGACCTTTTTTCATAAACTCCCCTAAAACCATAAGCTCCCAGCACCTGCATTGTTCTAATTAGAGCATAGCCGTAGTAATGCTCAATAAATTTTTGTTCATCAATTTCTGTATATTGTTTTGCAGTATTTATATAATGCTTAAGTAATTCTTGCCTTATAGCAACAGGTATATTTGCTTTTGCCTGATATAGTAATGAGACAATATCATATTGCAAAGCACCTTTTCTTCCTCCCTGATAATCGATAAAATAAGGCTTGTTGTTTTTTAGCATTATATTGCGCGACTGGAAATCTCTGTAAAGAAAATAATCTGTTTCTGCTGTAAGAAGAAAATCGCTTAATGTATTGAAATCATTTTCTAATAATTGTTCGTCGAAATGAATTTTTACAAGTTTTAAAAAATAATATTTGAAATAATTAAGATCCCACATCATTGATTGTCTGTCGAATTTTTTTCTAGGATAGCATACTTCGTAATTCAAATTTTTATTTCCCTGAATTTGAAATTTGGGAAGCTCTTCAATTATTGATCTATAAATATTAATTAAATTTTCTGAGAACGTATTTTCCTTTTTTTCTTTTTTTAAAATACAGAATAAAGTAATATCGCCAAGATCTTCCAATAAATAAAAGCAGTTTTCAATATCTGTTAAATATATTTCGGGAACATTTAAGTTAAGCTCAAAAAAATGTTTTGAAAATTCAAGAAATGCAATATTCTCTTTTTTATCGTGATTGTAGGTACCAATTGCTTGTTTGCTTTTACCTTTAATCCTATAATATTCCCTGTATGAACCGGATGGAGGCAAGCTTGTAAAGCTTTCAACTTTTTCATTTGCCCAATTCTCAAATAGTTGCGATAATCTTTTTTCTTTATCCAAATCTTAAAGTTTTAGAATAATTTCGTGTAATTTATTAAAAATTGCAAATTTAGTTAAAATTTAAATCTAAACTGAACCTTAAATTCCGATTTTGTGTTGCCATTTATCTCTGTTAATCCCGAACCAATAATCTCTTTATCCACATAGTTGGTTATTGAATATTTTACCCATATATCAATATTATTGATAATACTATATTTTAACATAAGGTATGCTCTAGAACCTTTTGAATAGTAGGCAGGAATTGAAAATGCATAAAGCAGATCATTTTCATAAGCATAAATTCTAGTATCCCACGAATCGGTATCAAATATAGCATATCGAAAAGCAAAAGACAATGGCAGTTTTTCGGGTTTGTAAATTACATCCTGATATATCATATAACCCTTATCATTAACACTTTCTTTTTTATAGTTTGTTAATTCAATTCTGTTTTTACATTTAATAGTATTTGATACTGTGTATGCAATATGATACCTGAATTTTAATAGGTTAACATCTTCAAGATTTGAAATGGGGCTTGTTTCTTCACTGCTGTTTTGTGGTTTTATCTCTTGTTTAAGTTTCCAATACATTTTCACCTTTCGTGATGCGCTGTAATCTGCCTGTACAAAATAATCAAAGCCTGAAGAGGGAGCGTCTGTTCGGAATTTTAACCACGGAAATTTATAATTGTCAAAATAGGCAGATAGTTTCCATCGTTTTACGGGAAATATTTCTGTGCCAATATAGACACCATCTTCATTTGCAGTTTTTGAGCCTTCGGCAAAAGCATTTGCATAATATGACTGGTAATCCCGTTCATAATGTCTGTGTAATACTGCCAACGACATTTGAGAGTGCAGATATACAACAGCTCCATTAACAAAAGCTTTAGCATGATTTTCGCTTATTGCACTTTCGCCAAAAAAATTAATATTTCGGTAACTGAACTGATAATCAAATCCGATGTTATAATTTGAATTTCCACTAAATTCAAACTGATTATACGGACTGATCGCTTTTGCCTGTTCTGCACTAAATCCATATTGCAGGATAGTTAATCCTAATTTATAGTTTTTTTTGTTAAATGTAATATTTCCACCAACTATAGAGTCTGTTATAGCATCTTTATCGCTAAGTTCGTTTGGGGTTGAATGCAAGCCTGTTGCTTGAAATGACGAAACTGTGATCACTTCTTCAGAAATAGTATCTAATAGTGTAATATTGGCATCAATTTTTTTTCTTGATGCAAAAACAGAAATATCAAAATCTTTTATTCTTATTGTTGTACCAATTCCTCTCATAAATAAATTTTCATCTGTCGATGAATATTTTCTTAATCCCTGAGCTTTCTTTTTTATATTTATTGCATAAGGAGATTTTCCGTAGCTCATACCCGACCATGCCGTAAGTCCTTGTCCAAACTGTATTTGATAATCGCCAACTACAATTTTTTTAAATATACCAACATCATTTATTTGAAGATGTGCAGAATAAAAATCAAAACCATTTTTAAGATTTTTACCTAAAAATTGCTGAACGGTATCAGCAACAGAATTTTTAAGAAAAGCTTCACCTGCGTCTTTTTCAGCAGTTATTCCCCACAACAGTTTGTTTTTATAGTGATATTTGTAACGAGTATATATTTTGTATTTACTTCCAATATATCCTGAGTTTAGATTTTCTTTAAGAGCAGAATCAGAAATTGCAAATCCTTTTTGTTCCTCAATTATTTCCTGCCCTCTTATAAATACCTGATGATTACCATATTTCAATGCGTTTTTTATTGCGAAATAATCTTTTTGTTTTATTTCTAAAGTAATAAAGGGTAGTATTTTTTCAATAATATTTTTATTATAACCATCAATTAATAGTAGCTCATAAATACTTAAAATGTTACCATAATCTTTAGTGTATTGTAATAAATTATTTATTTGAAAATCAGAAAGTATCTGTAATTTTTCCAGTTCTTCTTTCGAGGTATTGTTAATATTTAAAGGATTATTTATAAAATAATTAAGATTGTCAAATAATGTTGTATAATCTAATTCCTCTTCATCTGAATTTGCAGCAATTTCTTCTATAAGGTCTTCAATAGTAGAATTACTGCTTTTCTCAGGTTTTTGAGAATACGCTGTAAAAAGTAATAGTGAAAATAATATTAATAATACAATTCTAAGCATTTATAAAAAAAAAGTTCCATTAATCATAATTATGCAAAAATAGAAGATTATTCTGTATTTCTTGTTTTTATTTTTTGGCTTTTCATTTTCCTGCTTGTAAGCAGTAGGTTTTTTATTAGCCCAATTTGATTTGTATGCAGAATTAGCCTTAACAAAAGGTTGATGTAATAATTTTATTTTAAGTTTTAGATATACATCTTTCTTTTCTTTTAGTTGTTTTTATTTTAAGCTTTTAAATATCATTTTTTTCAGAAAATAATTCAATTTTCAGGCAACCTTTTTTAAATTTTCGAGTCATACTTGTGAGAACAAACAAATTAATACATTCGTAAAAATATTTTGTATAACTAGAATAAAATAATTATATTTAGCAATTATTATAATTTTTAAATTAGGCATTTATGAAAAAACTTTTATTTTATTTTATGTTAATATGTGCTATTACTATTAGCCATAATTTGCATGCTCAAAATACTTCTATCAGCGATAACCAAAGTTCTTCTGTAAATGAACTTTTGTTAAAATATAATTATCATCAGGATTTACCTGAATATAAAAAGGCTAAAGAAATTTTGGAATTATTGATTTCAGAAAAATCCCTTAGTGAAGCTGAAATTAAGCAAATTTTTAATGAAATGATGTTAGACCCAACACCTGTTAAAAAACAATATTATGTCAGGTTTCACGATTTGCCGGTTTATATAAATTCCGGCAATCCTGAAATTGATAAAGAAAACTATAAAAATGCTAAGGATGAATGGATAAAAAACAATCCTGAAAAATATAATAATTTAATTAAGTAAAATACAATCATTAATTAAGTGCAAGATTAAAACTATGAAAAAATTTATATTATTTATAACACTCATATTTACTGGGTTAATGATTAATGCGCAATGTAACTATTCTATTTGTTTAGAAGATACATATGGAGATGGCTGGGATGTTGCAAACGTAACAGTATCTGTTAATGGAGTAATAATTGGAACTTATACTGGGGTAGGTTATGGTCCTAACTGTTTTGCTATCCCAGTAAATGCTGGCGATGTTATTTTTATAAATTATACCGGTGGTACTTGGCCAACTGAAAACGAATGGTATTTATCTGATGCAACAGGAACATTGGTTCAATCTTCAGGTGTTGGAGGGTTAACACCAGGAGATTACACATTAACTAGTGCGGTATGTCCTTGCGGACCAAGTGGAGTGCTTATAAGTCCTATTGGTACTATTATATGTGGGGGAGTGCCAGATATTTTAACATTTACTGCGCTTGGAAGTTGTTCTGGAAATTTTGAATATCAGGTGCTTGATGGTGCTACTATAGTTCAGAATTGGAGTACAACAAATACATATGCTGCATCTCCACTTGTTAATACAACCTATACTGTTGTTGTAAGGTGTTCTTCTTGTCCAAGTAATACTATTTCAGACAATTTTTTAGTTGAGGTAATTGATGCACCAATCATAACAGGAAATTTACATATATGTGCCGGTGACAACACTACACTTACAGCATCTGGTTCAACAAATGATTTTGAATGGTGGACAGCTCAAACAGGTGGTACACAATTAGCAGTTGGTCCGACATATACAACACCAAATTTGTTTGCAAACACAACTTACTGGGTTCAGGCAAATGGTTTATCATCAAGTGGTGGTAAAATTCTTATTACTGAATGTGGGTTAGAAGGTTTTCAGGGCGGCACAGGCAGTGAAGATTATCTGGAAATTTCTAATTTGTTTTCAACAACGATTAACTCTACGGGCTGGGTTGCAGCAGTTAGCGATTCGTATTCAAATATAAATTTAGTAAATCCAATTTTGTGGAATTTACCTTCTTCTTTTACGGCATGTTCTGTTGTTTGGAGGTGTGATGATGCTAGTTATACTGGTAATTATTGGGGTAATAATATTTTTTGGAATTCAAGTAGTAATAGTTGGGCAATTATTATTGATAATGTAGGCAATGTTGTAGATTTTTGTGCTTGGGGATGGACTGCTGCCGAAATAGCCTCATTTAATACAGTAATTAATGGTTTTAATATTACACTTGGACCTGAATGGACAGGCAATGGCTCCCTACTTCCTTGTCCTGTTACAGTTGGAGCAACAGATATTAGTTTACAAAGAATAGGTAACACAGATAGTAATACTGCTGCAGATTGGGTTTGCCAAACCTCTACTGTTGATGTTGTAAATCCTGGGTTATTTTGCGGTTGGGTGGCTGTAAGTTGTCGTTTTCCTGTAGATATTATTGTAAATGATGTTGAATTTACTACAAGTTTTACAAATCCATTGTGTAATGGAGGAAATGATGGAACAGCAACTGTTAATGCACCAACAGGCGGAACCCCTGTATACACTTATCTTTGGGATGCTACAGCAGGTAATCAAATAACTACTACAGCAACTGGACTTTTGGCTGGTTCTTATACGGTTACGGTTACTGATGCACTTGGTTGTACGGAAACTGCAATAATTACTCTTACAAATCCTTCTGGCATGACATTGACAATGTCAAATACACCAGATGATTGTGGTTCATGTAATGGAACAGCAAGTGTATCCGTAATAGGTGGAACTCCTGGTTATACCTACTTATGGTCAGGTGGAGGAGGAACAGGTTCAACGGCTACCGGGTTATGTGCAAATACTTATGCCGTAACTATAACAGATGCAAGTGGTTGCACGGCTACAAATAGTACAACAATTACAGCTACCGGTGCAGTTACAGCAAACTTCACTTATAACGGTAACCAATGTTTAAATGGTAATAGTTATATATTTACAAACACAGGAACAACAGGAGGAGTAAGTACATTCCTTTGGAATTTTGGAAATGGAGTAACGTCAACTCAAGAAAATCCAACATATACATATCCTGCAGCAGGAACTTATACTGTAACATTTACTGTAACTCAGGGTGTATGTGTTGATGTTTATACACAAACAGTAACTGTATATCCCCATCCAACACTAGCAATTACACCAACAGATGCTACTTGTTTTGGTTTTTGTGATGGTTCTGCCCTTGCAAATCCGGCAGGAGGTTCAGGAACATATAATTATCAATGGGATGCAGCAGCAGGTAATCAAATTACGCAAAACGCTATAGCATTATGCACAGGCTCTTACGATCTTACTGTTACAGATACTTATGGATGCTCAATTACAGAAAGCGTTACAATTAGCGAACCTGTACAAATAGTATTAACAATTACAAGAACAGATGCCAGTTGTAATGGAATTTGTGATGGAACAGCCCAGGTTACTGTTGTTGGCGGTTCAGGATCATTCACTTATCTATGGAGTAATCTTGCCACAACAGCAAATATAACAGGACTCTGTGCAGGAACTTATGATGTTACAGTTACAGATGCAAATTCAACACCAAGTTGTTTTCAAACAGCAAGTGTAATTATTATTGAACCACCTGCAATTACTTTAACTTCAAGTACTATTGATGCAACATGTGGAATGTCAAATGGTACAGCAACAGTAAATCCAAGTGGAGGTTCTCCTGGTTACACTTATCAATGGGATGCAAATGCAGCCAACCAAATAACTCAAACAGCAACTGGATTAGCAGCAGGATCTTATACTGTAACTGTTACAGATACTGACCCATGTACAGCTGAAATAACAATAAATGTTAGTGATGCCGGCTCCCCAACAGCAACAATAACTTCTTCAACAAATCTTACATGTAATGGTATTTGTGACGGAGACGCTACTGTTACAATTGGTGGAGCACTAAATCCTCCTTATGATTATGTTTGGTCAACAGGCACAAACACAATTGGTACTCCCAGCACTCTTGAAACTGAATCCAGCTTATGTGCCGGAAATGTTTCTGTAGTTATTACCGATAATAACGGATGTGTTGCTACAGCAAATGTAAATATTACTGAGCCTACTGCTGTTAGCGCAGTGATTTCGGCTATAATTGATGCTAATTGTGGAAATGCTGATGGTTCTGCTACAGTTTCTGCTGCAGGTGGAATACCAGGTTATACTTACCAATGGGATGCTAATGCCGGTAATCAAATAACACAAACGGCAACAAATCTTGCAGGAGGAAATTATACTGTTACAGTAACTGATCTAAGCGGATGTACAACGTCAGTGATAGCAACAATTGGAGATATAGGAGGAGGAACTGCTTCAATAACAGCAACAACAGATGTGAGTTGCAATGGTGATTGTGATGGAACAGCTACAGTAACGGGTGTTGGAGGAACAATTCCTTATTCATATTTATGGGATGCATTAGCTGGGAATCAAGGTACTCAGACTGCTGTAGGGTTATGTGCAAATTCATATTCTGTTACAATAACAGATGCAAGTGGATGTATAGCAACAACAAGTGCAACAATAAATGAACCAACTATACTAACATCATCAATAAGTGCAAGTTCTGATGCAAGTTGTAATGGTGCGTGTGACGGTTCTGCAACTGTAAATGCTTTAGGAGGTACTCCTGGATACACATATTTATGGCCAAGTACTGGCACTGGATTTGTTGAAAATGGACTATGCACAGGATTGTTTACTGTAACAGTTACTGATGCTCATTCTTGTACTACTGTATCAACAGTAACAATTAACCAACCAACTGTTGTTAGTGGGTCAACTACCGTTGTTGATGCTCATTGTGGAAATACAGATGGTTCTGCAACGGCAACAGGTTCTGGAGGTACACCGGGTTATACTTACCAATGGGATGCTGCCACAGGAAATCAAAATACGCAAACTGCTTCAAATATTTCTGCCGGAACATATAGCGTTACTATTACAGATTCTCAAGGATGTACTTTTGTAACGACAGCTACAGTTGGTGACCTTCCTGGCGGCACTGCAAGTATTTCATCATATATAGATGTTTCATGCAATGGTGCGTGTGATGGTTCTATAACTGCCTCAATGGGTGGAGGAACTATTCCTTATACTTATTTATGGGATGACCCATTATCACAAGTCACAATTATAGCAACAAATCTTTGTCCTGGAGATTATACAATAACAATAACTGATGTTAATGGATGTACAACAACTGCACACCAGATTATTACAGAACCAATAATTCTTGATATAACATTTAGTGTTGTAGAGATTTCATGTTTTGGTGTATGCGACGGAGAAATAACCGCAGATGTGACCGGAGGAACATTAACATATTCATATCAATGGGACGACCCTTCATTGTCAATAAATCAAACTATTACCGGTCTTTGTGATGATACTTATTGTGTAACAGTTACCGATGCAAACTCCTGTACCGTAGTTGCTTGCAGAACACTTACAGACCCTCCTTTATTGGTTTTAAGTGCAGTAATTACAGAGGCCAGTTGTAATCAAGCTGATGGAGCAATTGATCTAACTATTACAAATGGAACCGTATCCTCAATAATATGGGCACCCGGTGGTTATATAACTGAAGATTTAACAAATATTGCTGCAGGAACATATAATGTTACAGTTACAGACATAAGAGGATGCACAGTTACAGGGACATACGTTGTGCCTGACCTTACCGGTCCAACGGCAACTATTGTTGCATTTGATAATGTAGATTGTTTTGGTAATTGCAATGGTACAGCTACTGTTTCAGGCTCCGGAGGGCAAATCCCATACACATATTTGTGGAGTGACGGGCAAAATACAATTACAGCTACTAATTTTTGTGCTGGAACTTATATTGCTTCTGTTACGGATGCAAATGGATGTATTGCAACAACATCTGTAATTATAACAGAACCTATAAAATTAGAAATTACAAATATTATAACTTCAAATCCTGATTGCAATGGAGATTGTGATGGCACTGCAGAAGTAGTAGTTGTTGGAGGAACATTACCCTATACTTATCTGTGGACAGGAGGTTCTCCTGTTGGTGGTAATAATCCAACAGACTCACTAACTACAGGTTTATGTGCAGGGAGCTTCACAATAATCGTAACAGATGGAAATGCTTGTATAGCTACTGATAATACAACAATTACCGAGCCATCGTTTATTTCATTATCTACAAGTTCTGTAGATGCTACATGTAACGGATATACAGATGGATCAGCAACAGTAAATGCATTTGGAGGAACCCCAATTCCTGGATATTTATATCAGTGGGATGTTGCAACAGGAAATCAAACCACACAAATAGCAAACAACCTTGGATTTGGAAATTACTGTGTAACTGTTACAGATGATAATGGATGTACAGAATCAATATGTGTAACAGTAAATACTCCTAACCCAATGTCATTTGTAAATGTAGGTTCAACAGATGATGATTGTTATATGGCAGGAAACGGAAGCATTTCTACCAGTGTTACTGGAGGTTCTCCAAACTATACATACACATGGACAGCTCTTGTTAATGCAACATTTAGTGAAAGTACTCAAAACATAAGCAATCTATTTCAAGATACATATTATTTAACTGTTGAAGACATTAATGGTTGTTTTATTGATACATTTATTATTATCAATCAACCGCCACAATTAAATCTGATTCTATATCCCGATTCTGAAAACTGTTATCAGGCTTGCGATGGCTCAATTAATGCTGTTGTTAGTGGAGGAACTCCAACAAGCTATACTTATACATGGTCAAACTTTCAAAATAATCAATTAGCAGATAATTTATGTCCAGGAACTTATAGTGTTACCGTTACAGACGGAAACGGATGTACTATAACAGACAGTGAAACAGTTTTTGGACCTCCTGAGTTGCAGCTTATTATTCAAAATGTTATTGACGCAACTTGTGGGGATGCAAATGGTTCTGCATTAGTTGCTCAGATTGGTGGAACAACAGGATATACAATAACATGGTCTAATAATTGTCCTAACTTTTTCAACAACAACTTAGTTGCCGGTAATTATACGGTTACTCTTACTGATGTTAATGGATGTTCTACTGATACTGTTATAACTATTAATAATTTGGGAGGACCACAAATTACAAGTGTTATTACAACCGATGTAACTTGTTATGGAAATGCAAACGGAACGGCTACGGTTAATTATAATCCTTCTTCTCCTCCTGCTCCTCCTTATACAATTACTTGGAGTTCTTCGGCTAATACTTCATCTACTGAAACAGGATTAAGTGGGGGAACATATTACGTTACTGTGGAAGATAATAACGGATGCCAATCTGCAAGTTCTTATGTTATTAATGAACCAAATGAATTAATAACAGCAGTTATTAATTATTCTAATGTTAATTGCTATGGTGATTGCGATGGTTCTGCTGAAATTCAAATTGGTGGAGGAACAACTCCATATTCTACAACATGGTCGGGTGGACAAAATGGAACTATTGCAAATGGATTATGTTCAGGACCGGCAACAGCATTTGTTACTGATGCCAATGCATGTCCAACTAATGCTTCAATTACAATTACAGAACCTAACGATTATATTATAACTGCTAACATTACAGATGCATTATGTAATGGAGATTGTAATGGTATTATTGATGTGAGCGTTTCGGGTGCAACACCTGTATATACTTATAACTGGTTAGCTCCGGCTTCCGGAAACAATTCTGTTTCTGCAAATTTATGTGGCAATATTACATATACAATTATTATTTCTGATGCAAATGGTTGTGACACAATACTTGATTATTATGTTGGTGAACCGGATCCTATAAATATTTATACATCAACAACTTCTACTACTTGTGGAATGTTAAACGGGGAAGCTCAAATTGATTCTATTACTGGAGGAACAAGCCCATTTGATTATAATTGGTCTCCGGGAAATTTAACAACAACTGTTATTACAAATATTGATAATGGAACTTATTTTCTACAAGTTACTGATGATAACGGATGTAATGCAATAATTCCTGTTAATGTTTCTGATATACCAGGACCTGAAGCATTAAATATAGTATCAACTAATATTTTATGTCCGGGCGGAAATGATGGCAGTGCATCTGCCGATGTTTATGGATATTCTTACCCATTTTCTTATGCTTGGTCTAATGGTTCTACTAATCAAACAGCAATTAATTTAATAGCTGGACAATATCAGGTAATTGTTACCGATAGTAATAATTGTACAATATCAGGTATTACTATAATTGAAGAGCCTGATCCAATAACTGTTTTTGCCGACGCAAATCCATCGCCTATATGTATAGGACAATCTTCAACAATATCCGTAAATGCAAATGGTGGAACATCACCATATACGTATATGTGGTCAGATTTTACGGATTCATTGGCATATCATTTTGTATATCCTGATTCAACAAGCTATTATTTTGTTACTGTAACAGATGCTAATGGATGTCCGGGACCAGTTGCTTCTGCTGAAGTTATTGTGTATCCTCCATTGGCTGTGATTACTTCAGATGACTTAATAATATGTAAGGGAGAAAGCATAGGTGTTGAAGTATGGCCTAGTGGTGGAAACGGTGGACCATATTTAATTCAATGGTCTGGTGGTAATCAACAAAATAGTAGTCCAAATACAGTTAATCCAAATAGTACAACAACATATTATGTTACGGTAAGTGATAATTGTACAATGCCTTCTGTTATTGGAGATGTTTTAGTAGATGTTATTGCAGCACCAAATGTTACAAGTATTACAACTGATAAAGGATGTGAGCCATTAACAATTGAACTGAAACCAAATAATTTTAATAGTACTTGGGGTTATATATGGAATTTTGATGATGTATCATCAGGTACTTATAACACATCAGTAGATTCTGTTGGAATACATACCTTTAATAACAGTGGAACTTATAATGTTGAATTAACAATATATAATGCGGTTTGTACTACAATTGTAAACGGAAATATTGTTGTAAACCCAATTCCTGATGCAGAATTTTATCCAAGTCCTGAAATAGTTGGTGTATTTGATGGAGCTATTGAGTTCTTCGACCAATCAACTCCTGTTATTTCATGGTACTGGTCATTTGGCGATAATACATCTGCCACAGATCAAAATCCGGAACATATATATACTGAAGCAGGAATATACCCTGTACACCTAATTGTTACAACTGCAGCAGGATGTATTGATACTATTACTCACGATATTGAAGTAAAAGAGCAACATACTTTCTATGCTCCTACTGCATTTAGCCCTGCTTCAGGATTCCAAAATAATTATTTCTACCCAAAAGGAGTTGGCATTGACCATTCTAAATATCAGCTTTATATATATGACAGATGGGGTGAATTAATTTTTGAAACTACAACATATCCTGATGGAACTCATCAAAAATCTGAAGTTGAAGGAGGATGGAATGGCAGATATAATTATACCGGTGATTATGTAAAAGTTGGCACTTATACCTGGTATGTTATACTAACAGATGTTAATGAGCAAGAGCATGAGTACGTGGGTTCTGTTACGGTTATTAGATAAATAGAACATAAATATTATTCTTTAAAAAAAAGCTCCTGTTCTAGGAGCTTTTTTATTATGCTGAACCTTTTAGTATATATTTACTTCGGGTTCAATTTTAACATTAAACTTTTTTAAAACAGAAGCTCGTATTTTGTTTGATAATTCCATTATTTCTGTTCCTGTGGCATTTCCTATATTAATTATAATAAGAGCCTGATCCTTATGAACACCTACATTTCCAATTTGTTTTCCTTTCCATCCACACATATCTATAAGCCATCCGGCAGCAAGTTTCGATGTTTTATTATCAATAGGATAAACGGGAGCAGGTGTAAATTCTATTTTAATTTTTTCAACTATTTTGTTTTCCACAATAGGATTTTTAAAGAAGCTACCTGCATTACCAATTTTTTTATAATCAGGTAATTTTCTTTCTCTAATGTTTATAATTGCTTGCCTTATGGTTTTAAGATTTATTTCTTTAAATTTATTTAGTTCTTCATTAACATTACCATAATGAGTAATGAAATTATGTTTTTTATTAAGTTTAAAAGTAACATGAGTAATAATATACTTGTTTTTCAAAGTATTTTTAAAAATACTATTTCTGTAATTAAATTCACAATCTGCATTTGAAAAATATTTTATACTTCCATTCTCAATTTCTACGGCATGAACTTTTTCAATAACATCTTTAACTTCTACTCCATAAGCTCCAATATTCTGTACAGGACTTGCTCCAATATTTCCGGGAATTAACGAAAGATTTTCAATGCCTGAATAATTATTATTTACACAAAACTCAACAAATTTATCCCAAACCTCTCCTGCTCCAACTTCAATAAATAAATGCTCATCGGTTTCATTTATAATTTTTATTCCTTTGATGTTTGGATGATAAACAACACCTTCAAAGTTTTTTGTAAATAAAATATTACTCCCCCCCCCAATTACAAGATGCGGCAAATTTTTATATTTATTATTTTTAAAAAAGGATATTATTTCTGCGGAATTAAAGAATTCTAAAAAGTAAGTGCATGAAGCATTTACTCCAAATGTATTATATTCTTTTAACTGAAAGTTTTCTTTAATATCTATCATTAAAAAGATTTTTACAAACCTACATAATTTTTTTTGTTAAGCCCAAATACGAATTGGCAAATCTAATCGTTTTTTAATTGCAATATACAATTGATTAGTATCTTTGTTGATTAAGTAATACACATGAAAAGAGTAATAATATCCGTTTCAAACGATTTGGTTTCAGACCAAAGAGTTCATAAAGTTGCAACATCATTGCACAATAATGGATATAGTATTACTTTAATAGGAAGAAATTTTTCTAATAGCTTACCAATTAACAGAGAATATAAAACCAAACGCTTTCGATTATTATTTAACAAAGGTCCCTTATTTTATGTTTGTTTAAATTGCCGCTTGTTTTTATTTTTACTTTTTGTTAAAGCAGATATTTTTCTCTCAAATGACCTTGATACATTATTAGGAAATTATACAGCTTCTAAAATCAGAAATAAAAAACTTGTGTATGATAGTCACGAATATTTTACTGAAGTTCCAGAATTGCAAGGCAGGAATTTTATCAAAAAAAGGTGGGAAGGAATTGAAAAAAGAATATTACCAAAACTAAAATATGTCTATACTGTTTGTAATACCATTGCTGAAGAATACAAAAAAAAGTATGATGTTAATATGCTGACAATTAGAAATGTTCCAAATTATGATAATTCAATTAATAAGGCTGAGAAATCAAATGAAAAAATAATTATTTATCAGGGAGCATTAAATGTAGGAAGAGGAATTGAGCAAGTAATGAAAGCTTTAAAATATATCGAGAATGTTAAATTTCATATTATTGGAACTGGTGATATTGAAAAAGATTTAAAAGGACTTGCCGTAAAACTTAATATTAAAAATAAAGTCAGGTTTTTTGGTAAAATACCTTTTGAAGAACTTAAACAACAAACCATTAAGGCTGATATTGGAATATCTCTTGAACAAGATATGGGATTAAATTATTACTACTCTCTTCCTAACAAAATATTTGATTACATACATGCAGAAGTACCAATATTGGCATCAAAGTTTCCTGAAATAGAAAAAATTGTTAATGGGTTTAAGATTGGTGTAGTTATTGAAAATTACGAGCCGGAATATCTTGCCAAAACAATTAATGACATGCTTTTTGATGAAGGAAAAAGAAGGATATGGCAAGAAAATCTCAAAAAAGCATCAGCAGAACTTAATTGGCAAAAAGAGGAAAAAATCCTTTTGAAATTATTTGAAACAATATAAAATAAAAGCCCCTGAAAAATATTTCTTCAGAGGCTTTCAGAATATTAAAACAAAAACTCTATTTTTTGTTAGAATTTAAAAGCAATACTTCATTAACAATTATTTCTGTTATGTACTTTTTTTCACCTTCTTTGTTTTCATAAGAACGATAATTGATTTTTCCTTCAACAGCTATTTCTTTTCCCTTTTCAGCATAGTTTTTAAAAACTAAAGCTGTATTTCCCCAGGCAACCAAATTATGCCATTGCGTGTTTTTCACTTTTTTTCCATCCGCATCTTTGTACGTTTCGGTTGTTGCTAATGACATTTTTGCTAATGTTTTTCCGTTTAAATCTTTAACTTCAGGATCCATTCCCAAGTTTCCGATAAGTTGAACTCTGTTCCTTAAATTATTCATAATACAAAATTTAAAAATTAATAAAAATAAATTACTGCACAAAGTAATAACCAGCTTGAATTTTTATTCGGTTAATAAATATTTGTAGTCGTTTAATATCCGTTTGTAAACGTTTGTAAACGTTTTTTTCGTACATTTACAGAAATTTACAAGATATATTATGAAAGAAAAAAATAGATGTTTATTTTGCAATGAACCACTTTTAGGGAGAATTGATAAGAAATTTTGTTCCGATCAGTGTAGAAATTCTTATAACAATACACTTAATCGCGATTTATCAAATTATATTAGAAATGTAAATAATATTTTGCGTAAAAATCACAGAATATTAGCAAAATTTAATCCCGAAGGAAAATCCAAAGTAAAAAAAACCACACTTGAAGCAAAGGGATTTAATTTTAATTATTTTACAAATGTATATATAACAAAAACAGGTAAAACATATTATTTTTGTTACGACCAAGGCTATCTTATAATTGAAAACAATTATTTAGCATTGGTGCAGAAAAAAGAATATGTAGATTAATGTATCTAAGTTAAAAGTTCCGACCCGATAGCTATTGAGTTGGAATAATTTAATTGAAATTTTAATGATAAAGAATTTTTTTAAATATCATATTGTTAGCAGATTTAAAGCCGTATTATTTATATTGTTTGTGCTTTTTATTTGTACAACATGCATAAAGAAGATTGAAAATTACGATGTTCATAATTTAAACGGGAATAATATTACAATTCTAGGACACAGGGGAATGGGAGAACTCTATAAGCATCCGGGAAATACTTTTGAAGGTATTACTCCAGTTTTTGGGATTGGTGCAGCCGGGACAGAAATTGATGTTCAGATTACAAAAGACAGCGTTCTTGTTCTATTTCATGATAAAGACATGAAACTCACGACAACATGCGAAGGTGCAATTTATGATCATACATGGGTAGAAATTGGTGCTTGTGAATATCATTGTCTGGTGCAAAATGTGTATATAATAACAGTAGATAATTTATTCAGTCGTACACAGAACCTGAATAATTTGCATTTTTCTTTTGATTGTAAACTTGCAGAAAATGTTGATGACATGGGTGCATACATGGGTACATTTCTACGTGCTATTAATAATCTCTGTGATAAATATTCCATGTCAGATAATATCTATATAGAGGGTGGAGAATTTTTTTTAACAAAAGCTCAGGAATTAGGTTTAACAAATAAACTATTTGTTACCGGTACAGGAAATATGGATAGCAGTATTGAGATTGCTAAAAAAATAGGAGCTTTTGGAATTGGAACCGATAACGCTATATCTTCTGCTGAAGATGTGCAAAATGCACATGAAGCAGGTTTTTGGGTTATGATGTGGGGTGCAAAGACTAGACAACAAAACATAGAGATTATTGAAAAATGCGCAGATATTGTTCAGACAGACAAACCAATACATATGTTGAAAGTGTTTCGGCATTATAATTATGACTATAGTATTCCTTAATCCAAAAAAATTATGAAAGACTATGAAAAAATGAACATGAATTTATACTAATTCTAATTCAAAATGCATATTGTATAAATTAAAAAAAACGTCATTACACTATTGTAATGACGTTTTATATATATTAAAGCAAATAAGTGCTAAACATTACTGCACTATAAGCTTTTTCTTAATATCATTTACTTTAACGATATATATTCCTTTAGAAAGATTTGAAATATCAAAAGTGCTAAAATTTGAATATAATTTATCTTCTAATATTATCTCTCCCACCAAACTGTAAACTTGAACAGTGATGTCCTGGCTAAGGTCATTAACATAAACAGTAAATTCACCGTTACTAGGATTTGGGAATAGATTATAATCATTACTAAGAACTTTTTTCGTGTCAATTGAAGTAGTGATATCTCCACATACTGCTCTTATATGAAAATTGTCTGTAGTGTTTTCCAACCAACCAGAACCATCAAAATAAAAAGAATTAAGAACAGTCCCGGTAGTGTCGTATAAAGCATTTGCATCACCAGAAGGTGTACTAAAGCCAATATAAACTTCCATAGAAATTCCTGATAATTGAGCAGAAAATGGTCTTAAATCAATTGTTGTCCATGCTGTAAGGTCTGTCGCACTAGCTGCCGGAATTACTATAAATGGAGTTATTAAATCAGCCCCGGGTACTCCAGCATTATCAGCAAGAACATGAACTTCAATATCAGCATTAGGTGCACCTGAATCATAATAATTTCTTATTAGTGCAGAAACAATGTTTGTAGTTCCATTAAATGTCATTTTTACTGCTACAGCAGGATAACCTGATGCACCAACTGCAGTATAATAATTTGGATTACTATTATCAAATGCAAGATAATTACCTGCAATATAACGGAAAGTATCAGTTTCTGAAACATATGGTGTTGGAGTAACTATATCTGTTGCGCTAATCCAATATTTAACCATTGCACCCGGTGTTTGAGTTGGAATAGTAAAAGTATATTCATTCCCTGAAACATAAAGACCAGATATGTCTGCTTGAAGTATATCATCTACCTTATAACTCAATGTAGATGAAGCTACTCCTGTCATATCTGTAATATCTGCTGATACATCCATATCACCAAAAGTTCCTTCATAATAAATAGGGATAGTATTGTTTGCAATATTTGGTCCTTCAATATCTGTATTCTCAGTAGTAATAGCTCTGAAATGATAATCTGAAGATCCATTTTGTCCTTCAGCCGCTATCCAACTAGTTCCATCAAAATCAAAAGATCTTATTGCACTACCAGGTTGTGTCATTGTTAAGTTTGTAATACCACTTGGAACATTGTATCCAATATAATAATTTCCTGTTAAAGCTGAAAGTTGTGCTGAGTAAGAACGAAGATCTACTCTTGTCATTGCACTTGTATTAGTTAATGTAGCTTCGGGAGTAATTGTAAATGGTGTAATTACATCATTTCCAGGAACACCGCCGTTATCATCCCAAATATGTATTTCCATATCATCATTTGGATGACTATTATCAGTGTAATTTCTAATTAAAATCGCAACTAAATCAGCATTGCCAATTGCAACTCTAACAGCAACCTGTAAAGGAGATCCTGCAGGAGCTCCAGGGCCAATCTGTCCGTAAAAATCTATTACACCATTATCGTAAGAAATGTAATCGCCTGCAATATATTCACTTGAATCTGTTTCAATTTCATTTGGTGTAGCATAAGCATCCCGTGCCCAGATTTTATATTCAACCCATGCTCCAGGTGTTTGAGTTGGGATTGTATATTCATAAGTATTACCACTAACAAAAATACCTGCCACAGGAGTTTGAGGAGTACCGTCAACATCATACCTTAATTCTGTTGCATTAATACCTGAGAAATCAATCACTTCAGCAGCTACAACATGGTCATTTAGTGAGCCTTCAAAAAATGGAAGAGCAGAATGAATAATTAATGGAGGTGAACTGTCAACTGTAGATGTTACAATTTCAAGATCATCAATGTACATTCCATCTTGCGTCCAACCTTGATCTGTTACAAAATGAAATCGAACCTTCACATTTGCATTGCCTGTATATCCACCCAAATCATAAGTGTATTGAACCCATGGAGTAAGAGCTGCATCAGTATCAAAAGTTGCAATTGTATTATAAGTAGAAAAATCATCGGTAGAAACATCTACATACATATAATCAAAACCTGATTCAATATCCATAATAGCCCAAAATGAAAGTGAAGCTGATGGAACTGATGATAAATCAACACCTGTTGCCATAGTTGCCGAACTATTTACATCATCTAAATAATCTCCACTAGGACTATCTGTTAATGAATTAGCACCTGTATAAAGCTGAGATGTAGTTGTTCCCCAGTCTCCGGTTAAGGTCCAGTTTGCAGTTCCTGACTCAAAGTCATCAGAGAAAACTACTTGTGCATTAATGCTATATCCTATGAATAGTAAAATAGCAAAAAGAGATAAAAATTTCTTCATAATTAAAAGTTTTAGTTAATATAATTTAGTTAAAAATCAAAAATACAACAATTTTAAATAAAAAGTTTTCGATTTTTGTTTTTTTTCAAAAATAAAAAAAAGATTATTAAAATCAATAAAAACAATTATTTTAATTCCATTGAATTAAATATTGCTTTACATTTTTTCTGTGTTTTCTTATCGTCTTTATGATAGAACAACCAAAGCGTAAAATCTTGTTTTTTTAATTTTTCTTTTGGTACCAGCTTATACTCAAATCCTTCTTCTCCCGAACTTGAAAAACCATGCATTCTTTCAATATCAAAATCAGATGTTTTAAAAATTTCAACACGGCTTTTTTCACCTTTTACTGTAACTATTACAGGTTTCTCTTTCGATTTTTCAACTTTATATGAGCTTGGATATTGAAATATATAGGATTCTGATTCATAAGTTTCGAGTTTTTTATTAATAAAACCAAACAGAAGAATTGCAATTAGGACTATAAATATAGATGTATATCGTTTTTTCATTTTAAAGTAACTTTTTTAGAACATTAATATCAGCAAATTTATTACTTTTAACCCACAATATCATTCAAAATATGAAAATCTTATTACATATATCTTTAATATTCTTCCTTTTTACAACTAATATTTCTGAAGCTCAGAAAGGAGTACAAATATTAAATGATATGATATCTGAATCGGAGAGTATTAACAAATTACAGCTTTATACAATAATTAAAGAAAGGTTTGATGGTAAGCTGCATCTTCAAAAATCTTTTGTAAAAGTTCAACATAAACCTTTTAAAATATATTATCGACAAGATTATCCTGACAAAGGGATTGAGATACTTTATCTGGAAGGCAAAAACAACAATAAGGCATTAATACACCCCAATAGTTTCCCTTGGATAAATTTAAATTTAGCTCCGCTTAATAACCAATTAAGAGTAAAACAACATCATACAATTTTTCATCCCGGATTTGCTTATTTAATTTCTATATTAAAACATATGTCGAAAAAGCATAAAGATAAATTTTATGAATTAATAAAGTATAAAGGAGATCAAAACTTTAGCAATTACCAGTGTCATAAACTTGAAGTTTTAGATCCTGATTTTAAATATGTAAAATATAAAGTAAAAGCAGATGAAACTATTGATGATATTGCAGACAAATTTTTTATTAGCAGTTACATGATTTTGGAAATAAACAAAAATGTAGATAGTTATACCGATATAAAAGAAGGGCAGGTAATAATAATACCTAATTCTTATGCAAAAAAAATGATCTTATTGATTGATAAAATAAGAAATATTCCATTAGTAATAAAAGTATATGATGATAAAGGCTTGTACGAGCAATATGAATTTTCTAATATTAAGCTAAATGTATTATTCAAAAAAAATGAATTTTCATCTTCATTTGAAGAATATAATTTTTGATGTTAAAAAAAGATAAAAGCTCCTCCTAACCTCCCCAAAGGGGAGGGACTAGAGGCAATACAAATAACCAACGTCATTGTGAGAAGCGAAGCGACGAAGCAATCTGCATATAATAAAAAGATTGCCACACTCGTACCTCGTTCGCAATGACGAACTAATTATAATGTAAAATAATTA
The DNA here is from genome assembly GCA_964442075.1 of uncultured Bacteroidales bacterium. GTDB lineage: Bacteria > Bacteroidota > Bacteroidia > Bacteroidales > CAYTAU01 > CAYTAU01. The sequence continues at coordinate 81,424 of CAYTWH010000006.1, forward strand.
AATATCAGCACAGTATAAAGAAATATGAATATATGAAAAAAGATCAGATAAAATCTAAACATATTCTCCCTCTTGTATTTCTGCTTGGCTTCGTTAGTCTTATTACACAAATAATTTTATTACGTGAGTTTTTGTTTGTTTTTAACGGCAATGAACTTGTAATTGGTATTGTGCTTTCATTGTGGATGTTTATTACAGGACTTGGTGCTTATATCAAACAATTTATTTTCAAGAAAAACAATTTATCCTTAATAATGATTTTTCAGATTATTTACGGAGTATTGCCTGTTGTTATGATGTTTTCCACAATTTGGTTAAGAGACTTAATGACTGTGGAGGGAGTCTTGTTAAATATAGGGCAAATAATATTTATTACCTCAATAGTAGTTTTTCCGTTCTGTTTTTTATCGGGCTTACTGTTTGTTTCATACAGTAAAGTAATTTCCAAAATAAATAAAGAAAATAATATTGTTAAAACATATTTATACGAAATACTGGGAAGCATAACAGGAGGCTTGTTATTTAGTTTTATACTGGTTTTTTATGGCAATACTTTTAATAATCTTTTTATCCTGTCGCTTATTTCTGCAATTACAATAGTTTTTGTTTCAATAAAAATAACAAAACTATATCCTGCGGTATTATCTGTAGTAGCGGTAGTTGTATTAGCTTTTGTAGTTTATCTTAAACAAGCTGATAAGTATTATTTTGAGAAAATATATTACGGACAAAATATTATTGAAGAAAAAAATTCTCCTTACGGAAGAATTGTGATAACGGAAAGCAACAAACAAAAAAATTATTATGAAAATAATTATCTGCTGTTTTCTGATAATAATATCATACAAGCAGAAGAGGCTGTTCATTATGCAATGTTGCAACATAGTAATCCTAAAAATATACTCTTATTATCGGGTGGATTATCGGGCTGTATTCCTGAAATTTTAAAATATGAAATTAACTCAATTGATTATGTTGAATTAAATCCCGAGTTAATAAATATTGGCAAAAAATACATTGAAGCTCTTAATTCTAAAAAAGTAAATATAATTAACAGCGATGCAAGGTGGTTTATAAAGCAGACTGATAAAAAATATGATATAATACTTCTTAATTTGCCTGAACCTGTTACGCTTCAGTTTAACAGATTTTATACAGTTGAGTTTTTTAATGATATTGATAAAATTACAAACAAGGATGCTGTAATTTCGTTTAGCTTAAATGCCGAGCCAAATTACATGAGCAGTGAAAATGCCGAATTTCATAAAGTAGTTTACAATAGCTTAAAAACAACATTTAAAAATATTGAGATAATTCCGGGAGATGTAAATTATTTTCTTGCATCAAACAATAATTTACGAAAAGATATTGTACAACTTTATACAGAACACAATATTGAAAATGAATATGTAAATAATTATTATTTAGATGATTTTTCTATTAATGAAAGAAACAGAATGATAATGGAAAGCTTACCAAATATAAAAACCATAAACCGAGATATGCGACCAATAACATTTTATAATCAGTTGGTTTATTGGCTGCGAAGTATTCAAAATATTAATTTTAATCCAAACTTGCTATTATTGATATTTGCAGGTATTTATATTTTCTTTTTAATATTTTATAATCCTGTTGGTTTTGGAATGTTTTCTTCTGCATTTACAGCTTCGTTTGCCCAAATAAGTCTTATTTTTTTATATCAGATAATATTTGGTTTTGCATACTATATTCTTGGAATAATTTTTTCTTTGTTTATGACAGGGCTTTTGCTGGGTGCTGTTTTTGGGCAAAAAATAATTATCAGAAATTTCTTTGCACAAGTTAATAAAATACAACTAACTGTTACATTATATTCTGTTCTTTTGATTATTGCATTTTTGGTTTTACCAAATATCAATAATTCAGTTTTTGTACATATTATTATTATGTTGCTTGTGCTTGTTATTGCTTTTCTGATATCTGTACAATTTTCAATAATTTCAAAACATAAGCAAACTAGAATTACAAATACAGCAGCAACAAATTACAGTGCCGATATGATGGGAGGAGCATTTGGGGCAATAGTGTTTACTCTTGTTTTTATTCCCTTATTTAGTATAATAAACTCTTGTATAATTATTATTGCTATGAATATTATTAGTATTATTTGGAATTTTGTGAGAAAAAGAAAAAACACTATCTTTAATACCTGAATATGGCAGATAAGGGTAAATATAAAATAATCAGTAAAAGAGAGTTTTTAAAATACAGCATGTATGGATTAGGGGGATTAATGTTGGTATCAGGTATTCCAAAAAGAGCAAGAGCTATGTTATATAAATTTAACAATACACGAAGTGGTATGAAAAAAGAAGCAAAATATTACAATAAAACATCAAGAGGATTTGAATGTGAGCTATGTCCACATTATTGTATTTTAAAAGAAGATAAACTAAGTGCGTGTAACACAAGAATTGCCAAAGACGGGAAATTATATACTATAGCATACAATAATCCATGTTCCTTGCATGTTGACCCTATTGAAAAAAAACCTCTATATCATTTTTTCCCAGAAAGTAAAAGCTATTCAGTAGCTATAGCAGGTTGTAATTTGCATTGCCTCAATTGTCAGAATTATACATTATCGCAAGTTAGCCCTAATGAAACACGCAATTATGATTTAACTCCCCAGGAATTAGTAGATAAAGCAAAAAAAGCAGGCTGCAAATCAATTGCATATACCTATTCCGATCCAATTGCATATTACGAATATACCTACGATTCTGCTAAAATTGCCAGAGAAGCAGGTATGAAAAATGTTTTTATTTCGGCAGGATATATAAATGAAAAACCATTGCGTAATATCGCAAAATACTTAGATGCAGCAAATATTGACCTAAAAAGTTTTAATAACGAAACATATAAAAAACTAAATGGAGGAACATTAAAGCCCGTATTAGAAGCTTTAAAAATATTGCATGATGAAAATGTATGGCTGGAAATTACAAATCTTATAGTCCCAAAATGGAGCGATGATCTTGATGAAATAAAGAAAATGTGCGATTGGCTTTATGACAATGACCTTTACAAATATCCATTGCATTTTAGCAGATTTTATCCTGTTTATAAACTAAAACAATTGCCCCCAACGTCTGCCGAAACACTTAATAAAGCACGCGAAATTGCTATTGATGCAGGTATTAAACATGTATATATTGGAAATGTTCCTGGCACAGAGGCTTCAAATACTTATTGTCCAAAATGCAAAAAATTACTTATTGAACGTAAAGGTTATTTTATAACAAAAAACGATATTTCGGAAGGAAAATGTATTCATTGTAATGAGTTAATTGATGGAGTGTGGAAATAAATTTGCTTAAAACACGTTTATTTTTTTGTTCATCTTTTTTTATACACTTTTGTACAAATTAATTACATATTATGACAAAAGAGCATATCAATAAAGTTTTTGAATCATTTAAAAACAAAAATATTCTTATCATTGGCGATGTGATGCTTGATGCATATATTTGGGGAAGTGTTGAAAGAATTTCCCCTGAAGCACCTGTGCCAATTGTTTCAATAAGTAAAAGAGAAACCCGTTTGGGCGGGGCAGCTAATGTTGCTTTAAACATAAAAGCAATGGGGGCAAATCCAATAATTTGTTCCGTAGTAGGTAATGATGAAAGAGCAGAAGTTTTTATTTCATTGCTTAAAAAACGCGAAATGACAAAAACAGGAATTGTTATTGATGAAAACAGACCTACTACAACCAAAACAAGAGTAATTAGTAATAATCAACATTTGCTGCGAATTGACGAAGAAACCACAGAATATATAAACAAACAAACCGAGGATAAATTATTAGAAAAATATATATCAATAATAAATACGCAAAAAATTGACAGCATAATTTTTCAGGATTATAACAAAGGAGTGCTTACAGCATCGTTTATAGAAGATGCAATTAATGAGGCAAATAAAAAGGAAATCCCCATAAGTGTTGACCCTAAAAAACAAAATTTTGAAGCATATAAGAATGTAAATTTATTTAAACCTAATTTTAGTGAATTTATCGATGGACTTAAAATAAATATTGCAAAAGATGATATCAAGAATATTTTTAAAGCTTCAAAACAACTAAAAGAAAAGATAAATGCAACTAATGTTTTGATAAGCTTATCGGAGTTAGGTGTTTTTATTAGCGATGGCAATCTATACCATCATATTTTATCAGAAATTAGGGATATTACTGATGTTTCAGGTGCCGGTGATACGGTAATAGCTGTTGCAACCTTATGTCTTACCTCAAAAATGGACTTAAAAGATATTGCAATTTTGTCTAATCTTGCAGGAGGTTTAGTTTGCGAAAAAGCAGGAGTAGTTCCTGTTAACAAAAAAGAGCTTCTTGAAAGTTATTTGAAAAACTTTTAGTCATGAAAAAATATGCAATAATAGTTGCCGGAGGCATTGGAAAAAGAATGAGTAGTGAAATTCCCAAACAATTTTTATTGCTTAATGGTTTGCCAATATTAATGCATACAATTTCACAGTTTTATAATTATGACAAAAATATTAGCCTGATCATAGTTTTACCAAAAGAGCAAATAAATTACTGGAATAATCTGTGTAAAGAGTACAATTTTAACATAAAGCATATCGTTATTGCAGGAGGAAAAACTCGCTATTTTTCTGTTAAAAACGGATTAGCAATTGTAAAAGAAGAAGGAATTATTGCAATTCATGATGGAGTCAGACCTTTGGTAAGTTATGAAACAATTGACAGCTGTTTTAAAATTGCTGAAGAAAAAGGCAATGCTGTTCCATTTATAAAAGTTACGGAATCGTTAAGAAATATTTCTAACAAAACCAATATTGCAGTAAATAGGGAAGAGTTTGTACTAATTCAAACTCCACAAGTGTTTTGTTCAAGTATTATTTTAAATGCATATAAAAAAGAATCCGGAGCAGAATTTACTGATGATGCAAGCCTTGTTGAATTTATGGGTGAAAAGATAAATCTTGTAAAAGGGAATGAAGAAAATATTAAGATCACAAGCCAAAGTGATATTTTAATTGCCGAGGTGTTGAGCAAATTTGGTTTATAAAAACAATAGCAATAATTTGAAAATTATAGATATTTATTGTATTTTCGTAGCTTATCAATATTAATCAAAATCAAATATTATGAATAAAATTTTAATTATAGCAATTTCAATAATTCTTGGACTTGCTACTCTTGTAAATGCACAAAAAAAAGGTGAAATTATTTATGAAACACCCGAAGTTCCTGTTGATGAGACCACACAAAAGATAATTTACACAAAGGTTGTTGATGCTACAGGGTCAAAAGATATATTATTTAGAAAAGCTATTACGTGGTTTAACAAATATTATAAAAACCCAACAAACGTAATTAGAGAAAAAGACGAAGTAGCCGGAAAAATTGTAGCGAAAGCAAGAATTAAGGTGTTAAATCCACCCGATAAAAAAGGTGTTCAAACTATGAAAGGGATTGTTGTTTATACCTTAACTTGTGAATTTAAAGAAGGGAGGTTTAAATATACGTTAAACGATATTAATTTAAAAGCAGCATCATATTATGCTTGTGAACGATGGTTAGATACCGAATCACAAACTTATTCACAGGTTTATAATTTTTTCTTACAGCAGGTTAATGATGAAATAAACAAAACTCTTACCGCACTTAAAAAACACGTAACTGCTTCAGACGAGAAAAAACCTGAAGATTGGTAGTCAATTATGTCCCGAGTTAAAATAAATGGTTTCATTTTTAATAAATAATTTTATTATGAAAATTAAAACAATTATTGCATTATTTTTAATAGTCTTTTTTGCAGCATGTAACTGCGATAAAAATGAAAATACTAAGCTTGAGAATACTGATATTTCTTCTCAAAATGCACTATTATCTACTAATGTTGTGGTAAAGCACCTTTTTCCTTTTCAAGCAGTTAATGAAGACTGGCTTGCAGGTTTTGACAGTAAAAATTTCACAAACGAACTTATTGAAACAAGTTTAAAAGGAGAACTTACTCTATTTGATTATATAAATACTTCTGTTGGAGAATATATTCCAATGAGTAAAGAAGAAGTTGTATCCATTTTTACACGTTCAGATACTATTGAAATTGAAGACCCTGAAACATTCGAGATCAGTGTTGAAGTTTTTAAGAAAGAACTAAATCGTGATGAAATAAGCCAATTATTTTTTACTGAAGAATGGTTTTTAGATAAAGACAATTTTAAAATGACAAAAGAGGTTCTTGGATATGGTCTTGTTCATGAATTTTACAGGGAAAATGATGTTGAAAAAGAAAGACTTTTGAAAAAAGTTCTTTTCGAATTAAATTTTAACAATGACACTGTTAATGTTAAATCTCAGGATGTAAAAAAGAAAAAATTGCTTGTCGAAAATATTAAGTATGAATTTAATCTTGATAATGAAAACTGGGTAAAAGATTTAGACCATGAAAGATTTATGAATACAATTATTGAAAAAATTACAAAAGGAGAAATCAAAGCTTATGATTTTTATGATAACTCAAAAGTACTTTCTGTTAATAATATTAAAGTAAATCTAGATCTGATATCTGATACTATTGAGCTTGAAAATTTTGAAACTTCTGAAATAACTACTGAGGTTGTAGAATATGACATAACTCCAGATTTATTTGGCAGCTACATATTTATTGAAGATTGGTATATTGATAAAAACTCTTACAAAATAATTAAGGAAATAAAAGGAATTGCTCCCGTATATTACTATTATAAAGGTAATGACGATGCAGAACTTATGAAAAAAATTCCTTTTGTTGTTTGGTTTAATTAGTTATCTTTTTCCTACAGATAACGCAGATATGCAGAAAATAGAATCTGCGAAAATTTGCGAAATCAGCGGGAGAAAAAAATAAAAAATCAGCGAAATCAGTAGGAGAAAAAAATAATTTAAAACAATGCATGTACGCTTACATATAATATTCATACTGTTTTTTTTCATCACTGCCTCAGTCTTTTCTCAACCCGGATTTAAAAAACAACAAAAACAATATAAACGAGTTAGAGATGCATATACCGAAAAAGAAAAATATTTAAAACAGCTTTACAAAGAAAAAGGCATTGATACACTTTCCTCATATATCTATATCCGAGGTTTTAAACATGAAAGAATATTGGAAGTATGGGCAAAAAATAAAAACGATACTGCCTATACACATATAATTAATTACGATTTTTGTAGTTTTTCGGGCAAATTAGGACCAAAAAGAAAACAGGGTGATATGCAGGTTCCTGAGGGCTTTTATTATATTAACAGATATAATCCTTATAGTAGTTTTCATTTATCTTTAGGTTTAAATTACCCAAACAGATCAGACAGGATACTTAGTAAATTTTCAAATCTTGGAGGAGATATATTTATTCATGGAGCTTGTTGTACTATTGGTTGTATCCCAATAACTGATGATAAAATTAATGAATTATTTTTAATTGCTGTTGAAGCTAAAAATAGTGGACAGGTTAAAGTTCCAGTACATATTTTTCCTGCAAAAATTACCGATGAACAAATCAAATATTTAAAGTCGAAATATTCCGAAGATAATATTTTACTGCAATTCTGGGAGAACCTGAAAGGAGCTTATGATTATTTTGAAAAACATAAAAATCCTCCCGCAGTAAGTGTTGATAGTCAGGGCAAATACATCTTTAAATAACAAGATTTATTATTTACAGTAATTAGATATTTAATAAAATTACTAATTTTGTAAAAATTTTATTTATGAAGTATTTTTTAAAAATACTTATAGTTTTCACAATCATTGGGACTTTTGGGAATAAAACTTTTTCTCAAACAACAAATGATAGTATTCCCAGTTTTAAAGATAAATTATTTTTTGGAGGTGATTTTGGATTAAGCTTTGGTTCTGTTACTTATGTTGAGCTGTCGCCCGCAGTTGGTTATAGACTTACTAAAGAACTTTCAGCAGGAGTGGGCGTTATTTATAAATATATTAGTTCAAAAAATTATTATTCTACATATTCATTTTCTACCAGTATCTATGGGGGAAAGATGTTCGCTAATTATATGGTTACTAACAATCTTTTCCCTCATGTTGAATTTGAAATTTTAAGCCTTGAACGTAAATATTTTGATTTTATAGGCAATTACCCTGATAATGGAAGATATCTTTACGAAAGTTTATTTGTTGGTGCCGGTTATAGATATCCAATTGGTAAAAATTCATATATTACTACAGTATTATTATATAATCTTAATCATTCATCAAATTCTTTTTACCCAAGCCCTTATGTGTGGAGATTAGGGTTTAATTTCTAAAATATGGAAGTATTTAGTTCATATACAATAATAATTGCATGCTCATTAATTATAATAGTTTCATATTTTTTTAACAGCATTTCAAGAAAAACAAGTGTCCCAAGCGTATTGATGTTAATTGTGCTAGGTGTTATCATTAATAAAATTTTATTTTTTTCAGGATATAAAAACATTAATTTCCTTCCAACTCTTGAACTGTTAGGGATTATTGGCTTAATAATGATAGTACTTGAAGCAGCATTGGACCTTGAACTTACAAAAGAAAAATGGCCAATAATATGGAAATCACTGTTAGTTTCAGTATTATCTCTTGTAGCATGTTCTTTTTTAATAGCAATTGTGATTCAGGTGTTCTTTAATAAGGGTTTATTTGTTTCTATGATTTACGCTATTCCTTTGTCAATAATGAGTAGTGCCATTGTTATTCCAAGTGTTTCCAATTTAAGTGAACATAAAAAAGAATTTATGATTTATGAAGCTACATTTTCTGATATTCTTGGCATTATGTTCTTCTATTTCTTAATTGGCAGTGTAAATGCTGAAACCCATATTCAATTAGCATGGATGATATTTGGTAATGTTTTTGTAACTGTATTACTGTCAATAATTGTAAGTTATGTGCTTATTATAGTTTTTCAGAAATTGAAATCAAATATTAAATTATTTTTGTTGATAGCCGTTTTATTGGTTTTGTATAGTCTTGGTAAACTCATGCACCTTTCATCATTATTAATAATATTGATGTTTGGTTTGGTGCTGAATAACAGGAAGTTATTTTTCAGAGGGTTTATGAAAAAGCATGTAAACATCGAAACGATGAACGATATTTACAAAAACTTTAAGTTAGTTACCCTTGAAACCTCATTTGTTGTAAGAACTTTCTTTTTTGTAATTTTTGGTATAACTATAGTCTTAAGTTCTTTATTAAATATAAAAGTTGTTTTGGTATCAGGCTTAATACTTGGTATTTTATTTGGTATCAGAATAATATTTTTATATTTAATTGTCAGGAAAGATATAATACCTCAAGCTTTTATTGCTCCAAGAGGATTAATAACAATACTTTTGTTTTTTAGTATTCCTCTTGATATTAAAGAACAGTTTGAAGAATTTAAGCCGGGGATTTTGCTTTTTGTAATAATAATCTCCTCGTTATTAATGTCATGGATATTAATAAGGCATTCAAAAGCCAAAAAATTAAAGGAAGAAATTGAAAAAGATTTTCCGGAAGAAATTAGTAATGAAAATATTGAAACAAATGGTGTTTCAAAAAATATTGAAAATTTAGAAAATGATAAATTAACAAATTAAAATTTTATTAAAATGGAAGTAGGAAAAGATAAAATGATCTCTGTAACGTATGTTTTAAGAGAAACCGATTTTTCAGGAAAAATAATTGAGGAAGTTAATGACGCCAATCCTTTGCAATTTGTATTTGATACAGGAAAATTAATTAAAAAATTTGAAGAAAATTTAGCAGGGAAAAATATGGGTGATGAATTTGAATTTCTTTTAAAGTCGGAAGATGCTTATGGCGAATATAGTGAAGATAAAATTATGCCATTACCAAAACAAGCATTTGAAGTAAATGGCAAAATTGACGAGGACGTAATAGTTGTTGGTGCATCTGTACCAATGCAAGATAAACAAGGTAATAAATTAATAGGACTTATTGTTGAAATTACTGACAAGATAGTAAAAATGGATTTTAATCATCCTATGGCAGGGAAAACTTTGGCGTATAAAGGAAAAATAACAGAAGTAAGAGAAACTACTGAACTTGAACGTAATGCTCATTTATATGGACACGATGCATCACAATGTAGTTCTTGTGGTGGTGGCTGTGGTTAAAAAATTAAAGTTGAAATTTGAAACTCGAAATTTGGGAAACTCATTTTTAAAACAACCAAATTTCTAATTTCCAATTTCTAATCATGGGTTTTCTGTAGGCGCAAACAATTACAAAAGCACAAATACAAACACATGAAAAAGATACCTTTATATTTACTTATAATTATAGGAATGCTCCTTGGTGTTGGCTGGGGAGTTATTGCTGTATATACGGATTTAATTGAATTCACAACAGATTGGATTACACCCTGGGGTTCTATCTTTATGAAACTGCTTAAACTTATTGCAATTCCCCTAATCTTTGTTTCTTTAGTTAAAGGGATTTCGAGTTTAACAAACATTTCGCAATTATCTAAAATAGGATTTCGAACCATTATCTTTTATATATTTTCTACCGTAATAGCTATTTCAATAGGCTTATTGCTTGTAAATACATTTAAACCGGGAAATGCTTTTCCGGAAGATGTTCGGACTCAATTAATGGAAAAATATAAAGACGATGTTGAATATAAGCAAAGCGATGCACATTCTCAAAAGAACAAAGGTCCTTTGAATTTTGTAGAAGAAATGGTTCCTGACAATATTATTGCTGCATCATCAAATAATCGGAAGATGTTGCAGGTAATATTTTTTGCCATTCTTTTTGGTATTGCAATGGTTATGATACCGAGAGACAAAACAACAATTGTAAAACAATTTTTTGATGGATTAAATGATATTATACTTAAACTGATAGATATAATAATGTGGTTTGCACCTATTGGTGTATTTGCATTAATGGCAGGTTTAATTGTAGAAATAGCAGGAAATAATCCGTCAAAAACACTAGACCTCTTTATTGCACTTGGATTTTATTGTATTACTGTAGTTCTTGGGTTAATTATTATGATATTGGTAATTTATCCAATATTATTGAAATTATTTGGAAAAATGCCGTATTTCAAATTTTTAAAAGGAATTTTTCCTGCCCAAATGCTTGCATTTTCAACCAGTTCAAGTGCAGCAACCTTACCTGTAACAATGGAATGTTGTGAGAATAATTTAAAGATCGATAAAGAGGTTACAAGTTTTGTGTTGCCAATAGGGGCAACTATTAATATGGACGGAACCAGCTTGTATCAGGCAGTAGCTGCTGTTTTTATTGCACAAGCTTTTGGCTACGATTTAGATTTAACTCAACAACTAGTAATTGTATTAACTGCAACTTTAGCCTCCATTGGCTCTGCTGCAGTTCCCGGAGCCGGAATTATAATGCTGATAATAGTGCTTGAAGCAATAGGTGTTCCAAGTGCCGGTATAGCAATAATTCTTGCTGTTGACAGACCTTTGGATATGCTTCGTACAACAGTAAATGTTACAGGCGATTCTACTGTTTCTTTGATAATTCATAATTATTTAAATAAGAGAAATAAAAAAGATTTATAGATTTCTGTTAAAAATCACAGTATCAAATTTATTTTAAAATCAATTTGTTTACACAAAAAAAATCATATAAATTTGGCTAAAATCAATTTTCTGATAATCACAAATATAAAAATGTCAAATATTCGCATATTGTTATTGGTAATTTTGTTTAGTTCTTCATCATTATTTTCTCAAAATTTAATGCTAAATCCCGGATTTGAAAATAACCTTTTTGGATGGTACTTAGACAGTACTTCTACATATCCTGTCTTTTCGGTTGATTATACAGAAAAATATTCCGGAGTTTCCAGTTTAAAAATAACTCATAGTGATTCTGACACATCAATCTTTGCACAAGTTGTTCCTGTTACAGAAGGTAAAAAATATTTCATAGAATACTGGGTGAAAGCAGAAAACATAGAAAATTATTTTTTGCCATTTGTTCGTTTTGCACATGATACATCAAGAGTTTTTGATACTTATTTCTGTCCAAACGGAAATGTCCCTGAGTGGCAACCCCTAAGGGCAAGGTTCGTTGTACCAGATTCAGCAAATGCAATTATTTTGTTTTTTGCATTATATGGAAAAGGTTCTTTATGGTTTGATGAAATATCTCTTATTGAGCAAACAGATACAACAAATAATCAATTTACAGTTGATGTTACATCTACTGGGGTGCCTTTAAAAAATCATTTCCAATCTAACGGAATTGATCCTGGGAATTCGGCTAACTCTCTTAACTTTATTGATCATTTTCAGGAAATGGGAATAGATTATGTTCGCACACATGATTTTGCTATTGCATTTGATCACAGCACAATAGTTGGTGTTGCTGATACAAGCTATGATCCTTATAATCCGGCATCATATTATTTTCATATCAGTGACTCAATAGCTGCAAATATTTATAATGCTGGCGGTAAAATATTCTACAGATTAGGACAAAGTTATCATAGTGATTCTATATATAGTACTCCTCCTGTTAACTACACAAAATGGGCAAATTCAGCAGTTCAGATAATTAAACATTATAACGATGGATGGAATAATGGATTTAATTACAATATTGATTATTTTGAAATATGGAATGAGCCTGATCTGAAAGATTTCTGGAAAGGAAGCGTACAGGAATATATTGCATTTTACAGGACTACATCAAAGGCAATTAAAGCATACAACCCAAATCTAAAAGTCGGCGGGCCATCAATATCAAATGTTTTTAATGAAAGTTTTATTAACGAATTTCTAGATTCCGTTTCAACATATAATATTCCTTTAGATTTCTTTTCATATCATTTTTATTATCTTCCAAATCCATACTATTTTAAACTTACAAACGAATATGTCAGAAATAAATTGAATGAATATGGACTTGGTAATATTGAAATAATTAACACTGAGTGGAATACGGCAATGTTTAATTATCAGTTTTATGAAGTTTTTGGAATGGATGATGAGCTAAATGCTGCTTCTTTAACTAATGCAATGACTTATATGCAAGATAGTGATATAAGCAAATTCTTCAGATATGGTTTCAGAAATTACTGGTTCGGGCTAGTTAATGAAAACGGAGATGTTAGATATTCCGGATTAGCAATGAAATCATTCAGACAACTTTATGAAAACGGGGACAAAATTTCAACTACAGGAGGAGACACTTTGGGAACAAGTATTATTGCAACACAGGGAATTAGTGATTGCCATATAATTATTTCAGATATTAGCTCACCCGCAACATCTTATAAACTGCAAGTTGAAAATTTAAATCCCGGTATTAATTACGATTATATTATTTATAGAATTTCAGATGATTTATTTTATGAAGAAGCAGATCAGGGAACAGTATCTTCTATAAATCAAGAAATTATTGTTCCTGCAATTTCTCCTTTTTCAGATCACATAATTATTTCTCAAACAACTTCTAATATAAAAGGTCAAAACAAAGCTCAAGCAAAACTTTACCCAAATCCTTGTTCTAATTATCTGTTTTTATCTTTTCCTGAAACTTATCATTTCATTAATATAGAAATATACGACCTTACTGGTAAAATTATATTTAATAAAGTTTTAAAAGATACTGACATATGTGAATTAGAAATTAAAAAAATTGAAAAAGGATTTTATACTATTAAATATTACAATGATAATAATTCAGGTTCTTTTAATTTTATAAAAATTTACGATTAATTTGTTGTTATTTTTGTATTAAAAATAATTATATATAAACATTAATACTTCTCAAAAAATATCAGTAATTCTACCCTTTTATAATGCTGAGGGAACTATTAACAGAGCTATTTCCAGTATTGCAAAACAAACATTTAATGATTTTGAATGTATTCTTATTGATAATAATTCGACTGATAAAAGCAGAGATATTGCAGAAGGGTGGACAAAAAAAGATGCGAGATTTTCGCTGATATCTGAACAGCGACAGGGAGTAATGTTTGCTTCAAATGCAGGTTCTGAAAAAGCCACAGGTGAATATATTGCTCGTATGGATGCAGACGATTGGGCATATCCTTATAAGCTTGAAAAGCAAAATGATTTTTTGGATAAAAACTTCGATTACGGTGTTGTTGCAGGATTAGTTAAGCATGTAAGTAATTTTGAATATACAGAAGGTTTTGCACGTTTTGTTGAATGGAGCAATTCTATTCAAACTTATGAAGATATCAAAAACCGAAGGTTTATAGAGCAGCCTGTTGTTAATCCAACAGCAATGTGGAGAAAGAAAATAGGAGAAAAGCACGGAATGTATTTACATGGTGATTTCCCTGAAGATTACGAAATGTGGTTACGTTGGCTCGGTAATGGAGTAAAAATCCATAAACTGTCTGAAATAGTTTTAGAATGGCACGATTTTGAGTCAAGACTTACGCGTACAAATTCTATATACAGCGATAGATCGTTTTACAATATTAAAACAAAATATCTGGCAGATTGGCTGAAAAAATACAATCCTTTTTATCCAAATGTAGTTATTTGGGGAGCTGCTAGAATCTCCCGCAGACGTGCAAAATTACTGGAAATATATGGAGTTAATATTGTCAGCTATATTGATACAAAAAAGAGTCGGCAAATCGACAAAAAAGTGATTTTTTATAAAAACATTCCTTCACCAAATGATATTTTCATACTGGTTTATATAAAACAGATGAACACCAAAAAAGAAATTCAAAGCTATTTAAATAGGAAAGGATATTTAGAAGGAGAAAACTACCTTTTTGTTTCCTAGTCTATTCTTACTGATCGAATAATGGCAAAGCCAATATATTGGTCTTCTTCATAAAGAGTTTCAGGACATGTAAAATTCATCATATATGCGTAACCGTTCTTTAGTAAAACATAGTTGTTTTGTATGATAAAATTGTTGCCATTGCCCCTTTTTACACTAGAAAAATTACAAGTTTGATTATTAACAGTTGTTGTTATTGAACTTAAAATTTCAACGCCCTCTTTTTCAAGTTCGTTACTAATCATATTTTTCCAATCGCTTAATGTCGCATTTTGGTCACTTCCAACTGTAATATTAAAATTTATCCCTGAAGCTTTATCAACAGTTTCATAAAAATACATATTAGGCATTACTTGTTCACTGGTTTTCCAATTTACGGGATATTTAAAGCTTACTTTATATTCATCATTATTAAAATCGGAATAGTTTAATTTCACGGCTTTAAGAAATGCTTTATTCTCTTCAACTAACTCACAATTCGTATTTAACAAAATATCAAAATATGATTTAGTTTCTTCAAGTGTCAAATTATAATAAGATAACATTGCTGCATGGTTATACCAATTACAACTATCGTCAGATACTTTTGCCAATCTTTCATAATAAGGAATCGCATTTTTAGGATCATATAATTTATTTTCATATATACTTGCTGTTAAAAAACAAAGTTTGTTTTCATCGCCATCTTTTGCTTCATATTTTTTTAAATATTCTAAGGCTTCTTTATAAAGTTCTTCATCGTTTAATGCAGATGCTAAAGCGTAATATGTTTCAACATCATTAGAATCTTTTTCTAATTTTGTTTTAAGCATCTCAATAGTTGAAGGAGCTTCAGTAGCATTTTCAATATTTTTTGTTTCACTTTCACATGAAATAAAAAAAATACTTATTACCAGAAAAGTAAATATATATTTTATCATAAGGTTAAAAATTTTAATTCTAAGTTAAATTATAATATAATATGTTTGTAATACATATTTCAAGAATTGACAAACCTACATAATTTTTTTTGATTAATTTATCAAAAGTGTGTAAAACGAAAAAAGGCTGGGATAAATCCCAGCCTTTTAAAAATAGAGTGTGATAATTCCCTTATCTAACAATTATCTTTTCAACTTTATTTATTTCATTATTAGACATTTTGATAAAGTAAACACCTTCTGCTTCATTTTCTAAATTAATTGAAGTAATTGATGTGTTAATCTTATTGGTATATATTTTTTGTCCGTTAACATTAAATATATCTACCATTATATAATTAGTAATTATTCCATCAATTTCAATAGTGAAATCGCCATGATTTGGATTAGGATATATCTTAATAAATGTATTATTACTAATATCATTGATTGATACAAAAAGATGAACAGTAACAGTATCTGAAATACTACATCCATTAGTATCAGTAACAATTACAGTGTAAAGACCACTAAATAATCCTGTTGCAACTGATGTTATTTGTGTTGCGGGATCATCCCATAGATATGTATAACCCGGTGTACCTCCTGAAACTATTACTGTTGCAGTACCATCACCTGCTCCACCATTATCATCAGTTGAACTTAAAGCTAATGATAATTGAGAAGGTTCTGTAATAACAATTGTATCTAACAAGAAACATCCTGTAACATCATCAGTTATGGTTACATAATAAGCACCGGCACAAAGACCTGCTATTGTTGGAGTAGTTTGTGCATTATCCCAGAGGTATGAATATGAACCACTTCCTTCATAAGCTGTTACTGTTGCAATTGCATCACAATCTCCAAAACAGAGTATGTTTGTTGCAGTAATTGTATCAGTCATATTATATGGTGTAATCTGAAACAAATCAACATAAGTACATCCATTTGCATCAGTAATTGTACATGTATATATACCCCCACAAAGACCAACGAAATTACCAGTTGCTTGAGGTCCAAAACCAATATCATAACTTAGTGCAGGAGTTCCTCCTATGGCAGTTATTGTAGCTGTACCATCACAAGCACCAAAGCATGTTTCATCTGTAGATGTATGTGTTGCTGTTAATTCAGCCGGTTCTATAATTGTAAGGCTTGTCACAGCCATACAAGTAGCCGCATCAACAACTGTTACAGAATATGGACCAAGGCATAAACTGTCTGCAAAAGTTCCTGAATCACTATTTGACCATGTAAAAGTATATGGAGCTGTTCCGCCTGCAGCACTTACTGTTGCATCTCCTGTGCATTCACCAAAACATAATAGATCAGTTTGTGAATCTAAAGTAATTGTTGGTGCTCCAACCTCACTAATTCCAACTAAGAGAGAGTCTTCACATGCATTTGCATCAGTAACAACAACTGTATAAGCACCGGAAATTAAAGCATTAATATCTTCTGTAGAAGCTGTATATGAAGCAGGTCCTGTCCAATCAAAATTTAATCCTCCAGTACCACCAGAAGCGGTCAAGTCAATACTCCCATCACTTCCACCGCATGTTGTAACATCTGTATGAGTTTCTGATAATGTTATTGCAGCAGGGTCAGTTAATGTAAACATACTTGATGTTTCTGTACATGCATTAGCATCTTCCACAGTAACAGTATATGAACCCGCCATTAAGCCTGTGAAATCTCCTGTTGCCTGAGCACCTGAACCAATATCATAAGTTAAAACTCCTGTTCCACCTGAAGCTGTAATTGTTACTGTTCCGTCATTATTTCCATTACATAATATGTCGGTAAATGCCTCAGTATCTATGCTTATAGCAGCAGGATCATTAAGTATAAATGTACTGCTTGTTATTGTACAAGAGTTTACATCTGTAATTGTAACTGTATATGTTCCTGCAAGTAAACCAGTAAAGTTGCCATCAATTTGAGCACCTGAACCAATATCATAAGATAATGCTCCTGTACCACCTGCGGTAACAACTACAACTGTTCCATCTGTTCCTCCATTACAACTTACTTCTGTAAATGTTTCTGTAACTATTGAAAGTGCAACAGGGTCGATAATCGTAAAGGCACTGCTTGTAGCTGTACATAAATTTGCATCAGTTACAGTAACTGTATATGTTCCTCCTGATAGAGCAGTAAAATTACCTGTGGCTTGTCCACCTGCACCAAGATCATAACTTAGTACTCCTGTTCCACCTGATGCAGTTATAGTAATTGTTCCGTCATTATCACCATTACATGTAATATCTGTATATGCTTCGGAATCAATAGTAAGTGCTGAAGGTTCAGTAATAACTATTCCTGCAAGAACTTCTGTACATCCATTGGAATCTGTAACTGTTACATCATAAGTTCCGGGACATAATCCTATTAAATCTTCAGTAGTTGCAGCATTGCTCCATGTAATAGAATATCCGGGAATACCTCCTCCAACAGTAATGTCAATAGAACCATCACAATCACCATTACATGTTACATTTGTATGTGTTTCTGCTATTGTAATTGGTGGTGGTTCAGAAATTATAATGGCACTGCTCGTTGCTGTACATAAATTTGCATCAGTTACAGTAACTGTATATGTTCCCGGCATTAAACCTGGAAAGATTCCTGTAGCTTGCCCACCTGCACCAAGGTCATAAGTTAATGCACCTGTTCCACCGGATGCAGTTACAGTAATTGTTCCGTCATTATTACCATTACATGTAATATCTGTAAAGGCTTCGGAGTCAATTGATATTGCAGAAGGTTCTGTTATTGTGATACCGACCAGTGTTGCAATACAAGCATGTGCATCTGTAACAGTAACATTATATGATCCTGCACATAATCCTGATAAATCCTCAGTAAATGCTGGAATTGGTCCCCATACATGTGTAATTGGGGGAATTCCTCCTACTACCGTTAAATCAATAGAACCATCACAATCGCCATTACAAGTTACATCTATGTGTGTTTCAGAAAGAACTAATGCAGGTGGGTCAGTAATTGTTATGGCACTGCTTGTTGCTGTACATGAATTTATATCAGTTACAGTAACAGTATATGTTCCTCCTGATAAACCAGAGAAAGTTCCTGTTGCTTGCCCGCCGGAACCAAGGTCATAAGTTAAAGCCCCTGTTCCACCTGAAGCAGTTACAGTAATTGTTCCGTCATTATCACCATTACATGTAATATCTGTAAAAGCTTCGGAATCTATTGAAATTGCAGCAGGGTCAGTAATTGTAAAGATACTGCTTGTTACTGTACATAAACTAATATCAGTTACAGTAACAGTATATACTCCTCCTGGTAAACCAATAAAGTTTCCTGTTGCTTGTGCTCCTGTACCAAGGTCATAAGTTAACGCACCTGTTCCACCTGATGCAGTTATCGTAATTGTTCCGTCATTATCTCCATTACATGTTATATCTGTGTATGCTTCGGAATCAATACTTATTGCAGTTGGTTGTGAAACAACAGCATTATCAATTGTCTGGCAACCTTCTATATCAGTAATTGTTACAGTATATGTTCCTGCAATTAATGCAGAAATATCTTCAGTGCCTGCTCCGGTTGACCATGAACATGTAAATGGACTGGTACCGCTATTTACCGTTAAATCAACTGCTCCATCATTACCTCCATTACATGTAACATCTGTAATAACAAATGAAGCTACCGGAAGCGGATAAACAGTATATATAACTTCTGCAACATTTGTACAAATTCCATTGTCAACTTCATCATAAAATATTTGACCATTTGAAACTGTTACATTTGTTGGAACAGGAACCAAAGTAGTAAGAGCAGCATCTAAATACCATGTATGATTATATCCATTTCCGCCATCAATAGTAGCTTCGAGTAAAGTGAGATTAATACCTGCTACAGTTCCTCCACCGGGAACATCCTCACACATTCCTGCAGGATATTGGTCTATTGCTGTTACGCCTGACCATGTCCAACCCGCATTATTACCAAGATCATTACTGTTTTCGCCTGCATAAAATGTTTGAGTTCCTACACTTAAATCCTGAATATCTAACCAATCGCCACAAAATTCTTGACTTGCCTGACTAATAAATGCCTGAACTCCGGGAGTAAAAGAATGAATAAATGTTGGATCTCCTGAATTTCCTGTCGCAAGAAAATCTGTTGTCGTTTGAGTTTCCCCTGATTCAAATCTGATATCACTACCCTGATTCAGTTTTAGAATATTAAAGGAATTGGAACCATATATTGTGGTGTATCCACCCATGTCTGAAGTAGAGATTTCAAGGTTAAAATAAGACAGGTCACCACCTCTGAATAACCAGGGATTATTTGTCAGCAAAATGTCTGAAGTCCCTGCATTTAATGTCATATTAGTTGGATCAGAAATATCCCAACTATAAACTTCTATATTACTACTACCAAGGTTGAGAGTTCGAGTAGATATGGAATTAGAATTAAAGGATCCATTATTTTCTCCTATAAGTGCAACATTATTTGTATTTAAAATACCATTATTGAAATATATATAGCTAAACGCAATGTTATCCTGTAGAGTATAAGTTCCTGAACCATCAAAGTAAATGTAATACAGCTCTTGACCTGCTGTAGTGATTGTATTGACAGCTGTTCCAGAAATAAATTTGATACCGCTCCAGGTATTAATTTCCATGGCCGCGATATATGTGAGAGATCCATTGATATTCAGGTTTCCGTTCATTTGAAACATTGGATTAAATCCTGCACCTGTCCAGTCCATTGACTTACAATAACCCGTTGTATTCATATTAACGGTATCCTGATCTAAGAATGAATTGGCATCAAACACAACATCATCCAGCGTGGTAGGCTGACATAAACCGCCCAAGCCACCTGATGCTGCTGACCAATGAAGATTGTCATTCCAGTTTCCAGTGCCACCAACCCAATAATGGGTTACACCAACAGGAGGATTTATGATCCATCCAGTAACATCACCAATCCCGATACTGTTATTTGCAGTACAGACTGCAGTTCCAGCAGCCATGACATCTGAAATATTCATAAAATCAAGATTTACAGCTGCACCATTTTTTATTATTGTAGCAGGTGTTCCTGGAACGTTAGAGTACAAATTGTTGTAATTATTGCAGTCAATTCCTGAAAGTAATGTCAGGTTTGTTATAGTTTGCGTTTTACCTCCTTCAAGAGTAACATTTTTACTGTTTGGAATATTCAATGTAGCAAAGTTATTACCTCCAAGAATATGAATATACCCATTGGTTGTAAGATTTACAATATTATAGGTTTTATCACCCCCATGGTAGTAATTTCCTGCAATATTCAGAGTTGAAGTTCCTGCATTCATTGTGAAATTGGTTCCATCTTGCAGATACCAATTCCCTGATAATGTATGTGTTTGATTTCCGAGAGATAGCTGGCGTATTTCTGAAGTTTGAGAATAAAAGGAACTACAATTTATAATATTGTTATTAGTATTTAAATTTCCTTTGTGTAAATGAATCGATCTTGAGCAAGACATATTTCCAGCAAGCGACCAATCTCCTATGCCATTGAATTCTATATTAGCAAGGATATTTTTTCCAGCCAGTGTAATAATATTTCCAGGATTATCACTGTTAAAGATCAAAGAATTATTACCCATTCCACTTCCAAAATTAATGACCATTGCTGCGTTGAGAGTGAAGCTTCCACTCACATATAAATCGTAACTGGTACCCGCCAAGGTAGCATTAGGAACTGACCATGTAAAATTATTGCATCCTGAGGTTACATTCACCGTTACTGTTTGTCCCGGTAGTCCTGAACCACCATCGAACATTACATTATCTGACCATGAAGGGATACATGCATCTGCTACACCACCTGAAGAAGTTGCCCAATGGGCTGGGTCATTCCAGTTCCCTGTACCACCAACCCAATAGTAAGTTGTTGTAGCTGGTGTAGTAATTACCCAGCCAGAGTTATTTCCCATATCAATACTATTGGTAGCATTAAAAATAGCCCCACCAGTAGCATTCATGTCCTTTAGTCTGCAGTAATCTACTGTCACATTTCCAATTGCTTTGTTAATTGTAGCCTGTGATCCATCTGTCTGTGATTGTAAAATAATATAGCTTCCACAAGAACCAGTTGCCACTACCATATTTATAATATTCTGAATTGATCCTGCTTCGAATGATGCTGTTGTTCCTGACTGAAAACCAATATTTATGAAAGTATTGCTATGATATATTCCTGCGTTGCCGCCAAAAGCAACATTACAATATGTTTGATCACCTCCTTGAAATGTTGCATTGCTGCTAAAGGTGATTGTTGAGGTTCCAGCGGTAAATGTAAGATTGGCATCAGTGCCAAGCTGCCAGGAGCTTGAAAGTGTAACAAGGGATGATCCTAGATTAATAGAACGCACCAAGCCAGAATTGGAAACTAAACTAATTGCTGTAAGATTATTGTTATTAGTAATGAAAGATCCCTGATTAACATATAGGTATGAGCACTGGAAACTATTGACCAGTGTCCATTCACCTGAGCCTGAAAAGAACACGTTTCCTGCCAGAGGTATGTTTTGTGTGTTGATTTGTTCTCCTGCATTATCTGATACAAAATTGTAGGCTCCATTAAAACTAAGTGTCATATTTGGATCTAAAAGCATTGTTCCGTCCATGTACAAATTATCGCCCCAAAAATTGAATGCTGCCAGGTCGGGATTATTGATAACGCCTGTCCAGGTAATATCATGACAGAAAGCATTGCCGTCAATAGAAACTATCTGGCCTGCAGCAGAGAATGAATTGACATCAAAAATCACATCATCATTAACTGTGGGAGCGCAAGCACTTGCCTGAGGCCCTCCGCTTGAAAATGACCAATGTGTCGGGTCATTCCACGATCCTGTTCCGCCAACCCAATACAATGTAGTTGAGGCAGCCGCATTTATGGTCCAATTGTTAACATTGCCCAGATCACTACTATTATCAGAAATAAAGCTGGCACCACCAAGTATGGTGATGTCTTTTATAGCTAAGTAATCTTCCGTTACGCTTCCATTTGTCTTAAAAATATTTGCAGTATACCCACTTGTTGCTGAGGCAACCGTGACAACATTAGCGCAGGATCCATTAAACTGAAGATCTGCTACAGTAGTAGTCATATTTTGTGGGAATAATACAGTTGAAATATTATTGAAGCTAAGAAGTTCAAAACTACACTCGCCATTAAGATTCAATGAGGTTCCCATACTTAATCCATCAAAATTTACATTATAGAAAGTATAGCCTGCACCCATAAAAGATGAGTTACCATTAATTATATTTATAGTAGATGTTCCTGGATTTATTGCAAGAATTGACGGCATACCCATTAAGGAAAATGAAGTGCAATTAATGCTTGAATTCCCCAAAGTCCAGCTACCGTGTGCTGAACCCATTATGTTGATGTTACCCGTATTTATAGTATAACCGTTTGTATTTAGGTTTCCGTCGTTGAACATGATCATTGCGTTCATATCCGTCATATTCATATCTGAGAGCATGGTCCATGTTCCGGTGCTTCCCATTTGAAAATTGATCTGCATAATTGGAAGATTAATATCTCCAAAATCAATAGTAGTTGCAGGACTACTTGTACTAAAATTCAAGCCTCCCATTTGCGTACACGTCATGGCCGGAATAAAGGTCAGGGATCCATAAATTGTTATGGAATTCATAAATACCAATGTGGGATTATTCGTTGCACCTGTCCAGTCCATATCCTGACAATTTGCACTGAATATGTCAATCGTTACAGTTTGCAAAGGCATTGAAAATGAATTTGAATCGAAATATACATCATCAGCCGGTACTGGTACTGTTGCATGAAACACAGCTCCGCCGGAAGTTGTTGCCCAATGAGTAGCAAATTCTGACCAGTTTCCGGTTCCACCTACCCAATAATAATTGGCAGATTTAGCCGAATTAAATGAAATTATTAGAAAACTTGTAATAAAGATCTTTAGTAATAAAGATAATTTTGAGAAATTGTAATGATTTTTCATAAATAGGTTAATTTTTTTGGTTATACATATTTTTGTTAGACGATTTTTTTATTAAAAAGGTTGCCTGTAAATTTTTAAAATAATTAATTCCCGAACCATTTTATTTTATATTCGTAAAATATTTAGTAATTTTATAAGATATTTTGTTTATAATCCTATACTTTATGATATAGAGCTATGATTATAAAATTTAATTTTGTCTCATTGTTCCTCCCCTTTGGGGAGGCTAGGAGGGGCTTTTATTATTAATTTTAATGACCCAAAAATTCCTATACATATTCTTTTTGTTTTTTATTATTGTGAATATTAATTATTCACAACCATTCTCAAATACTTGGATAGATCATACCCAAGAATATTTTAAATTTAATATTGTTGAAGAAGGAATTTACAGAATAAGCAGAGATGTTCTAGTTAATTCGGGGGTTAATGTTTCAGGGATTTCACCAAGGAATTTTCAACTGTTTTGCAAGGGCGAAGAACAATATATTTATGTAAAAGGCGAGACAGATGATATTTTTAATTCTGATGATTATATTGAATTTTACGCAACAAAAAACGATGGCAGTTTAGATTCTGTTATGTATCGCGAACAAGAAGATCAGGCAAACCCATATTATAGCTTAATTACAGATACTAACACATATTATCTTACATGGAACAGTTCTTTTACCAATAGACGTTTAACCATAGAAGATGATACAACTTTTGCTGCACATTCTCCTGCATTAAATTATTGTATAAAACCTGTTTTGGAAATGGAAGTAAACGATTTCCCGGGTGGTGCATATGCAAACGGTCCATATTTTACCGGTGGAGAAGGCTGGTATGGTAGCAGTTTTGGGAAATCCACAACAAGCATAAGTTCTAAAACTAAAACTATTAGTACTCCGGAAGCATATACTTCAGGCGAAAATACTTATGTTGAAACAGCTTTGGTAGGCTCATCGACTTATAGACATCATTTGTATTTTAATTTTCTGTCAGAAGAATTCGATACTGTTTATTACGGGTATAATACTATTAAAAAGGAATTTAGTGTTTCTTCAAATTCATTAAGCAGTTCTAATAATTTTATATTCTCAATTATTGATGATAGTGCCAGTGTTACTACCGATTATCACCGATTATCATATATTTATATTAAATACCCACACAGCTATAATTTTGAAGGCAAAAATAAATTCAAATTTATTGTTCCCGATAATACAACAAGCAACAAATCATATATTAGCATTAGTAACTATAGTGGAGGCACAAGCCCTGTGCTTTACGATTTGACAAACCATAAAAGAATAAATACATTAGATAACTCAGGCAATTACGATGCTCTTATCCCTAATTCAACAGAAGAAAAAATATGTTATATTGTTTCTGAAAGTCAGATAAATAATATTCCGGAATTAACAGCTGTAAACTTTACAGATTATTCTGATTACGGTTTTAATTCGGATTATATAATAATATCACATCCAAAATTATGGACACAGGCTCAAACGTATGAAATGTACAGAAATTCACTGGCAGGATCAGGGTATGTTACAATGCTTGTTGATATTGAAGAGCTGTATAATCAGTTTTCTTATGGAATAAAAAAACATCCCCTTGCAATAAGAAATTTTGTTGATTATATTACAAGTGTTTATGACAGTGTTCCTAAAAACTTGTTTTTACTTGGCAAGGCAATACATTGTTCTCACTTTAGAAAAGATACAGTTAATTACGAAAAATGTCTTGTACCATCATTTGGAAACCCATCAAGTGATATACTTTTAACTGCAGGCATAAATGGAACAAGTTATGAGCCTGCTATTCCTACAGGAAGACTCGCAGCTAATACAACAACAGAGGTTGAAAACTACTACCTTAAAGTAGTAGATTATGAAAACAATGAAGTTGCCGAATGGATGAAAAACATTTCTCATTTTGGTGGAGGTGGCAGTGCAAATGAACAAGCAGTTTTTGCCGATTATTTGACGCAGTATGAGTCAATTATTGAGGATACTCTTTTTGGAGGGTTTGTAACATCGTTTTATAAAACCAGTTCTGCCACAATGCAGATATCACAGGCACAAGCTGTAAAAGAACGCATTAATAATGGTGTAACACTTATGACATTTTTTGGTCATGGCTCAAGCATAGGATTTGATATTAATATTGAAGACCCCAAATTTTTTGCAAATTATAGAAAACACCCTTTAATAATTGCTAATTCTTGTCTTGCAGGCGATATACATCAAGCTTCTGAAGGACTTAGTGAAAAATGGGTGCTTATTAAGGACTTAGGGTCTATAGGATTTCTTGCAACTGTTGACCTGTCATACGACAATTCGTTGCACCTTTATTCTACAGAACTTTATAAAAATATTTCTTATAAAAATTATGGCAAACCAATTGCAAAATGTATTCAGGAAACTATTAAAGAACTACAAATTAATAATACATACTATAATTATATCAATACATATCTGGGATTTACTTTACATGGCGACCCGGCAATTGTACTTAATTCACAACCCAAGCCCGATTTGGTTATTACCCCTGCGGATATATCGTTTATTCCACAAATTGTAACTACTGAAATTGATTCTTTTGATGTACAAATTGTAGTTACAAATATTGGAATGGCAATACCCGATACCTTTATTGTTAAAATAACAAGAAATTTGCAAAATAATTCTGATACAATTGTTGAATATTATAAAGCTGGTTGCTATTATAAAGATACAATTTATATCAGGTTACCGGTAGATAAGATAAATGGTGCCGGCATTAATGAAATTTGTGTATTTCTTGACTCTGAATATAATATAGATGAATTAAAGGAAGGAAATAATGAAGCATGTATTAATTTGAATATTCTTACAAGCGATCTGATACCTATTTTTCCTTATGAGTATGCAATCTATCCAAACAGTACTGTTAAATTAAAAGCATCTACAGGAAATCCATTTATGGGAACTCAAACCAGCGTTTTTCAGATAGATACAACGGACACATTTCAAAATCCATTATATAGTGGCACAGAAACTCATACTGGAGGTGTTGTGGAATGGAGCCAAGTTATTCCTTTAGAAGATACTACTGTTTATTATTGGCGGGTTTGTAAAGCTCCTGCAGACAGTTCTTCAAACTGGAGAGAAAGTTCATTTATATATATTAACGGTAAAGTTGGCTGGTCGCAAGCACATCATTTTCAGTTTAAAAAAGACGAATATAAATATATTGATTTTAATCGTCCCGACAGAAAGTTTGATTTTATTACTTCTCCAAAAACAATACATTGTCATAATGTTGGTTCTGCATCGGGTTTACAAGAATGGATGAGTGTTTATTGGGAACTTGATAATGCTATTAAAGCCAGATCCAGTTGTGGTACTCCCGGAGCAATGATAGTAGCTGTGCTTGACCCTTTTTATCTTGAAAACTGGCAATGGGATTATTTTGATTTTGGTCATATAAATCAACCATGCAATCAGCCAAATATTTTTGTTTTTTATACAGATAGTACCAGTTTAAGCAATATGGCAAGTATGCTTCAAAGTATTCCTAACGGACATTATATTTTAGCATATTCTTTTAGAAATGGAAATATTGAAAACTGGCCGGAAGAACTTTATGTGGCGTTTGAAAGTTTATTCCCTTCAACTTTGGTAAGAACAACTACAGGTAATTATCCATATATATTCTTTTGTCAAAAAGGCGATATTTCATCAGCTAAGGAAGAAATAGGAATTTCATCTACTGATGTAATAGATTTTCATAGTAAAGATTTACCAACTAATTATACGCAAGGAAATATCACATCTACAATTGTTGGACCTACTGCTTATTGGGATGCTTTGCACTGGAGACATAATCCATCAGAAACACCAGATTACGATTCTTTATCGCTTGAAATTTCAGGTTTAACAAGTCTAAACTTAAATACCGAAGGCGATTCCTTAATGACAATTCCGCCCGATTCACTTGATATTGATAGCCTACATACTAGAATTGATGCAAGTCAATATCCATATTTAAAATTAAAACTTTTTACAAAAGATGATTCGCTAAAAACGCCATCACAACTTAAAAAATGGCAATTAACTTACGAGGGAGTTCCCGAAACAGCAATAAATCCACCAAAAGGATTTTATTTCTATAAAGACACTGTGCCTGAGGGTGATGAAATAGTTTTTTCAATTGCTACAGAAAATATCAGTAATTATGATATGGATAGTTTGCTTGTAACTTATTGGCATCAGGATAAAAATAATAATTTATATAATGTAATTACCAAAAGGCTTAAAGTTCATCCAGCCGGAGATATTATTATTGATACAGTTAGTTTTAATACACGAGGATATCCGGGATTAAACAGTTTATGGGTAGAATTTAATCCAGTAAATATACTAACAGGAAACTATGACCAGTTAGAGCAATATCATTTCAACAATATTGCACAGGTATTTTTCTATGTACAAAGTGATATTACCAATCCTATATTAGATGTTACATTCGATGGCATTCATATTTTAGATGGCGATATTGTTTCTGCCAAACCCGAAATATTAATACAACTTAAAGATGAAAATAAATTTTTAGAATTAAACGACCAATCGCTGTTTAATATATGGTTAAAAAGCTCTGAAGAAGAAGAAGAAGTATTAATACCTTTTGGAGAAATATTAAAATGGACTCCTGCACAATTACCTGATAATAGTTGTAAAATATTATATACTCCCGAATTAGCAGATGGGATTTATCAATTAAGAGTGGGAGCAACAGATATTTCTAACAACGAGTCGGGTGAAAATGATTTTTACATTACTTTTGAAATAATTAATAAGGCAACAATTACAAATATTTTTAATTATCCAAATCCATTTTCCACTTCTACCAGATTTGTATTTGAGCTTACCGGATGGGAAATTCCAACAGATTTTCAAATACTGATATTTACAATTACAGGTAAATTGGTTAAAGTTATAACTTTAAATGAGCTTGGAAATATACATATTGGCAGAAATATTACCGATTATGCATGGAATGGAAAAGATATGTACGGCGACCAGCTTGCTAATGGTATATATTTTTATAAAGTTACCACTAAACTTAATGGCGAAAATATTGAAAAACGCGATACACAAACCGACCAATATTTTAAACACAACATTGGTAAAATGTACTTGATGAGGTAGGAGGGACTTTCACAATAATTCTCTAATATTCTTTTTGTATAATAAAAACCCAAAAATTAAAATGATAATAATAAAAACTGCAAAACCAATAAGCAGGATACCCGTTAATTGGTACTTATAAATTAAAAAACTAATAAAAACATTAAGAAGCCCGCCAACAAGAACTAATGCAAGTCCAAGATGCTTGAATTTTTTAATTCCATAAGCAATAGTTATTATTAAAAATGGAGCTATCATAAATAAGATCCTATCTATAAAATATGGCCAAATAAGCATTAAAACAAATGTCAGAAAACTAGTGTATAATACACTTTTCAACATGTAATTATTTGATGTTTTTATTATCTTCTTTACAATAACAATAAGACCTATTACATACAAAAACAAATACATATCTATTATTCTAAATATTTGTTTCCATTCCGATATCATATAGCTAATTTCTATGCCTCCGTGTGCCCGGTTAAATCTTTTCAAAACAGAGTCGCTATAAAAATATTCAATCAATAAAAATGATATTACAAAAGGAATTATAAAACCGATAATAGATAAAGACAATAATTTGATTTTTTCTTTTATTAAAAACTTATGTGTTAAAATTGAGCATGATAAAAAAATAAGACCAACAATTGCACTTTCTTTAGCAAGAAAACCTATTCCAACAATAAAGCCTATAAGAAAAACATTCTTTAGTTTTAATGTCGGATTTTCAAAATATTTAAGACTTAGATAAATAGTAAATATCCCAAAAAACCATCCAATAACATCAACTTGAATAAAAAGAGAACAAACAGCAAAAGGCTGGCACATTATGTATGCCAACATTCCAAGATATGCAATTTTGGAATCTTTGGTAATCTGAAAAATAATTTTGTACATAAAGATCCCACATAAATAAAAGCTCAGTATGTTTTGAAATAAAAATGTAAATTTTGGATGTAATCCAAACAAAAACTCTATTGCTCCAGGAAGAATTAAAACTAATGGTTTAGTAAGACGCGACTGTAGATCTATTCCCCCTTCTAAACCAAATAGTAATCTCGCACCTCCAATAAAACTCTCTGTATCATATTGGATCCAGCGTAAGAAATCAAACAAAACCCAATATGAAACAGCAAATATTGTTAAAGTAATTATGTTTTTTTTATTCACGAAAATATGTTTTGCTAAAAGTTTTTTCGAACAGACCAAATGTACATGATTTTTTTTATTTTAATTTTACACAACAAAAATGAAAAAATTTTATGGTAAAGCGAAGCGATTCCAAGTGTAAAAATAAATTTTGTATTCTTTTAAACAAAATTTATTTTATACATGAGAAAGATATAAAGAATAAATTTGTAATTTTACAATATTAACACAATGTGAACCAAAATAAAATTTTACAACTATGAAAAAAATAGCTATTCTTCTGGTATTAACATTTTTGATTCTTCAATCTTTTGCAAAACAACACAATACAAAAGCAACACATAGCGATACTTTAGATGTGCTTCATTACACAATTGATTTAAGTATTGATTTTGGCTCACAAGAAATTTCGGGTTTTACCAATTTACAAATTGTACCAAAAATTGATAACCTGAATTTAATTTCACTCGATTTGTTGGCATTGACAATAGATTCAATTTTAATTGATGGTGTTTTAACTTCAAATTATACATACAACGATATCCTGCTGAATATTACAACATTTGCTCCATTTGCAATTACCGATACTTTTGATCTTGAAATTTATTATCACGGACATCCGCAAGAAGATCCTTCCGGTTTTGGAGGCTTTTCTTTTACAAGTGCTTATGCTTACAGTATTGGTGTAGCCTTTACATCAAATCCGCATAATTATGGCAGAGTTTGGTATCCCTGTATCGATGATTTTGTTGACAGAGCAACTTATGATTTTTATATTACAAATGTAGATACAAAAACTGCAGTTTGTAACGGAACATTAATGTCTGAAATCGATAATGGTGATGGAACCAAAACATTTCACTGGACAATGCACGATGAAATACCAACATACCTTACATCTGTCGCCGTTGCAAATTATGTGGCTGTTAGAGATACCTTTAATGGTCTTTGGGGACAAATCCCAATTGCGATATATGTGCTTGCTGGTGATAGTGTAGATGCAGTTAACTCTTTTATCAATATAAAAGAAATATTAACAGGGTTTGAAAATCGTTTTGGACCTTACAGATGGGAAAGAATTGGGCTTGTTGCTGTTCCGCTTGGAGGTGGCATGGAACACGCTACAAATATTGCTTATGGAGATTTTTTAATAAACGGAGCATTAACTTATGAATGGTTGTATGCACATGAATTGTCGCATCATTGGTTTGGGGATCTTGTTACCTGTAGAGAAGCAGAAGAAATGTGGATAAATGAAGGTTGGGCAGTGTTTTGTGAATCAATTTATGTGGAAAATCTTTATGGACATGATGATTATATTGAATATTATCGTGATAATCATAAGTATGTTTTACGATATTCTCATATAAAAGATGGAGGATATCGGGCATTGGTTGGTATTCCACATGAATACACTTATGGAACTACTGTATATGATAAGGGAGCTGATGTTGTTCATTCAATTAGAGGATATTTGGGCGACAGTTTGTTTTTCCCTGCAGTTCAGGCATATCTCGATACTTTTGCAATGCAGGATGTTAATTCTGAGGATTTGAAAAATATTCTTACATCAGAAACAGGAATAGATATGACAGATTTTTTTGATGCATGGGTATATGCCCCGGGATTTCCACATTTTTCTATAGATTCTTTTAATGTTGTTAGTGTTGGTGGAGGCAATTTTGATGTAACAGTTTATATAAGACAAAAACTTAAAGGTGCTGTAATTTTTGCAAATTCTAACAGGGTTGAAATAACATTTATGAATAATAACTGGGTGCAACATACTGAACTTATGGAGTTTTCTGGAGAATATGGAGTGCAAACATTCACTATTCCAATTAATCCTCAAATAGCAATGCTTGATATTAATGAAAAACTTTCTGATGCTATTACCGACCATTATCAAACAATTAATTCAACAGGAATTATTAATATAGATAACCAGAACACTTATTTTTCAATTGATGTGCAACAAATAACAGATTCTGCTTTTATTAGAATTGAGCATAACTGGGTACCACCGGAACCATTTCAAACACCAATGCCCGGAACCTTTATTTCTGATTACAGATATTGGAAAGTTGATGGAATGTTTCCTGTAGATTTTATAGCAAAAGGCCGATTTTATTACAGTAAATCTACTTCGGCAAGTGCATATTACGGTTACCTTGATAATACTTTAATCACAACTCCCTATGTTGATTCTTTGATAGTATTGTACAGATCAAACCCTTCTGAAGATTGGACAAAAGTTAATTCTGTTCGGGCAGGAAGTATTATTGCAGGAAATTTAATTATTGATACTTTATTACTGGGAGAATATGCTCTTGGTTTTTACGATTGGAACCTTTATGTAAGTCAAAATTCTTTAAATTATAAAGTAGAAAAGTTCAATATTTTTCCAAACCCGGCAGATGATATTTTCAATATTGAATTTGATATAACTAACAAGGGAAAGATTGAAATATTTAATATTCTTGGAGAACAAGTATTTAGTGAAAGAATATATCCGCATCAGGAATTAATTAAATGGCAACCAAAAAATTTAAATAAAGGCATTTATATTGTTAAGCTAACTGAAAACAATAAACAAATAGGAAATAAAAAGATTATTTATTTTTAGAAACGGTGCTTATAATACGTCATACGATGACTCAAAGTCATCATATAAATTTGTAAAAAAACTCATTATAAGAAGCAACCTTTTAATATATTTGTTAGTCTTAAATTTGTTATAATTAAAAACTATTATTTTATGAAAAACTTCAAAACTCTTATTGCAGTAATCTTTTGTTTTTTATATACATTAGGATATGGACAACAATGGATGAATTCGTTTGATAACACAAAAACAGATCAGACCAATTTTTATGATATTCAAAAAGCTTTTAATGGGTATTGGCAAGACAAGGAAATTGAAAAAGGCAAAGGTTGGAAGCAATTTAAAAGATGGGAAGATTTTATGGAGCCACGGGTTTATCCATCAGGAAAATTTCAAAAAGATGTTTTATGGAAAGAGCATTTAAAAAACAAAAATAATTCTAAAAGCACAACTGCAAACTGGACTATGTTGGGCCCTTTTAATACTCCAACAGATATTAATTACGGAAACAAAAGAGGCTCAGGCAGAATTAATTGCATAGAGTTTCACCCTACTGATCCAAATATTTTTTGGATTGGCTCTCCTTCGGGTGGAATTTGGAAAACTACAGATGGAGGAAATTCATGGGCAACAACTACCGATGATCTGCCAAGTATTGGGATTTCTGATATTGCTGTTGATCCTACAGATCCCGATATTCTTTATGTTGCAACAGGCGATGGTGATGCAGCCGACACATACAGTATTGGAATATTAAAATCTGCCGATGGCGGTGCAACATGGAATACTACCGGATTTGTATTAAATATTACAGATTTTTATGTTTTTAGAAGAATTCTTGTAAACCCAAATAACACAAATATTGTAATTGCAACATCTAACAATGGTATTTTAAGAAGCACAAATGCAGGAGCAAACTGGACAAATGTTATTGCCGGTAATTTTAAAGATCTTGAATTTAAGCCGGGAAACCCAAGTGTAGTTTATGCAACTGAAAATAATTCTGCAATATACAAATCTACAGATTCCGGGGCATCTTTTAGCGATATATCTACAGGTATAACTACTAACGATATTAACAGAATTGAACTGGCTGTTACTCCCGATAACGCTGAAGTTATTTATGCATTTTGCAGCGATGGTTCAGATAATGGATTTTATGCTCTTTATAAATCATCAAATAGTGGAAGCTCATGGACTATGGTTACTTCAAATGCTTCAATAAATTTGATGGGCTGGTCTGAAAACGGTGATGACGCAGGTGGGCAAGGCTGGTACGACCTTTCGTTGGCAGTATCTCCAACTGATGAAAATACTGTTTTTACAGGTGGTGTTAATATATGGAAAACAACAGATGCAGGTGCAAACTGGAATATTAATGCACATTGGTATGGAGCAGGTGGAACACAATATGTTCATGCAGATCAACATACTTTTGATTATAATTATTTAAATAATACTTTGTATTCGGGAAATGATGGCGGACTACATAAAACTTCTAATGGAGGAAGTCTATGGACAGATATTAGTGATGGTTTGGAAATTCTTCAGATATACAGAATAGGAACTTCTTATACAAACAATGATGTTGTTGTAGCCGGAACTCAAGATAATGGAACAATGATGAGAACACCTACAACATGGTATTCTATTCTCGGTGGTGACGGAATGGAATGTATGGTTGATTATTCAAATGCAAATATTATGTATGCTGAATATTATTATGGGAACATGTATCGGTCAAGTGATGGCGGATATAATTTTACAGGCATTAAGCCATCAGGAACAGGAAACGGAGCATGGGTTACACCATATATTATGCATCATGATAACCCGACAACGCTATATGCCGGTTTTGACGAAGTTTATAAAAGCACCAATAGCGGAGGTTCATGGACAACAATTAGTTCGGGCTTAACAGGAGGCACAAACCTTAGAAATATTGCATTAGCTCCTTCTAATGACCAATATATTTATGCAGCAACGTATTCTGATATATGGATAACTAAAAATGGTGGAAATATATGGACCAACATTACTTCTAATCTTTCTGCAAATTCTATTACAGATATTGCAATATCTAAAAACAACCCTGATTTTGCATGGGTAACACTTTCAGGATATAATTCGGGAGAAAAGGTTTATATGACAATAAATGGTGGTACTTCATGGACAAATTATTCTAATGGTTTACCAAATATTCCAGCAAACACAATTGTATATGAGGACAATACAAATAATGCACTTTATGTAGGTACTGATTTGGGTGTTTATTATAGAAATGGAGCAATGTCTTCATGGACACAATTTACCAATGGACTTCCAAGTGTAATTGTTAACGAACTGGAAATTCATTATCCAACAAGTACAATTAGAGCAGGCACTTATGGAAGAGGCCTGTGGGAATCAGACTTATATGCAAATCCGGAATTTCCTGTAGCCGATTTTAGTCATTATATAGTATCTGCTTGCAATGGTATTATTTCTTTTGCAGATCTATCATCGGGTGTTCCTGATACATGGCATTGGGATTTTGGTGATGGTAATACTTCAGCATTGCAACATCCTATTCATACATATGCTGCAACATCAACTTACACAGTAGAATTAATTGTAACAAATTCTTTTGGTGCAGATACATTTATAACGGATATTACTTTAAATGCAGGAAATATTAATTCCGATTTTAATGTTGACCAGACAACTCATTGCTCTTCTCCTGTTACAGTTAATTTTACAAATATAAGTACCGATGCAAATTCTTATAATTGGAATTTTGGAGATGGTAATACTTCAACAGATGAGAATCCCTCTCATTCATATTCAAATAATGGGAATTATACAGTTACACTTATTGGTTCTGCACCTTTGTGTGATAATGATACTATAATAAAAACATCATATATTAGTATCGACCCTTCAAATTCTATAATTGCTTCTATGCCAGAATCCGGACAACAAAGCAGTAACTGTTGTGTTGGAACCTTAAAAGATAGTGGAGGAGATAGTGATTACCCAAATAATACTTTGGGTTATTATACAATTTCACCAACAAATGCTACACAGGTAATTCTGACTTTTACCATGCTTGATGTAGAAGCCGGTGATGCAGGATATTGTAATTATGATCATATTTCTGTTTATGACGGTCCGAATTTAACTGCTCCTTTAATCGGAACATATTGTAATACAACAGGTAATCCGGGCACTCTTTATACAACTGGTGGGTCTGTTACAATTAAACAATATTCTGATGCTTATGTTGAAGGAGCAGGTTTTGCATTAAATTGGGATTGTGTAACAACCGGTAATAATATTATTTCAGAAGAAACTATTAATATATTTCCAAATCCTACAACAGGTATAATTACTATTGAAGGAAAAAATATTAAATCAATTGAAATTGTTGATATTACAGGAAAAACTATTAAAAACCTGTCAGGCTTTGTAGACCAAAAAAGTTTGGAAATTGATTTAAGTTCACAATCTAAAGGAATTTATCTCATTAAAGTTAAGGGAGATAAATTTGTAATGCTTGAAAAGTTGATTTTGGAGTAAGCATTTTTGAAATTACTCATTAGTAGTCAATTTTTCTTTTTATAATGTTGTTCATGTATTATTTTTTCTATTTTTAATATTATAATAATAGCGGAATATGTTTAGAACTATTTTTTATCTTTCAACTTTAACACTTATTTTTTTTTCATTAAAAATATTTTCTCAAACTACTAAATGGGAAATTGAAAAAAATGAAAAAGGAGTCATCGTTTATACTAGAAAAACAGATGCATCGCCTATAAAAGAGTTTAGGGCTGTAACAACAATTGATGCCAGTTTTAAAACTTTAGTAAAAATTTTAGATGATACGGAGAATTATCCTAATTGGATGGCAAATTGTGATTTTTCAAAAACATTAAAAGAAGTTAGTGATGGTGAACGCATTGATTATGTAAAAATTAATATTCCATGGCCACTTGGTGATAGGGATATGATCTCGAAATATAAATACACTATTGATTATGAAAAAGGTGTGTATAAAGCAGTTATTACAACTAAACCCGACTATATTGATGAGGTAAAGGGATTTGTAAGGTTCAAAAAAGGCAAGGGATATTGGAAATTAGAAGAAAAGGGGGATAAAGTAAAAGTAACTTATCAATTTTGTGGTGATCCCGAAATGTCGGTTCCGGCGTGGATTATTAATTCATTTATTATTGATGGTCCTTATGATACATTGATTAATCTGAAGAAACAGGTTAAATAATTTATTTATATAGTAAGCGATTTTTTAGTTTTAAGTCAAAATTTAATTTTTTAAAATTATTAACATAAATTTGTATATTCAAAACATAGAGGAATTTATCATTGAAATGTAATCTGATTTAATATGAAAAATCTTTTGTCCTTCGCAGTAATTTTTATTACAATTCAAGTTAACCTTTTCTGTGCAACATATACTGTAACAAACACCAGTGATTCGGGAGCAGGTTCATTAAGACAAGCAATAGATAACGCAAATGCTGTTGGGGCAGATATTATTGAGTTCAACATCCCGAACACTGATTCAAATTATGATGCAGCGCATGGAGTTTGGGTAATTAGCCCTGTTACTTATTTGCCTTATTTTTTAACTGGTAATACAATTGTTGATGGCACATCACAAACAACAAATCAAGGCAATACAAATCCTTATGGTCCAGAAATAGTTATTGATGGAACAAATTCAATTACTCAGTGTTTTATACTTCCTTCACCTGGCAATCAAATAAAATCTTTAATAATTGGTAACTTCACTTATGGTATTCAATGCTACGGAGGTAGCGGTACACAAAACATTATTAGAGATTGTTACATAGGTGTTGATTATACTGGAGCATCAAAATTTTCTAACGATGTGGGAATAACTATTTCGGATGATTCATTTAATAATGATATTATCAACAACGTAATTTCTGGGAATTTGACAGCTGGCATAGTAATTCAAGATGGAAATGGTAATGAAATTTATGGCAATCTTATTGGCACAAACTATTTAGGAAATGATACTGTTCCCAATGCTACAGGAATATTAATTAATAATTCCATTAATAATTATATAGGTAGTGCATCTTTGTCTTCAAAAAATATAATTTCAGGAAATTATGACAGCGGTATTACCATCAATAGTAATATCAACAGTGGCAATATTATTAAGGGTAATTTCATAGGAACAGATATTACAGGTCTTCAAAAACTATCAAATCCTTTCGGGATTATTTTAGCAAATTCAGGAAATAATATTATTGGAGGAACAACAATATCCGAAAGAAACATTATTTCAGGAAACATCGAAAGCGGAATTCTTATCAATGGAACAGGAGCAGAAGAAAATGAAATACTTGGAAATTATATAGGCGTAGACTCAACAGGATTAAATATTCTTGATAATCATGTTGGTGTTTTGATTAAAACCAATGCAGATAAAAATATAGTAGGAGGTACTGACCCTGGTGCAAGAAATATTATATCAGGCAACTGGGAAATTGGAATATATATTGAGTCGTGTGATAGTAATATTGTTATTGGTAATTATATTGGTCCTGACGCTACAGGTTTAAATCCTTTGAAAGTAAATGATACACTTTATCAGGCAAACGGAATTGAACTTAATACAGTAGCAAAGTATAATATTATTGGTGGTTATACTCCTGAAGAAAGAAATATTATATCAGGAAACAGAGTATATGGAATGATTTATTATGGACAAACATCAGAAAATTATCTTATTGGCAACTATATTGGCACAGATGTTACAGGAAATACTGCTATGCCAAATGCTACAGGAATATGCGTAGATGCTTCGTCTAATCATAATTATATTTATGAAAATGTGTTGTCAGGAAATTATAGTTATGGGATATTTCTTGTAACAAACGGAACATATTATAACGAGGTTAAAAGAAATTTAATTGGAACAAATGCAACAGGTACAGATACAATTCCAAATGATGTAGGCTTATTACTTGCAGGTGGGGCAAGACATAATATTATTGGAGGTTCATCACTTGCAGATGCAAATGTTATATCAGGTAACAGATACGAAGGTATTGAAATTGCAGATAATTTAACAGACTACAATGAAATCTCTTATAATTATGTCGGTACTGACCCAAGCGGCACTATTGCAATACCTAATCTAAATGGAATTGGATTATCTGCATTTCCAAAACACAATACAATTAACAATAATATTATATCAGGTAATACTGAAATTGGGATGATATTATATGAGTATTCTGACAGCAATATAGTAACTAATAATATGATTGGTACTGCCGATGATGGTGTTTCTGATTTGGGAAATGGACTGTCGGGAATCGTAATAGGAACAGGTGCAAGCAATAATTTCATTGGTGAATCAGGAATGGGAAATACTATTGCTTTTAATGGGCATGGAGGAGTTATTGTTGTGGATGCAATATCCACGGGCAATAAAATATCAGCAAATTCAATTTTTCAAAACGAATTAATGGGTGGAATAGATCTTTTTCCTCCCGGCGTAAACAGCAATGATGTTGGAGATACTGATATAGGGCCAAATAATCTTATGAATTTTCCGGTAATTACTAATTCAATATATGATACAGGGTCAGGATATTCAAATGTTTCCGGCACATTAGACACACAAAGCCCTGAAAATTGCATAGTTGAAGTTTTTATTGCAGACCCTGATGCAACAGGATATGGAGAAGGGAAAATTTATATTGGTAATGCTGTTCCCGATAATTCCGGAAACTGGTCAAATGTTTTCACAACTATATCAGGAGCTGATGAAATTACAACAACTGCAACTGATGAAAACGGTAATACTTCTGAGTTTTCAATGAATTTTACAACCTTAGTTAATATTGAAAGCATTGAAATTAGAGATGAAAATATTTATATTTATCCAAATCCATCATCTGGAAAGGTTATGGTTGAAGGTAATAATATAGAGGAAATTGAAGTAATTGATATTACTGGAAAGCAAATCTATACCGTCATTGCGAGAAACGAAGAGACGTGGCAATCTGTCAATTTAGGCTCCAATCCAAAAGGAGTATATTTTGTAAAAATCACTACATCAAAAGGAATTGTTTTTAAGAAATTGATTGTCCAATAAAAATTAGAGGAAATGAAACAAATTATAATAATCTCAACACTTATATTAAGTATCTGCCTTAATATCAAAGCAAATACTTTTACAGTTACAAATACTAATGATTCCGGTTCCGGTTCATTAAGAGAAGCTATAGATTTTGCAATTTTCATGGCAGGCACACATACTATAGAGTTTAATATCCCAACAACAGATTCTGGTTATAATGCAACAACAGGTGTATGGGCACTTTACCCTCTTACAACTTACAGTTATATTACATCAGGAAATATTACTATTGACGGTTCAACACAAACCACAAATCAGGGTAATACAAACCCGCTAGGTCCGGAAATTGAACTTGGGGGAAATGACAATACAATTGATTATGCTTTTAGCGTAATTAATGCACCAAATATTCATTTTATTGATTTATGTGTTATTGATTTTACTATAGGTCTTCAAATTTTTGGTCCTTCATCAATAAATTGTAGTATAACCGGATGCTATGTTGGTATAGATGCAACATCTATTGATACATTAGGAAATTATATTGGAATTGAAATTATTGGAGGTGCATCAAATATTACAATTGGAGGAACTACCGCTACAGAAAGAAACATTGTATCGGGTAATGAACATATTGGTATTAGATTAGTTGATGCAAACAATAATCTAATTATTGGAAACTATGTTGGTCTTGACAGAACAGGAATGTTTGCAATGGGAAACTATGATGGAGTTAGTATTGAAGGAGCAGCTTCATATAATATTGTTGGCGGAATTAATCCCGGTGAAAGAAATGTAATAGCAGGAAACTATGCTTATGGTGTTCCCGTTTTCGGAGCAGGATGCAATTACAATGAAATTATAGGTAATTACATTGGTGTTGATGTAACAGGAAATAATGCTATCCCAAACACATATGCTATTCTATTTGATGATGGTGCAGCCTATAATATAGTTGGTGGAAATAGTCCTGAACATAGAAAT
Source organism: uncultured Bacteroidales bacterium (assembly GCA_964442075.1). Lineage (GTDB taxonomy): Bacteria > Bacteroidota > Bacteroidia > Bacteroidales > CAYTAU01 > CAYTAU01. The sequence goes on from CAYTWH010000006.1 coordinate 122,212, forward strand.
ATTTTATCAGGGAATTCGGGCTATGGTGTTTTTATTTATAATATGGGAACACATAACAACTTAGTAAAAGGGAATTATATTGGTACTGATCCTTCTGGAACAATTGCTATTCCTAATGCAAACGGCATTGTAGTTGATGGTGCACCATACAGTAATATTATAGATAGTAATCTGATATCAGGTAATTTGCAACAAGGCATTATAATTCATATTACAGGTTCTGATTCTACTTTAGTTACCAGAAATAAAATAGGAACAGATATTACAGGGACACAGCCTTTAGGAAATGGAATTGATGGAGTGCGAATTGCTCAAGGACCACAACATACTATTATAGGAGGTTCGCTCGAAAATGCTAATATTATAGCTTTCAATATCAGTAATGGAGTAACTGTTATGAACGATAATGATGATTTTAACCTAATTTCCTGTAATTCAATATTTAGTAATGGAGGACTTGGAATTGATCTATATCTGCCGGGAGTAAACAGCAATGATTCCGGTGATGGTGATACTGGTCCAAATCAAGAAATGAATTATCCTGAAATTGACTCAGTAATTTATCAAGCAAGTGAAACAACTATATACGGAACTCTTGATACTCAGAATCCCGAGACTTGTAAAATTGAGATCTTTATTGCTCAAAAAGACCCTAGTGGATTTGGTGAAGGAAAAACTTATCTGTCTGCTACAATTCCTAACATCTCAGGTTTTTGGATTGATACAATAACAGTAATTCCTGAAGGTTTGTTTTTGACCACAACAGCAATTGATGAAAATAACAACACATCTGAATTTTCAATATGCGCTTCATCTTTTTATCCGGTTTCTAGCAATCAAATAAGTGTTAATAATATTAAAATATATCCCAATCCATCAAATGGAGAATTTATTATTGAAGGAGAAAGAATCTTTAATGTAGAGATTATTGATATTACAGGTAAAACAATTTATAACGTCATTGCCCCGAAAGATTTCGGGGAAGCGACGTGGCAATCTGTTAATTTAAGCAACCAACAAAAAGGAATATATTTTGCAAAAATCACAACAACAAATGGAATTGTTGTTGAAAAATTGATTTTGGAGTAAACAATTTCAAAATTGTTAATATATTTGTAATCCAAAATTTGGACTTGTAGCATAATGGATAGTGCACCTGGCTACGGACCAGGAGGTTGGGGGTTCGAATCCCTCCAAGTTCACATAAAATAAAAAGCCTTACAAAGTTGTAAGGCTTTTATTTTAATAAGTGGTCCCTCTTGGACTCGAACCAAGGACCACCTGATTATGAGTCAGGTGCTCTA
>CAYTWH010000007.1:0-121300 GCA_964442075.1 uncultured Bacteroidales bacterium
TTTAAGTTCAGATGGAAATATTGTTGCTATAGGTGCACATTATAATGATGGTAACACCCGCTGCCGCACGCTTTGCAGCGTGTGGGAAAGAAAGAAGAAAGAAAGAAGGATGAAAAAAGTATTAGGAATTATATTTATTATATCCGGAATTGGATTTTTGACATGGAAATTATCATTCCTGGGGAAACGAAGAGTAGATCAGGAATCCACATCAGAAAACAAATTGGATACCTGCTTTCGCAGGTGTTTGTGCTTTCATTAATTAGGAGTATCTTTATAAATAATATATAGTTCTTTTGTCCGTTATAAGAAAAATATATATTAGATAAATAAGTAAAATAAATATATAATGAGAAGACTAAGGTATCTTAAAACTAATGAGAAAATCTCTGATAGAGAAAAGGAAGATTTTATTGGAGATATAAAACAAGTAATGCAAATTTGTTATAAAGCACATCAAAAGGCAGGAGTATTATTTCAAGGAAAACTTAATACTAGTTCTTATAATGACAACAATTTTATAATTACATTTAATAAAGATGGTAATATAATTCATGAAATATCATATAGTGATGATAGAAGAGAAATAAAAATACGTAATAACAAAAGACTATTAATTGAATTAATTAATGAAAATTTAAAACATCCTGACTGGGGTTCTAAAACAATATATAAACACGATAAAGATGATAACCATATTGAAACTATTTCCACCAAATATGATGGGAGTTTGAATCATAGATCAACTGAGACATATAATAAAGATGGTAAATCACTAGAACGTATTTCTTATAAATCGGATGAAACAATTAATGAAAGGCGCGTTTATACTTATGATAAAAATGGTAATTATGAAAGTCATATTTATTATAATGGAGATGATAGTATTAAATCGCGGGTTGACTATAAATGTGATGAAAGTGGAAATATAATAGAACAAAAAAGCAAGCATTTTGAGAAAGTTGCCGAGAAGTATGATTCGTGGCATACTAATAAATATAACAAACAAGGAAAGTGCATAGAACAAGTTGATTTTAATATGGATGGTACTGAAAAAAAGATAAGTACCTATAAGTATGATAGTGAAGGAAATTTTATTAGAGATAAAGCTCTTGAAAAATATGACCCATTTAAGAAAGCTACCGGAGAAACAGAAGAAACAGAATTTGATAAAGAAGGCAACTGGATTAAAAAAACAACATTCTTAAATAAAATCCCTACAAATATATACATACGAGAGATAAATTATTTTAAAGATAAAAAACAAAAAGAATTTATACATCCTATTACTTTATTAAAAGAAGAAGAAATTGAAGATGTAGATAAACACACATGTCCTGATGAGTTTGAAGACAAAGAAGCGAAGTGGTTGGTAGAAGGCAATTTAGCACCAGAGAATTTTCCTGTTTTGCGTTATTATATTCTACGCTTTAAGGAAATGCCTTCAAAAATAACTTTTTCAGGACCAAGTATTGAAGCATTAGCATTATTAAATATACTTAAAAAAAATATGAATGCTTATGAAGCTCATTCATATTCTACTGTCTGGCATGGCAGGGAAAAACCAGATAGTTACACATTAGTTTTCCCTGGTCAAGCTTATATATTACATGCTGTGCAAATTCATCAAGAAAATAAAGGTGAATATGAAGTGCCAGAAGAAGTATTAGAAAATGTAGAAGCTGATAGATTTAATTATAAAGCTTCTACAAGCAATTTTGAGCTTTTGCGCCCTAGTGAAATGAGCGGAAAACGTGACGAATATTTTGAAGAAGAACTTCAAGAATTTATTGAAATGTGTACGCTCAGAAAAGTGCCCGATAAGCCAACTATACAGATGATAGAAGTAAGAGGAAATTCATTTGCCATGGTTGAGCATGCTGTTGATGATAATTTTGAAATAAAAGACCTAAATGTTAATTATGGCTACGGATTTAAAAAGTTTCATAATGAACTAATGAGTAGATTTAATACAGATACTAAAGGATTGGTTCTTTTTCATGGTCAGCCTGGCACAGGTAAAACTTATTACATTCGTCATTTACTCCGAAAAATGGTTTCGAGCAATAACAAGATTGTTATTTATATGCCACCTAATATGGTTGACCATTTAGTAGAACCAGGATTTATGACTTTTCTAACTGACAATATTAAAAGTTGGAGCGAAAATGGATTTTTTTCTGTCTTGCTTATTGAAGATGCAGAACCATTACTTGCAAAGCGACAAGAAGGTGTACGTATTCAAGGAGTAACAAACCTACTTAATATTAGTGACGGTATTTTAAACGATATATTAAACCTTCAAATTATTTGTACTTTTAATGTTGACTTAAAACGATTAGATAGTGCCTTACTTCGTCCAGGACGACTTATTGCACGAAAAGAATTTAAACCACTTAGTGAATTAGATGCAAACCTATTAGCACAGCGACTTGGAATTAAACATCTTTTTACTAAACCTGTTACAATAGGTGAAGTATATTCTAAGATGAAGAATAAAAATACACTTATTCATGACGTAGATTCAGAAAAAGGAGCCTCTACTGTTGCTGATGATTTTTAAAAAACGAATCAAATACCAAGAGTTTGCTAATTGTATTACTCATCTTATAGGATTAATGGCTGCTATTACTTTTGCAGCAATTCTTATTACCCAATCTTAGTATTTGGGAGATGCTTGGCATATAATAAGCTATAGTATTTTTGGCGGTGGAATGATTTTGCTTTATCTGGCATCAACCATATTTCATAGTGCAAAAAATATACGCAAAAAGGTTTATCTAAATCGCTTTGACCATTCATCAATTTACATTCTTATTGCTGCCACATATACCCCGGTAACACTTGTTTCAATAAGAGGAGGCTTTGGATGGGTTATTTTTGGATTAATATTGCTATGGGTTGGTTAATAATTATTGCAATTGTGCCAATTATAAAAAGTATGTCAAACAATTCTCTATTGTTTCTACTTGCAGGGAGCTTGAGCTATTTCATAGGTGCTTATTTTTATATTAAAAAAAACATCCCATTCGGACATAGTATTTTTCATCTATTTATTCTTGGTGGCACGATATGTCATTTTTATGCAATTTATTATATATTGATTCCTTGATCTTAAATGTTGTAAAGAAGGATTTGTGAGTTGTGCTGAATTAAAAATATAATTAAGGAGACCTTTTTTGTTTTAAAACTTATTGTGAGTATTTTTATAGGCGAATTCGAGATAATTACTTGATTGAAACATTTGAAAATTGGAGAGGAAAACTTGAGCAGATTGATGATGTTTTAGTAATGGGTGTTAAAATATAAACTATGAGAACAATATTTATTGCCATAATATTCATACTCCCTCTCCTCTTAGGAGAGGGTTGGGGTGAGGTCATAGCACAAGACCAAAACAAAACAGACAGCTTAAACAATGAACTAAAAAAAAGCAAACAGGATACAAACAGGGTAAATTTGTTAATTGGTTTATCAGAAATTTACCAAAGCATTAATCTTGATAGTGCACTACTGTATGGTACTAAGGCATTGACTTTATCAGAAAACCTTTCTGATAAAAAAGGACAATCTAAAGCCTACAAATGTATAGGAGTAGTTCATTATTACCATGGTGATTATTCCCTTACTATTGAAAACTGGCAGAAATCATTAAAAATTAATGAAGAACTTGGCGATAAAAAAGGAATGTCTGCCTCATACAACAATTTCGGCGTTTTTCACGCTTCCCAGGGCAATTACCCCATGGCAATAGAATATTATCTTAAATCCTTAAAAATTGACGAAGAACTTGGCGATAAAAACGGAATGTCCAATTGTTACAACAATATCGGCAATGTTCACAAGGGGCAGTGCAACTACGATAAAGCAATATCATATTCTATTAAATCTCTTAAAATATTTGAAGAACTTGGCGATAAAAAAGGAATGTCCAATTCATACATGAGTATCGGCAACGTTCACTATGAGCAGGGCGGCTATAAGCAGGCAATAGAATATTATCTTAAATCATTAAAAATTAAAGAAGAACTTGGCGATAAAAAAGGAATGTCTGCCTCATACGAGGGTATCGGCAACGTTAACTTATATCAGGGCAGCTATAAGCAGGCAATAGAATATTATCTTAAATCCTTAAAAATTAAAGAAGAACTTGGCGATAAAAAAGGAATGTCCATCTCATACATGAGTATTGGCAACGTTCACTATGAGCAGGGCAGCTATAAGCAGGCAATAGAATATTATCTTAAATCCTTGAAAATTAAAGAAAAACTTGGCGATAAAAGAGGAATGTCCAGCTTATACGTAGGTATGGGCAACGTTAACGCTTCCCAGAGCAATTACCCCATGGCAATAAAATATTATCTTAAATCCATAAAAACATTTGAAGAACTTGGCGATAAAAAAGGAATGTCCTTCTCTTACAACAATCTCGGCATAGTTCACTCTTATCAGGGCAACTATAAGCAAGCCATAGAATATTATCTTAAATCATTAAAAATTGACGAAGAAATCGGGGATAAAAATGGAATAGCTGTAATCTATATAAATATTGCTTTGCTAAATATCACACTTTCCGATTCTGCTGCTTTAACCGAAAACCAGAGAATTAATTACCTTAACAAAGCTATGGAATACGGAAACAAGGCTTATACTCTTGCTTTAGAAATAGAAGCTGTTCCTCAACAAAATAATGCTGCAGCACATTTACAGAAAATTTACACAAAACTTGGCAATTATAAAGATGCTATAAAATATGCAGAGATTTTTATTACTACACAAGACAGCATGTTTAGTGAGGATAAGACAAAGGCTCTTGCCGAAATGGGAGCAAAATACGAAACTGAGAAGAAACAACTGCAAATAGAAAAAATGGAAACTCAAAAAAACTTAGATAATAAAACCATAGAAGCACAACAAGCCGAAAACCGCAAACAACTTATTATTATTATTTCTGCAATTATTGGCTTTGTAATAGTTTTGGTATTTTCTATTATACTTCTTCGTATGTTTCGTCATAAACGTAAAGCCAATATTCTGCTTGCACAACAAAAAGAAGTAATAGAAGAAAAGAACAAAGACATAATGGCTTCTATCACTTATGCCAAACGCATACAAACAGCCATACTGCCTCCACAAAAAATAGTTAAAGAATACCTTAAAAACTCATTCATACTTTATAAACCTAAAGACATTGTTGCAGGAGATTTTTATTGGATGGAACATAAAGATGGAAAAGTGCTGTTTGCTGCAGCAGACTGTACAGGGCATGGTGTGCCGGGAGCAATGGTAAGTGTAATTTGTAATAACGGACTCAACAGGTCGGTGCGTGAGTATAGTATAACTGACCCGGGCAAAATACTTAATAAGACAAGAGAAATAGTAATACAGGAATTTGAGAAGAGCGAAGAAGAAGTAAAAGATGGAATGGATATAGCAATATGTTCACTCGAAGGAAACAGGCTTCAATATGCAGGAGCGCATAACCCGCTATGGATAGTAAGAAATGGTGAGATACTGGAAACCAAAGCAGATAGACAACCAATAGGAAAATCGATACAAACAGAGCTATTTACAACTCATACATTAGAACTACAAAATGGAGACACACTTTATATATTCTCCGATGGCTATGTAGACCAGTTTGGTGGTGAGAAAGGAAAGAAGTTCAAATCAAAAGCATTTAAAGAACTACTTTTAAGTATTCAGGATAAAGCAATGGAAGATCAAAGATTATTAATTGATGATACATTTGAAAACTGGAGAGGCGAATTGGAGCAGATTGATGATGTTTGTGTAATAGGGGTAAGAATATGAAACTAATATTATTTATAGCCATAATATTTACACTCCCTTTATTTGTAGGAGAAGGTTGGGGAGATGTAAAAGCACAAGACAAAAATTTAATAGATTCTTTATTGAATGCTTTTAATAGTGGCAAGCATGATACACTATGTATAGAAACATGTGTGCGTTTGGGTGATGCATATGAGCTTTCTATTCCCGATTCAGCTCTTTATTTCTATCATAAAGCAATTGATTTAGTAGATAAAAATCTTGATGCAAATACAACACCACGAATTAAATATGCATGTAATTCTCTTAAAGCAAAAACCCTACAATATATAGCAATTGTTAAAGATAGTCAAAGCAACTTTGAAAAGGCAATCGAATACAATCTTAGAGCTCTAAAAATCAGGATTGAGATTGAAGACAAAAAAGGAATGTCATGGTGTTATAATAATATAGGAGTTGTGTATAGAAAAATGGGGGACTATCAAAAGGCCATAGAAAGTCTGCTTAAGGCTTTGAAAATTGGAGAAGAATTAGAAGACAAAAAAGATATAGCAAGATGCTATACAAATATTGGAAATGTTCATTTCGACCAGGGTAATTATGACAAGGCTATTAATTATTTTCTTAAACTATTAGAAATCTCAAAAGAACTTGGAGATAGAATTGGTCTGTCAGATTCATATAATAATTTGGGAGTTGTGTCCGAGTATCAAGGGAAGCTAGATAAGGCTTTAGAGTATTATCAGAATTCATTAAAGATTTATGAAGAATTCGATATTAAAAATGGAATGTCTATCTGTTATGGAAATATTGGGATTGTCTATGAAAGATTAGGTAATTATGATAATGCTATTGAATATTACAAGAAAGCTTTAAAAATTAAAGAAGAAAAGGAAGACAAAAATGGAGAAGCAGTTATCTATGGTAATCTTGCAAACCTATATGTTTCACTAGCTGATTCAACTGCTTTGTCAGAAAGACAAGCTTTAGACTATTTAAATAAAGCAAAAGATTATGCATTACAAGAATATCAAATTGGAGTGGAATTAGGTGCGGTTCCTATTCAAAATACGGGTGCTGCTAATTTGCAAGAAGCTTATAAAAAGCTCGGCAATAGTGATGAAGCATTAAAATATGCTCAGATTTTTATTGCTACAAAAGACAGTATGTTTAATAACGATAAGATAAGTGCCTTAGCTGAAATGGATGCTAAATATCAGACAGAAAAAATGCAGAAACAACAAGAGCTAGATAATATAACTATAGAGGCACAACAAGCCAAAAACAAAAAGCAACTTATTATTATAATTGCTGCCGCTATAGGATTCTTATTGCTACTTGTATTTGCAGTTATTGTTCTAAGAATGTTTAGACAAAAACGAAAAGATAATGTTTTACTAGCTGAACATAAAGACTTAATTGAACAAAAAAATAGAGATATACTTGACTCTATTAATTATGCAAAACGAATTCAATCTGCAATACTTCCACAAGACAAGTTGGTAAAGGAGTATTTTAAAGAATCTTTTATTCTATACAAACCCAAAGATATTGTAGCAGGAGATTTTTATTGGATGGAGCAGGTAGATAATAAAATACTTTTTGCTGCTGCTGATTGCACTGGTCATGGAGTGCCAGGAGCAATGGTGAGTGTTGTTTGTAACAATGGACTTAATCGTTCGGTTCGTGAAAATGGTTTGACTGAACCAGGAAAGATACTTGACAAAACAAGAGAGATAATTGTTAAAGAATTTGAGAAATCAGATGAGGAAGTTAATGATGGCATGGACATAGCTTTGTGCTCTCTTTATGACAATAAGTTAGAATATGCAGGAGCTCATAATCCCCTCTGGATAATTAGAAAAGGCGAAATATTAGAAACTAAAGCTAATAAACAGCCAATAGGAGTATTTCGTTTTCCTAGACCGTTTATAAATCATATATTTGACTTACAAAAAGGAGATTCTATTTACATTTTTACTGATGGCTTTGTAGACCAGTTTGGAGGTGAAAAAGGCAAGAAATTCAAATCAAAAGCATTCAAAGAGTTGCTCTTAAGTATTCAAAGCAAGAATATGGAAGAACAAAGATTATTGCTAGACAATAGTTTTGAAAATTGGAAAGGGAATTTAGAACAAATTGATGATGTTTGTGTAATTGGGGTTAAGATATGAAATACAAAAACAACAAAATGACAAATATGAAACAAAAAACAACAATTTTCCGACTCTCAACCTCAGTCTTTAGATTTGTTATAATTCTTAATTTCTCATTCTTAATTCATAATTCCGTCTTTGCTCAAGACCGGCATAAAATAGATAGTTTAAATGCTATTATTAATGATAAAAGTATTTGTGACACAATAAAAGTAAATTTGTTATTTGAAAAAGCCAGTTATTATTATCTTCAAAATCCGGATACAGCTATTGCTATATGCGAAAAAGCAAAGACTATATCCGAAAGAATTAATTATATCAAAGGAAAGAGTGATAGTTATGGATGGTTGGGGTACTTAATTCTACAAAAAGGAGATGTCAAAAAATCCTTAGAATATTTTCATCAGTGTTTAAAAACAAAAGAAGAGATTGGTGATAATAAAGGAATAGCCACAAGTTTAAACAATCTTGGATTTATTTATAAAGATCAGGGAGATATGGCAAAAGCTCTTGAGCATTTTCATAAGAGCTTAAAAATACAAGAAGAAATAGGAGACATAAAAGGTTCAGCGATCAGCTTGAACAATATTGGTTTAATCTATAGTAAGCAAAATGAAATAGATAAAGCCCTTGAATATTATCAAAAGAGTATCTTCGCGAAGAAATAGGAGATAAAAAGGGCATATCAGTAAGTTTTAATAACATTGGGAGTATTTATAGAAATCAGGGCGATTTAACAAAAGCTCTTGAGTATCACCATAAAAGCTTAAAGTTGCGCGAAGAAATAGTAGACAATAAAGGTATAACAATCAGTCTATTTAACATTAGTTGTATTTATATAATACAGGGAGATGTGCAAGAGGCAAACACGCAGTTTTGATATGGCGCAAGACTTAGGTTATCCAAGTGAAATTGCAGATGTTGCTGAGCTGTTAAGCAGAATTTATTTATATGAAAATAAAGGTATTCAGGCATTGGAAATGTATAAACTATACATCTCAATGCGCGATAGTATTAATAATGAAGAAAACTACAAGCAAACACAAAAACAACAGGCAAAATACGAATACGAAAAGCAAAAAGCCATAGATGATGCCGAGAATGAAAAACTCATAGCCATAGAAAAAGAAGAAAAAGAAAAGCAGAAAATTCTAATTTATGCTATTGCATGTGGGTTGGGACTGCTTGTCGTATTTTTAATTTTTGTATTTAATCGTTTAAGAATTACCCGCAAACAAAAACTAGTAATTGAAAAACAAAAAGGAGTAGTAGAAACAGCCCATCACCAATTAGAAGAAAAAAACACAGAGATATTGGATTCCATAAATTATGCAAAGCGTATTCAATCGGCCATACTACCACCTGCTAAATTGGTAAAAGAATACCTGAAAGAATCGTTTATACTTTACAAACCAAAAGACATTGTTGCAGGAGATTTTTACTGGATGGATCATAAAGATGGTGAAGTGCTTTTTGCAGCAGCCGATTGTACAGGACATGGTGTGCCGGGAGCAATGGTAAGTGTAGTTTGCAATAATGCTCTTAATCGTTCGGTAAGAGAATATGGTTTAACAGAACCGGGACAAATACTTGATAAAGCAAGAGAGATTGTAATTCAGGAATTTGAAAAATCAGACGAGGAAGTAAAAGATGGAATGGACATTGCGCTTTGTTCGCTAAATGGCAACAAACTGCAATATGCAGGAGCCAATAACCCATTATGGATAATTCGAAAAGGAGAAATATTAGAAACCAAAGCAAACAAGCAACCCATTGGTAAATTCGATAATCCATTGTCATACACTACTCATTCATTAGAACTACAAAAAGCTGACAGTATTTACATTTTCTCTGATGGCTATGTAGACCAGTTTGGTGGCGACAAAGGGAAAAAGTTTAAAGCTAAAGCATTTAGAGAACTATTGCTGGGTATGCAAGATAAGTCAATGGAAGAACAAAGACTGTTAATTGATGAAACATTTGAAAACTGGAGGGGCGAATTAGAACAAATTGATGATGTTTGCGTAATTGGGGTGAAGATATGAGCGGATAGCAAAGTTTATCCCAGCTCGGCGACATTTGTAATTCCGTAGCAAGTAAAAAGTAGTTTCCAAATTACTAAAATGCGAAAGCATTTATTTTCAACTTTATTTCTTTGTCTTAAATAATAAATTAGAAAGGAAGAGTTTACTCCTTTTTTGTCTATATTTGTTAAATGTTTAAAACAGTATTGTCCAACAATTAAACATTTAATAAATGTTTAGTTCCTCCCCTTTGGGGAGGCTAGGAGGGGCTTTTATAAACTTTAGCTATAAGGTATGACAGGCACTAATGCTTTTTATCTACTAGCCTTAATTAAGACAGAATGAGAAAAAATATGATAATATACCTAATGATTATGACCGTAGGATTATCAACATGCACTTTTGATAAGTTTGATCAGAATGAATCTGACAAAAAAATAAAATTAGAAAATGAAGATTTGAGAGATTTTGAAGACTTGAAAAATCAATTGACAAATGACCTTGTTGAAATTCGAAAGATTTCAAAGGAATTGACTTCAGGCGACACTGCTTTTTTATCAACAAATAGCTACTATCTTTATCAAATTGACAGAAAATCATATGAACCCTTAATTAAAAAACTGAGGGATAAGGGGATTTTTAATGATGACATTAACACAAGTTATGAAGGAACATTTATTTTTAGATTAAAAGAAAATTCTGATAATTCTGATTTGCCACATTTTCGATATACTCATGACTTAGTTTGGAAGGCGAATACCAATTTTAAACCTCCATATTCAGGAACGATAGAAGTTATACTTGATTCAGCCATCAATGAGGATTGGAGATACATATATTACAAAGTTCAAGTTGGACATTAATAACTAATGCTAACACTGGCGAAAATCCCCGCTCGGTGGAATTTGTAATTCCGTAGAAAGTAAAAAGTAGTTTCCAAATTACTAAAATGCGAAAGCATTTATTTTTGATTTTATTTATTTACCTTTGTGGAGGCTAGGAGGGGCTTTTACCATAAATTAGATATCAAGCATTAGTGCCTGTTATATACTAGTTAACAGTAATGCTAAAAACACTATAAATGACAGATACTTTATTAATTAAAAACAAAGCTATTCCATATGAAATTACTGATTATTTAGATATGAATAATTGGGAGCCATATATTTTGCTCATTGCTACTTTAACCTTGATTGCTGCGATAATAATTCCATTTGTACAGAAAAAATATGATGAGTATAGAACAAAGAGGAGTTTTAAGATGTATTTTAAAAATCAAATAGGATTTATTTTAAACTACCTAATAATTGAAAAGATAGAATGTCAAGAATCTAGCATTAATAAAACTATTACAAAAGAAAAGCTTGAATTATCTGAATTCTTAAAACGATATGAGAATGATTTTAAACATCATAAAGATGCAGTACAGCCAGAGATAATTTTAACCTTACTAATAAATCTGCAAAATTTTTTACTGTTCTCTTCTCATTTAAGAAATATAATTGAAGATGTCGATTTTAAGGATTTAATGAAATTAACTCTAAAGCATGGTAATAAGTTATCTAAAAAAGAGCTTTCTAATATTTATCAACTAATTGCAATTCTTGATAGATTTATCTCAATCTATTTATATCATGATAGATTTGGAAGAATGAAATCAATAAAAAGATTGATACAAGAAGGAGTATGGATTGGATTGGACCTTGATAAGGACTTTATAGAAAAACAAGATTTTTTGAACGATGATTTGCTGTTTATTAATGAACATGAGACTAGTATTGCGGAAATTGCCTTTGTTTTACGAGATGTGAATCAGAAAATAAAGGAGTATTTTGATTATGAAAAAAAATAATGCAAATACTGGTAACAAAGTGTCTTGCTAAGCGGAATTTGCAATTCCGCTTCAAATAAAAAGTAGTTTCCAAACTACTAAAATGCTAAAGCATTTGTTTTTTTAATTTATTGTGCTTTCATTAATTATAAGTATCTTTATAAATTAACATTCAGAAAATGCCTGGGATTTCAAAAAAACGAATTAAATACGAAGAGTTTGCTAATTGTATCACTCATTTTATAGGATTAATGGGTGCTATTACTTTTGCAGCAATTCTTATTACCCAATCTTCGTATTTGGGAGATGCTTGGCATATAATAAGCTATAGTATTTTTGGCGGTGGAATGATTTTGCTTTATCTGGCATCAACCATATTTCATAGTGCAAAAAATATACGCAAAAAGGTTTATCTAAATCGCTTTGACCATTCATCAATTTACATTCTTATTGCTGCCACATATACCCCGGTAACACTTGTCTCAATAAGAGGAGGCTTTGGATGGGTTGTTTTCGGATTAATATGGGCGATAGCATTAAGTGGAATAATTTATAAAATCTGGTTTTATTCAATTAAAATGCGAAAACTATCCATGTGGATATATATTGCTATGGGTTGGCTAATAATTATTGCAATTGTGCCAATTGTAAAAAGTATGTCAAACACTTCTCTATGGTTTCTACTTATAGGTTGCTTGAGCTATTTCATAGGTACTTATTTTTATATTAAAAAAAACATCCCATTCGGACATAGTATTTTTCATCTATTTATTCTTGGTGGCACGATATGTCATTTTTATGCAATTTATTATATATTGATTCCTTAATCGTCAGAAAAATTATTAATTTTTCGGGTAAAGTAGACTTCCTTTTTTGTTTTAAAACTTATTGTAAGTATTTTTATAGGCGAATTCGAGATAATTATTTGATTGAAACTAAGCCAATAGATATAAAATAAGGAAAACAATAAAATAAACGAGTCAAGCTCTCCCGAGCGAAGTAGAGGTGAAGTTTGCTTAATAGGAGTAAAAATGTAAATTATGAGAATATTATTTATTACCATAATATTCATACTCCCTCTCCTTGTAGGAGAGGGTTGGAGTGAGGTCAAAGCACAAGACAGGCATAAACTCGATTCATTCCTGTATGTATATAATAATGCAAAACACGATACAACACGCATAAAAACCTATTTTAATATAGGTGATGTTTATGAGTATTTTATCCCTGATTCAGCCATGTTTTATTATCAGAAAGCGGTAGATTTGGCAGACAAGAGCCTGTCTGCCCATTCCTCCAATTTTACTCAAACGGCGGATGTTTTGGTCTCACTCAAAGCTAAATCCATTCGCTATATCGGTATTATTCACAGTACCCAAGGCAATTATGATAAGGCTGTTGCTAATTATCTGAAGTCATTAAAAATTTACAGAAAATTAGATAGATTTAATCCCGAGAATGTCGAATGGAAAAACGGAATGGCAGCTTGTTACAATAATATCGGTATTGTTCACGAAAATCAGGGCAGCTACGATAATGCAATAGAATATTATCTTAAATCATTAAAAATAGACGAAGAAACAGGAAATACAAAAGGGATGGCCAGTTCTTACAACAATATCGGCATTGTTCACGAAAATCAGGGCAGCTACGATAATGCAATAGAATATTATCTTAAAGCCTTAAGAATTAATGAAGAAATGGGTAATAAACAATTAATGTCTAGTAACTACCATAATATCGGCGGCGTTCACTATTATCAGGGCAGCTACGATAATGCAATAGAATATTATCTTAAATCATTAAAAATAGACGAAGAAATAGGTGCTAAAAAAGGAATGTCTATGTGTTATAACAATATCGGCATTGTTCACCAAAATCAGGGCAGCTACAACAAAGCAATAGAATATTATCTTAAAGCCTTAAAGATTAATGAAGAAATGGGTAATAAACAATTAATGTCTAGTAACTATCATAATATCGGCATTGTTCACGAAAATCAGGGCAGTTACGATAATGCAATAGAATATTATCTTATTGCCTTAAAAATTAATGAAGAAATAGGAGATAAAAAAGGAATGTCTGGCTCTTACAACGATATCGGACTTGTTTATAAAGAGCAGGGGCTTTACGACAAGGCAATAGAATATTATCTTAAATCATTAAAAATTAAGGAAGAGACCAGAGATAAAAACGGTATATCTGTGGTTTATGGCAATATTGCAAGCCTTAATTATAGTCTGGCAGATTCAATAGCCTTGTCGGAAAAACAGAGAACCAATTACCTGAATAAAGCCGTGGAGTATGGAAATAAGGCTTATAGCTTAGCTTTAGAAATAGATGCAGTTCCACAGCAAAATAATGCAGCAGCCCATTTACAAAGAGCATATACAAAACTTGGCAGATATAAAGAAGCTATTAAGTATGCCGAAATTTTTATAACAACCCAAGACTCTATGTTTAGCGAAGAAAAAACCAAAGCCCTTGCCGAAATGGGTGCCAAATACGAGACAGAGAAAAAGCAACTGCAGATAGAAAAGATGGAAAAACAAAAGGAGCTTGATAATAAAACTATTGAAGCTCAGGAAGCAGAAAATAGAAAGCAATTAATAATTATTATTTCAGCCATTGCTGGGTTCATCATAGTCCTGATATTTTCAATTATTGTTTTTAGAATGTTTAGCCAAAAACGAAAATCCAATATTTTATTAGCAGAACAAAAAGCAGAGATAGAAGAAAAGAACAAAGACATAATGGATTCAATTACTTATGCAAAACGAATACAATCGGCTATATTGCCACCAAGCAAAATTGTAAAAGAATACCTTAAAGAATCATTTATACTATATAAACCAAAAGATATTGTAGCAGGAGATTTTTACTGGTTAGAACATAAAGAGGGTAAAATACTGTTTGCAGCAGCCGATTGTACTGGTCATGGTGTGCCGGGAGCTATGGTTAGTGTAGTTTGTAATAATGGATTGAATCGTTCGGTACGAGAATACGGACTTACAGACCCGGGACAGATATTGGATAAAACAAGAGAAATTGTAATACAGGAGTTTGAAAAATCAGATGAAGAAGTAAAGGATGGAATGGACATTGCTCTTTGCTCGCTTGAGTTTCCCTCTCCAAAGGAGAGGGACGGAAGGGTGAGGCTACAATATGCAGGAGCAAATAATCCATTATGGATAATTAACCCTAACAGAAAAGAATGGCCAAAAGAAGTCCTCCCTTTTGGGGAGGATTTAGGAGGGGCTGAAATTAAAGCCAATAAACAACCAATTGGGAAGTTTGATAATCCCTTGCCCTACACAACTCATTCGTTTGAATTAGAAAAAGGAGACAGCATTTACATTTTCTCTGATGGCTATGTTGACCAGTTTGGTGGTGAAAAGGGCAAAAAATTCAAAGCTAAAGCTTTTAGAGAACTTCTGCTTGGCATGCAAGACAAAGCAATGGAAGAACAAAGATTACTTATTGATGATATATTTGAAAATTGGAGAGGAGAACTAGAGCAGATTGATGATGTTTGTATCATAGGCGTTAGAATATGATACAAAGTTTACCATAAGTACTTGCCCTGAGCTTGTAGAATGGGTGCCGAAGGGCGCAATTGTGGTTAAAGTTTAAAAACAAGAACAATGAAAAACTTAAACAATATATTAAAAAAAAGTAATTGCCAAACTCCATATCCTTGCTCTACTGAGCGTAGTCGAAGTATGGATAGGGTGAGGCTTTTTCTTAATCTGTTAAATTATTAATAACAAACACGAACTTGTTATTGAATTTGTTAGATAAAATACTTGTACAATTTAAAATATAATTATAATTTTGTATGTAACTTATTATTTTAACTAAAACTTAAAACTTATGAAAAAATTATTTACAATCACTTTGATTATTACCTCTTTTTTTGTTGCCAATGCACAATGGGAACAATTAACTGATGTTATGTTAGAAGGAGGAAGAGTAGAAAACTTTGAACAGCATGGTGCAAATTTATTTATGGCTGCTGAAGGAGGTATATATATTTCAACCGACAATGGTGTATCGTGGTCAATATCCATGAACGGTTATAGTCAGCACAGCACATATATCAATTCACTTTGTTCTAATTCTTCGGGTTTGTATAGCTATGGTTCTGGCTTATTTTATAGCACCGATGGTACAAGCTGGATGGAATTAAATCCTGTTGGATTTCCTGCCAATTCGCATATTGAAGATTTTCAGGAAGCAAACAATATATTATATGCTAAGGTTATTGATGATAGCAATCAGGATGTTTATTTGTATTATTCATCAAATGGAATAAACTGGACTCAGGGAGCATACTTAGGGAATCAAGCAATGTATTTTAATTGTGAGCTTTTTAATTTTAATGATACAAGGCAGTATTTACAAATAGATTCTACTTTGTTATATACTACTGATGGAATAAGCCTTGATACAATTAATTTCACAGGTATTACTCCACCTGAACATGATTTTGAAAATTCGTTTTGTGGTGAGCCAAATGGTAATTACTTATATTATACTGATGAGGATAACACTACTGTTCATCGTTACAATACTACAACAGAAATATGGGAAGATATAACTGGTGGTTTGCCTGTTGGTATTATGATGGCGACAGGAATAAGTGCTGGAGATGATGCTGTATTTGTTACAGTATTAACAGCTGTTCCAACTTTGGAGTTAAGCCTTTACATATCTGTTAATAATGGAAACACTTGGAGCTTAGTATCAAGCTCAGGTTTAGGTTCATTACCTTGGTTAGAAGAATTTTTACAGATAGGAACAAATGAATATATTGCACAAGACCCATTTTATAATATTTACTATTCTAGTAACAATGGTTCAACATGGACAAAATCTCAATCGGGTTATCTTGCAAGCAGACATTCAAGTTTAATTGAAATAAACGGTAGTTTATTGTCATTCAAAGAACAATTGGGAGTGATAAGGTCTGACAATAATGGCGTAAGCTGGTCATACTCAAATGGAGGTCTTACTCCTTTTTTATCAGATTTAATTTTTGTTGAAGACATGTATAAATTCGGCAATAGCCTTTATATTTCATCTCAGGCTGACCCAATGGCAGAGAATTATAACCTTTATAAGTCAACTGATAATGGATTGAATTGGACAATTCTTGGAACTGAGCCCGATTCAACAGATATTGTATTTTGCGGACAAAATGCCGATGGCTTTATTATAAAGTTATATAGCGAAGAGGATGATAATTATTCATATCAGCTTACATTGAATGATGGTGGTACATGGACAAATATTACTGCACCAATTGATGCACTTAATCTTGAGCAGAATTATGGATTTTATGGATCGTCATCCAATTGGTATCTGTTTGGTGTTGACGGTAGCTGGAATAATGAGGCATATATGTCCACAAACAATGGCGTTAGCTGGACAGATATTTCTACAGGACTTGATAATGGTGATTTTCAAGTAATATTTAACTATTGGAATGATTATCAGTCTAGAATACCAATTGACTTTAACACTTCAGACCAAGCAATTGTAGTAATGAACAGGTGGGATATGTATCCATATTACCAACAATTTTACAAATTTAACGGAACTTCATGGGATCTTATCACTTCAACCGGACTTGATTCTGAAATGTATACAGGAACAGTTTTAAAAAATTATAGTGGAGATTGGTATTTTGCAACTAACGAGGGTGTTTTTGTTAGTGTGGATGAATGTGTAACATGGCAGCAGGTATATGCAAATCATATTGATCTGTTAGCAGGTATTGGAAAATATACTATACAGAAAATAAATGACTTTATGTTTTTAGGAACAATGAATAATGGAATTTGGATGACAGACCTTTCTGTAGATATTGATAAGCTTTTTGCAAATTCAGATGCAATTGTTTATCCAAATCCTGCAAATGATATACTTTATATTAAAAATGCCGAAAATGCACATGTTAGAGTACTTGACATATCAGGTAGAGAAATAATGAATTTAGAGAATGTTAATAAAATTATTGATGTGTCGGGCATTTCTGAAGGTATCTATATTATTAGTATAGAACAGAACAGTAAAATCAAAAATACTAAGATAATAATACAGTAATAATCATCGCTTAGCATTTTTAACAAGATATTTTTGTAGTCAGGGTTTGACTTTAAGTCAAGCCCTGACTTATAAATATAGCATACATTCCTGACTTAATCAAGAATCCGGTTATTAAAGACTGTAAAATCTGACACTTGAATAAGTAAAAAAAGAAATCGATTTTGAAATCAGGTTCTGCAAGGTACAGGTTGGGGCATTTGCATATATGAAATCCATAATTGATTTTTCCATCAAGTTTCCCATGCTTGTCGATAAGGTAATGATGATTCGTAATGAGAACTATATCTGTTTTCTTATGCGTGAAACTTTTGAAAGTATTGATAGTGCTGCAGTATTGCAAAAAAATGCCTTTATGAACACAATGGTGTATCAGATACATTTATAGCTGTTTATAGCATGTCCGGAAAACGTGTTCTAATCTACTTTAATATGGAAGAAGAGAACTATATTTTACTGCGTCCGGAAAATCAGTATATTGATGATATTTTCTAATAAATTTCATATATTTACAAAAAATATTATCAAACCCTTATATGAAATTTAATGAATTTAAACTCAATGAAAGCATACTTGAAGCTATTGAATATATGGGCTTTGAAAAAGCAACTCCTATTCAGGAAAGTTCAATTCCGCAGATTATAAACGGGAAAGATTTAATTGCATGTGCACAAACAGGTACAGGGAAAACCGCAGCGTTTTTATTACCAATACTAAATAAACTTTCAAATTCAACAAGTTCAGGTATAAATACCTTAATAATAGTTCCAACACGTGAGTTGGCCATTCAAATAGATCAACAAATTCAAGGTTTTGCATTTACTTTATCAATAAGTTCAATTCCGGTTTATGGTGGTGGTGACGGTTCTGATTGGGGGCAACAAAAAATAGCACTAACTCAAGGTGCAGATATAATTGTAGCTACTCCAGGCAGACTAATCGCACATTTAAATATGGATTATGTGAAATTTGATAATGTTAAACATTTAATACTTGACGAAGCAGACAGAATGTTAGACATGGGGTTTAATGAAGATATTGAAAAAATTACAAGCTATTTAAAAACCAAACCTCAAACCCTTATGTTTAGTGCCACTATGCCACCAAATATAAGGAAATTAGCTAAACAAATTTTAAAAGATCCTTTTGAAATAAATATTGCAATGTCAAAACCGGCAGAAGGTGTATTGCAAGCAGCTTATGTGATTTATGATACACAAAAATCGGATTTAATAAATAGTTTAATATTTGATAAACCTGATTATAAGAGTATACTTATTTTTAGCTCAACAAAGAAAAACGTTTTAGATATCGTTAGGGGTTTGAAAAAAAATAATGAAAAAGTAGAAGGTATTTCTTCTGATTTAGAACAAGCAGAAAGAGGAAAAGTTCTATTAAGGTTTAAATCAAAAGAAACAAGAATTCTTGTTGCTACAGATGTACTAAGTAGAGGAATTGATATTAAAAATATTAATCTTGTAATAAATTTTGACGTACCTAATGATGCTGAAGATTATGTTCACAGAGTGGGAAGAACTGCTAGAGTGGATGCCACAGGTGTTGCATTAACATTAATCAATCAGGATGATATGTATAAATTTCATCAAATTGAGAAGTTGATTGAACAAGAAATTATTAAAATACCTTTACCAAAAGAAATTGGGACAGGACCTGAATGGCAAATAATTTCAAAACCGAGAAGAACTGCTTATAAAAGTAAAAAAAGATAAAAATACCCTAAGCACTTTCAGCAGGCATTTGTCTGTCAACTTTTTTAATAAGTCCCTGTAATACTTTTCCCGGTCCAACTTCTGTAAACGATGTTGCGCCGTCTGATATCATATTTTTAACAGTTTGTGTCCATCTTACAGGAGAAGTTAGTTGTGCAATAAGATTTTGTTTTATCTCATCAGGATTTGTAAAATGCATAGCATTTACATTCTGATAAACAGGACAAATAGGAGTAGAGAAGTTTGTACTGTTAATAGCTTCTTCTAATTCAAGTTTTGCAGGTTCCATAAGAGGAGAATGAAAAGCACCACCAACAGCAAGTTTTAATGCTCTTCTTGCACCTTTTTCTGTAAGTTTTTCAATAGCAATATCAATACCTTTAAAAGAACCTGAAATAACTATTTGTCCAATGCTATTATAGTTTGCAGGAACTACTATCTCTTCAATTTCTTCACACACTTGCTCTACTATTTCATCGTCTAAACCAAGTATTGCTGCCATAGTTGAAGGCTCTGCTTCGCATGCTTTTTGCATAGCCATAGCACGTTTTGAAACAAGTATTAAACCATCTTCGAAAGATAAAGCACCATTAGCTACAAGTGCTGAAAATTCTCCTAATGAATGACCTGCAACCATATCGGGTTTAAAATTTTCTATTGTTTTAGATAATATAACTGAATGAAGAAATATTGCAGGTTGAGTTACTTTTGTTTGTTTCAGGTCCTCGTCAACACCTGTAAACATAATGTCGGTAATCCTAAATCCTAATATCTCATTTGCTTTTTCAAATAGATTTTTACCTATTTTGGTGTTATCATATAATTCTTTTCCCATTCCCACAAACTGGGCACCTTGTCCAGGAAATACAAATGCTTTCATAAGTTATAGTTTTTAAGTTATTAAAATCCAATTAATGATTAATGACCTATCTTAATGCAGTTTAGATCTAATGATATCGATAAATTCTTCTCTTGTAGCGATATTTGTTAAAAATGCACCGGTAAAATCAGAGGTAGTTGTTACAGAGTTTTGCTT
This sequence comes from uncultured Bacteroidales bacterium, assembly GCA_964442075.1. Taxonomy (GTDB): domain Bacteria; phylum Bacteroidota; class Bacteroidia; order Bacteroidales; family CAYTAU01; genus CAYTAU01. The sequence continues at coordinate 20,679 of CAYTWH010000007.1, forward strand.
TTGTACTCCACGCATTTGCATGCACATGTGTTGAGCTTCAATTACTACAGCAACTCCTAATGGGTTTAAAGTTTTTTGAATACAATCTTTAATTTGTGTCGTTAATCTTTCCTGAACCTGCAATCTGCGTGCATAAGCTTCTACAACTCTTGCAATTTTGCTTAAGCCTGTAATATAACCATCGGGGATATATGCAACATGAGCCTTACCAACAAAAGGTATTAAATGATGTTCACATTGTGAGTATATCTCAATATCTTTAACAATTACCATCTGGCGGTAATCTTCTTTAAACATTGCCGATTTTAAAATTTTTTCAGGGTCATGGTCATAGCCTTGTGTAAGAAATAGTATTGCTTTTGCAATGCGTTCAGGCGTTTTTACTAACCCTTCTCTTTCAGGGTTTTCTCCAATTAGCTTGATTATTTCTTTGTAATGTTCAGCTAGTTTATTTACGGTATTAGTATCGTATTTTTCAATTTTTTCATAAACTCTCTTACTGTTTTTTGTAAATTCAGGCATAATTTAAAATTTTAAAAAGACAAATCTACATATATTTTTTCATAAAAACAGGCATAAATAGAATGAAAAAAAATACATGTAGGTTCCCTCTGACAAACGTGAGTTCATGAGCACCTTTAAATAATTAACATTTGGCGAACTAAATTAAATACTTTTTTTACAGAGGAAATGTAATAATTTTTTTCACCATAGATTTATAGTAATTAACAAATATTTTGTTTTATTATTTTTTAGATAAAAATTATTTTTGTACATTTGGGATATTGAAAAGTATATTAATTACTAAACTAGAATATTATGGGCTTAATGAAAAAAATTAAAGGCGAATTTATTGATATCATAGAATGGTTAGATCCTTCTAATGACACAATAGTCCATCGTTTTGAAAGACATCAAAATGAGATAAAGATGGGAGCAAAGTTGACAGTTAGAGAGTCGCAGGTTGGAGTATTTATTAACGAAGGCAAGATTGCTGATGTTTTTGAACCGGGAATGCACAGCTTGACTACTGAAAATATGCCGATACTTTCTACTCTGAAAGGATGGAAATATGGATTTAACAGTCCTTTTAAGGCAGAAGTTTATTTTGTGAACACTAAGAAGTTTACTGATAATAAATGGGGAACTCCAAACCCTATTATGTTACGTGACCCTGAATTCGGACCAATAAGAATACGTGCATTTGGTAATTATGAATTCAGAGTTAAAGATGCATCTACTTTTATAAGGGATATAGTTGGTACAGATGGCTCTTTTACAACCGATGAAGTAACCAGTCAATTAAAAAATATTATTCTTACAAGATTTACTGATGCTATTGGAGAAGCAAAAATTCCTATTCTTGATATGGCAGCTAACTACGACGAGGTGTCAGAACTTGTAGGAAAAAAGATTATTGAAGAATATATGGAGTATGGAATTGATATGACAAAATTCTTAATATCCAATATCAGCTTACCACCTAATGTTGAAGAAGCTCTTGATAAGCGTTCAAGTATGGGTATTATTGGCGATCTTGGTAAATACACACAATTCCAAACTGCAGAAGCTATTGGAGATATGGGAAAGAATTCCGGAGGAGACGGAGGAGGAATGGCAGCAGGAGGAATGGGAATGGGAATGGGAATGGCTATGGGAGGACAAATGGCTAATGCAATGAGCCAGCCTCAGCAACAGCAACAAGCTGCTGCTCCAGCACCACCACCACCACCACCGGCATTACAGTTTCATGTAACGTCGGGAGGACAACAGCAAGGGCCGTTTGATATGACTGTATTACAACAAATGGTAAGTCAAAAACAATTAACTAAAGAAACATTGGTTTGGAAAGCAGGAATGGCAGGTTGGATTGCTGCAGGGCAAGTACCTGAATTGGCAAATCTGTTTGCGGCAGTGCCACCACCACCTCCGCCGCCACCACCGCCACCACCGGCAGAATGATAACTATTTTATAATTTATTATATAGTCCCTGTGTTTTTTGCAGGGACTTTTTTTATGTTCAAAAACGAATTTTTATTAAATAAAAAAACCCGTTCCAAAAATGAAACGGGCTATATTTTTATTAAACATAATAGGTTAAAACAAAATTCCTGTTTTAATTTGAATACTGTTAAGTATTATTTTTTCAGTGCTATTGCTTCCATCAGAATGCATGAATTTTGTATTTGTAATATCAGTTAAGCCATTTGTGTAAACAAATTCAACCAGTAATTTAGTGTTTCCACCTAAAGAATATTCAAATCCACCACTAACATTAAATCCTAAAGCAAAACTTGCTACTTCCGATTTAATACTTTCTCCTTTAATGTTTCCTTGTGTAACATCACCTTTTGCTTGCCATTTAAACATAGGGCTTACTCCAGCTTTCATAAAATAAGTCATATAACCAATTTCATTGGTTTTACCTTTAAGTGAGAAAGGAACCTCTATATATTGTAATTTATGCGTTATAGTTGCATTTGGCGCAAATGAATAAATCGAATCAATAGTGCCCTGGTTAACAGTAAATTCAGGAACTGAATCTAAATATGTTACAGCTCCACCAAAATTATTTACCATAATAGACGTTGAAAAAGCAAAATTATCGGAGAGGTTTAAATCTCCTGTTAATCCATATGCAAAACCTAATCTTACACCATCAGTTTCAACTTGCTTTGTAATACTTGGTTTCATCCACGAAACAATAGGACTAACAGCAATTCCTCCGGTAATTTTTTGGCTGTATGAATATCCAACTGCCAATAATAAAATAAATAATACTATAAATCTTTTCATAATTATTAAATTTGTTTTTTTAATTTATTACAATACAAAAATATATTTTTTTTATTATAAAATATAATATTTTTATTTTTTTGTTTTAAAAAGATATAAAATAAATATGAAAAACCTGATATTATTATTAATTGTTGTTTTATTTGTTGTTGGTTCATGTAAGGATGATAACAAGTTTTATATTGATGTTTCGGATATTAACATAGATATTAAATTTAACAGATTTGATAATGATCTTTTTGAACTTGATGTTGACAGTATTTATAACGAAGTACCAAATCTTGCTCATAAATATGGTGAGTTCTTTGATATGTTTACACATAGAATAATAAATATTGGAGGTATAGAAAATAAGGCTTTTCCTGACCATTTAAAATTGTTTATAGAAGATAAAATTAATAAAGAAGCATATGATTATTCACAAAATATATTTTCTGATTTTTCAAAGCAAGAGGAAGAAATAACAGAAGCTTTTAAACATTATAATTTTTATTTCCCTGATAAACCTATTCCTGATACATATATATATGTTTCAGGATTTAATCAGTCGGTTGTTACTGCCGAAAATATTATTGGTATTGGTATAGATAAATATATGGGAAGCAATTGCGATTACTATCATTTATTACGTTTGCCACAATATATGAGATATAAAATGAGACAGGAAATGATAGTTGTTGATTGTATGAAAGCATGGGCACAATCGGAATACGAGTTTGATGAACTGGAGAGTAACCTTATGGAAAATATGCTTTACAAAGCTAAAATACAATATTTTATTAATGCAATGTTGCCAAATAAGGCAGATACTTTAAAATGGGGATTTCCAAATGCTAAGTTAGAATGGTGCAGGAATAATGAACAACATATTTGGAATTATCTAATTGATAATAAACTTTTGTTTAGTTCCGATTATATGGAAATAAAACGTTTTACTAATGACGGACCGTTTACTACAAGTTTTACTGATGAATCGCCAGCAAGAGCATCAGTTTGGATTGGAATGCAGGTTATTGAAGGATACTTAAAAAATAACCCTGAAGTAAGTTTTCAGGATTTAATGAATGAAACCGATTATCAGAAAATACTTAATAATTCAAGATATGAACCATAATATTTTTGCTTTTACATTTTTATTTGTTTTCATAAGCTTAATATCAGTTGGGCAGGAAAAAATACCTTTAAACCATACAGTTTATGATAGCTGGAATAATTTAAACGATTTTCAAATATCAGATAATGGTAAATGGATATTTTTTCAGCAAGACCCACAAAAAGGAGATGGTTTTATTGTGCTTAAAAATATTGAAACCGATTACATCGATACAATTCCAAGAGCTTATTCGGCAAAGTTTTCGCCTAATTCAGATTTTTTGGTTTTTAAGATCAAGCCACAGCAGGATACTATAAGAAAAATGAAATTTGATAAAATAAAAAAAGACAAGTTGCCAAAAGATACTCTTGGTATTTTAGTTTTTGGAAGCGATACAATATTAAAGTTTGAAAGAGTAAAATCATTTAGAACTTTTAAGGATAGTTCATCGTGGTTAGTTTATCATAAGGAAAAAAAAGCAATAAAGAAAAAGGATAAAAAACCTGTTGCTGACGAAAGCGTGAAGAAAAAGAAAGCAAAGAAGAAAAGCAAAAAACAATTGGAACAGGAAAAAATAGCAAAAGAGATATCAGATAAGAAAAAGGCATTTAATAAAAAGCAAAAGGGAACAAAGTTGGTAATATATAATCCTGTTACCGGAGCCAAACATTCATATAATAATATTCAGGAGTATGATATTAGCAGAACAGGGAAACTTATAAGTTTTATAAGAGTAAGGAAAGATACTCTTGACACATCTTATGTCTTTGTTTTTAATACTCAATTAGAACAATTAGATACAATATTTCAACAACAGGGTATAGCAAAAAAAGTATGTGCGAATAACACAGGGAGTAGCGTTTCGTTTATTTGTTCGCAAGACACAAGTGAGCAAAAAACTTACAGTTTATATTTTTGGGAGAATAATACTTTTAGAACTGAATTAATAGTTGATACATTAACAAATGATATTCCAAAAGACTGGTCAGTAAGCGAACATGGAAGTATCTACTTTTCGCGCGATGATTCTAAATTATATTTTGGAACAGCTTTAAAACCCAAAATTGAGCCTGAAGATTCGTTAATTGAAGAAGAAAAATATCATTTAGATGTTTGGCATTGGAAAGATCCATATTTACAGCCTCAACAAGTTAAAAATATTAAAAAGGAACAAAACAGATCTTACACCGCGGTGTATCATATAAAAGAAAAGAAAATTATTCAGATTGGTGATACTGTTATAAGAAACATAAGTATTCATAACAAAGGAAATACAGATTACGCTATTGGTATTTCCCGATTACCTTATGCCCACATGGGGCAATGGGATATGCCGTTCTATAAGGATTTTTATTTAATTGATATTAATACCGGAGAAAAACAAAAGATTGCCGAAAAAATACAGCATAGTGTTCATCTTTCAACAGGCGATAAATATTTATTTTGGTTCGATTTGGATAAACAAGAATGGTTATTAAAAGGCATTGATATGCCCGACACAATATCTTTAACAGGCAATTTAGATGTAAATTTTTATAACGAGGAAAGAGATGTTCCGCAAAAACCGGGTTCGTATGGCATTATTAGTTGGACAAAAAACGATAAGTATTTATTAATATACGATATGTTTGATATATGGAAAATTGACCCAACAATGCAGGAAAAGCCATATAATCTTACAAAAGGCTATGGAAGGGAAAATAATATTAAGTTTAAAAATATTTGGTTAGACAATGATGCCTATTATCTTGAAAAAGACCAGAAGTTGTTGTTAAGCGCATTTTACGAAACCGATAAAAAATCAGGTTTTTATTCAACCACTGTTGATGCAAAAGAAAATCCAAACTTATTAATTGCCGAAAATTGTTTTTTCCGTAGACCTATTAAAGCACGATATGCCGATAGACTTATTTGGCGTAAAGAAACTTTTAAAATGTACCCCAATATCAGTTACAGCAATATTGATTTTACCGATATTAATACAATATCGGATGCAAATCCACAACAAACAGATTATTTGTGGGGAAATGTTGAGCCGGTAAGTTGGAAAGCTTACGATGGACAAGAATTAGACGGTTTGTTATATAAACCCGAAAATTTTGATGCTGAAAAGAAATATCCTATGATAGTTTATTTTTACGAAAAATACAGCGATAACATTTATAGACATTACAGACCGGCTCCAAGTCGTTCGGTAATTAATTTTGCGTATTATACCAGTAACGATTATATAGTGTTTATTCCCGATATTAATTATGGAACAGGACATCCCGGCAAGGATGCATACAATGCAATTGTAAGCGGCACCGATTATATTGCCGATATGGGATTTGTTGATAAAGCTAAAATAGGTATTCAGGGACAAAGCTGGGGCGGATATCAGGTAGCGTTTTTAGTAACACAAACCAATAAATATGCAGCAGCAATGGCGGGTGCCTTGGTAAGTAATATGACAAGTGCTTATGGAGGCATACGTTGGGGAAGCGGTATGAGCCGACAGTTTCAGTACGAAAAAGGGCAAAGTAGGATAGGAGAGAGCTTATGGGAAAATCGTGACTTGTATATTGAAAATTCACCATTGTTTTTTGCCGATAAAGTAAATACCCCACTGCTTATTATGCACAACGATAATGATGGTGCTGTGCCCTGGTATCAGGGAATTGAATATTTTACAGCTTTACGCAGATTGCAAAAGCCGGTGTGGATGCTTACATATAACAACGAAGAGCATAATTTAAGGAAAAGACCAAACTGTGTTGACCTGAGTATACGTATGTCGCAATTTTTTGATCATTACCTAAAAGATGCACCTGCACCCAAATGGTTGAAAAATGGTTTGCCAGCTGTTGATAAAGGAAAAAAGGATGGCTATGGCTTGTAGAAATAAAAAGTCACAGATTCTCAGATTACAAAAAGATTAACGTCATTGCGAGAAGCGAAGCGACGAAGCAATCTGCATATGACAAGAAGATTGCCACACTCGTACCTCGTTCGCAATGACGAATTAATTAAGATACAAATAATTAAATACAAACATATGAAACACTTACTTTATTTAATAGGCATAATTTTTATTACAAGTTCATGTATAGAAATAAATTTTGAAAATCCGCAACCTAAGGGTATAGCTAATGAAAAAACAATTCCTGAAACAATACATGGAAAATATTCTATGGGTGAAGGCGACACCTTGATAATAAGTAAAAATAAAATAAGTTTTATTGACGATACAAACGACTTTAATCTTGATTTGTATTTATCCGATTCTTTAATTGTAAGAACTCTTGGTAAACGTTATTATGTAAATATTAAAGCAGACAGCAGTTTTTGGAGTTTATATGTTTTGAAAAAAAATAAAGCTAATCTTGATGTTTTAACAATTTATACCGATTCTCTTCCGCAGATTGAAACAATGAAAAAAATAACCAATGTAAAAGAAATTTACCATAAAACAGGTACTCTTGATATGTATATTGTTGATCCTACACAAAAAGAACTAAAAAAGATGATAAAAAAGGATGTTTTTGTTAGTATGGGTACTTTTTATAAAATTGATTAGTTGTGCAATAGCTCTTACAAAGGTCTGACACAGGATATATTCATTGAAAAATCGAAATAACGAGCTCGTTAATAGGATATATTCATTGAAAAATAGACATAACGACTCCGTTAATAGGATATTTTCATTGAAAAATAGATATAACGACTCCGTTAATAGGATTTAAAATGTTTTAAATAGACATAACGAGCTCGTTAATAGGATATATTCATGAATAAATAGATATAACGACTCCGTTAACAGGATATTTTCATTGAAAAATAGACATAACGACTCCGTTAATAGGATAATTCACCGAATATATTAATTATTAATTCTTAATTATTAATTGTTATTCTCAGTAAATGCACAAAATAAACACTGCGATGTCAGGTAGATAGGTATTTATTTTTATTTTTTTATTAAATGTTTTTGGGGATGGTTTGTTTTAATGGGTTTTATTTAGTGTTTTGGGTAGTTGTTTATTTATTATCCGATGTATGTATATGATAATTGTCAAAACAATAAATGTATAAACAAAATCAAAAGGAAAAGACAAATATGACTTAACACCTAATGAGGTAGGAGTCTTTTCAAATTTATATTCATGTGGTATCAAGTCGATGAGTTGAGAAATACCAGCATAAATTAGATAGAATGCAACCACTTCAAATATCAGTAAAAATAAATTTGACATAATCAGCTTATTTAGTCCGCTATAATGAATTATTAGCATAAAAAGCAAATTAAATCCGCCAAATACAGGTGCAATTATTATACCCCAAGCCATAGCCATACTTTTTGATCCATCGGTAGTTCCAATTAAAGTTGTTAAGAACCATGCGAATGTGGTCAAGAGAAATAGAATAATATATTGTTTTATGGTCTTTTTCATTTTTGAATTACCCACAACTATTAGATAAAAAGCACTTGTTATCTGTCTTATAGCTACAGTTTGTTTATTTATAGTAAATTATTAAACAAAAATAATAAAAAAAAGAAAACTTTCCTTTTAATTTTTGACTTTAGGAATTTTTTATGCTGAGCGTAGTCGAAGTATAGGCAATTCTTAACTATCTCACAAAAGTGAAAAACAAATGCTTAAAACTAAATTAGTTTAACGGTGGCTGTTCTTCCGTTGGAGGAGGAGGAGCCCAAGTATTAGCAGGAGCTTCGTCGGGTATCGACATAGCTTTATCTTCAATCAATGATCTTTGTTCTATTTCTTCTTGTGTTCGTTGAATAGTTAAGCTTGCAAGTAATGATAATGCTAATAAAGCAATTGCCAGTGTCCATGTTGCTTTTTCAAGAAAATCGGTAGTTTTTCTGGCTCCTAACACCTGATTTGAAGAAGCAAAGTTTGAAGCTAATCCACCACCTTTAGAGTTCTGAACCAACACAATTAATATTAATAAAATACACGTAATTAAAATTAAGACTGATAATAAATAATACATAGCTTGCTTTATTTGTTTTTAATTAATTCTTTAATCTTTTTAATTTGGTTTGCAAAGTAAATGTTTTTTTCAGGATATTTCAAAATTAATTTTTTATAAACACTAATTGCTTTGTCATAAAATTTTTGTTTTATATAAATTCCTGCTAATGTTTCTGTAATAAATTCTTCATCATTATCATTTTCAGAGTCTGTAATGCCTTGCTGATACTTATAATCAAGCTTGTCTCTTAGTGGCTGTATACTTGGGTCAGAACTTATAAAACGATTAATTATATCAAGATCTTTTTCTTCTTTAAAAGTTTTAGTTTCATCTTTTTTAAATTTTGTGCTTTTTATTTGTTCCAACCACTCTGTAAATAAAAATTTGTTGGTATCAATATCATTTTTTGTTTCAGCAGTATCTAATTCAAAAAAATTATTGATATGATAAGGTTTTGTAATTATTTGCTCTTCAATTTTCAAATCTTCTTCCTGAAACTCTTTTGTGTCTTTCTCAAAATCAAAATGCAGTAATTCTTTCTTTTTTTCTTTTATTACTGATTTAGTAAGTGTTTTTTCAGGAATTTTATCTTCTTTTTTAGTTTCTTCAAGCTGAACTTTTTTCTTTTGTTTGCTTACAATTGGCTTTTTACTTGCTTTGTCTGTTGACGATGTCTTATTATTATATTTTTTTAATATGATATCTGCAATACTTTCTTTTTCAGTAGTGGGATATTTTGTTGTTCTTGTTTTTTGTATTTCTGTAACTTTGTTTAATATTTCATCGGCAAGTGTTCTTTTTGTTTCATCTGTTTTTGGTTTTTCTGCAACAATTTTTTCCGTAGGTTTAGGTTCAATTTTTACTGCTTTCTCTATTTTTTCAGTTTCTGTTACCTTAATAACAGGTTTAATTTCGGGTTTACTTTCTTTTTTAGTTAGTGGGGGCGGACTTACAGTTTCCTTTTCTTCTTTAATTGGAAGTTTTGGCTTTTCTTCAACAATTATTTTTTCAATTTTTTCTACAGGCAGGGTTTTCTCCTCTATTATTTCTTCCTTTTCTATTGTTGGTTTTTTACTTATTTGTTCGTCTTCTAAGAAAAAAGGATCGTTAAGTAATCGGTATAATATTTTTCTGTCGTTAACATAAGATGCTGTAATTTTTAGCTCTTCTTCAAATTTTATATTTTTTTGATTATGTAAACTTTTAAGATATAGTATTCTTGCAGTTTGAAAATACGGATATTGCGATATCAACTCATTTAAAAGAACAGAACTATTAGAATCAAGCTTATTGAGGTTTGACAGATATTTATTGAATTGTTCAATATTCATTATATTTTCAGAGCTGTTGTTTACCATTTAGCAACAGATTTATTGAAGATATCTTCTGTTAATTTTTCAAGAATTTGAGGAATAAGAGTTCCTTCTACATCATCTAAACTCTGACTACTGTCGTAATCTTCGAAAGCCGAAAAACTTGAATCAAAATCATTTTCGGGTTCAATAGCGTTCGAAAATTTAACCCTTATATTTACTGTTAACCTATTCATTGCAGCTGTTTCATTGCCCTGAATACTTGTAGGTCTTGTACTATATCCTGTAATTTCGCCTTCAAAATTCAGGTCGCCAACATCATTTGTTAGTTCAAGGCTTGTTTGAGAAGTAAATTTATCTTTTAGAGCTTCAGTAAAATCCTGACTTAATGAAGGATTTACAAGGTCTGCCTTATTCTGAAAAAATTGTATGGAAATAGTTTTAATTTCAGGCGAAATAGCAGCTCCTGTAAATGAATATTTTATTGTACATCCGCAAAGTAGAATAAACAATGCTGATATTAATAAAATTTTTGTATGTCCAATTATGTTCAAAATAAATACTTATTTGTGAATAATTCAGATTCAACTAAATATCATATTCTTTAATTTTTCTGTAAAGCGTCCGTTCAGAAATCCCAAGTTCTTTTGCCGCCTTTTTTCTTTTATTATTGTACTTTTCTAATGCTTTTATTATTAATTCTTTTTCTTTCTTTTCGAGCGATAATGATTCTTCAACATATTCTTCGGTATCTTGTATATTTGAATTTTCCGATTCTTCAATTTTTATTTCTTCTTTGTCTTCTGTTTTTGTTTCAAATTCATAAGATTTTGATTCCTTATATAATTTATTTATAAGAACATCTTTATTTTCCCCAATATTATATTTACCCGTTTCATCTTGAATTATATCATAAACCATTTTTTTCAATTCATTTACGTCATTTTTCATGTCGAAAAGTATTTTATAAAGTATTTCTCTTTCCGAATTGAAAGTCTTTTCGTCAATACCCTTATTATAAAGCACAGGCAAATAAGATCCTTCATTTAAAGGTAAATATTTTTTTATTGTTTCTGCATTTATTTCTCTGGGTTTTTCTATAACGGATATTTGTTCAGCTATATTTTTTAATTGACGTATATTTCCCGACCAATTAAATTTTGTTAAAATTTGTTGAGCTTCCTCATCAAGTTTTAATACAGGCATACGGTTTTTTTCGGCAAAGTCTTGTGCAAATTTTCTAAAAAGTAAGTAAATATCGTCTTTTCTCTTTCGTAATGCAGGAATAAAAATTGGAACAGTATTTAATCTGTAAAACAGATCTTCGCGAAATGTTCCATTACGAATTGCTTGCTGAATATCAACATTTGTAGCAGCAATAATTCTTACATCTGTTTTTTGTGTTTCAGAAGAACCAACCTTTAAAAATTCTCCCGATTCAAGAACTCTAAGTAATCTAACCTGAGTTGATAAAGGTAATTCTGCAACTTCATCAAGAAAAATAGTTCCGTTATTGGCAACTTCAAAATATCCTTTTCTTTTGTCATGTGCTCCAGTAAATGAGCCTTTTTCATGCCCAAAAAGTTCAGAATCGATTGTGCCTTCTGGAATTGCCCCACAGTTAACAGCAATGTATTTCCCATGTTTTCTTGAACCGAATTGATGAATTAATTTAGGGAATACTTCTTTTCCTGTACCGCTTTCACCCGAAATAAAAACAGACAGATCGGTAGGAGCAACTTGTATAGCGATATCTATTGCTCTGTTTAATTCGCTTGAATTCCCAATAATTCCAAATCTTTGTTTTATTTGTTGTCTATCCATACTTGCACAAAGTTCATCAAAATAATTTATGCAAAAATACAAATTCTTACTGACATTTTGTCAATATATTTTATATTTCCTTAAATATTATTTTTTATACCTTATCTCTAAAAAGGATATCCAATACCAACATTTACATTACTGAAAAGATCTTTAAAGAATTTAGAACGTTCGGTAAAAATTACCATTTTTTCACCGTCAGCTTGTCGTGGATCTCTTACTTTTACGCCAAAGTCGAAGCGGAAAACAAAGAAAGAAAAATCGAAACGAGTACCAAAACCACTGCCAATAGCAATATCATTATAAAAAGTATTTAACTTAAACAAGCTTCCTTCGCGGGTGTCGTTAGTGGTAATTGACCAAATATTTCCGGCATCAACAAACAAGGCACCTTCTATCATCCAAAAAAGTTTAAAGCGATATTCAATATTTGCTTCAAGTTTTATATCGGCAGTTTGGTAATTAAATATCTCATTGGGGTTGTAATAGCTTCCGGGACCTAAAGAACGCACAGGCCAGGCCCTGATACTATTTGCTCCACCAGAAAAATATTGTTTTATAAACGGAATTGCCGTAGAATTTCCGTAAGGATAAGCAAATCCTCCAAAAACCCGATATGCAAAAACATTTTGCTGATACACCTGTTGATAATATCTAAAGTCAATATCCGATTTCATGTATTGGGCATATTTTCGGTTCATAACCAGATAGCTGCCACCTTCATTAGTGGTTTTTGTTATTTTGTTGATAGTGGATAATATGTTACCCGAAGGCTCAATATTAGTTCTGAAATACACATAATTTTTTTTCTTTTTCAAATCCTGATTGTTAAAAATAAAACTGTAGTTTGTTGATGTAATAAGATAATCTTTATAGCTGTTTTTAATATACGGATTGTCAATTCTTGCATAAAATGCTGTATCAATAACAGGAATATCAACAAGATTAACTTCAAATGGATTAACAATATGCTTTGTGTGTTTTGTTCCATTCCAGTTATAGCCAAAAGACAGACTTGCAATTGTGCGAGTGTAATTAGGTCTGTGCTGATAATTGTAAGATAAGCTTACTTTTGTTTTGGGACTGTATTTTTTTGTAAACCCATAGGATTTATTACCGGCAATAAACCAGAATTTAGGAATACTGATACTTGTTTGACCACCATATTCTATAGTATTGAAAGGTAATTCATCAATTATTTCATCATTATTTTCCGTATCGTTTTGCAGTGTTGTTTGTTGCTGAATACCTCCATGTATTTTTGCATTAAATATTTCGGCTCCGTTAAATAAACTTTTGTGTTGATATTGTAAGTTTGCAGCAATTCCTAAATTGCCTGAAGAGTTTGTGCCTTCAAGTTCGGCAGTGTACGATTGTTTGGCAAAGGGTGTTAAGTGAATAATACAATCCAGTAAATATTTATCTTTTGCATTTTCCGGCTCTGTAAAAACAATATTAATAAGCTTGAAATTTTTTAATGCTGCCAAGTGCTTGTATGTTTGGTCAACATTGTATTTTGCATAATAATCGTTTTTTTCAATGTAGTTTGCATTAATAATCACCTTGGGGTTTATTTTCATATTCTTTTTGTAAACAAAATTTATGTTTTCAATAACAGTAGTATCAAAATCTGCAAAGTAGTTTTCCTTTTCTTTTACCGATTGTTTGGGGTCGAAATTTGGATATATGTAAACATTTTTAATGGTGTATTTGTGGTGTTTTTCTGGCTCATAGGTTTCATCAGATATTTTTTTCATAAAGTTTTTTATGCCAACATTAATATCAACCTGATAAGAATCTAAAGCACTGTCAACTTCGTAGTAAATATATTCTTTCGAAAAATCGTAATATCCTCTGTTCTTTAGAAGTTTGGTAATTCTTTCGCGTTCCAATTGCATTATATCGGCATCAAAAAGAGTTTCTTTTTTAAGCAAAGAATTGAAAGTGTCGCGCAAAACTATTGATTCTATAATATAATCTTCAATTTTGTAATTGACATTTCTCATTGTGTATGGTTTATTTGCTTTAACCTGATATGCTATTTCTGCTTTTTTCTTTTTGTAGATAGTTGTATCATAAACATCGGAATAATAATAACCTTTGTTTTTAAGATATATTTTAATCTGTTTGCTTGATTTGGTTTTTAAATAATCATCATACAAAACAGGTTCTTCGCCAACAATTTCGGCAATTTTTCTTCTCAATTTTTTTGAACCCTTCTTATGAAACATATTGTAAACACCCAAATGAAACCTAAATACCTCTAACATTCGTTTATTTGGTTTTTGTTTGATATAGCTTTCAAGCTCATCGGTATCTATACTTTTATCATCACACTTTAACTTGTATTTGTTAAGCAGATAATATCCTTCGGGTACGTTTTTGGTAGGACGACACGAAACAATGCCAATTAATATAATTAGCCCAATAAGTTTATATGTATGCGATAATTTCAAAAATATATGTTACATTCACGGCAAAAATAATAATTATAGATGGATTGTTCAATTGTTCAATTGTTTTCCTGATGTTCGGGGATAAAATAATAATTTAATTTTAGGCATTTTAGCTCACTTTAGGCATTTTAGGTATTTGTGTTATTATAAATAAAATGTAATTTTAGCAAATTTTTTTATGAAAATTTAAGAGTTTTGTAAAACTTATGACAAATAATCAGATAAAATACATTTCATCGTTAAAGCAAAAGAAATTTAGAGATAAGCATAATAAATTTATTGTTGAGGGCGATAAATTGGTAAAAGAGCTTTTAAATTCGCATTATGATATTGAAAATATATATGCTGTTAAAGAATGGGCGGAAACTTTAGACATTGTTTCCAATAATATTATTGAAATATCTGCAAAAGAATTAAAGCGCATAAGCTTGCTTAAAACACCAAATAAGGTTTTGGCTGTAGCCGATATTAAAACTACTGAATACAACTTAAAAGACATTAGTAAAGAGCTTTCAATTGTAATTGACGATATACAAGATCCCGGTAATTTTGGTACAATAATGCGTACAGCCGATTGGTTTGGTATTAAAAATGTTTTTTGTTCCTCAAATAGTGTTGATGTTTTTAATCCTAAAGTTGTGCAGGCAACTATGGGAGCAATTTTTAGGGTTAATATTTATTATATTAATATTGCCGACTTTATTAAGCAAACCTCAAAATATAAACTGCCTGTTTACGGTACTTACCTTGAAGGCGAAAATATATATCAACAAAAATTTACACAAAACGGCATTATTGTTTTTGGTAACGAGGGTGCAGGAATTTCCGATAACATAAGTTCTTTAATTAATAACAAAATTCATATTCCTTCTTTTGGTAATGCAGGTGAATCGCTAAATATTGCTTCAGCTGTGGCTATTGTTTGTTCGGAGTTTAGAAGAGGTAAGACCAATAAAGATATTGTATAACTTCTAAAAAATTTATGTAAGATTGTTTTAATGATTTGTAATTTTCGTTTAACATAATTGCTTGTAAAATTGTTATTCTTATATTTTTGCTTATTTTTATTTTTCAAAATCTATAAATAATTTAATATGATATCTAAAATTCTGATTGCAAACAGAGGTGAAATTGCTGTTAGAGTGATTCGCACTTGTAAAGAAATGGGAATTAAAACAGTAGCTGTATATTCTGATATTGACAGAAGTGCAATACATGTAAGATATGCCGATGAAGCATATTATATTGGACCTTCACCTTCTAATGAAAGTTATCTTGTAATTGATAAAATAATTAGTGTTGCAAAAAGGTCGGGGGCAGATGCTATACATCCGGGTTATGGTTTTTTATCTGAAAATCCTGATTTTGCAGATCGTTGCAAATCTGAAGCTATAATATTTATAGGACCATCATCTTATGCAATTAAAACAATGGGAGATAAGATTACGGCAAGAAAAACCATGATAGAAGCAGGTATTCCCGTTGTGCCCGGTACAAAAGAAAAACTTGAAACAGATGAGGATATAGCAAAAGTACTTAAGGATATTAGTGTGCCAATAATGATCAAAGCTTCAGCAGGTGGGGGTGGAAAAGGTATGCGTTTAGTACGGGATGAAAACGAATTTGCTGATGCTGTTAAAGCAGCCAAATCTGAAGCAATGGCTGCATTTGGAAATGATGATGTGTATATTGAAAAATACATAGAGTCTCCGCATCATATTGAATTTCAAATATTGGCTGATAAGCATGGAAACACTATTCACCTATGTGAAAGGGAATGTTCTGTTCAACGACGTCATCAAAAAGTAGTTGAAGAAACACCTTCTCCATTAATGACAGAAGAGCTTCGTGAAGAAATGGGAAAAAATGCTGTTGCTGCGGCTAAGGCTGTTGATTATTATGGTGTAGGAACAATAGAATTTTTGGTTGATAATGACTTAAATTACTATTTTCTTGAAATGAACACACGTTTGCAAGTCGAGCATCCTATTACCGAAAGGGTTGTGGGAATTGACCTTGTTGAAGAACAAATTAATGTTGCAAATGGCTTAAAATTAGGATATAAACAAGAGGAAATTGTTCAACAAGGTCATTCTATTGAATGTCGTATATATGCCGAAGATCCGGGAAACAACTTTATGCCTTCTGCCGGAATAATTAGAAACATAGTTGAACCACTTGGTTTAGGCGTAAGAACAGATGGTTATGTATATGAGGGGTATGAAATTCCAATATTTTACGACCCTATGATCTCTAAACTTATTGTTTGGGGAAAAACCCGTGAATCAGCCATAAGAAGAATGTCAAGAGTATTAGATGAATATCAGATAACCGGCGTTAAAACCTCCATTAAATTTCTAAAGCAAATAATGATCTGTGATGATTTTGTGAAAGGAAAATACGACACACATTTTATTGAAGATAACATCGATAGTTTAATAAAAAAAGAGAGTAAAAATATAAAGTGTGAAGAAGTAGCTATGATTGCTGCATATCTTGAGTATAATTCTGTTCTCGAAAAAATTATACCACACACATCTTTTCAGTGCAAACAAAATACATGGAAAGATCTTGGTAAAAAAAGAGGTATGTTAAATATATAATTGAAAAAATCGAAATTAATACTACTATAATATGTCATTAGAAATATTTTGCGGAAAGCGAAAAGAAACAATTGAAATACTTAAAAGAAATGGGAATAAAATTACATTTCTGCTTGGTAAAACTGAATATGAACTTGATGTTTTAAAAACATCCAATGATCAGTACTCGATTATTCAAAATGGAAAATCTCATGATATATCTGTAGTTAAAGAAAAAGATTATAAAAATTACATTGTAGATACTGATGCTAATTCTTATAAAATTGAAATTATTGATGCTGAAAGCAGATTTAAAAAAATGAAGCAAAAAGAAAATGCAGAAGATGGAGATAGTAATATTGTTTCGCCAATGCCTGGGAAAATTGTTAAAGTGTTGGTTAAAGAAGGGCAAAAAGTAAAAGCAGGCGACCCGATAATTGTAATTTCAGCAATGAAAATGGAAAGCGAATTTAAAACAAATATAAATGGTGTGATTGAAAAAATTCATGTAAAGGAAGGAGACACAGTTGAAGGAGGAAAAACACTTGTAATAATAAAATAACAACAAGTAACAAGTAACAAGTAATAAGTAACAAATTTGAAATTATGCAAAGCATTGAAGACAAATATCGCAAGTTTGAAGAAATTAATAAGCAAGCTGAACTTGGTGGTGGACAAGATAGAATTGATAAACAACACAAAGGAAATAAGAAAACAGCACGTGAACGAATAAATGATTTGTTAGACAAAGGCTCATTTGTTGAGATAGACAAGTTAGTAACACACAGATGTTCTAATTTTGGCATGGAGAAAAACAAAATAATTGGTGATGGAGTAGTTGTTGGTTATGGAAAAATTGATAATAGATTAGTTTATGTTTTTGCTCAGGATTTTACTGTGTTTGGTGGAACAATGAGTCGTGCAAATGCAGATAAAATGAAAAAAATAATGGAACAAGCCATGAATATGGGTGTTCCTGTTATAGGTTTAAATGATTCCGGTGGTGCCAGAATTCAGGAAGGAGTAGAAAGTTTGGCAGGGTATGCCGATATTTTTTATTTAAATACTATGGCATCGGGTGTTATTCCTCAAATTTCTGCTATACTGGGTCCATGTGCTGGTGGCGCTGTTTATTCTCCTGCAATTACTGATTTTATTTTTATGACAAAAAAATCCAGTTATATGTTTATTACCGGACCTGATGTTATAAAAACGGTTACTCACGAAGAGGTTACAAAAAATGAACTTGGTGGTGCTATGACACATAATGCCAAAAGTGGAGTTGCCCATTTTGCTTGTGAAGATGACGAACATACAATGATGATGGTTCGAGAGTTGATGAGTTATTTGCCATCTAACAATATGGAAGAACCACCAATGAAAATATGTGTAGATGATATTCATCGTGAAGATGAAAGTTTACAAACTTTAGTGCCTGCTGATTCAAACAAACCCTATGATATGATTGAATTAATTACAACTGTAGTTGACGATCATAATTTTTTTGAAGTACAATCACATTATGCTAAAAATATTGTAATTGGTTTTTCCCGATTAGGAGGCAGGTCTGTAGGTATTGTTGCAAATCAGCCACAGGTTTTAGCAGGATGTCTGGATATTAATTGTTCAATAAAAGCAGCCAGGTTTATTCGCTTTTGCGATGCATTTAATATTCCTATTATTACATTTGAAGACGTACCCGGATTTTTGCCAGGAACTACACAAGAATTTGGCGGCATAATTAAACATGGTGCAAAATTGCTGTATGCTTATTGCGAAGCAACAGTTCCCAAAATAACTGTAATTACCCGAAAAGCTTATGGAGGAGCTTATGATGTTATGTCAAGTAAACACATAGGAGGAGATGTAAATTTTGCTTATCCTACGGCTGAAATTGCAGTAATGGGTTCATCGGGAGCTGTAAATATTATTCATCGCAATAAATTTAAAAATGAAGAAGAAAAACAAAAAATTGTTGATGATTACAATGATACTTTTGCAAACCCATATAAAGCTGCCGAATTAGGATATATCGACGAAATTATTTACCCTAAGCAAACCAGATTTAAGTTAATTCAGGCATTGGAAATGACACAAAATAAAAGAAAAAATAATCCGCCAAAAAAACATGGGAATATTCCTTTGTAGATGCTAACCTTTAAGTAAGAAGAGTTTTATTTTTTTGTTAACTTTGTTAAAACAAAAAAACACTAAAGACATAATAGAAATAAAAAACACTACTGCACTTTAGTGGAGTGTTACCAGTAATTTTAAAACAACATCTGTGGCACAAAAATTGATTAAAGTCACAGCAAGTTTAAAATTTAAATCAACAATCAACAATGAAAAGAATTTTGATAATTTTATTTGCAGTAACTATAAACGTTTCAGCGTTTGGACAAGTTGATACTTCAAAATATGTATTGACTATAAGACAAAGCAAATATGAAAAGAAAGATACGCTAACACTTTTAGTACTTACAACAACTTTGACAAATAATACCAATGATACTTTAAAGTATTTAAGTATGTCCTGCTCTTGGAGTGAGTTTTATTATCTTGACAACGACAAGGTGAGTTTTGAACCATCACGTTGTACCAGAAATGGCCCAATTATACTTACACTTCTGCCATATAAAAGTGTTGACAGGGTAATAAAACTTGTAATAGAACAAACAAAAGATACATCTAAATTAAAGTTCAAAATAGGTTTAAACTTATTGAAGTTTAAAAATGAATTTGATGTTTTTTATGATGAATTTAGAAAAGGAACATTGAAAAATAATATTATTTGGTCAAACGCTTTTACACAAATTAACCCGACAACTGAAGAACATTGATGATAGAAAAAATACTGGTAACAATGTATAAAAAGCATCTTTGGCTTCCACCAAAACGTATTTTATACTAACCGTTAGGCATTATAAAAGAGAAGGACCCGAGAAGAAAAAAATAAAAAATGGAAATTAGAGATATACTTTCACAGCAACAAGCCTTTTTTAAATCAAATAAAACGAAAAATGTAAATTTTAGAATTGAACAATTAACCAAGTTTAAAAAAGTTTTGAAAGAAAATGAAGATTTACTTTATAAAGCAATTTACGAAGATTTTGGTAAATCAGAATTTGAAACTTATGTTACTGAATTATCATTGCTATATCATGAAATTAACAATTTTATAAAAAATATACGAAAGTGGAGTAAACGAAAAAAGGTATCAACTGGACTTGTCAATTTTCCTGCAAAAAGTTATATCATTCCTGAACCTTTGGGAACTACATTAGTTATCGGAGCGTGGAATTATCCATATCAACTTTCATTAGTTCCTTCAATAACATCACTTGCAGCAGGAAATACTGTGATTTTAAAACCAAGTGAACTTCCTACCAAAACATCAGAAGTGATGGCTAAGATTATCAATGATAATTTTCCAAGCGATTATTTTTGTGTTGTTGAAGGAGGGGTTAAAGAAACAACTGAACTTTTGAAACACCGATTTGATAAAATATTTTTCACTGGAAGTACATCTGTAGGTAAAATAATTTATCAAGCAGCAGCAAAACACTTAACACCTGTTACGCTTGAACTTGGAGGAAAAAGTCCAACTTTTGTTCTTGTCGATACAGATATTAAAATGACTGCTAAGCGAATTGTTTGGGCAAAATTCATAAATGCTGGACAGACTTGTGTTGCCCCAGATTATGTTTTAGTTGATAAATCAATTGAGGAAAGGTTTCTTGAAGCATTAAAAAATGAAATTGAAGAATATCATAAAAATAGCGAAAATATTGATGAAAATTATTTAAGAATAATAAATACGAATAATTTTGATCGTCTTATTAAACTGATTGATAATGATAAAATATATTTTGGAGGCAATGCTAACAGAAACGAGAGATTTATTAGCCCAACAATACTACAAAATATTTCGTTTGAAGACGAAGTAATGCAAGATGAAATTTTTGGACCAATTCTTCCTGTAATATCATTCACTAAACTTGATGATGCAATAAAAATGGTAAAAGAAAGACCTAAACCTTTGGCTTGCTATATCTATTCAAAAAACAGAAAAACAATTAAGAAATTACTAAAAGAAATTTCTTTTGGAGGAGGAGCAGTAAATGATAGTTTAATGCATCTATCAAATAGTAATCTTCCATTTGGAGGTGTTGGACTGAGTGGAATTGGGAGTTACCACGGAAAAGCAGGTTTTGATACGTTTTCTCATTACAAAAGCATATTGGATAAGCCATTTTGGATTGAGCCAAATATTAAATATACACCTTACTCAATGAAGAAATTGAAAATAATTAAATGGCTATTAGAATAAATTATGAATGCCTAACAATGAACAAAAAAAATTGCTTCCTTATGCAGAATAGAGAAATTAAAGTAACTTTAAACCTAAACAACAAACCCCCGCTACCGCAAGCTTTGTAGCCCCGATCAAGCTGGACATGATATTAATTTAGGCACACAACCAAAAGGCATCTACATTATAAAACTAACTACAAGCAAGGGCGTGGTGGTAGAGAAGCTTGTTTTGGAGTAATCTTTCTTTTTTCACAAAATGATATATAAATAACCATGTCATTACTGAATTAATATACAATATTTTATTACTTTTGATTTTTAAAATTAAAATAATTATCATGAGAAACTTAAAAAAAATCATCACAATTGCTATTATTGTATTCCTATCCTTTCCATTTGGTGCAAGTATTTTTTCCCAAAATGTAGGAATAAACCAACTTAATCCAAACCCAAGTGCAATACTTGATATTACTGCTACAGATATGGGATTATTAATCCCCCGAGTTGCATTAGATGATGTTAATACATCTGCGCCAGTTACTGCCCCTGCAGAAGGTTTATTGATTTATAATGAAACCGGAACAGAAGCCAGTGGTTTTTATTTCTGGGATGGTAGTAAATGGTCTCAACTTGGTGCAGGTGCACTAAGTAATGATTGGGCATTATTAGGAAATGCAGGAACAGTTGCAGGAACAAATTTTCTTGGAACCACAGATGCACAGGATTTAGATATTAGAACTAATAATATTATTCATACTAGAATAACACAAAAAGGGCAAATAGAAACCGTGAACACAGGACACTCTGTTTTTATTGGAGAAAATGCTGGAGAAAATGATGACTTGACAAATAATTACAATGTGTTTTTAGGCTATTATAGTGGAACAACAAATACAACAGGTAGTTATAATAATGCATTTGGTTATATGACAATGTATAAGAACACTATTGCTAATGGGAATACAGCCATTGGATCTTACGCACTACAAAATAATGAAACAGCACAATACAATACTGCTGTAGGATATGAAGCGCTTACTACTCAATCATGGAATAATACTGGAACTGTTTACGAAACGTACAATACTGCTATTGGTTATAGGGCTTTATTTAGTAATCAGCCTACAACAACTACAGTAGGTTTTGCAAACACAGCTGTTGGGGCATATGCTTTAGAAAGCAATGTCATTGGGCATTCTAATACAGCAAATGGAACTAATGCTCTTAAAAATAATACAACAGGATATCATAACACTGCAATTGGTACTAATTCTCTTATTAGTCTTTCTACAAATCACAGAAATACTGCTATAGGAAGTTATACACTTTATAACAATACCGGAGAAGGCAATTTAGCCGTTGGATATTATGCACTTTATAATAACACCTCTGGAATTCGTAACGTAGCAAGTGGAGCACACACCCTTGTTAATAATACTACTGGAGGACGTAATACTGCTAATGGATATGCAGCACTTTGGGGAAATACAGTAGGCATTTATAATACTGCAAATGGCGATCATGCACTTTATGACAATATCTCCGGAAATTATAATACTGCAAATGGTAGTGATGCTCTTTCTAATAATACAACAGGAGATTATAATATTGCGAATGGACGTAGTGCTTTAACTTCCAATACAACAGGAGATCATAATATAGCTATTGGATACATATCTGGTCCAGACGGAAGTTCAGCACTTTTAAATACTATTGCAATTGGGAGAGAAGCTCAAGTTACAGCTGATAATACAACTGCGATAGGAAGCTATGCTTATGCAAACAATGCTAATACAGTTATAATTGGTGGAATAAATGGAACTAATGGTGCAACAGTAGATTGCAATATAGGGATTGGTACAACAAACCCAGATGCAAGTTCTTTAGTTGATATCACATCAAGTACAAGAGGTTTATTAATTCCAAGAGTAGATTTAGATGATGCTGGAACAGCAGCACCTGTTACAGCTCCAGTAGAAGGACTGTTGATTTATAATGAAACAGGAACAGAAACTCACGGTTTTTATTATTGGGATGGAACGGAATGGGTTTTATTCACTACAGGTGCAAGTGGTACTAGTTGGGAATTACTAGGTAATGCAGGAACTGTTGCAGGAATAAACTTTCTTGGAACTACTGATGCACAGGATTTAGATATTAGAACAAATAACATTATTCATGTAAGAATTACACAAAAAGGACAAATTGAAACAGTAAACACAGGACATTCTGTTTTTATAGGTGAAAATGCTGGTGAAAATGATGATTTTTCTGATAACGAGAATGTTTTCGTTGGATATAATGCAGGATTAAGTAATACCTCTGGTGACAATAATATTGGACTAGGTTATCGTTCGCTTGTTTTAAATACAACAGGACATCATAACGTAGCAAGCGGTCAGTATTCACTTTCCTCTAACACAACAGGAGCGTACAACGTAGCAAGCGGTCAGTTTTCGCTTTACCGTAATACAACGGCAAGCTTCAATACAGCAACTGGAACTATGTCGCTTGAAGAAAACACAACAGGAGTTTTCAACACGGGGAATGGAGCTTTTTCGCTTGAAGGAAACACAATAGGGAACTATAATACAGCAAGTGGTTATACTGCTTTTAGTGGTGGAACTTTTTCTAATTCAGGTGGTTTTGGATACGATGCAGAACCTGGAGCAAGCAATACAATTAGACTTGGAAATAACGCTGTTTCTACAATAGGCGGCTATGCAAACTGGACTAATGTCTCTGATAAAAGATTTAAAACTAATGTTCAAGAAAATGTAGTGGGAATAGATTTTATCATGAAATTACGCCCTATTACTTATAATTTGGATATGGATGCCATTGCAGAATTTAATAATACACCTGATTCATTAAGATTATTTGAAAGTGAAAAATTAAAAGAAGCCGAAATACAAAGTGGATTTATTGCACAAGAGGTGGAACAAGTTGCAAATGAATTAGGATATGATTTCCATGGGGTTGACAAACCTAAAAATAAAACTTCTCACTATGGTTTACGCTACGCTGAATTTGTAGTGCCATTGGTAAAAGGGATGCAAGAGCAGCAAAAAATAATTGAGGTTCAAAATCAAAAAATTGAGGACCTTATAGAAATTGTGAATACTCAAAATCAAAAGATTGAAGAGATTGAAAATAAATTAAATGAATAAGTGTAAAGTTTTTTTACAAAATCAAATTGGACAGAATCAACAAATTAGGTTCTGTCGCATCAATCTATTTTAAGTTAATCTTCATAAATAAAGGCAAAACACTTTTACCTAATGGCGCGGATTTGTAATCCGTGTTCCCGCTACCGCACGCTTTGTAGCGTGTAGGGTGTAAAGCAGGATGCAAGTTGCAACAGATAAGATAAAAATAATAAAAAGTCCAACAGATTTGTTACATTTGCCATAATGGAAATAAGTGTAATTGTACACTTATTGAATTGTTAACCTTTATTAAAGATAAACCATGAACTTAAAAAAAATGAAAATGAAAAAAATTATTTTAACAGCATTAACAGGAATAATTTCTGTTTTGAGTTTTGCACAAACAAGTTACTATGTTGCTACAACAGGAAATAATACTAATAATGGGAGTATAGGAACTCCTTGGCAGACTATACAATACGGAGTAAGTCAATTAAGTGCAGGAGATACATTGAATATTATGACAGGGACTTATCTTGGAAAAATTGATGTGAACATATCAGGTGCTATTAATCAAGAAATTACAATAAAAAATTACAATAATGATAATGTTATTATTAATGGTGCAACATTACCCGATTATGAATACTTACTAAGTATTGAGAATGTAAATTATATAAATATTAGTGGACTAAAATTTCAAGATTATCAAAAATTAGATGCAATAGGTATCCTTGTTATCAATAGTAGTAATATATCTATTTTTAACAATGAGTTTTCTAATATAGATTATTCATCAACTGCTGTGGGAGAAACGCCAAATGTTTCACAAAATAGTCAACCAATTATTGTTTTTGGAAGAGACCCTTTAAATTCGATTAATAATTTAGCTATTAATGGAAATATTATCCACGATTGCGAAACAGGTTGGAGTGAGTGTCTATCTATTAATGGTAACATTGATGGGTTTGAAGTTAAAAATAACCACATTTATAACAATACGAACATTCCTATTGTTGCCATAGGGCACGAAGGCGAATGTTCTGACCCCACATTAGACCAAGCGCGAAATGGTTTAATAAAGAATAATAATATACACGATAACCCTTCTGCTTATGCATCAGCAGGCGGTATTTACATAGATGGTGGAAAATCTATAACAGTAGAAAATAACAGCTCTTATAATAATGATTTTGGTATTGAAATAGGCTGTGAAAACAACGGGAATGCACCAAATGACCCATCTGCATCAGACATTATTGTAAGAAACAATTTAATTTATAATAATAAAATTTCAGGAATAGCATTAGGTGGATACGACTACCCAACATCAGGCAAAGTTGAAACAATTACAATAACAAATAACACTTTGTTTAATAATGATACAGATAACTCATATAATGGAGAATTATTAATTTCTTATGTTGAGAATTCAAGTATAGAAAATAACATTTTTTATACAAACAACACCGATAAAGTATTAATAATAAGCAGTGACGCAAACCCTACCTTGTCATTAAATTACAATTTGTATTATACTCCAAGCGGAAATAATGATATTGTCATAGAAATAAACGGTGTTGAATATAATGAGTTTAGCACTTATCAAACAGCTACATCTCAGGATATTAATTCCGATTTTTCAAATCCATTATTTTTAAGTGCAACAATACCCAACCCAGATTTACATATAAATACTTCTTCGCCAGCGATTGACACAGGAAATCCTTCTTTTCTTGCAGGGAGTGGTGAAACTGATATGGATGGTGAGATTAGAGTTTATAATGGTAATGTTGATTGTGGAGCTGACGAATATGGTTCATCATTAAGAGTTAATAATCCTCCTAATCAAACAGACATTTCTATTTATCCTAACCCAACAAATGGAATTATTTATATTGATGGTATTTTAGATTTTAGCTATGAAATTTACTCTTTAAATGGTCAACTTATTAAATCTAAGATTAGAAGTCAGAAAACGATTAATTTAACAAATCAAAATAAAGGATTGTATTTAGTTAAGATTTTTGATAAAAATGGAATAGAGATAAGTGAAATTAAAGTGATTAAGAAATAACAAAGGCTAACAATAAAAAGCATTAAAACGCATTCTATTAGGGGCATTAACTGAAATTTTAACTTAGTAATTCATTGTAAATGAATAATTTATTATTATTATTGATAACTTTACTC
This sequence comes from uncultured Bacteroidales bacterium, assembly GCA_964442075.1. Lineage (GTDB taxonomy): Bacteria > Bacteroidota > Bacteroidia > Bacteroidales > CAYTAU01 > CAYTAU01. Next base: position 47,377 of record CAYTWH010000007.1, read on the forward strand.
TTTTCAGGTATTAGTTATACGCAAACGTATGATACCTTGGCTTCTCCGTTAATCATTTTAATTTCCGATGAGAACTATGAATTTGAAATATTAAAAACGAAGGATCCAGAAATTTTCATAAAATGTACGCTATGGAATGTGAGTGATAGCGAGATAATTATCACACGTCCATACTGGAGACTAAACCCTTACATAATTAAAATTGATTCAACTGTTTCACCTTTATCAACAGGAATATTGAACACAGTTGGCTATGGTATTGACACCTTAAAATTGAAGTCTGGCAATAAAGTGGATTTTGACCTTCACCTAAGATTTGATTTGCGAATGAGAAATAATTCTATTACCCCTGGTACATACCAAGTATCAGTTAAGTATAATTATGATCCTGAGAAGATAAAAATGTCTTACAAAACAGGATTTGAAATAGACAGTTTACCACATGAACTTGAGCAATTAATTCATAAAATAAATGAAATTGACACCGAATGGTCCAAAGTTATTAATATTAGTATAACGGTACCTAAAAAGAAAAAACTTCGGTTAACAAAAAATAAACGCTATTAAAACGAGCATTTATTTTTGATTTTATTTCTTTGTCTTTTGATTTAAAACTTATAATTTAAAAGGGGATTTATCTCCTTTTTTTTTGTTTTTTTTGAGAAAATTTTAACAAGGTGTAAATATAAACGAAATAAACGGAAGTTCCGGTTATACTAATGTTAGTCAATTTTAGGAAAAAATAAAATGGACATTATCTCAATAATATTAATTGCAATTGGTTTATCAATGGATTCGTTTGCCGTTTCAATAGTAAATGGATTTACAATTAGAGATTTAAATGTAAAAAGAATTTTAACAATATCTTTATCATTAGCAATTTTTCAGGCATTAATGCCTTTAATTGGATGGTTAATAGGTATAGGTTTAGAAAAATATATTAGGGAAATAGACCATTGGATTGCATTTTCTTTATTAACTTTTCTAGGATTAAAAATGATTTACGATGGAGTAAAAAAAATAATGTTTCAAAAGATACGGAATTAAAGATATTAACTTTAATCTTTCAATCATTAGCAACAAGTATTGATGCTTTGGTTGTAGGAATAAGTTTTGCATTTTTAAAAATGTCAATTATTACACCTGTGCTAATTATTGGGGTTATTACTTTTGGCTTTTCTATAACCGGAATATATTTAGGAAAACGTTATAATAAAAAACTTGGAAAAAGATTGGAAATATTTGGAGGATTAATTTTAATAGGAATAGGACTTAAAATATTAATTGAACACTTATATTTTTAGTGAGAAAAGCAACCCGATCGGCGACATTTGCAATGTTGTAGTAAATAAAAAGTAGTTAACATTAAAATTTTTCCAGATTCTCAGCTTTCAGCCAGCCAACATTACCATCGGCAATTTTAATTTCTATCCATGTGCCAACAGAATCCAGAAGACTTACTTTTGTTCCTTCGTGCAGCAAAAACAAATCTGTTCCGCTTTCGTCGGGTGAGCTTTTTATTGTTACTGTGGGTTCAAATATTATTGCAACATTGTGTTTTCTAATTATATTTTTTTGCTGAAAAGCCAGAATAAAGCTAAATATTGAGATTATAAATAATATTATTCCCAACCAAAAGCTTAGCTTTTTAATTATAATTGTTGTTGAGAATAAATAGAATAATAAAAATATAAGTAACAGAATAAAACCCGATACACTTATAATAGCCCAATTGTTGGAAGAAAATGCATATTTAATACTGTTGATCCACGATTTTAAGAAAAACTCGGGTATTTCTTCAATATTATCTTCAACATAAGTTCTTGCTATTTCAAGGTTGGTGTTTATGTATTCGTCTTGAGGGTTTAAGAGTTTTGCTCTTTCATAATTTAGAATAGCTTGTGGTAGTTTATTGTTTTTAAAATAAGAATTAGCAAGATTGTAGTATAATTCAGGCGATTCGTAATTAAGTGCAATAATTTTTTCATAATTATCAATTGCCTCGGTGTATTTTCCATTAAGATAATTTGCTTTTGCACTATCTAATATTGAATTAACATTATTTGACAATGCAAAACCTGATATCAAAAAAAGTATACTTATTATCAGTAATTGTTTTTTTAATAATATGTTGAAAATATTTATCATTATTGTTTATTAATTTTTTGTTCTATATCAGAAATTATTTTAACAGCATCGTTATAAACATTCTCCATTTGCGAGTTGCCTTCTGCCGGAGCATATCTTGCATATTCACAAACATTAAGTACGTCTAAAAATGTGTTTATCATATTTTCATCAATATTTTTATTCTGCAATGCTACCGAAACATTATCTTTTGTAAGTTCTGCCAAAGGAATACTTAATTTATCCGATAAATATCCCCAAAGAGCTTTTGCAATTTCGTCGTAAAATAATTCCTTATTGTTTTCTTTCTGATATTTTGAAGCAAGTTTTAATCGCTTGCGTGCTGTTGAATTTGCTTTTTTATTTTTAATAAGTGCCAAATTTGCTCTTTGTTTTATTTGCTTTCTTTTCCAGATAACAATTAAAATAAACAGCAGTAGAGAAATAATATATGCCAGTGTGAATTTTAATGAGCCAAATATATATTCTCCTTTTTTATTTAAATTAATATTATTGGTTTTTATAAATCGTATGTCTTTTCCAATGTATTTAACATTTTCTTTCGAGAAGTTTGATACAACAGTTGCATTGTCTTCATCATCGCCTTTGGCAACTTTAATGTTAAACCCTTCTGAAGTTAGTGTTTTGTATGTTTTTGAGTTTACGTCGAAATAAGTAAAGGATATAGGATTAATTTTAAAGCTTCCTGCGTGTCGTGGAATAATTAAATAGTCTATGTTTTTACTTCCTGAAGAACCTGCAGCATTATTATTGATATTATCTGCTATATTAGGGTCGTATACTTCAAAATCGGCAGGGAATTTAACTTCGGGAGGGTCTATAAGTTTAAGGTTTCCGCTGCCTTTAATTTTAATTTTATAATTAATAGGGTCGTTAGTTTTAACTTCCGACTTATCGATTGAAGTTTCTAATTTATATGAGCCAACTGCTCCTGCAAAATTACCAGGGGCATTTCCCGGTAAGGCTTTTACATTAATCTTAACTTTGGGGCTTTCTACTTTTACACTATAATTTTTGTATCCTCCAAAAAAGTTGTTGAAAAATCCTCTGCCGGCATTTTGAACTCTTTTTTGTACAATACATTCCAATTTGTAAGGATTGATATATAATTCTCCTGATTTTTGGGGATAAAGTATTGTTTGACTTATTACTCCTACATTATATACTTCTCCATTTACATTTTCTCTTACTAATTGTATTTGCGATGGGTTAGGGATATCTTCTGTCCAAAAACCATCGTAAGAAGGAAATGTCATGTCATTAAATCCTGCAAGATTAAGTTTTGTGTAAACTTTTATTGTAGCAATAAGATATTCTCCTTTATAAAGATTTGAACGACTAACATGTAATCTAACATAAAGGTCTTTACCACTAACTCCACTAGAATTTGAATTGCTTTTATTACCAGAATTAGCATTAGAATTATTGCTTTTAACAACTTCTATTGTGAGAGCATTAGATGTATATGTTTTGTCTCCAACTTTAATACTGGCTGAACCAATATTAAATTTACCTTCTTTTTTTGCTTGTAATATGTATGTGTATGTATAAATAGAGCTTTTTGTCATTTGTCCGTTAATAACCTGAATATTGCTACTGGAAGAAGTGCTTGGTCCCATTAAAACATCAAAGTCCTTAAGGTTTGGAACTTTAAAGCCTGAGCCTTTTGAGTTTAATTCATATGTAAGTCGGAATTGTTCTCCTTTAGTAACCGCTCTTTTAGCTTTAGCTACAAGCTTAATACCATCAGCAAATGATAATGTTATAACTGTAAATAATAGTAATATACTAAATAATGTTCTTTTCATTACCAATCTTTTTCAATTGATGATTTTTGTGCTTTAACTTTTTTTAGTTTTTTCTGCAGATCTTTTTCGTCGTTTTCAATTGCCTGCAGCATTCTTTCTGCTTCTTCTTTTGTCATTTCCTGTTCTTGTGGTTGCGGTTGTTCCTGATCTTTTTTATCTTCCTGTTCTTTTTGTTCTTGCTGTTTCTCTTGTTCTTGTTTTTCTTGGTTTCCATCCTGATTTTGTTCTTGTTTTTGCTGTTGCTGTTGTTGCAACATTTTCTGAGCAAAAGCTAAATTGTATTTTGTTTCCTTATCATTAGGATTATTTCTTAATGCGTTTTTATATGCATCAATACTTTTTTCAAGTTCGCCCGATGATAAGTATGAATTTCCAAGGTTATGGTAAACTTTAGCAAGATCTTCTTTATTTTTTTGTTGCGATGTAAGATAATTTAATTGATTGATAGCTTCGGGGAATTTTTCTTGTTTGTAAAGTGCATCGGAAAGGTTAAAACTGGCTTTGTATGCACCACTACTGTCAGATTGATTTTCTACAGCTTTTCTGTATGATAACTCAGATTCTTCAAATTCATTTTTTAAATAATCTTGATTACCGTTTCTTATATATTTCCTTTCTTTTTGTGAGTAAACAGCACTAACTATCAGTAATAAGAATGTTATGTAAAATAATGTTTTCATTTGCTAATATTATTTTTAAATAAGTTAATATTTTTCAGCCACCTGTTTTTTCTTTCCAGTAATATAAATTCAAGTAATAAAAAGAATAATGCTATGGCAATAAAATATTGAAATCTGTCCTCATAATCGGAATAAGCTTGAGACTCATACTCTTCTTCATCCATTTTATCAATTTCATCAAATATTTTATCTAATCCAATTTTCACATTGTTAGCTCTTATATATGTTCCATGTCCTGCGGAAGCAATTTGCTTCAAGGTTTTCTCATCTAGTTTAGAAACAACAACATTCCCGTCTTTGTCTGTGTGGTAATCGTTTCTTCCAAATCTACCCTGAATTATTATTGGAGCTCCACCTGGTGAACCCATTCCTATTGTATGAATTATAATTTTTTCGCTATATGCCTTAGTTGCTGCTGCAACAGCATCATCTTCATGATTTTCTCCATCGGTAATAATTATCAATGCTTTGTTTTTATCATTATCGGGAGAAAATGATTTTACTGCAAGCTCTATAGCGCTTCCTATTGCTGTGCCTTGTATTGGTACTATCTCAGTAGAGATTGCAGACAAAAACATTTTAGCAGAAGCATAATCTGTTGTAATTGGCAATTGAACATAGGCATCACCTGCAAAAACAATTAATCCTATTTTATCGTTATGTAGTCTGTCAACAAGTTTTGAAATTGCCATTTTTGCTTTTTCTAATCTGTTTGGTTGAATATCGTCGGCAAGCATACTTTTAGAAACATCAAGAGCTAGTATGATTTCTACACCTTCTCGTTTAGCCTCTCGTAGTTTTGAGCCAACTTGAAGGTTGGCAATACCAAGTATTAAAAAGGTAAAAGCAATAGCAAAAAGTATAAATTTTACAATTGGTCTGCCTATAGATATTCCCGGCATTAGACCTTTTATTATATCTAATTCTCCATATTTTTTAAGCCTGTTCTTTTTTACAATTAAATATATTACAAAAAGCCCTGTTATTAATGGAATTAAAAATAACAAATACAAATAAATAGGATATGCGAATTTTATAGCACTCATAAATCTTGTAATTATGGAATACTTCTCAGTAAAGTATATCTCAACACAACTTCAATTAACAATAATAAACCTGCAAATAATGCAAAGAGCAAATACTCTTCTTGTTTTTTACTGTATTCTTTAACACTAATTTTTGATTTTTCCAGTTTATCTATTTCAACATAAATTTCTTTTAACTTTTTATTGTCGGTAGCTCTAAAATATTTACCGTCGGCAATTTGAGCAACTTGTTTAAGTGTTGCTTCATCAATTTTAACTTCTATATTTTGATACTGTGTACCATACGGTGTTTGAAAAGGGTAGGGGGCTTCGCCATTTGTTCCAACACCAATTGTATAAACCCTTATTCCGTATGTTTTGGCAATTTCAGCGGCGGTTATTGGAGCAATTGAGCCACGATTGTTTACACCATCAGTTAATAAAATAATTACTTTACTAATTGCTTTGCTGTCTTTCAGACGGTTTACAGAATTTGCTAATCCCAAACCAATTGCTGTACCGTCTTCTATCATTCCGCTTTTAACATCTTTAAAAAGATTTATTAGTACTGCATGGTCTGTTGTTAATGGACATTGGGTAAAGCTTTCGCCACTAAAAACAACAAGTCCCATTCTATCATCCGGTCTGCCTTTAATAAACTCACCTGCTACTCCTTTTGAAGCTTCAAGCCTGTCGGGTTTTAAATCCTGAGCTAGCATACTTGTTGAAATATCAAGAGCAATAACAATATCAATACCTTCTGTTGTTACATTTTTCCAGTTGTTTTCCGATTGAGGGCGTGCAAGCACAACAATTAATGCTGCAATAGCAATTATTCTAAAAGCAAAAAGGAAATGTCTTAAAATGTGTTTGTATGTAATTGAAGATTTTTTAAAACCTTGCAGAGTTGAAGTTTGAATATAGGTATTTACATCTAACTGTTTAATTATATACCAAACAATCATTGGTACTAAAACCAATGATAAATAAAGAAATCCTGGATTTGCAAAACTATCAATCATTTGCATTTTCTTTACTTAAATTGTTTTCTTGTTTATTTTCAATAATTATTTCTTTTTTTGTTTCATTAACAAAAGCATAAGCATTTTTCATGCTTAAATCATTTTCATCGGGTAATGGATGAGCTTTTGCAAATTTCACAAAATCAGCAAGTGTTAACATTTGTCTTAAATATTCAATTGTATTGTTCTGATCATGTCCCGATCTGGAATATGTACCCAGTATTTCATAGCTTGTTTGTTCCATAGCTGAAATACCAAATCTGTTTTCAATATATTTCCTTACAATATCAGTTAACTTGCTATAATATTTTTTAATTTTATTGTTTTGCCAAAGTTTTTGTGCTTTAAGTTTGTCCAAATCTTTTAAGGCAATAATATGGGCAGGAATTTTAGGTTTTTCAATTGTTTTTATAATTGGTTCTTTTTTCTTCAAACGTTTAAATACTCTATAAGCAATTAGTAATAATAAGATAATAGCGGCACCAATTACTAAATAATACCAATATAGTTTTAAAAATTCCACTATTGACCATGGTGCATCATAAGGTTTTTTAACATCAAATATCTTTTTTGAAACAGTATCTACTTCAAAAGTGCTAACTGCCATATATAAAGGATTTGTAGGAAATGAATCTGTAATAGTATCGTGTTGATATGTGAAAGGTAAAGATGGAATTATATAAAGTCCGCTGTCGAATGATGTTATAGTGTATTCTTTTCTTAAACTGATATTATTTCCATTAATGGCTATTGTATCAATAAGGGAAGCATCTAATACTTCAATTTCTTTGATGATAGTATCTTTTAGAATAGGAAATTTTATGTTAAGATTGGAAGGTTTTGTAATATCTAAGATCAATTTAATTTGGTCGCCAATTAAAATTTGATTTGTATCAAGACTTGCTCTAATACTAATTTGCGAATGTGCCTTATTGAAAAAAACAATAAGTGTGGTAGCAATAAATATTTTAAATATTATTTTTTTCACCGCTAATTTTTCCCTCTTAATTTGAATAATTTTATTAACGGTTTTACATAATCTTCACCTGTTTCAAGGTTAACTGTGTCAATACCGTTTTTTCTGAAAATATTATTTAATTCAGTGTTTTTTCCGTGCCACCAGTTATTATAATTTTTTCTTACTTTTTTATTTGAAGTGTCAACCCATTTGCATTCGCCTGTTTCTGCATCGTTCATTTTTACCAAACCGATCTTTGGCAGTTCTGTTTCGCGTTTATCAAAAATCCTTAATGAAATTACATCATGTTTTTTATTTGCAATTTTTAGTGCTTCTTCAAAGTTATCATCAATAAAATCGGAAATAATAAAAGCAGTACTTCGCTTTTTTATTGCATTTGTGAAAAAACGCAATGCTTCTCCAATATTAGTTCCGTTGTTTTCCGGTTTAAATTCAATTAATTCTCGTATAATTCTTAATATATGTTGTTTTCCCTTTTTTGGTGGTATAAATTTTTCAACTTTATCGCTAAATAATATTACACCAATTTTATCATTATTTTGAATGGCAGAGAATGAAAGAACTGCCGAAATTTCTGTAATAAGATTACGTTTCAATTGTTTGTTAGTACCAAATTCTTTTGAAGCACTAATGTCAACTAAAAGAATAACAGTTAGTTCTCTTTCTTCTTCGTATATTTTAACATAAGGATGGTTAAAGCGGGCAGTTACATTCCAATCAATATTACGAATACTATCGCCATACAGATACTCCCGAACTTCGCTAAACATCATGCCTTTTCCTTTGAAGGCACTATGGTATTCGCCGGCAAATATCTGTTTAGATAATCCCCTGGTTTTTATTTCAATTTTTCTAACTTTCTTTATTAACTCAGTTGTTTCCACTTATTTTTTCTTATTCTTTTTTTGTGTTACTAAACTAAACATCCACTTGGTTTTGTCAATTGTAAGAACAAATTCAATATCACCTTTTTTTTGTATCCACTTATGTTCACTTTTTGATATAAATGATTTAGAGTTATTCATGACAGATACGGTTTTATCATATTCTTCCATATCAAGCATAAGTTTTGAATATTCACAAATTCCTTTGTCGTTGAGAAAGAAGATAAAAGTTCTGTCTTTCGTTGAATCGTAAAATTTTACGGTATTTTCAGTAGAGCCAAAACCGGTGTTTAAATTATAATTTGGATGTTTTTCTTCCATATAATTTAATATTTCATCTTCTGTTAATCCTATTAAAATTTGTGCGTTTAAAGAACCTGACAAAATAATAATGCTTAGTATTATTAGTAATTTGTTCATAGTAGTTAGTTTTTAGTTTTAGTGTAATAAGGTTTATTTTATTTGTTCATAGTTTATATATATTTAAAATGACTAAAATAAATTAAAATTCATTTCAAATTTTAGTCATTTTAATGTTATGGTACTTCAATAGTGTTTAGTATTTCATTAACAATGTCTTCAGAAGTAATGTTTTCTGCTTCTGCTTCATAAGTTAAACCAATTCTGTGTCTCATTACATCGTGGCAAATTGCTCTAACATCTTCAGGAATTACATAACCTCTGCGTTTAATAAATGCGTAGGCTTTTGCAGCCATAGCAAGATTTATACTTGCTCTGGGCGAACCGCCAAAACTTATCATATTAGAATATTTGCTCAAATTATAATCGGCAGGTGTTCTTGTTGCAAAAACTATATCAATTATATATCTTTCAATTTTTTCATCAATATAAACTTCTTTAACAACATCTCTTGCTCTAAGTATATCTTCAGCTTTTAAAATTTTATTAGTTTTAGGAAATTCTTTAAGCAGGTTTTGTCTTATTATCATCTTTTCTTCTTCTTTGTTGGGATAATGGATAATCACTTTTAGCATAAATCTGTCAACCTGTGCTTCCGGTAAGGGATAAGTTCCTTCTTGTTCAATAGGATTTTGCGTTGCCAAAACTAAAAACGGTTTATCAAGTTTAAAAGTTTCTTCGCCAATTGTAACCTGTTTTTCCTGCATAGCTTCTAATAATGCGCTTTGTACTTTTGCAGGAGAACGGTTTATTTCATCGGCAAGAATGAAATTAGCAAATATTGGTCCTTTTTTTACAATAAATTCTTCTTTCTTCTGACTGTATATCATTGTGCCAATAAGGTCGGCAGGCAAAAGGTCTGGAGTAAATTGGATACGGCTGAATTTTGCATTTACTGTGTTTGCCAAAGAGTTGATGGCAAGTGTTTTTGCTAATCCCGGAACACCTTCAAGCAATATGTGTCCGTTTGATAATAATCCAATTAACAATCTGTCAATTAAATGTTTTTGTCCAATAATAACTTTCGACATCTCCATTGATATCATATCAACAAATGAGCTTTCTTTTTGAATTTTTTCATTTAATTCTTTAATATCAACATTTGTTGAAACACCCTGTTCTTGTGTTAGTATCTCGTTCATATTTAATACTATTTATTATAATTATTAAAAATTATTTTTAACAATGCAAATTTATATTAATTTAGTCTTAATGAATTTATATTTTTGTTAAAAAAAGTTAAACGAAAAATCGAAACATGCAACGTTATTTTATACAACTATCGTACAAAGGTACAAATTTTCACGGATGGCAAAGTCAGGAAAATGCAATAACAATACAAAAGATACTTACAGAGGTAATGTCTTTAAAACTTAACGAGGATATTGAATTAATGGGTGCGGGCAGAACAGATACGGGAGTTCATGCTTCTTATTTTATTGCTCATTTTGATACTACACTACAAAATCTTGATAAAGATGAGAAAAAGAAAGGTGCAATAAATAATTTTTTGCCTGACGATATTGCAGTACAGAAAATAATTAAAGTTGATAATAATGCTCATGCCAGATTTGATGCAATTTCAAGAACATACAAGTATTATATTTCTCTTGAAAAAGATCCGTTTAGAGTTGAGGAATCGGTATTGATAAAGGAAAAACTGAATATTGAAAACATGAACCTTGCCTCTAAGGTATTATTAGAATATACCGATTTTGAAAGTTTTTGCAAACTACACTCCGATAACAAAACAAGTATTTGCAAAATTACAGAGGCAAAATGGTATAAGAAAAACAATACTCTTATTTTTGAAATTACTGCCGATAGGTTTTTAAGAAACATGGTTAGAGCAATTGTTGGAACAATGCTTGATGTGGGAAGAGAAAAAATTACCATTGAGCAATTTAAAAACATAATTGAAAAAAAAGACCGTTCTGCTGCCGGTACATCAGCAAAGGCGAAAGGCTTGTTTTTAACTAATATTGAGTATCCTGTGCAGATTTTTATGGTTTAGAAACGAAATACCTAAAGTGCCTAAAATACTTAAAATTTAAAATAGTAAATTTTTAAATCTAAAATTAAAGAGGGAGTTTTCTCTCTTTTTTTTGTTATTTTTGTGAAATAAAACTTGAATTGAAGGGGGCTTTTGTAAAAATAAAAAATATGAAAAAAAACAATATAATTTTATTCGTAATAGTATTATTATCAATACTTGTATCGCTTTATTATATCTTTTTTATAAACACATCGGGCAATTTTTCAGATAAAGAATTAAGAGATTTTGCAGTTGAAGATACTGCTTCTGTCAATAAAATATTTATGGTAGATAAATCAAATACAAGTGTTTTGCTTGAAAGAAAAAATGGCTATTGGCAGATAAATAAAAAATATACGGTAAGAAAAGATGCAATATCACTTTTGCTGAAAACAATTAACCGTGTTGCTATTAAATCGCCTGTGTCAAAATCAGCCCATAACACAGTGGTTAAAAATCTGGCAGTTCATTCCACCAAGGTTGAAATATATGCTAACAATAAATTAATAAGAACATATTATGTAGGAGGTCCAACATCCGATCAGTACGGAACATATATGCTTATAGAAGGTTCTTCAGTGCCTTTTATTATGCACATACCCGGTTTTAGCGGATATTTATCTACACGGTATTTTGTTGAAGAAGGTTTATGGAGAAGTATGCAAATATTCAATTATCAGTTTAAAGATATTGTGTCAATTCTGGTAGAAATACCTTTGGCGCCTTCAAAGTCTTTTAAAATCATAAATAATGGCGATAACAATTTTGCATTAGAATCGGTTTATCAACAAAAAATGATTAATGATTTTGATACAATTGCCGTTAAAAAATACATTGCTAATTATAAAAATATTTCTTATCAGGCATTTTTAAATAATTTTGACCAAAACAGAAAAGATTCAATTATTTCCACACAGCCAAACTATATATTTACAGTTGAAGACAAAAATGGGATAAAGCAAACAATTAAAACCTATAAAATGCCATCTTTCGATGATATGTTATTAGATGGCGAGGGAAATAAACTTGATTTTGACCCAGATCAGATGTATGGATATATAAATGACGAAGACCTTGTTTCGGTTCAATATTATGTTTTCGACAATTTGATAAAAGAAATTGATGATTTTTTGAAAAAATAATTTTATTCAATTTGAATTAACAAATTGTTTCACTAATTTTGGATTTTATATATAAAAATTAACATTATGAATTTTGTAATATCCAGTAGTGAGTTTTTAGGCTACCTTCAGTCGGTAGGAAGAGTTATTAACGCAAAAAACACTTTGCCTATTCTCGACAATTATTTGTTTCAAATAAAAAATAAAGACTTAACAATTACTGCTTCAGATTTAGAATCAACATTGATTACTAAAATTAAGCTTGAAAATTGTGACGGTGAAGGCAATGTAGCAGTCCCTTCAAAAATTTTAAATGACGCTTTAAAAGAATTTCCCGATCAGCCTCTTACATTTAATGTTGATACAGAGAAATTAAATCTTGATATTTCGTCTGAAACAGGAAAATATGTTATACCATGCCAGAATGCTGTTGATTTTCCAAAAATTCCTTCTTTAACAAATGAGGCTAAAAAAATTACGTTAAACAACGATGTTGTTTTAAACGGCATCAATAAGGCACTTTTTGCTACTGCCGACGATGAATTAAGACCTGTAATGAATGGTATATATATTGAGATCTATAAAGATAACGTAACATTTGCTGCATCAGATTCTCATAAACTTGTACGTTATAGAAGAACTGATTTTACATCAGAATTTGAGTCGTCATTTATACTTCCAAAAAAACCGGCTTCTCTTTTAAGAAACATTTTGCCAAAAGAAGAAAAAGACATTGTTTTGGAATTTGATGAAAAAAATGCCGTTGTTACCACTTCAAATTACAAACTTGTATGCAGACTTACTGAAGGGAATTATCCTAACTATAACTCTGTAATACCAAGCGATAATCAAAATAAACTTATTGTTGACAGAATTGAATTGTATAATACTTTAAGAAGAGTCTCACTTTTCTCAAGCCAGTCAAGCAATTTAGTTAAACTATCACTATCGGGTAATCAAATAACAATTTCGGCACAGGATATTGATTTTGCAGTTTCAGGTGTAGAAAGATTAAATTGCCAGTACGATGGTGAAGAAATGGAAATAGGTTTTAAATCAACATTTTTAATGGAAATTCTTTCAAATTTACCTTCATCAGAAATTGTAATGGAATTATCAGATCCTGCAAGAGCAGGTTTATTATTGCCGTTTGAAAATAATGTTGAAGACGAAGATATACTTATGTTGTTAATGCCAATGATGATTAATTAATTTGATTAAAAAATAAATAATTAAAGGAGACTAAATGTTTTATAGCCTCCTTTTTTTATATAAATTCAGAAAATGAAAAATTTATTATTAATACTGGTTTTAATTTTATTATTTACTGTTTCAAATAATGAAATGTATGCTCAGAAAAAGAAAAAATATATAATTGAACTTGAAAAGAAAGCAGATATTAATTTTATTTACGGAGAATACAGGATTGCATTATATAAATATTTAAAGTTGTGGAAAACTGACACATTAAATATTGAATATAATTATAAACTTGGTATTTGTTATTCTGAAACTAATATTGCCACTGAAAAAGCTTTAAAAAGATTATTGTTTGTAAAAGAAAACGACGAATCGAATAAAGATGTAACATTTTACATTGCAAAATCTTACATGAATTCTTATCGTTTTACAGAGGCGATAGAGTTATTTAATATATACAAAGAAACTGCCGGAACCGATAAAAATTTAGTAAACAAAGCATATCATCTTATAAAAATGTCATATAGCGCATTAGAATTAATGAACAAGCCAGTTAATGTTAGTTTTGAGAACTTAGGTGCTAATGTTAATTCCAGATTAGATGATTATAATCCGTTTGTTGTCAATAATGAGGGATTTATAACATTTACTTCAAATAAAAAATACGACCCCGATTATGGTACTTATATTTCAAATGTATACATAAGCAAAAATAATAAAGACAAATGGTCATTTGCAGTTTCTCAACATAAAATTAATACTACCGATAACGAAGAAGCTGTGTGGATGTCAGATGATGGTAAGGTTTTATTACTATGCAATAGCATGGACGATGAGTATAGTGATATTTTGCGTGCTGAGAAAAAAGGCAGAATTTTCAAATATTACGATAAAGAAGAAAAATTCTTTAATATGATAAATTCAAAATCGATAGAAAACGGAGCTTCAATGATAGCAGACAAAAGTATTATATATGTATCATCGGCAAGAGACGGAGGATACGGTGATATGGATATATATGCAATTAAAAAGTTGCCAAACGGGAAATGGAGTGAAGCAAAAAATATAGGCGATGTAATTAATACAAAAAGTGATGATGCATATCCTTTAATTTCAGATGATGGAAATATCCTCTATTTTGCTTCAAAAGGTCATAACAGTATTGGAGGCTACGATTTGTTTGTTTCATACTGGGATGTTGTAAGGCAAGGATGGACAAAACCAATAAATTTGGGATATCCTTTAAACACAACACAAGATAATTTAACTATATCATTTCCTGAAAACAATAGATACGCTTATATGGCTGCAAACAGAAAAGAAGGTTTTGGCGGATTGGATATATACAGAGTTACATTTAATGATATTGATGAAGAACTTTCCTTGATAAAAGGATATATTTATCTTGGCGACACAATTACAGGCAAGAAGTTTAAAGGTGATAATTTTGATCTCGAAATTTCTATTTTCGATGACTTTGGAAATCTTTTTGGCATGTATATACCTAAGAAAAATACCGGTGATTTTGTGGCAATTCTTCCAAAAGGAAAATATGAAATAGAAATTGTATATAACGAAAACTATAAAGAGTATATAGAAAGTTTTGAAATATTAGATAAAGCCAGTTATAAAAAGGAGTTTGATAAAAATTTTCACTTAATTCAAAAATAGCTTAATTTTATATTTTAAAATATGGAATATATTTTCATTTAATGTAAAATCATAGTATGTATAAGACAATAGCCATAATAATAGTTTTTATTCTAATAACATTAACGTCTTTTTCTCAATCGTTGGAAAGAGAGGCTAACACCAATTTTGAAGATGAAAACTACAGGGTTGCATTAAAACAATATCTAAAGTTATTAAGAGCCGATAAAAAAAACGAAGAATTTCATTACAGAATAGGAGTATGTTATTTAAAGGTTAACATGGACAAAACAAGAGCTATTCCTCATCTTAATTTTGCCGATTCCTTGGGTTATTACGTAGATGATATTAAATTTTATCTTGCTCAGGCATATTTTCATAAATATAAATTTGATAAAGCAGTAGAATTATTTAAAGAATATAAAGAGTATATACGAGAAACAATAAACACAGAACAAATAAAAGAACTAAACAGGGATATTGAAATTTGTTACAATGCAAAAAAACTAATGGAAACACCTGTTGATGTTACTTTCTATAATATGGGAACAAACATCAATAGCCGTAGAGCCGATTACAACCCACATATTGCAGCCGATGGACATATAATGGTATTTGCTTCAAACAAAAAGTATATTAAAGATTATCAGCAATACGTTAAAAACTGCTATATGTCATTTCCTGTAAAAGATGATTTTGGCGAATGGAGCAAAGCACGTTCGTTTGGAAGCAAAGTAAATACCGAAGAAAACGAAGATGTTGTTGCTTTATCGCACGATGGAACAAAAGCCATAGTACATCTCGATAATTTTGTTGCAGGCGATGATATTGGTGTATCAACTAAAAGAACAACACGATTTAGAGAAGTAATAGTTTTTAATAAAGAAATTAACTCAAAGTATTTAGAGGAAGGTGCATGTTTTTCTCCATCAATGGATACTCTTTTTTTTGCAAGCGACAGACCGGAAGGTTTAGGAGGTTTTGATATTTATTATTGCACACGTATTTCGAAAGAGGAGTGGACTATGCCAGTTAATATGGGGATTTCAATTAATACAAAATACGATGAAAATTTCCCCGAAATGTCGCACGATGGCACAAAATTAAGGCTTGCATCAAAAGGATATAATACAATGGGAGGATATGATATTTTTGAATGTGAATGGATTAAAGAAGAATATAAATGGGGCAAACCAAAGAACATGGGATACCCTGTAAACGACACTTATGATAACACAAACATATCGATAACAAAAAACGGCAGATACGGCTACATGCCTAAATGGAGAAAAGAGGGTGTAGGCGGCCTTGATATTTATAAAGTAATTTTTAACGATGTGCCGGCAACAAAAATAAAGTATCATGGAATAATAGCAATAGGCGATTCTATATATCCAAAACAAATTGCAGATATCAGCTCTGATATTAGAATGAAAATATTTGACAAACGCACAAAAGATGAAATTGCCGACCTTACCGAAATGGCAAAACAAGCCAAATATGAAATTGAACTCGTACCGGGCACCTATGTTTTGGTTATAAAAGGCAATGCCTATGAAACATATCAGATGGATATTATTATCTACGAAGAACAAGCAATAATCACAGATTATAAAATTGATATTTATCTTACTGAAAAGATTAATAATCAATAAACAAATAACTTTTTTTTAAGCCCTACGGCAAATAAATCCTTAAAACAAATGGAATTAAATTTAAAAAACCCAATTATATTTTTCGATCTTGAAACAACAGGTATAAATGTAGCTAAAGACAGAATAGTTGAAATATCCTTAATTAAGATTTTGCCTAATGGAAAAGAAGACCAGATAACAAAGCGTATTAATCCTGAAATGCCAATACCGGCTGAGGTTACAGAAATACACGGAATAACAGATGCCGATGTTGCAGATGCTCCTCTATTTAAAGATTTTGCCAAAATACTTGCAAAATATATGGAAGGGTGCGATATAGCAGGCTACAATTCTAACAGATTTGATGTGCCATTGCTTGCCGAAGAATTTTTGCGTGTAGGAGTTGATTTTGATATGAAAAAACGCAAGTTTATTGATGTGCAGGTAATATTTCATAAAATGGAACAACGTACCCTAATAGCCGCATATAAATTCTATTGCAATAAAGAACTTGAAAACGCACACTCGGCACAAGCCGATACCATTGCAACCTATGAGGTGCTTAAAGCACAAATAGAAAAATACAATGAAATTGAAAACGATATTGATTTTTTAAGCAATTTTTCTATGCAAAGTAAAAACGTTGACTTTGCAGGATACATAGCTTACAATAAAGACAACCAACCAACTATTAATTTTGGCAAACACAAAGGCAGACTTGTAGAAGATGTGCTTAAAACAGACTCGGGGTATTACGGATGGATAATGAAAAGTGATTTTCCACTATACACCAAAAAGATATTAACAGCAATTAAACTCGGAACCTTTAATAAAGAGGAGTAGAGCAGGCGTAGTACTTGTTTTTCACTTTCGTGATACGCTTATACACTTTCGTAATATACTTATTCACTGTCGTAATATAGCTAACTTGTTTCATGCAGTTATCAATCTGTTTCATCCAATTACTAATTTGAATCTCTTGCTCGTTGAGTGGAGTCATGCAGCCCTTGAGTGGAGTCATGCAGCCCTTGAGTGGAGTCATGCAGCCCTTGAGTGGAGTCATGTGGTGTACAGATGCTCTCATGTTGTGTACAGATGCTCTCATGTAGTGTACAGATGCTCTCATGTGGTGTACAGATGCTCTCATAGGGTGTACAGATGCTCTCATGTGGTGTACAGATGCTCTCATGTGGTGTACAGATGCTCTCATGTGGTGTACAGATGCTCTCATGTTGTGTACAGATGCTCTCTTGTTTTGAACATATTTAGAAATATAGTGGTCAAACAGTAAAAAACAATGTAAAAATGCACAAAAAATGGCGGAAATGCTTGTTTTTGGACGGAAAGATTATTATATTTACAAAAATTTTAAATACTAAAACTATGAAAAATCCAGACGAAACAAAAAAAACAGAAGGAAACACACTAAAAGACCTTAAAGAATTTCTTGCAGTAAAGCTTAAACCCGAACCTGTAGTTATTAAACCAAATATGATGTCCGATAAACAGATGGCAGATTTCTATAAACTAAAAATATTACCCGTATTTGAAAAGCTAAAGGAACAACTTACAGAATTTAATTTTGAAAAACTTGATTTTGATATACACACACAAACTGCAACATTTAAAGCTTTTGAAATATTGTCCGATTTCAGTTTCAAAGTAAGTATTGATAATTCAGGCAGGAAGGTAAGAATATTTTATGATCTTAAATATCGCCATAAAAAAAGAAAAAAATCTACACGAGTTATTAATGCTAAATTTAAAAATATATCATTTAGCGATATAGAAACAATAAACGAAAAAATGCTTATATCTCTTTTCACAAAATGGTATATGAGTAAAGATGATGAAATACAAAAACATAAAGAATATTTAAAAAATCAAACATTAAAAAATAATAATGAGGAAAACAATAGTGCAGAAAATGTAAATGATTAATAAATAAAGTAATAATAACTTGCTTTTTCAAAAATATCTTTGTATATTGCAGAAATTATTAACTTAAAATTTAAAATTATGACTGGAAAACAAGAAGCCTATTTCTCGATGGCAAACAAAACAAATGGTGAAATGCAAAAAAATATCAGCATTTGGGGAGCAAACAGAATAATTATTGCAACAGTAGCAATAATTGTAGCACTATTTAAAAGTATTCAAGAAAACCTTGCAATACAAAACAAAACAAGCAAAGGTTTATCGAAAATGAAAAAACAATTTAGAGATAAACTAAACCTTACAACCGATGTTTTTTTGGGCATATTTCGTTCTTATGCAAAAACAATTGGCGATGAAGACCTTTACGAAAATTCTAATTTATCAATGACTGATATTAAAGCAATATTAGATAATAAAATAATGACAAGAGTAAATACCGTAAAAGATTATGCTACCAAGCATTTAAAAGAGCTTAAAGATTACGGTATGGAACAAAAAATGATTGAAGATTACGGCAGAGAAGCCGATGGATATATAGAATATAATACCACACCACAAGAATTAGTAGCTGAGAAAAGTAGAGCAACAGCCCAACTTGAAAAATTGTTTGAAGAATTAGACATACAACTTACCGAGCATTTAGATAATCACATGATGCAGTATAAAACCAAAGAAAAAAAGTTTTACGAAATTTACGAAAGAGCAAGAATAATTTTCGACGACCCAACAATTTCAAGGTCAATGATGGGTAAAGTACTTGGCGAAGAAACAAACTTGCCAATACATAATGTTTTAGTAACAGTAGTATGCGAAAATGGCAAAACATTTACATATAAAACAACCGAAAAAGGTAATTTTCAGTTTAAAAAACTACCCGAAGGTAAATGTAAAGTTACTTTTGAATATCCCTACTACGACACACTAACAGTTAAGTCTGCAATTTTTGATAACGCTATGACAAGGCTTAATGTGGCTATTAGGAAAACGGAGTAAATTACAAATTCATCCGATGACTTTAAGTCATCGGATGAGTAACTAATAAGTTTAAAATGACTAAAATTAAAAGGGAGTGTTTTTTTTCTCTCCTTTTTTTGTTATATTTGTTAAATGTTTAAAAACAATATTATCCAATTACAAACGACTATAAACGTTTGTTGTCGGTTTCATTAAAGATTATCAATGATTTAACAAAATTAATAAACTGTAGATATAAGAGATATAACGTGCATTAATGCACGTTATCCTGATGTTACCTGCAAGCAAAAAAAAGACCGTCAGTGCAAACTTAAAATCGCATTTTTTATTCGTGGCGATTGAATTAACTTTGTACTTTTGAAATTAAATAAATCAAGGAAGATATGTCTAAAAAGAATCAATCAACAAGATTAACGAAGCAACATAAGAAGTCTCACGGTGTAGTTGGAATATTTGGAGATGAAGCAAAATCACACGATATGAAAGTTGGAGAAATCTCTCATCTTGTAATTGAACAGCTTGAAAAGGATTATCCTCAATTATCTTTTCAATATAAAACAAGCATAAAAAAAGAAGAAATAAACGAAGCATTGAAAAAGATAGATAAAGAATTAGGGCAAACTCTTTTTGTATCAAATTCTAGCATTAAACCTGATGGGGGAATAATTGAAGTAAAAGACGACAAAGGTAATTGGCGAATAGTTTTAGTATCAGAGGCTAAACACCAAGGGAAAGACATTGAAAACATTAAAAAAGGAAATTTAGTTGGAACAGGTAATAATCAAGACTTAATGGCTGCAGGAAATGCGATAGAGAGGTCTCATAAAAACATATCAGAAATTGCTAATTTGATGTTGTCGGAATCTCACTATCCTTATGTGTTATTTCTGGAAGGCTCTAATTTCTTAACAGAAACTATTGCAATTAAAAGACCTGATGGAAGGCTTGTAACACTTGAGTACAATTCAGGAATACTAAATAGATTAGATAGATTAACCTCTGCAAATTATGGTATGCCAATTAATACCAATTTATGTAAAAACAAGTTTGTTAAGCATACAAATAAAACAATTATGCTTCAAGCAACTTCAATATATACACAAGGGGATGGAGGAAAATGGGATGCCAAAGAAATGTTTGATATTATGGTTCAAGTTTCAAAAAGCTCTCTCAATGTATTAGGAAGTGATATTTTTAATCAACTAACCAAGCGCAAATAGTTAAAATAAAGTTTATTAAGTTAGGATAAGTAGACAATGGCAAGAAATGCAACAAATAAATTATTACAAAAAGCTAAGAAGTCAAAAAGTGATGAGTTTTATACTCAACTTTCAGATATTGAAAGTGAGTTACAACACTATAAAAGTCATTTTAAAGACAAAGTAGTTTTTTGCAATTGCGATGACCCTCAAATTAGTAACTTCTTCAATTATTTTGCCTCAAACTTTAAAGAGTTAGGTCTTAAAAAATTAATCTCTGCTTGTTATAAAGAACAAGTAAGAAATTTATTTAATACAAAAGAAGATGGAAATGGTTTTTTCTTTGAATATTCAGGTTCAGAAGATGAAGAAAAAAAACCAAGTTCAACTGATATTGTTTACTTTAAAGGAGATGGAGATTTTCGTAGTGAAGAAAGTATTGAACTTTTAAAACAATCAGATATTGTTGTTACTAACCCTCCATTTTCACTATTTAGAGAATTTGTTTCTCAACTAGTTAAATACGATAAGAAGTTTTTGACAATTGCCAATATAAATGCAATAACTTATAAAGAAATCTTCAAACTCATTAAAGAAAATAAGGCGTGGCTAGGAATAAATCTTGGTAGAGGTGTTTCTGGATTTATTGTTCCTGATCACTATGAACTTTATGGAACAGAGGCTCGGATTGATGACTTTGGTAACCGAATTGTTTCTCCGAACAATTGTCTTTGGTTAACTAATTTAGATATCTCTAAACGTCACGAAGATATTACTCTCACAGAAAGATATATTGGAAACGAAGTTGCATATTCAAAATATGATAATTATGATGGAATCAATGTCAATAAAACAAAGGACATTCCTTTAGATTACAAAGAATATATGGGTGTTCCTATTACATTTCTACATAAATTTAATCCTGACCAATTTGAACTTATTAAGTTCAGAAAAGGCAATGATGAAAAAGATTTATCGATAAACGGGAAATGTCCATATTTTAGAATATTAATCAAGAATAAACGAATATAAACAGAATTTATTAAAAAAGAGGAATGCCAGCAGGTAACCCCTGCTAAGCAGAGTTTGTAACCCCTGCTGGTGCGCGATTGTATCGCGTTCCCTACTAAGCGGAGTTTGCAACCCCGCATAAATAAAATACTTAATATTATGGCAAAACAAATAAAAAACCTTAGCGAAGAACAAACAGACAGGGCTGCAAGTCTTATAAAATCTCTTAGTCATCCTATGCGGATTTTAATAATTAAGTATTTGGAAGATGAAAAAGAATTAACAGTAACACAACTTTATAATTTATTAAATATTGATAGTTCTACTACTTCATATCATCTTAAAATATTAAAAAAGCAAGGTATTATAGGAGCCAAACTAAAAGGTGCAAGCACACTATATTATTTAAAAAAAGACAGATTAGAATATATTATTGAGTGTATTTCACGGCTTGTAGTTTCTTACTATTAAAAAAGTGAGTAAAAACGAATTTAAAAGGAGAGAGTTTTTTTGCTCTCCTTTTTTTTGTATATATTTGTTAAATGTTTAAAAACAATATTATCCAATTACAAACGACTATAAACGTTTGTTGTCGGTTTCATTAAAGATTATCAATGATTTAACAAAATTAATAAACTGTAGATATAAGAGATATAACGTGCATTAATGCACGTTATCCTGATGTTAGGCACAAGCAAAAGAAACGAAACAGAATGACAAATTTGCTACAAGAAAATACAGAAAAAGCCACCGCACAAATTGCACATTTGGTTTTTTGCCGACACACAAAAAGCCGACCCAAAAAAACCAAAAGAGCAATTTCTTGCCAACCCACAGAATAAGAGTAAATTTGGGAATTGAATTTAAGGAAGATTAAAATATATGAGTGAAGACCAAAAGAAACAACTTGAACAGCAACTATGGAATATAGCCAACGAGTTGAGAGGTAAAATGAATGCTGATGAATTCCGAGATTACATACTCGGATTTATTTTTTATAAGTATTTGGCTGAAAAAATGGAAATGTACGCCAACAACATTTTGAAACCTGACGGAATAAAATACAAAGAGATTAAAGAAAATTCAGAACAAGGAAAAGAGTATATCGAAGCAATCAAGGAGGAGTCTCTTGAAAAATTGGGTTATTTCCTGAAACCATCTGAATTGTTTAGTGAACTCGCAAAAAGAGGAAACAGAAACAATGATACTGAAAACAACTTCATTTTAGAAGACTTACAAGAAATTCTGAACAATATCCAACTTTCTACAATGGGAACGGAAAGCGAAGAAGATTTTGACAATCTTTTTGAGGATATGGATTTGAACAGTACCAAACTCGGAAAAACAACCGATGTAAGAAACAAACTAATTGCAAAAGTACTTTCGCATCTCGACAAAATAGACTTTAAACTTGAAAACACTGAACTTGATGTTTTAGGTGATGCCTACGAATATTTGATTGGTCAATTTGCCAGTGGAGCAGGAAAAAAAGCAGGAGAATTTTACACACCACAGCAGGTAAGTATGATTTTGGCAAAGTTGGTAACAACAGGAAAAACAAAACTGAAATCAGTTTACGACCCAACTTGCGGTTCAGGCTCTTTGCTTTTGCGAGTTGCCAAAGAAGTAGAAGAAGTAAGCAATTTTTACGGACAAGAACTCAATAGAACAACTTACAACCTTGCACGAATGAATATGATTTTGCACGATGTGCATTACCGAAAATTCGATATAAAACAAGAAGATACATTAGAACACCCACAACATATTGAACACCAATTTGAAGCCATTGTAGCCAATCCGCCATTTTCGGCACAATGGAGTGCAAACCCTTTATTTACAAGTGATGACCGTTTTAGTCAATATGGGAAATTAGCACCAAAAAGCAAAGCAGATTATGCTTTTGTACAGCATATGATACACCATTTGGCAGAAAACGGAACTATGGCAATTGTTTTACCTCACGGTGCTTTGTTTAGAAGTGGAGCGGAACAACTTATCCGTAAATATCTAATCGAAGACCGTAATTATTTAGATGCTGTTATTGGATTGCCTGCAAACTTATTTTATGGTACATCAATTCCAACAAGCATAATGGTTTTTAAAAAATGTAGAGAAAATCCCGAAGATGTACTGTTTATTGATAGCAGTAAACATTTTGAGAGAGGAACGCAAAACACTTTACGACAAACCGACCTTGAAAAAATAATTACAACTTACAGAGAAAGAAAAGAGGTTGAGAAATACTCTTATCTCGCACCGCTTTCTGAAATTAAGGAAAACGAATACAACCTTAACATTCCAAGATATGTAAACACTTTTGAGGAGGAAGAGCCTGTTGATCTTGCCAAAGTTTCTGAAAAACTAAAAACGCTCGAAAACAAAATGAATGATACAGACAAAGAACTGATTGCGCTTTGTAAAGAACTAAATATTGACACGCCTTTTTAGATTATGGAAAAATTACAAAACAAAATACCGCTTGTAAGGTTTTCAGAGTTTAAAGATCACTGGGAACACAAAGAACTAAACGAACTCTTAAGCGAATCGAAAAAGAAGAATGTTGATTTAAAATACGGCAAAGAAGAAGTTTTATCGGTTTCGGGCGAATTAGGAATTGTAAACCAAATTGAACATTTAGGGCGTTCGTATGCAGGTGTTTCTGTGCATAATTACGGAGTTGTAGAAGTAGGCGATATTGTTTATACCAAAAGCCCACTAAAAGCCAATCCTTACGGAATTATAAAAATTAACAAAGGCAAAGCAGGTATTGTTTCTACGCTTTATGCTGTTTACAATGTAAATGAGAAAACCGCTAATGGTGATTTTTTAGACTATTACTTTTCGTTAGATGCAAATACCAACCGTTATTTACGACCATTGGTGCGTAAGGGTGCAAAAAATACGTTGCAAGTTTCTGATGAAGAAGCAATAAAAGGAAAAATATTTTTACCGCAAGTAACAGAACAAAAACGCATAGCCAATTTCTTTTCTGTTTTGGATAACAAAATAAACGAACTCAAAGAAAAGAAAGCCCTTTTGGAAGAATATAAAAAAGGAATGATGCAAAAGATATTCTCGCAGGAGATTAGATTTAAAGATGATGACGGGAAGGAGTTTGTAGATTGGGAAAGTAAAAAATTAAGTGAGACAGCAGAGATAAATCCCAAAAATGGGAAATTGCCAAAATCCTTTATTTACATTGACCTTGAAAGTGTTGTGAAAGGACGTTTGAATAAAAAAGAAAGGGTGTCTGTTGAAGATGCACCAAGCAGAGCACAGCGAATATTGAAAAGTAATGATATTTTATTCCAAATGGTTAGACCGTATCAAAGGAATAACTTCTTCTTTGATATAGAAAGTGCCGATTATGTTGCTTCAACTGGATATGCACAAATTAGAACAAAGAATAATACTTTATTTTTATATCAACTTTTACATACAGATAATTTTGTGAATAAAGTTGAAAATAAATGTACAGGAACAGGATACCCAGCAATAAATTCATCAGACCTTTCAAAAATATCTGTTAGTATTCCATCCATTTCTGAACAAATCAAAATCGCCAACTTTCTATCAAAAATAGACGATAAAATAAATACGGTAAACGAGCAGATAGAAGAAAGTAAAGAATACAAAAAGGGACTTTTACAAAAGATGTATTGTTAGTATGAATAAAAATTATCACATAGAATTTAGTAATGAAGTTGAAAGAATTCTAAAAGAATTGTATTACAACCCATTGCCAAATATACCTACTGAAAAAAGGGCTATTATTGAAACAGAAAAACGACATGTAGATTATTTAATAACATATGATTTAGTATCGAAAGTAAAGGTAAATATTGGTGGAACATCCTATCCTTTATCATTAAATAAAAAAGGATATGAGGTTTTTGAAAAATATACTGGCTGGAATGATTATAAGAAACAAGTAATCGACAAACAAGACAAAATTGAGAAATCAAAAGCATTAGCACAAAGATATTGGTGGTTACCAATTCTTATTTCACTTCTTGCCCTTGGTGTTGCTGTATTTGCATTATTTACGAATGATTAATTATGAGTAAACAACCTGAACAAATATTAGAAAATCAATTAGTTGCTCAATTGCAAAATTTGGGTTATGCTTTGGTGAAGTTAAAAGACGAAACAGCACTTATTGCCAATCTAAAACAGCAGTTAGAAAAACATAATAGTATTTCGTTTTCCGATTCAGAATTTAAAAAGGTAATGAATATTCTTACCAAAGGTTCTGTTTTTGAAAAATCGAAAACCCTACGAGAAAAACAACATATTATCCGTGATAATGGTGATAATCTTTACTTTGAATTTCTGAATACCGAGTTTTGGTGTCAAAATCAATATCAAGTAACACAACAAGTTACCATTGAAGGCAAATACAAAAATCGCTATGATGTTACTTTATTGGTAAATGGTTTGCCATTAGTTCAAATAGAACTCAAACGCAGAGGGCTTGAACTCAAAGAGGCATTTAACCAAATCAACCGTTATCAACGTCATTCCTTTGGTTCAAATTCGGCACTGTATCAATACATTCAGGTTTTTGTAATCAGCAATGGCGTAAATACAAAGTACTATGCCAATAATCGCAGACAATCTTTCAAGCAAACTTTTTACTGGACAGATAAAGAAAACAATCGACTGACCAATATTGTAAATGGTTTTACAAGCGAATTTTTAGAGCCTTGCCACATCTCTAAAATGATTAGCAAATACATTGTGCTAAACGAAACGCATAAAATATTAATGGTGCTTCGCCCTTATCAATATTATGCAGTTGAAGCATTAATTGACCGTGTGAAAAACAGCAACAAAAACGGTTATATCTGGCACACCACAGGTTCGGGAAAAACTTTGACTTCGTTTAAAGCAAGTCAGATAATAATGAATATGCCCGAAGTTGAAAAAGTGGTTTTTGTGGTTGACCGCAAAGATTTAGATTACCAAACTACCAAAGAATTTAACAGTTTCAGCAAAGGCAGTATTGACGGAACAGACAACACCAAAGCATTGGTTAAACAGTTTTCTGACGATACAAAATTGATAGTTACCACCATTCAAAAACTAAATACAGCCATCAGCAAAAAACAGTATTTGGCAAAAATGGAAAAACTGCAAGACAAACGATTAATTTTCATTTTTGACGAGTGCCACCGTTCACAATTTGGCGAAACACATAATCGAATAAAAGCGTTCTTCAACAATATTCAGTTTTTCGGATTTACAGGAACGCCAATTTTTGCAGAAAATGCTTTTAAAAACGATTTAGGAAAACGAACAACCAAAGAACTCTTTGGCGAATCTTTACACAAATATGTAATTACAGATGCTATAAAAGATGAGAATGTTTTAAAATTTTCGGTTGAATATGTAGGCAGATACAAAAAGAAAGACAGTGCCACCGAAATTGATATTGAGGTAGAAGACATCGACACCAAAGAGTTGATGGAATCGCCCGAGCGATTAGAAAAAATATCTGATTACATTATTGCCAATCATAACCGAAAAACCCACAGTAAAGAATTTACAGGAATGTTTGCCGTAAGTGGCGTTAAAACTTTGATAAAGTATTACGATATTCTGCAACGCAAAAAAGAAGAAGGCAAACACAATCTTAAAATTGCAACAATCTTTTCTTATGTAGCCAACGAAGACGATGCAGATGCAAACGGTTTTATTCCCGAAGAATTATCGGTTGTAGAAGAACCAAGAGCATTGTACGGAATGCACCAACACAGCAGAGAAAAATTAGACGAATTTATTGAAGATTACAATAAAATGTTTGGTTCAAATTTCTCGACCAAAGACAGCCAATCATTTTACAATTATTACAATGATATTTCAAAGAAAGTAAAGGAACGCAAAATTGATATTTTATTGGTTGTAAATATGTTTCTTACTGGTTTTGACAGTCCCCCACTTAATACTTTGTATGTAGATAAAAACCTGAAATATCACGGATTAATTCAAGCATATTCAAGAACAAATAGAATTTTAAACGAACAAAAATCACAAGGAAATATTGTTGTTTTCCGTAACCTAAAAAAAACAACAGACGATGCAATTACCTTATTTAGCAACAAAGAAGCGATTGAGATAATTATAATGAAACCTTATGAGGAATATGTAAAGAAATTTAACGAAGCATTTATTGAGTTGTTAAAAATTACGCCAACAGTAAACAGCGTAAACGATTTGCAAAGCGAAAAGGACGAATTAGAATTTATCCAAGCATTTCGTCAGTTGATGCGAATTAAAAATATCCTCACAGCCTTTGCCAACTTCAAATGGGAAGATTTGGCAATGAACGAACAACTTTTTGAAGATTATAAAAGCAAATATCTTGACCTTTACGTCAAAGTAAAAAGCGACCACCAAAAAGAGAAAGTTTCGATTTTGGAAGATGTGGACTTTGAATTGGAGTTAATTCATCGTGATGAAATAAATGTCAATTACATTATTCAGTTGCTAATCAAACTAAAATCGAATACGCAAAAAGATGTTGAGAAAACCGAAAAAGAGATTTTCAACCTATTAAATTCAGATGCTCAATTAAGAAGCAAAAAAGAACTGATAGAAAAATTTATTTTAGAAAATCTGCCTGAAATTGAGGACGAAGACGAGATACCGCAGGAGTTTGATAAATTCTGGAATGCAGAACAACAAAAGGCTTTTAAGCAATTGGTAAAAGATGAAAATCTATCAGAAGAAAAAACACAAAAATTGATTGAAAATTATTTGTTCGCAGAAAGAGAACCATTGCGAGATGAAATACTGGAATTGATTGAAGGTAAAAAACCATCAGTTCTGCAACGCAAAAAATTAGGCGACAGAATCCTTAAAAAGATTTTAGGTTTTGTAGAAACATTTATTAACGGAATAACAGGGAGTTAAAAAATAGAAATTATGGAATATAACGCCAACGAAAACAAATTGAGAGTAAAAAAATATCTCGGTTTAGAAAATGTAAGTGTACTTACAGGAGCCGGTACAAGTTGGCACTTGGGTGCTCCTGTAATCAGAGATATTCCAGAAGGATTAAAGGCTATTTGCAAGGATAATATTGAAACATATTTTGGTGAAGGTGCAAATCCTTCCTACGAAGACCTGTTTAACTGCTTACAGGCTGATAGATTTATTAAAGAGAAAAAGGGTGATTCTATTGAAGAAATTAATACATCTATTAAGAATATGCAACAATGGCTCTTTGATAATTGCAATACAGAGAAAACAACATTAAATATATCTGATGAAAAATTAGATAAAAACAGATACCATTATCACGAAGTATTAGTAAAAAAATTATTACAAAGACCAAATAATCTTAAACGTATAAATCTGTTTACAACTAATTATGATATGGCTTTTGATTATGCTCTTGATAATTTAGGAATACACTACATTAATGGTTTTATGGGTGTGCATAATCGTTGTTTCAGACCAGAAGTATATGATTATGATTTATACTACCCAGGACAAAGTGTAACAGGCAAAGTTCATCGTGCTGAAAAAGTTCTTAAATATTACAAAATGCACGGTTCTTTATCTTGGTTATCTACAAAACCTGATTTTAGTAATACATACGGAATAAAAGAAATTCCTTTAAATAACGAGTTTAAAGCAAGTACAGATAATGAATTAATGATATATCCTTGTGTAAGCAAAAAATCTTTCGCTTTAGATTTACCTTATTCTGAACTTTTTAGACAATTTTCTCAAGCAATAAATCAACCTCAGTCTGTTTTGTTTTGCATTGGTTATTCATTTTATGATGAGCATATAAATGACATAATAAAACAAGCACTTTCTATCCCATCATTTACTTTATTTATTGTAAATTATTCAAATGAGATTGATAAGAAGTCTCCAATTGAAGAACTAAAAGCACTTGGAGACAAGAGAATAATAATTTTGAATCAAACTGATATAGAAGAATCAACCTTTACGGGTTTTGTTTCTAATGTTTTACCTGATTTGTATGAAGAAGAAGAGAACGAGAGTATTCTTAAAACAATACAAGAATTATATCCGAAAGAAGACACAGAAACAATAATTAGTAATCCTGAACCAGAGGTATAATGATAAATTCAAATAAAATAATTGGTAGAGTTCTTTCTGTAGATAATTTCCGTGTTTATGTTAAAATTGATGAGGATTTACTCGGCACATATAAAAGTGGTGTAAGTGATATTTATGAAATCGCACGAATTAATTCATACTTGATTATCCCTGTTGGAGCGGATAGAGTTGTAGCATTAATTACTCGTGTTACAATGAAAGAAGAAATAGAATTTGATAAGAATTCAACAAACATTACACTTCCTACTTCT
Source organism: uncultured Bacteroidales bacterium (assembly GCA_964442075.1). GTDB lineage: Bacteria > Bacteroidota > Bacteroidia > Bacteroidales > CAYTAU01 > CAYTAU01. Next base: position 77,460 of record CAYTWH010000007.1, read on the forward strand.
GCTCGTTACATATCGGCAACTATGTTAGGCACAATTGCTAATGAGAACAATAAAGAAAGATTTATTCAAGGTGTATATAATTTCCCAACTTTGGACAATCCTGTTTGGTATGTTACGGAAAAAGACCTAATCCATATTTTCGATGAAAAGCAAAATGAAAGTGAAATAAAGTATGAAAATGATTTTTACTTGCCAATTGGTACTTCCCCTGCATTTTCAAATTATAAAGTAAAAATATGTCCTGACCAATTTTTCGTAAAACACGCAGCAATATTGGGTAATACAGGTTCAGGAAAGTCTTGTACACTTACTTCAATCTTACGTAACCTATTCAAATATGATTACAATGGTAAGAAATTAGAAAATGCACATTTCATAATTTTTGATACTAATGGTGAATACAAAGACGCATTTCTGCCCGAAGAAGGAACAAAAATAGATGCAAAAACCAAAGAAGAATTACAACAAATAAATGCTTACTATTTGGGCGGAGAAGAAAAAGTAAAGGTGCCATATTGGTTTATGAATTGGGACGATTTTAATCATCTATTGAAGCCCAGCGATGCAACACAAGCACCTGTTTTAAATAGAGCGATTGGTTTGGCAAAAAATGAACAAGAAATCTTAGGTAAACACATTTTACCAACCCATTTGAAATCTGATATTGAAGCAATTTTGAATTGCAATACAGAAGAACTAAAAAAGAGAACTGGAATATCAAATTATGGAACTTGGAATTGGAAAAATGACAATGAAATTGCGAATATAGGCGAAGCCATTAAGAAATATATTTCTGATTTAGGAGATACAATTATTGAATTGTCGAATGAGAATAATTTTAATGATGCTTCAAAACAAGAAATTGTCAGACAAAAGGTACAAGGGCTATTTGATTCTTCAAATGCTAAATTGCTTGAAGAACAAATAACCAATGAGCAAAATATTGATATGCCGACTTGGTTTAATTATCAAGAATTATGTACAAAGTTTATTGATGCAGCAATTACACAAGAAGGACAAACCAACAATCGCATTGCGGAATTTGTATCTACATTAAGGTTACGAATGAAGAGTTTTTTGAATGATAAAAGAATGGCAATTCCTTTAATGCTCAAAGATAATAATGGAGCAAACAGAGATGTTTTGGCACATTTTATATCCTTTCTATTGGGCGATTTTAATAGATATTTTAGTGAGAATGGAAAAGAAAGTTTTATAAAAAAATATAATAATGATGTAGAAATTAAACAGAAAGAAAAAACAAATCAAATAACAATAATTGATGTTTCTACATTACCTTTTGAAGTATTAGAAACTGTTACAGCCCTATTAGGTCGTTTAATAATTGAGTTTGTATCTCATTTTCCGCCTAAAAATAGAGGGAAATATCCAATTGTAATTGTTTTGGAAGAAGCACAAAATTATATTGCAGAAAATAAAGAATCGGTTGCTAAAATTGTTTTTGAACGCATCGCAAGAGAAGGCAGGAAATATGGAATATCCTTGATTGTATGCAGTCAACGTCCATCTGAATTATCAAAAACAGTTTTATCACAATGCAATTCTTTTATTATCCATCGTTTACAAAACCCTGAAGACCAAAAATATATTAGAGGATTAGTTTCAAGTGCAAATGCAGATATATTAAATCAACTTCCAATAATTCCACAACAACACGCAATAATTACAGGAGATTGTGTAAGAACACCAATACAAGTAAGGATAGACAATGTCTCGCCAACTCCAAATAGTCATAATCCAAGGTATGTAGAACAATGGCTGACAGATTTAAAAATTCCTTATGAAGAAACTTGTAAACGTTGGTTGGGGAATTCAGAAATTGAAAACACTAATAATGACGAAACTGAAACTATTGAATGAAAGCCCACGCTAAAAGCCATACACATTGCCAAGTCGCTCGAAAAGCCCACCGCAAGAGCCAAAACTTGTCAAAGAGTATGCCTTTTGCCAACGCACCGAAAGAAATGAAAATTGTAGCAAATTTGAAAGATAAAATGACTGAAAATAAGGAATGCCAGTGCCTAACAAAGGCTATACGTAATTTGGGCAACGTGCTAATTATGAAGTTTTTAGCATTAAATAAAATTAGTGGTAAATTGAAAATTAGTAGTTTCAAAATCCCAAACTACGCATAGCCAAACCGTTAGGCACAAGCAAAAGAAACGAGACAGAATGATAAATTTGCTACAAGAAAATATAGAAATAGAAAGCCAAGGCACAAATTGCACATTTGGTTTTTTGCCGACACACAGGCAAACACAAAAAAACCAAAAGAGCAATTTCTTGCCAACGCTCTCACAGAATAATAAACGAAAGTAAAAGGAATTAGAAAAAATATGTTTGAACAAGTATTTAAAAATATAGACGATATACTGCACAAAGATGCAGGTTGTGGAAGTGAACTGGATTATGTAGAACAAACCTCGTGGATTTTGTTTCTGAAATATCTTGACGATTTAGAAAAAGACAAAGAAACTGCTGCACTTTTATCGGGAAAGACTTATGAAAAAATAATTGAGACACAATTCCAATGGACTACTTGGGCAGCACCAAAACTTGAAAGTGGAAAAATTGACCATAACGCAATGACAGGCGATGACTTGGTAGACTTTGTAAATGGTGAATTATTTCCATACCTAAAAAAGTTTAAAAAAGATGCCGAAAGTGCAAACACCATTGAGTACAAAATTGGCGAAATTTTTAGCGAACTAAAAAACAGAATACAAAGCGGTTACAATTTACGAGAAGTTGCAAATCTAATTGATGAACTGCGTTTTAGAACCCACGCTGAAAAGCACGAAATGAGCCATCTTTACGAAGGCAAAATTAAAAATATGGGTAATGCAGGGCGAAACGGTGGAGAATATTACACACCTCGTCCATTGATTAAAACTATTGTAAAAGTGGTTGCCCCAAAAATTGGCGAAACTATTTATGATGGTGCTGTTGGTTCTGCGGGTTTCTTGGTTGAAGCATTTGAATATCTGAATAAAAAGGGATTATCTACTTCTAAAATAGAAACCTTACAGAAAAAGACATTTTTTGGTAAAGAGAAAAAATCGCTTGCCTACATTATTGGTATTATGAATATGATTTTGCACGGTGTTGAAGCCCCAAATATTATTCATACCAATACACTTGCCGAAAACCTAAGTGACATACAAGAAAAAGACCGCTACAATGTTATTTTAGCAAATCCACCATTTGGCGGAAAAGAAAGAGCCGAAGTGCAGCAAAATTTCCCCATAAAAACAGGCGAAACAGCAAGTCTGTTTTTACAGCATTTTATTAAAATATTGAAAGCAGGCGGGAAAGCAGGTGTAGTAATTAAAAATACATTTTTATCAAATACAGATAATGCTTCTATTGCCTTGCGAAATGAACTTCTAAGCAACTGCGATTTACATACAGTTTTAGATTTACCAGGTGGAACATTTACAGGTGCAGGAGTAAAAACCGTTGTTCTGTTTTTTGAAAAAGGAAAGAAAACTCAAAAGACTTGGTTCTACCAACTAAACTTAGATAGAAATTTGGGTAAAACAAATCCACTAAATGAAAAAGATTTAGCCGAATTTGTAGAACTACAAAAAACACAAGCCAAAAGCGAAAACTCTTGGACAATTAACATTGCAGATATTGACCAAACAACTTTTGACTTATCGGTGAAAAATCCCAATAAAAAGGATTTTTCAATTATAAGAGAACCAAATGAAATACAGACGGAAATAAAAGAAATTGAAGAAACAAGCCATCTAATATTTAATAATATCGATAGTTCTCTAAAAAGTATTTTCGATAATATAACTGATGAGTTTCCTTTAACTCGAATTGGAGATGTATGTGAAGTTATTGCTGGACAATCACCAGAAGGCAAGTACTACAATAAGGAAAATAAAGGGTTACCATTTTATCAAGGGAAAAAGGAATTTAACAACAAATTTATTGGTGAACCCACGACTTGGACAACAAAAATCACAAAAGAGGCAATTAAAGATGATATTCTAATGTCGGTACGTGCCCCAGTAGGTCCTGTAAATATCGCTACTGAGAAAATTTGCATTGGTAGAGGTTTAGCCGCAATAAGAGCATCAAATCAAATAAATGTTGATTTTTTGTATTATTTCTTTCTGAAAAATGAAAGTGATATTACTGGTAATACTGGTGCTGTTTTTAATTCTATCAATAAAAGTCAAATTGCAGATTTAAAAATACCATTACCACCAATAAAAACACAAATTAAAATCGTTGAAACCTTAAATATTATTTTTAATGAATTAGAAAAACTCGATATTCTAAGTACAAAAAAAGACAATAATCTGTTGGAGTTACGTAAATCAATAATGAAGATAGCCTTTAACGAAGAATTCTAATCACTATGGTAAAAAAGGATGATATAAGAGAGAATATTTTTAGGGTTGTACAAACATTCTTAAAAAATCCACCTTTAATTGTTTGGGGTTCAGGCGCAACAATTTCTTTTAATTTACCAAGTATGTGGGATTTAAACGAGGAGTTAAAAAAGAAAATTGAAGAGTTTGATACCGAAAATGATAATTTGGAAATTGAACTTGGAAAAGAAAAGTACCAAGAGAAAATGCCTCAAATCAAAAAAGTAATTTGGGAAAAAGTTAATGGTGCTGACATTTCAGTCTTAGAGCGAATTATTTCAAATAACACTGATGAGTTTAATGGAATAAAAATATTGATTGAAAAATTTATTGAGGCTCATCCAAAAGTTGTAAATATTGTTACAACAAATTATGATAGAGTACTTGAATACGTTATGTCATACCATAATATTTCATACACAGATGGGTTTAACGGTAAAGTACTTTCAATATTTAATGAAACTAAATTTAAGGATAAAGAGATAGTTAATTTGGTGAAAGTACACGGTTCACTTAATTGGTTTGATGTTGATGGTGAAATTCGTTTTTTATCTTCTATTTCAAAGGATGAAGCACCTAAAATAATTGCCCCAGGCAAAAACAAATATCAAGAGGCTTATAGTAGTCCATACCGTGAATTAATACAAAAGGCAGATGATTTAATTAAAACTGCATCAAGTTTTCTTGTCGTTGGATTTGGCTTTAATGATGAACATTTAACCCCCAAAATAAAGGCAAAAGTAAAAAAAGGAACACCGATAGTTTTAATTACTAAAAAGGTTTCAGATAGCAGTTATGAAGAATTAAAAAATGCTGAAAAGTATATGCTTTTTGAGGAGAGTGAAAGTGGAAAAACAAAAGTTATATACAAAGAAAATAGTACAACAGAGAAAATAGAAATCGAATTGGTAGGCGATTTATGGCAATTAAATAATTTTATGGAAATTTTATAATTATGGATACAGAAACATTAATTGGAAAAGTTCAAAGCGTTGATACTGGCAATATATCAGTAAAAGTTGATAAAGAAGAATTATTAAATAGTGTACAGGTTAATCAAATTGTGCAAATACGCTCTACTAAAACAGGCGAAAAAATAATTGGGCTTATTTCCAAAATAATGAGAAAGGCTGTTGCTGATAAAATTGACGAAAGTAATGAGCCTGATTTTGTAGTTGAAAATCTTATAAAAGTAAATTTGGTTGGAACATTACTTGAAAAAAGTGGAACTGAAAATAATGTATTCAAAAGAACATTAAACACTGTGCCAAGTATTAATGCTGATTGTTTCCTTTTGCAGGGAGAAGGATTATCTAAATTTATGAATATCATTTCATCAAATAGTGAAAATCCTCTTAAAATCGGGAAATACACTATATCGGAAATGTCTGATGCAAATCTTGACGGAAATAAGTTTTTTCAAAGACACGCAGTTATAGTTGGTGGAACAGGCTCTGGTAAATCTTGGACAGTAGCAAATATCTTAGAGAAAGCAACAAATCTTAAATCTATTAATAGCCTTGTTTTTGATTTACACGGAGAATATAAACCACTAAAAGACTTACCAAATACAACTTTATTAAAAATTGCGGGTCCTTCTGATAAACCAACAGATGATAATATCATTTTCTTACCTTATTGGCTTTTGTCTTATGAGGAAATTGAGGCATTACTTTTAGACCGTAGCGACAGCAACGCACCAAATCAATCAAGAACACTTTTTGATTTAATTATTAAGTATAAAAAAGAAATCCTCGAAGCAGAAAACAAGCAAGACATCTTGGATAATTTTACAGTTGAAAGTCCAATACCTTATAAATTAAGTGAGGTTTTATCGGCACTTGAAGAAAAAGACACAGAAATGGTTCCTGGTGCAAGAACTGAAAAGCAAGGCCCTTTGCACGGAAAATTAACTCGTTTTATTCAGAGATTAAAGAGTAAGCAATCAGATAAAAGATTAAATTTTATTTTCAATTCAGATGATGAACTTCTTGCATATGATTGGTTTGTTTCGCTTGTAAATAAACTTCTCGATTTTGGAAATGAAAAAGGATTAAAAATAATTGATTTTTCAGAAGTTCCATCTGATATACTTCCTCTAATAACAGGTTTAATTGCCAGATTAACTTTTTCAGTTCAACAATGGATGGAAGATGAAAAAAGACACCCTATTGCATTATTCTGTGATGAAGCACACTTGTATATTCCTGCAAATTTAAAAGGGAGTATGGAAGAAAAGGGTTTGCAAAGTTTTGAGAGAATTGCAAAAGAAGGTCGTAAATATGGAATTTCTCTTGTTGTAATAAGTCAAAGACCTTCTGATGTAAATAAAACAATTTTAAGTCAATGCGGTAATTTTATTGCAATGCGGTTGACAAATCCAGATGATCAAAATGTAATAAAAAGGTTGTTTCCTGATAACTTAGGCGATTTTTCTGAATTACTTCCAATATTGGATATTGGAGAAGCCTTAATTGTTGGGGACGCTTCACTTCTTCCAAGTAGAGTAAAAATCGACAAACCATCAATTCAGCCAAGTAGTGCAACAATAAATTTTTGGGATGAATGGAATAAGGAAAAAACTGAAAAAGGTATTGAACAAGCAGTTGAAGCATTAAGAAAACAACAGAAATAATAATGTAGAGTTAATTTTATGAACGAAGCAGAAACAAGAGCAGAATTAATAGACCCAAAACTAAAAGCCAATAGTTGGGGTATTTTAGAAGGTTCAAAAATTCTTCGAGAACGCAATGTTTGTAAAATTACAGACGGTAGAATACAAGTTGGCGGTGGTAGAAAAAAACCATTGATTGCCGATTATATTTTAGTTTACAGAGGAATTAAACTTGCTGTTGTTGAAGCCAAAAGTGATGAATTAGAAGTTGGCGAAGGTGTGGCACAGGCAAAACTTTATGCTCAAAAATTAAACTTAGATTATACTTATTCCACCAACGGAAAAGAGATTTATCAAATCTGTATAAAAACAGGTGAGGAAAAACTCGTTGATAATTTCCTTTCACCCGATGAATTGTGGAACGAAGTTTATAGCGACCAAAACGAATGGAGAGATAAATTTTCATCTGTTCCGTTTGAAGATAAATCGGGAACTTGGCAACCTCGATATTATCAAGAAATTGCAGTAAAAAACACATTAGAAGCAGTTGCACAAAATAAAGACCGCATTTTGCTCACCCTTGCCACAGGAACAGGAAAAACCGCTATTGCTTTTCAAATTGCGTGGAAAATGTTTCACACACGTTGGAACTTAAACCGTGATGGAAAAAGACGACCACGAATTTTATTTCTTGCCGACCGAAATATTTTAGCCGACCAAGCATTTAACTCATTTTCGGCATTTCCCGATGATGCAATGGTTCGCATAAAACCAAAAGAGATAAAGAAAAAAGGAAAAGTGCCAACAAACGGCAGTATCTTTTTTACTATTTTTCAATCGTTTATGTCAGGGACAGACAAAGACGGAAATCCTGAACCTTACTTTGGAGAATATCCAAAAGACTATTTTGATTTTATAATAATTGATGAGTGCCACAGAGGTGGAGCAAATGACGAAGGAAATTGGCGTGGGATTTTAGAATATTTCTCGCCTGCCGTTCAATTGGGTTTAACTGCAACACCAAAGCGAAAAGATAATGTTGATACTTACCGATATTTTGGTGACCCAGTTTACATCTATTCTTTAAAAGAAGGAATTAACGATGGTTTTTTAACGCCTTTCAAAGTAAAACGAATTAAAACTACTCTTGACGATTATGTTTACACAAGTGATGATGATATTATTGAAGGCGATATTGAAGAAGGCAAACTTTACGAAGAGCCAGATTTTAACAGAATAATTGAAATAAAAGAACGAGAAGCAAAGCGTGTTCGGATTTTTATGGATGAAATCAATCAAAACGAAAAGTCTATTGTTTTTTGTGCCACCCAAGACCACGCAGCCGCAGTTAGAGATTTAGTAAACCAATACAAAAAAAACAAAGACGCGAATTATTGTGTTCGTGTAACAGCAAATGATGGAGAAATAGGTGAGCAGTTTTTAAGAGAATTTCAAGACAACGAAAAAACAATTCCTACAATCTTAACAACTTCGCAAAAACTTTCAACAGGCGTTGATGCTCGTAATATTCGCAATATTATTTTGATGCGACCGGTTAATCAGATAATAGAATTTAAACAAATTGTTGGTCGTGGAACTCGCCTTTTTGATGGGAAAGAGTTTTTTACTATCTATGATTTTGTAGATGCTTATCAACGATTTTCAGACCCAGAATGGGACGGAGAACCACAACCCGAAGAACCTTGTGCTGTTTGTGGTGAAATTCCTTGTGTTTGTGAAAAACGTCCACCACAGCCTTGTCCTGTTTGCGGAGAAAGACCGTGTATTTGCATTAGTGAACCATTGCCACCTTGTTATGTTTGTGGGCAAAGCCCTTGCATTTGTCCAAAGAGAGTTAAGGTAAAACTAAAAGACGGTAAAGAAAGAGAAATACAACATATGATTGCCACTTCGTTTTGGAGTGCAGATGGTAAACCAATTTCGGCACAGGAGTTTTTAGAAAATCTGTTTGGCGAACTTCCAAATTTCTTTAAAGATGAAAAGGAATTACGAGAAATTTGGAGTAATCCGATAACAAGAAAAACATTACTCGAAAAATTAGATGATGCAGGTTTCGGCAAAGAGGAATTGACTACTCTGCAAAAACTGATTAATGCAGAAAAAAGTGATTTGTTTGATGTTTTAGAATATGTATTTGATAGCGATATAAAACCAATAACAAGAGAAGAAAGAGCAACGAGAGCAAAAGCCACAATTTTTGCATTGCTAAATGATAAGCAAAAGGAATTCATTGAATTTGTATTGAGCAAATATATTGAGGCAGGAATAAGTGAATTAGACCAAGAAAAATTGCCAATTCTACTTCAAACAAAATATCAATCGTTGGAAGATGCAATGGCGATTTTAGGTGATGTTCAAAATATAAGTTCGTTATTCATTGAATTTCAGAAACATTTATATGAAAAAGTAGCGTAATGGAAATAAAAGCCAACCCGAAAGCCATACACATTTGCAATTCACACAAGCCAACGCTGCGACCAAAAATTGCAAAAGAGTATGTCTTGCCAACGCACAGGAAATAATGGAAATTGTAGCAAATTTGAAAGATAAAATAACTGAAAACAAGGAATGCCAGTGCCTAACAAAGGCTATAAAAAATAGGCGGTTTAGTAGTAATATCAAGGTTTGTAGCCCGTTTGAACTTAATCGTAAGTTGAAAAATTGTGCTTCGCAATCGCCTACATTTTCATAGCCCAACCGTTAGGCACAAGCAAACAGAGACCGAGAATGATAACCTTGCTACAAGAAAATATTGAAAAAAGCCACCGCACAAATTGCACATTTGTTTTTTTGCCGACACACAAAAAACCGACAAAAAAAACAAAAGAGCAATTTTTCAGCCAATGCACAGAATAATTATATTAACTTTGTATGTTGTAAGAATTAAAGAAATAATATGATTTTAGATAATATAATAACCGATTATAAAATTGCTAAAGAACCTCTTCTTGAGTATCTCTCAGCCAATAATATTAATATTCTCAATGACGGTTCTATTTCAGAAAAACATAAACAAACTATCCTTTCATTTGTTGAAACCCAAGATGATAGGATTGAAAATGCTTTGAATGGAAAGAATATAGGATATACATCACCTGATAATAGAATTAAAATATACAAAGATGATGCTATTTCTTTCTTGAAAAAACTACCATCTAATAGCGTTGATATTATTGCCACTGACCCTGCATACTCAGGAATGAATAATAAACTTAAACTTGGAAGTGGTCGAATAGTTGGAAAATATTCGGAAAAGGGTAAAGAAAATGGAAAATGGTTTGGGGAATTTATAGATAGTGAAGAGAACTATGCTTTATTTTTATCTGAATGTAAAAGAGTATTAAAAAAATCCACAGGACACATTTACATTATGTTTGATTCCTATTCTCTTTTAAGTTTAGGTAATGTTGTTAGAAATCATTTTGATGTAAAAAATCTAATAACTTGGGATAAAGTCAATATTGGAATGGGGCATTATTACAGAAGAAGACACGAATATGTAATTTTTGCAACAAATGGAAATACTCGAAAAATCAAAAATAGAACATTTCCAGACGTTTGGAGATTTAAAAGAATTCATAGTGCAAAATACCCTACACAAAAACCAGTAGAAGTATTTCAAGCAATGATTCACGCAAGTGCAGAAAAAGACTTTACTGTTTGCGACCCATTTTTAGGAAGTGCTTCTTCTGCAATTGCAGCGATTAAAAACAATTGCAACTTTATCGGTTGTGACATTTCAGATAAATCCATAGAACTATCACGTTCACGTATATCTGAATATTTAGAAAAAAAAGTTGATATTTTACAAACAAAATCAATGGCTGTTGATGATAAAATATTTTGGGAATAATTATGGCTAATCTTAATAAAACAAAAGCACTTTTTGCATTTACTTCTCCAAGAACTATTGAAAAGATAATTCCAGAGATTGAACTTCTAACAACTAACCTTTCGGGTAATAAATGGTCAAAAGTTCAAATTGAATATTTTGACTTATTATTTGATTCTGATTTTTACAAAGGCGAGACATATCCAAAAGACCCAGCCTTTGCTGCAAGAGATAGAATCAATCGTTCTCCAAAAGTATTTGGATTTGTAGACCTTAATCCTGAAGTGAAACTAACGGAAGCAGGAAAGTTACTTTTGTCAGAAAAAAGACTTGATGAAACTTTTACAAGGCAACTTTTAAAGTTCCAGTTGCCGTCACCCTACCATACTCAATCAGAAACAGTTAACTTTTCTGTAAAGCCATATTTAGAGTTGTTAAGGTTAGTAAAAGAACTAGGAAGTTTATCAAAAACAGAAATTGCTTTATTCTTTTCTCAATTAACAAATTTCAATAAATTCAACACCGTTATTACAAAAATAAAGGACTTTCAAGCAAATTCTAAGAAATACAAAGGAAGTAGAAAGATGTATGTTAGTGCTTGTTTTGAAAAAGAAATACTTGAAATTTTTCATCAAGAAATTCAAGATAAAAAATTAAAAACTCGTGAAAGTTCAGAAGTATCATTGCAAAATTTCATAAAAACTAAGAGTTCAAATATGAAAGATTATGCAGATGCTTTTGTTAGATATATCCGAGCAACAGAATTAGTAACTTTTCAAAAAAGAACTTTCAGATTAATTATATCACCTCAAAAAGTAGAAGAAGTTGATTACCTTTTAAAAACTGTAAATAGAAACCCGACAAGTTTTAAGAGCACAATTCAATTCAAAGAATATCTGTTTAACCCTTTTACAGTAAAATTATTAAGCGACAATAAAGATTTACTTATCAATAAAATCAAACAACTTGGTTTATCCCACATTGATACTAGTTTAAATATTGAGCAATTAAAAGACAAACTTGCCGATTTAAGGTTATCTATAAAAGCTAAAAATATAGAAGAAAGAAAAAGAGAACTTAAAGACTATACTGAGTTACCTGATATATTAAGAGTTTTTGAACAAATCAAGAAAAAAGAAGTTCCTGACGCTCCCCTTTTCTTGGAATGGAATGTATGGAGAGCATTGGTTATGCTAAACTATGCAAAACGTGTAGATGGAAATTTCATTATGGATATAGACGGAATGCCTTTAAATTATGCTCCAGGAAAGAAACCAGATATAGAATCTGAATATACCGATTTTGGAATAATAACAGAAGTTACAATGTCAGGTGGAAATACGCAATACAAAATGGAAAGTGAATCTGTTCCAAGACATTTTGGGAAAGCAAAAGAACTTTTCGATAAAGAAATGTATTGTATATTTATTGCCCCAAAAATAAGTGAAGGAACTTTAGCACATTATTTCAACCTGAACAGAATCAATACAAAACTATATGGTGGAAAGACAAAAATAATACCTCTATCAATTGAGCAATTTATTTCGTTTCTAAAAACAGGAATTGAAAATAACTTTAATAACTCTGATATACTTAAAAATTGGCTAGAAGAACAATGGGTAAATAACCAAACAATGGAAGATGAAGAAATTTGGAGTGAATCTATTAATAATAATATATTAAAATGGGCTTCATAAATTTCACCGCAAAAGCCATACACATTTGCAATTCGCACCTGCAAATGCTCGACCAAAAATTGCAAAAGAGTATGTCTTGCCAGCGCACCGTAAGAAATGAAAATTACAGCAAACTTTAAAGATAAAATGACTGAAAACAAAAAATGCCAGTGCCTAACAACACCTATATGTAATGTGGGAATTCGTCTGTAACCGTTCGTGCAGAACGCTTCCGCACACCGCCAAATTTTTACATTTGGCTTTTGCGATAAAATTTAAAAACAAAATCTAAAAATTTGGCTTCATGGGAACTTTGAAAAGGTAATTTCTATTCCTATTCCACACTCCACATAGCCGCAACCGTTGGCATTCATTAAAAAGAACAATCCATGAACTTTAAAGAAATCGTGAAAGAATCATATTTACATATTATTAAAGGAAGTTTAAATCGGATTTTATTGTTTGATTTTGATTCAATCATAAACAATTTGATAAGTCTTCATGTCAAAATTAAAGAAGGTGAGACTAAATTAAATGCAGATGAACAATTACTAATAACCGACAAGTTTTTTATTGTTCAAAATCTATGGAAGTCAATAATAGAGGCCTTATATGAGAATTTTTTACCAAAAACAGATTATACTTTTAGTTGGAAAATTGAAATTACAGCATATACATTAATGCTTTGTGAATTAAGTTCGGAGCAATTCTCTTCTGAAAAAGAACTAAATCATTTAAAAGAATTAGCAAAAATAACGGATGATGACATTGAAAATGATTTTCAGAAATTAAAAGAAAATTTAGGATTTGAAAAAATAGGTATTGAGAATATTCTAGAATCGACTCTTGCGAAAGAAAAAATACCAAACAGTAGAAAAGAACAATTATTACTATTGTTCAGGTTAATGAACTTTCCTCCGCTCAGAGAAATATCAAAGTTTATTAACTTATATAATACTTCTATAAATCAAGATATAAAGAATTTATCAATAGCATTCACCGCAAAAACACCTAATTTATTTGAAGGGTTTCATAAATCAGAACCACTTCATTATTCTGAAATCCAGTTTTCTCACGACATTTTCAAAAATGTTGGGTTTGATGGTTTAACAAATCATGAAGAATTGACGGAATTCAAAGGTGTGTTTGCAAAGATTAATAAAGTAGTTAGTTTCAACCATGGGAAGCTAAAAGATGAAACAATTTGTCCTTGTTGTGGAGAAAAAAGTGATGTAATTCTACCTGATGAGATACTACAATATAAAATGATACTTGAGGATACTCAACTTTCAACAAAAATCGGGTTGCTCTATTATGAAGATTTCGTGGAAAATTATAAAAAAACACTTTCTGATGGTATAGCTAATTTCTTCCCAAATTTAAATACTGTTTCAAATCCAGATTGCTTGATACTTGTTGAAGGTGAAAGCGAAGAAATTGCAATTCCAATCTTAGCCTTTAGAGAAAGATTCATTTTATCTGAACGAAAAATTCAAGTATATAATTCTAAATCAAAACAAAAGCTGAAAGAAGATTTTTTTAATTTAAAAGAAAAATATCCAGAACGAAAAATCATTTGTTTACTAGATTCAGACGCAACAAAAGAACGGGATGATATTCAGAGAGTTGTTGATGGGAATAAAAATATGTATCGTTTGGTTTTTATATCAAACGGAACTCTCGAAGACATATTTGATTTGCAGACTTCAATTGAAATAATAAACGAATTATACTCCGAAGGAGAAACAATTACCATTGATGACATCGATACTAAAAAAGACTTTCTATCTAATATGAAAAAGCTCTTGTATCATAAGAAAAAAGCACAGTTCGATAAAGTGCTATTTGCTAAAACGATTTCTTTAAAGCTTGATATTAAAAAAATCCCTAAAGAGATAAAAGAAATATTAGAGATAGCAAAAGATTTTACTGATGATAGAATCTTTGTTAAAAAATAGCGAATGAACAGATATACTAATACAGAAAGGCTCGGAGTAATAGAAACAGACCGTATTGTTACTAAATATCTAGGTTGGATTTTTAGAGAACAACCAATTGTTGATGTTGGCCTTGATGCCTTAATAGAACAATCTGACGAAGGAGAACCTAAGGGCAGGTTTCTAGCAGCTCAAATAAAAACGGGAAAAGGGAATTTCTATGTGTCAGATAAAAAACTGACTTATTATGTATCTCATGTGCACTATAATTATTGGTTAAATTTAGAAATTCCGATAATCTTAATTGCGCATATTCCAGAATCAGAAAAAACATACTGGCAAATAATTAGTGAGGAAACCTTTAAAAAAGCGAATCGAAGGTGGAAAATTGAGATTCCTAAAAAGCAAGAGTTTAATGAAAAGTCAAAAAGCAGGTTAACTGAAATCTTATCAAGTAAAGGTCAGGAAAATTTCGTGTTTGATTTATATAATGGAAAGATAGAACCTGATAGCTTATTTGACTTTGCAGAAAACACGGATTGCATAGGGGATTCAGTTAAGTGTGTATTAAATATAGTTGATACAATAACAGATTTGCAATCAAAGACAGATGAGTTTAATGAAAAATTAGGTGATTATAATAAAATAGGGCTTTCTGATAAAGACCCCCAAGTTAAAGCAAGTATAAAAGGATTTGGAAAAGATATTAATATATGTTCAAAACGATTAGAAAGTGAGGTAGAGCTATTCTCTGAATTATATTCGGAAGGCTTCTTTGCGTATGAACAAGTGATTTTATATCATTATTTATTTACAAAGGACAAGGATAATTTGGAATTAGCATTAGAGTCATTGCAAGGTATTCCTAAATCAGTTGATGAAGCTGTTGAGGGAATAAATGTAATGAGAAATGGAGTGTCGAAATTACCAAATAAATATGCCGTACTTAAAGAAGCTAAGAAAGTATTACTCGAAGTAATAGACTTAATTATTAATGAATTCTCTGAATCAAAAATAATGGCAGTTGAGATTGGAGAGAAAATAAGATTAAAGAAATAACGAAATGCCAACAATGTATATACAAAATAGGCGAAACAGCAGTAATTTCAACGGTTGTAGCCCGCTTCAACTTCTCAACGGTTTGATAGGTTTGAAACCCGCAATCGCCTACATTTGCATATACTGACCGTTAGCAACAATTAGAAAATGAAACGATTAATTTTATCAATAATATTTTTACCTATCTTATGTTTTGGACAAGAAACTTATAATTTTGAATTAGTCAATATTTTAGATAGTACAAAAGTTGTTAAACTTGATAAGTGCCATTATATTGCAGTAATAAATGATACAATTAAAATTTGGAATGAAGTTAACCCAGAAATTTATTATTCAGAATATGAATTAATAGCCCCAGTAATGCTGAACTGTAAAGTTTTAAATAACAAAAAAATATTAGATTTTCAATTTTACTCTATTGGTATTTATAAATATAGTAAATACATATCTAAAAAAGGTGTTGAAGGTGATGATTATATGATATACAAACAAGGACATATTGGTGATGACTTATTTTTCTATACACGTAAAATACCAATTGAGGATATTTTCTTTTTTAGAAATAAAAAGAATAAATATTATGTAAATATTCCAGAAGGAGTGATTGTTGAAAAGAAAAACAAATGGCGAATTAGATATATTAAGCCTAATCAAAATTATTAACTAAACTAAAGAGTAAAAACAGTTGCTAACAATAAATAAAAAGCATTAAGACGCTTTCTATTATGGGCGTTAGCAACAATTAAATGAAACAAACTTATAGCGGAAATATTGAAAGTATATCTTCATTAGTTGACAGAATCAACAGTGGAAAGAAATGGAAGTTTTTCTCTTTAAATGAAATTACCTACGCTAAACTTAAAAATAACAGGTTGGTACTAAGTAATCTGTTTTGCAAAGGAATTGGACACCTTGAAGAACAAGAAGACTTTATAGATATTGAACTAAAAGTTAGATTAAGAAGACAATTTGTAGTCATTGGATTTTTTTTTTTATTACTATTAAGTGGATTTATTTGGGGAGAGAATGTGACAATCAATGGAGATTCAGACCCGAGTATTTGGAAACGAATTGGTTTTGTGTCAATTGGACTTGCATTTTTTTCTTTTATCACTCTAATACTAAGAAAATATAGAAGTGACTTTGAAAAGAAAATATTAGAATTAATAAAATAAACAGTTGCTAACAAATAAATTATCCAACCCTAATAATTAACCACAAATAAATCCAACTAAAAAGCCGTATGTAAAAGGTTTTACAAAAACATTCGCTGTTTTATTTTATAATCTTTTGTGCTAATATTTGTATTATTTGTTACTCATTTGTTATCTTTGTAACTTAATGATATTAAATAATTGTTTGGTTTATGGGTTTAAAACTTCGAGAAAAAATAATGAAAGATGGATCATCATCATTGTACCTTGATATTTATTATGAAGGTAAAAGAAAGTATGATTTTTTGAATATACATCTGTCGAACAAACGAAAATCCAGTAAAGAAGATAAAGAAAAAAGAGAACTTGCAGAAAGATTAAGAGTAAAAAAGACAAATGAGTTATATAATCAGGAAACAATAACATTTGAAAAGAAAAACAAACAAGAAGATTTCTACACTTATTTTGAAAAATTTATCAAAGAAAAGAATAATACCCCTGCTTACTGGGATGCTTTATTATTGCAAATAAAATCTTTTTCAGAAAACAAAGAAAATTTATCGTTTGCAAAAATTACAGATGATTGGCTACTTAAATTTCAAAAGCACCTATTAAACAATCATGCCAATAATACTGTGCTTTTATATATGAATTGCCTAAATGATGCTTTAAAAACCGCATTTAGAAAAAAGATTATTTCTCAAAATCCTTTTACTACAATTCCAAAATCAAAGAGAGTTAAGAAAATCAATACTGAGAAAACTTATTTGACGATTAAGGAATTAAAATCATTGGCAAATATTCAGACAAATTCAATTTTAAAGCAGTTTAGACAGATTTTTATTTTCAGTTGCTTTACAGGATTAAGATGGAGTGATGCAAATAAATTAAAATGGAGTAATATTATTGAGATTAACAAAAATGGCAAAAAAGAAAAAGTAATTTCATTTAAGCAAAAGAAAACAAAGCAGCTTGAATATATGCCATTGTCAAAACAAGCAATTAATATTCTTGCTGATGTAAAGTTGGTAAGCAAGAATAATGAATTTGTTTTTAATGAAATTGTAAATATGATAAATGAACGGTCTGAAAATGCTGTTTCAAGGAAAATAAATAGAGAAATTAAAGCATGGGGAAAAGAAACCGGAATAAAAAAGAATTTACACTTTCATGTATCAAGACACACATTTGCAACAATGTCATTGACACATGGAGTTGATTTGTATACAGTTTCAAAATTACTAGGGCATAAGGATATTACAACTACAACAGTGTATGCAAAAGTAGTAGATGAAAAGAAAGCAACAGCAGTAGCAAATTTACCAAAGTTGAATTTTAATAAGAATTAATATTATGGGTGTTATACTAAGAGAAAAAAAACTAAAAGATGGAGGTGTATCACTATACCTTGATATAGCTCATAAAAATGAAAGAAAATATGAGTTTTTGCATATTCGTATTTCAAACAAGCGAAAAGACTTAAAAGACAATCAGGAAAAAAGAAAACTGGCTGAACGTATCAGAAGCCAAAGAGAATATGAATTGATTATTAAAGAAAGCGGTTTGTCCGACCATAAAAAGCGATTAGCAGACTTTATTGTATTCTTTGACAATGTAATTCATAATGAAAAGAAATCACATAGGATGTGGGTAAGCTCATTAAAACACGTACAAAAATATATTGGAGAAAATGGCAGATTACCATTTATTGAAATAACAGAGCAATGGATTTTAGGGTATCAAAGACATTTATTAAACCTTGTAAGTATAAATTCTGCTTTCAATTATCTGAACACTTTCAATATTGCCATGAATATAGCAGTAACACAAAAGATAATTAGAGAAAACCCATTTAAAGCAATTCCAAAGCATCAAAGATTAAAAAGGCAAGAAGTTGAAAGAACTTTCCTTACAATAGAGGAGCTTAATAAGATGGCATCAGTAGAAACAAAAGTTCACCAACAAACCAAACAAGTCTTTTTCTTTGCATGTTTTACCGGACTGCGTTGGAGTGATGCCAACCCAATAACTTGGGATGATATTGATAATACTGGAAAAGGAAAAAAAGAAAATTATGTACTTAGATTTAAACAACAAAAAACAAGCTCTTATGAATATCTGCCACTATCAGAACAGGCAGTAGAAATTATAAAAGAACGAAAAGCAGATTTTAAAGAATTTCAGAAAAAGGAAAATATGACTTTCAGGGATAGGCAGGAACTAGATCTTGGCAAAACATACATTTTTCCATATGTAGTAGAATATAATCCAAATTCAAGAGCCAGACAGAAAAAGATAAATGAGCAATTAAAAAAATGGGCTAAGGATGCAGGAATAACAAAGGATATTCATTTTCATGTAGGCAGACATACATTTGCAACACTTGCCTTAACTTATGGAACCGACCTTTATACAGTCTCAAAACTGCTTGGGCACAAAAGCATTAATACTACTACTATTTATGCAAAAGTAATTGATAAATTAAAAACAGAAGCTGTGGCAAAACTGCCGACAATTAGTAAATAATAAAAATTAAGCTAAAAATATTTCAATTTTCTCTTGAGTATAAGGCTTTCTCAAAGCCTTTATAGTTACATTATTATCAGAATAAGTTTTTGAAAAAACTATACTTACATTATTTATAAGCGGAACAACATTTGTAATTGAATTAAGGTCTTTTATTCCAAAAACAGCCGAAAGAATTTTCTTATAGGTCGTAACATTCATTATTAGCTGCGACCTCTCACCATCTATCATTTCCAACAGGCAAAAAAAATCACTATACTTTATTTGGTTCGTAGGTAAAAATATTATGAAAATCTAAACTTATCAACATTTGCAAATTGTTGCGTTTGCTTTGAAATTCTAATAATTGCACCAAAATAAAAAAATCATTGTTTTGGTTTTCCTGTTTTTGCTTTGTTTCGCACTTTCCAACAGTCTGTATTACTGACCGTTGTTAATAAACGGATTTGGGAAAAAGTATCATTATCTATTAAATTTGTCGAAGAATAAAAGAATTATTAATCAATAAAAATTGGGTGAGATGGGAAATCAAATTTATGTGGCATCAAAAAATGATTTAGAGCAATTAATAAATAATGCAGTTGGAAAAGCATTGGCAAAGGTGAATTTCAATAATGAAAAGATAGCATTTGATATTATGAATGTTGAGCAGGTGTCAGAATTTCTGAATATAGCAATAGCAACTGTTTATGATAAAACATCCAGAAATCTCATCCCTCACAAAAAGAAAGGCAATAAGCTATATTTTATCCGAAAAGAAATTGAACAATGGATACTGGAAGGAAATGTAAAGACCTCAGATCAGATTGAAGCGGAAACAATGGATTATATTTTAAATAAATCAAGTAAGTAATTTTTAAAATATGAACGAACAAAATACATATACAATAAGCGAACTGGCAGAAATGTATAACGTCAGTTCAAGAACAATAAACAACTGGCTTAAGCCAATTCGAAAAGAATTACTTGAGATGAGAAAGGATCAAAAAAGATTAAGAATCTTACTGCCAAAACAAGCAAAGAGGATAATAGAATTTTTAGGCTTACCCTAAACAGAAGTATTTGTTTAAAGAAATTACATTTTTGCATATCACCATATATTGAGCATATTTATATCTATTCCAAACAATTATATTTAGATGCTCAAAATCATAACATTATCACTTGTAAATTTGAGGAATAATATTAATTTTAACACTTTGATATTAAATGAAACATATAAGCTAAAATGTACTAAATTAAAAGGGAAGAATTATAATATTTTAAATGAATATTCAAGAAATTATAAAAAATCCAGAAGGTAGAAAGTTGGAGTTTAAAGAGAAATTTCCAACTAAATCTGATTTGTGTAAAACAGCTATTGCATTTGCCAATGATGCTGGAGGAGTTATATACATTGGTGTTAAAGATGAACCAAGAGAAGTAATTGGATTGGATGAAATAGAGATTATAAAACTTGAAGAAAAAATCAGCAGCATAATTCATGACAATTGTGTTCCAGCTATATTACCTGATATTTCAATTGTTAATTATGACAAAAAAAGCTTATTAAAAGTAATGATTCATATAGGTGGTAAATCACCATATTATTTAAAGTCAAAGGGTAAATATGAGGGTACTTATATAAGGGTTGGATCTTCAAATAGAATTGCATCAAAAGAAATTATTGATGAGCTTGAAAGAAAAGCAGGTAATATTTCATATGACTCAGAAATAAGCTTACATAAATCTGTTGACTCATTAGATATTAGTTCTTTTAAAGACTTATACAAAGAAAAAGCCAAAGAAACTTTGACTGCTAATGTATTGGATAAACTAGAGTTGATAAAAGCAGAACAGGGAGCAAAATTTCCTGTAAATGCACTTATTTTACTTTCTGATGATAAGATACGTAGATCTAAGTTTCCATATGCAAAAATTGAGTGTGCCAGATTTAAAGGAATTGGAGTAGGTAATTTTATCGATCAAAAAACTTTTGATGGAGGGATAGCTGAACAAGCTGATTT
Organism: uncultured Bacteroidales bacterium; assembly: GCA_964442075.1. Taxonomy (GTDB): domain Bacteria; phylum Bacteroidota; class Bacteroidia; order Bacteroidales; family CAYTAU01; genus CAYTAU01. The sequence continues at coordinate 98,694 of CAYTWH010000007.1, forward strand.
GGCAATGCAATTTGTAAGACGACATATTTCTGAGGGCACAGAAGGATATGATGGTGTTTATAGAAAAGACAGATGGGAATATCCAGTTATTGCTGTTAGAGAAGTTATTCGTAATGCAGTTATTCATAGAGATTATTCATTGACAGGTAAAGATATCAAAGTAGCAGTATTTGATGATAGGATTGAAATATCAAGTCCGGGACTATTACCACCAACAATAAACTACGATGATATGAAATCCGGTCAATCTGATATTAGAAATAAAGTCCTTGCCCCTGTTTTTAAAAGAATGGGAATAATTGAACAATGGGGAAGCGGTTTAAAACTAATTGCTGATGAACTTTCTAAATATCCTGAAATATCTCTTAAATGGCAATATCCTGGATTAAGTTTTAAAGTAATATTTTTAAAAGGAACTGTGGAGAAAAGTTCGGAGAAAACTACCCAGAAAACTACCCAGAAAACTACCCAGAAAATAATTGAATTGATTAAAAATAATCCGAAAATTAGCAGAAAAGATTTAGCAAATAGTATTGATGATATTACAGAAGATGGAATTAAGTATAATTTAGCCAAACTAAAAAAAGAAGGAATAATAGAACGCATTGGTGCGGATAAAGGAGGATACTGGAAGATTATTGACAAATACAGATAATATGGCACTTTTTCAGAAATCAGTAGAGAAAAAATACTTAAACGAGCTTAATCAGGACTTGATTGATGAAAAGTATCAAAAGTTCCTGAATTATTTTGGAAATTCTGAGATACAAGAAAATATACGCAATTCGAAAGAAGAAGAATTCCAATCTGAATTTATTAGAGAACTTTTTGTAAATATTCTTGACTACACTCTTAAGCCAAATCCCGGATTTAATATTGTTCTTGAAAAGAAGAATGTTGACGATAGTAAAAAAGCCGATGGTGCAATATTAAGCCAAGAAGAAGTAATAGTAGTTATAGAATTAAAATCTACTGATACAAGAGATCTTGATTCTGTAGAAACTCAAGCATTCGGCTATAAAAACCATCACCCTAAATGTAAGTATATTATAACATCAAATTTTGAGAAACTAAGGTTTTATATTCATAATGCTTTAGATAAAGAAGAATTTGACTTGTTTAATATGAGCATAGAAAGATTCTCATTAATGTGGCTTTGTTTGTCGAAAGATAATGTTCTAAGCAATCTGCCAAGCAGTATTAAAGAAGCTTCTGTATTAAAAGAAAAAGATGTAACAAAAGAATTATATGCCGATTACTCTGTATTCCGTAAAGATTTGTTTGAGAACATATTAAAAAACAATCCTAAAAAAGATAAACTATTACTGTTCAAAAAAGTTCAGAAATTGCTTGATAGATTTCTATTTATATTTTTTGCAGAAGACAGATTATTACTGCCTCCAAACTCAATTAGCGAAATAATAGACCAATGGGAAAGCCAGTCTGACTGGGGCGATGATATTAAACTATACGATAGATATAAAAAGTACTTTGATTTATTAAATACAGGTTGGAAAGGAAAAAAACATGAAATATTTGCCTATAATGGAGGCTTATTTGCTAAAGATGAAATTCTGGACAACTTAGTTATTGATGATGATATTTTAAAGAAACATACATTAAAATTAAGCGGATATAATTTTAATCCCGAAAGTACAGCCAAGAAAGAAAGCGAAAAGGTAGTTGATGTAAATATTTTGGGACATATTTTTGAACACTCATTGTCAGAAATAGAAAATGTGCAAGCAGAAATTAGGGGCGAAGAAATTGACAAGAGTAAAACAAAAAGAAAAAAAGACGGAATTTTTTACACCCCTAAATACATTACCAAATATATAGTTGACAATACGGTTGGCAAATTATGCGAAGAAAAGAAAACCGAAATTGGTATTATTGACGAAGAATATGCAAAAGGCAGAAAAAACCGAAAAAAAGAAATAGTAAAGAAATTAGACAATAATTTAAAAACTTACCGTGATTGGCTATTAAATATTACTATTTGTGATCCTGCTTGTGGTAGCGGAGCTTTTTTAAATCAGGCACTTGAATTTTTAATTAACGAACACGCATATATTGATGAATTACAAGCACAACTCTTTGGTGCAAGTATTATTTTTCAAGATGTTAACAATCATATCTTAGAAAATAATATTTATGGTGTTGATATAAATGAAGAAAGCGTTGATATTGCAAAACTATCATTATGGTTACGCACAGCGCAAAAAGGCAGAAGACTATCTACTCTAAGCAGTAATCTAAAATGTGGAAACTCTTTGATTGACGACCCCGAGATAGCAGGAGAAAAAGCCTTTAATTGGCAAAAGGAATTTCCAAGTGTTTTTGTAAAAGGTGGCTTTGATGTTGTTATTGGGAATCCACCGTATGTAAGTATAAGTACTTTACCCAAATTCGTTCATCATTATTTTAAGAAGGATTACGGTAAAATACATACTGGTTACAACGACCTTATGTATTACTTCTTATATAAAGGGATAGGTATTTTGAATGAACAAGGAACATTTGGAATGATTACTTCCAATTATTTTATTGGTAATGAGTACGCAAAATCCTTAAGAAATTTTTTATCTAATCACATTTCAGAGATTCTGAATTTTAGTGATTATCTGATATTTGAAGATGCAAATGTTCACACAGCTATCATTTTTGCAGAAAAAAAGCAAAAATGTAAAACAATAAAGTACAATGTATTGATAGATGCAAAAGAAAGTATATTAAGTATTAATCCCATTAGGTTTGATACAATAAAAAAAGACAGGAATGCATTAAAAGAATATTGGGTTTTTGCCTCAAATGATAAAAACAAGATAATAGAAAAGATATATTCAAGAGGTAAATTACTTGGCAAAATATCAGAAATTGAGAAAGGGTCTACTTCTGGGAAAAATGATGTTTTTACAATTTCTAAAGAAACAGTAAAAAAGTATGGTTTAGAAAGTGAACAATTAAGAAAAAATGTAAAGAATGGTGATATAACAAAGTATGGAATATATGATAGAGAAACATATTTGATTTATACTGATAAGAACACTGAAATTGAAAAATATCCAAATATTCTTAACTATCTCAAAGAGCATCAAGAAGTGTTAGCAAAAAGAAATGAAGTAAAGAAAGGAGGTTATGAATGGTGGCGTTTGGAAAGACCAAGAAGAATAGAAATATTTGATGCTAAGGAAAAACTGATTGTACCTTATCGAGCAACTGAAAATAGGTTTGCTTATGATAATGAGCAAAGATTTAATGATGGTGGCGATATAAGAGCAATTGTTATTACAAATCGTGAATATCTAGTTAAATACGTTCTGGGTGTATTGAATTCTAGATTAATAGATTGGTACTTTGGATTTATTGGTAAACCCAAAGGTAATTCTAGAGAGTATTTTAATGAGCCGTTGGCTAAAATTCCAGTTTTTAAAGCTGATGAATTTAGCCAAAGAAAAATTTCTGAATTAGTTGATGATTTAATTAGAATGAATCAAGAAATACAGCTCACTGTAAAGAACTTTAGCAATTTACTAAATAGTAAATATACGATTAAAAAGTTGAGCGCAAAACTCCAAAACTGGTACGAATTAGAGTTTGGTGAATTTTTAAAAGAACTAAAAAAAGCCAAAGTACAACTAAGCATAGGCGAAGAAGCTGAATGGATGCAATACTTCGGCGAGCAAAAACAAAAAGCCCAAGAGCTAAAAGCCGAAATAGACAAAACCGATAAGGCAATAGATAAAATGGTATATGAGCTTTATGGGTTGAGTGAGGAGGAGATTAAAATTGTAGAAAAATCATAACCCTTCCGAACACAGATAGAAATTACTTATACTACTGATTTTTATGCCTCCCTTTGCTCTCCTTTGCATAGCACACAAAGGCTTCATATATAGTATCTTTACAGCATGAAAAATAATATTTATCCCAGGCATTATGATGATAACTTTATAGAATTTGCAAGAACAGATGTTTTTCCAATTTTCGATTTATGGAGTATCAGACCTGTACGAAATCCAATTAAAGAGTTTATATCTGGTAATTGTAAGGAATTTGAGAAATTCTCTAATTTTATTGAACAACATGCCAATATAGATTACCCCGATGATCTAATAATTTTTGTTGGAAATGGAGAGAAGAATTATCCAACAATCATGTATAATAAAACAAAACAACATTTCATTGTAAGATTTACACAGTATTCTAAAGATTATATAGGTACACCTCTAATTTTGCAAAAAATACATCCAAAACAATAAGTTATTATAGATAATCAAACCTTTCTTTTAATTGAATAATATTTTTAGCCTTCAGATGAAGCTTCATCCTGACAGGTGGATTTATCCCTCTTTTCAACTTATATATTAGATTATATCGACATTTAGGTCTACATGCAAACGAATTATGCTTGTAACTTTCATATGCTTGTCCACAGTTCCAGCAAATCTTTAGATACTTTATCCTTTCAATATTCTTAGTTGCATAATCCTGTACACCAGCCACACCACCACAAGAAGGATATTCTCGCTTATCGTTAATATGTTTTGCTGCAATTGTATTATCCTCATACATACTCTTTTTAGTGATAGTTCTCACCATTATTACATAGATTTAAATTTAAAATATCTGCAAGATATTTTAATAATATAAATCACTTTCCCTTAAATGGCACTAAATGCTCTTAACTTCCTCTAATTGCTCTTAATTTCTTCTGGATTTGAAAAAATAAAAATCAAAGCAAGCTTAAAGCTGAATTTAAGGTAGACATCAGGTGGTTTTAAATTGGCTTAGAGTTTCAAATTCAGTTAAGATTAAGGTAGCTTAGAGTTAAGTTTGCATGAAGCTATAATAACGAAAATTCATACTAATATCAAGGCTTTTGCAGTGTTTTATGCATGGTTTTTGTAGTAAAAATAAATAGACCTTATAGATTTGAATATGAAATAAAGAAAATATGTCAATGTTCATTAACAATAATTACAACTCATTGCATATCCCACCTTACTTGTTTTATGAGTGTTTTAGCTATTTGTATGGGTTTTTGTTTGTGTGTGGGTAGCAGACAGGATATATAATTGAAATTGCAGAGCTTGAATATGAAACTGCATTATTCCTGAAATTATTGGTGTATTCTCTGGTTATTTACCAAGTTATATTCTTAAAACAAATAATTAGAAAATAATCTTATCAAGTTTAACATCGTGAGGTTCAAAAGGAATTTTATCAATAATCTGAAAAGGATAAGCAATAGCAACCTTATAAGAAGAAATATTTGATTTTAGAAAATAGTCGTAATATCCTGCGCCATAACCGATTCTATTATTATATTTATCAAATGCCAGACCAGGAACAATTATAAGATCATATGTTCCTTTATACTCATTATTTCCCGCAGGGTGTTTAGTTCCAAAAACTCCACTTTCAAGACAATCTATGGAAGAAAGGATCAAGTCTGACATTTTTAAACTGGAGAGAGCTTTAGGCGCAACAACTGTTATACCATTGGACAGCATATAATCAATTACAGGGAAGATATTAACTTCACTTTTGATAGAGATGTATGTATGAACAATTTTAGCATTTCTTTCAGAAATTATTTTAATAAGCTTATCACAAAGTTTTTTATCAAAAGAAGACTTCTTTATTTGAGAAAGATTATCTCTGGTTGCTTGTATTTCTTTTCGTATTTTTCTTTTATCAATCATGATACTTTAATTATATATATTGTTCGTTAGTTAGTAAGAAGATAATAGATTCGAAAATAGACAAGCTATTTAGATATCATATATGTAAAGTATCACCAATTCTTTTATCTATTCTCAAGTATCCTATTTAAAGTATTTAATATTTCATTCCAATCATTGATATATATTTCCTTTAAAGTTTTATCAAATAATTTTTTATTATTGTATTGCTCTGTATTGAAAAACCATATTTGCTCTGAAATAAAATTATCTCTTGAACTCAACATATAATTTAATTCATATTTAACTACTTGTGCATATAACTTTTCTTTTGATCTAAAATAATAATGAATAGTTGCTTTATTTACTCTTGCATCAACTGCAATCTTATTAATTGTAGTTCCATGAAAACCGTAATGGATAAATACTTTACGTGCAGAATTAAATATTTTTTCTTCAGTTGATATTTTGTTTGTCATTTTCTATTTTATTAAACAATTAACAGATAAATTTCTAAGGCCTTCATTATATTCAAGTCTCCATCCTTTATTTTTGAGTATTTTAATAAGTTCTCTGTTTAGCATACCATGAGCTATTACTACACATATTTTATTTGTTTCAGCATATGCTATTAATTCATCTGAATAAGATTCAAGCTTATGTTTTTTTTCTTTATAAGATAAGTGACCTTCAACATTATTACCAGCAATCCACTTAATAAAAGAAATTGTTAACCATACTTTTAAGGGAAGCTTTATTAAATCCATGTTTATAACAGGATAATCGAGTTCCATCAAATTATCATTAATATTTAGTATTACACTCTTATTAAATATAGCATTTGCGGTTTCAATGGCTCGTTTTTGTGGACTGCAAAAAACAGTATCAATTGACCTATAAGAATCAATCTTTTCTAATACAATATCTTTTTTAAATTCTTGAATATGATTTTTATTATATTGTTTTTTATATTCTATAGCAGTCTCAGATCTACACCAGCCAGGATTTTCAATTTGAACTTCTGCATGTCTAATCAAATAAATCTTCGAAATTGCCAAAACATCTAATGATATAATTATCAGAATGATAAATATAATAAGTCTATACATAGTTTTATAATTGATATTTTATTTTAAAATTAATAAGATTATCTTCTATACTTTTTGCGTAAGTAAGACTTAAAAGAGCCATATCAAAAGGAGACCACCATAATCCCAAGCCATAACCATCGTGCCAAGTGCTTGACTTTTGATCATCAAACCAAACACGCCCTACATCATTAAATAATAACAATCCAGCAGTACCATTTAAGACATATGTTCTAAATTGTTTTACTCTAATACGTATTTCAGTATTTACGTAAAACGAAGCATCTCCATAAAATCTTGTATTACGAAAACCTCTTAAATTTTCCTTTTGTCCCAGTTTTGAAGCTTCATTATATACATAATCTCCAAAAAGTTTCTCTCCACCAACTTTCAGTGCATAAACAACTCTAGGGCGTTGAGAAAAGCTCAAATAATATTTCCAAAGTCCTGTTATTTTTGTAAAACTTTTAGATACATTATTTAATCTTGTAAATCTTGATGCTTCAATTTCAACTTGCATTCCTTTAGTTTGAAAAATATTACTTCCTCCAAATTCTTCTTCCTTTTTTTTCTCGTGTTTTGATATAGTATTTAATTTATAGTTCATTGAAACTCCAGCGAAAGAATGCGGTTTCAAATCATTAATATTAAGATTGTTTAGTGAAAAATCAGAAATAAAACGGTCATTATTAATTTCCACATCAATACTTTTATAAAAGAAACTAAGTCCCACTTTATGTTTCTCATCTTTATTCAAATACTTTATAAAATCTGTTTTTATATAATATTCTTTCATTCTTGTTTGATAATACTCTTTTTCTGATTTTTTAACTAGCCAAACAGTTTCATTTCCCATTCCAAAATAATTATTTACATAATTGGGAGATTTTATATTTACAACTAAGCCTAATTCAAAATGCTTTAAAGGATAAATAGTCTTTTCTGCAAAAAAGAAATTAAATGCTTTTGTTAAGTGGGCATAATTGGCACGCATCTCTACTTTCTGACGTTTATAACGTGAAAATTTGTTGAATATAGGCCCTCCTCCTAGAAAAATACCATCATCCTGATTATAACCCACAAACAAACGGGGATAAACAATATCATATTCATATGATTCTCTATCATATTTCAGTTTATAATTATCATAAATAAAGGTATGGTGTCTTTTTAAATTGTTAGAAATACTTGTACTCTTCTCATCGTATATAGTAATAAAATGCGGCGTTTTTTTGCCATTATAACTTATTTCATCATGATTATCTCCACCAATAATTGATAAGTCAATTTTGTTTTTTAAACTTCCTTCTATGAGAAAAATATCGTTATCATCTAATCCATAAATCCTAATTTTTTTTGTTTCTGAAGCATAAAAAATCCGATTAAATATTTTATCTCCTTTTTTATTTTTCTTTTTTAGGTGATATATTGATATTTGTATTGTTGTATCATTGGGCACATTAATTATGAACATATCTTTTTCATTAGTCCCAGTAATATCCACATCTTTAGCAAGGAATAGATATAATCTTTGAGCCATTACTTCTAAATTATCCAGTCTTTTTTTTAAAATTTCTGCTGTTTGAGTCGCACATAATGGCTGAATTTCTTTTGGGAAACACAATACCGCTTTATCAATTTTTGAAGATGTTAGTAATGTTTTAAGAGAATCTATCTGTTGTTGCCAATCTTTCCAATTTGATTGGATTAAAAATGTTCTGTCAAAAAATCGGGCATTAAAAGCATGTCCCTTAATATTTTCTGTATATTCATCAAATCCTTGGATTTTAGGAAAAAGGATTTTTTGTTTTGCAATCCAAGGAATAAGACCTTGATTTACGAAAAATGCTTGATCACGGTCTCTTGGAATAGGCTTATAAATAGTGTTTTCTTTATTTTTAAAACTAGCCCATTTCCATTGATCTTCATGTCTGTCCCAATCATTAATAATAATATCAAATAATCTGGCTCTGAGAACAGCTTCTTTGTCAAAAGAACAATCTTTATTGTTGGATATTTCTTTAATTATCTTTTTTGTAGAAATTATTTTTTCAGAATTCCCGAAACTTGCCACATTACTCCTGTTTTTATTAGGATGTTCTTCAAAAAGATAAAGTCTTCCAGCAACATCTTGTCTGTATATTCCTAGATTATAATCATCAGGAACAAAAACAATTTCTGGATTTGTATGAAAAATTCCTGCTGCTTCTGATAATTCTGCAACAACCAATGCTGCATAAGGGTTTGCAGCTGAAATTTGATCTTGCACCATATTTACTGCAAATGTATTATTCAATTCATTTGGTAATGCACCTTCGACATTTTTTTCAATAGATCTCAATACATACTGTTTCCCATCTTTATCTTCGAGTCTGAGCGACAGTGTTTGTTGGCTACCTCCACGTTTAACAATATGTAATCCCCCCATTTTTGTTTTTATATTAAAAACAGATACTCTTATAGGTGTATTCCAAATATCACGGTAATTTTCACCCATCCAAAAATAATTCGAACTAGCTCTATTGTATCTGTCAGTAATTTTAGATGAGATACTATCTGGAAATTGCGTAATATTATTGTTTTGTTTGTCCTTACTTATAAATATCTTTTTGTAAATTGTTTTACGAAATAATTCATCATGGGATCCTGTAAAAACCAACTCACAACTACCTTTATTTGAAAAGTTCATATAAGCAAAACCTTTTTCTGATTTACTAAATTCTGGTAGTGAAGATTTAACAAACCTTGTTTTTTCAAAAGAACCAGAAACTATATGATGAACATGATTTAGTGAAAAATACTGTAAATTTGCATCACCAGCGGAAGTATATATGATATCAGGATATTTTTCCAACAAAATAAGCATTGCATTTCGAAATTCTTTGAAATCTGGGTGGTGATTGTCTTTCTTTGTCCCAATTATTTTTCTGGCCATAACATAAGGGACTTGAGAAACTTGTTGTTTAAATGAGAAATATCCATCACTATTTCCATAACTTTTAAGTGTCTGGTGTCCTGCAATCACTATATGTTTAGATGAATAGTGCTTTCTAATCAAATCTTCAATCTGAACTAAAACATCTGAATTTGTTTCAATTCCACATTTATTAAAACGTCTGTCATGTATATGTACCCACCAGTATGTATCTAATAAGATTACTACTAAATTGTCATTTAATACTACTTCTTTAGGTCCAGGGCAGGCAGCAAATGGCATATAAGTATCACCATCATACTGTTTTTGCAACTTCTTCTCAATGTCTTTTATAATCTTCTTTCCAGAGAACCTGCCATTTGCCCACTCTTTTTCTCCTGGTGCAAGAAGTAATGGATATTTATCGCCTTGAAAAATTTCTTCTTTTAAGATATTTTTTTCAGAATTATAAATATTTCCAAGCATCAAGAATGCTGAGTTATTAGAGTTCTGAGATACTTTCTCCCATTTTTTAATTAAACTAAAATCGTAATTCCCTTTTGAAGTATTCCCCGTAATTAGAATACGATAAACCTCTTCTACCTGTGCATTTATAAGATTAGTGTTAAAGATAATCAAAACAAGTATACTTAAAGGCCTTACATATTTTAATATAGTTTTCATTTTTTTTAATTAAAACACTAGATTCTTAGGTATTATATTTTTTCCCAAATAAGAGTTTTCCAGAATAAATATTTTGAACCAACAACCTCTATATATTTTTCTTTTACGTCAGTAATTCTCAAATTAAATACCATTCCTTTCTCTGCACCATACATATTCCCATTTATCCATTCTTTATCATTCTTATCAAATTCAAGACCTTGTATAATCAATTTTCCTAATAAGAGATCACTATGCTTTGATTTGTCAGGATTCTTAAAATCTTTAGTTTGTCCATTTTCATATCCATTTAGAGCAATTATTTCTCCATAATATTTATCATTTACCTTAAATATCTTTACATCTAATTTATTTGGCAAACTATATTTACCAATTATATCATCAGCCTGTTGTGCAAATGAGGCAAATACTATAAACAAGAATAAATATATTGTCAATTTTACTTTCAGCATCATATATGTATTTTTTTAAAAACTATACTTTAATTTTACATAACCCATAGAGTTATCTTTATATTGACCAAATCGACCTTCATCTTCACCAACAAAGATATTTGCACCAAATAATATTGAGAAACTATCGTCAAAATCATAAGTGATTTTTGGTCTTATTAGGGCATCTTCATTTGTTAATCCAATGTATGAAAATAGTTCAATGTGTAATGTTTCACGAAGCATATCATAACGTGCTAATAATGTGACAGTATTTTGCATTTCTTCATTAAGCATATTTTCATTATAATCTAATATTACTTCTTGAATAAATTGTGTACTGAATTTTACATCTTTAATATTAAAATCAACTCCTATAAGATAATGTAAATAGTCTTTTTGCAATAGAGCATCAATAGCAAGTGGATCTTCTGTTTGAAAATACTTTCCATTATAATATGCACCCTCACCACGTAGAATTATTCCTTTAATTTCTGTACTAAATGAACCACCTCCAATATATAAGCGATGGTGTTCAGGTGTTATATTTAAACTCGTTAATATTGGTGATGGAGGCATTGTTGTTGTATCCATACCAAATTCTTTTTGAACGTGCATTGTTGGATTATCATCCCAAGTATATCCACCCATAAATTCAAAATCTATTTTTGAAGTAAGGGCAGAGTATTTTGCAAATACTTCGCTATTTTCAAGACTGGGCTTAACTTCTGATAAAGACCAATTGAAACTTGGGTTTATTGGAAAGTCTGGCTGAACATACCAAATGGAATTTGTAGAAGGTAGTTTGGTTGGAGTAAAATTTGTTAACCATATTACTTCAAAAGTACTATTGCCAATATAATAATCGAATTTTACAGCATTTACACCTGTTCTTATTTCATCAAAATCCTGTAAAAGAAACTCAGTTAAATTTAATGGAGATACAATATCTGTAATAAAAACACCATCTGCTTTACCCCAAACCACTTGCTGCTTACCTATACGCAAATCAATTTTTTTGAAATACAAATCCATATAGAGCTCTCTTAATCTCAAGTTTAAACTATCGGTGTTGTAACTATACAACATTGGATTTGCTTTGAAAGCTACTTTGTCGCCAGACTTATCTATATTCAGATTTAGAGTATTCTGCAAAATTGCAAAATCACCATCTTCGTATAAAACACCCGTATAATTTCTAACAAATCCTGAGATTTCAGTTTCTTGTGCCATTGCAAGTTGACTTGCTACTAAAAGCAATATCAATATTAGTCCTTTTGTTTTCATCTTTTTATTATTTAATTAATAATTAACTCTTCTATCTATTATTCTAAAATGAATAATATTTACTTTAACGATAAATAGCTACTCCAAAGCCAAGTTCAATTATATCTTTTATTGGAATAGTTGAATTCCCGAATTTGCTTGATAAATATAAACCTCGTGTTCCAATTCTGGCATAAAATGCTATTCCTGATGCAGGTGTTTTATTTGCAAATAATTTCGTTTTTATTTCTCCACCTAAAAATATTCCTGCATTTCTTCCTGGCGACCACCAATAATAATCTTCGGGATAATTATCTGGTAAACTTACCCAATATTCATTTCCAAAAGTATGATGTACAAACCATCCAATATTTAATGGCAATATTTCAATATTTTTATATTTTTTAATACTAAATAGTTTAGCTGTTAATTGCAAACTCACACTATGTAGATCATCTACTGTATATGACTTTGGAACATACCCATAAAAAAAAGAAACGTCTAATTTGTGATCAAAAAAAGTATAACCAAGCCCTGAAGACAAAAATCCTATACCACCTGCAAATTGCAATTTCACATAATCGGGCAAGAATTTTTTATAAGCAGCAGAATCAACTTTAGAGGTATCTTGACTATAACACGACTCCACACTAATTAGCAGGATAAAAACTAAAATCAGAAATACTTTAAAATTCGTATGTTTCAAGTTCAAACTTTCCATCAGTAATACTTATAAGATTAAATTTCTCATTAGAAACACTATATACATTAACATATTTTATACTGTCTGGATACGGAGTATAAACAACATGATGATGTAAATGCCCGTGAACAGTAAACAGAACATTATTATATTTAGCAATGCTTGAATGAAAATCTGCTTCTAATGTTGAGTCAAAATCTGTATCCATAGGTGGTATATGAAATATTACCACAGCATTTGTAAAATTGCTAGAGGGTTTTAATTGTGCATCTAACCAATTTACATTCGGAACCTCTCCATTAAAACTGAATTCACGACTATTAGTATTAATAAATACAAATTTTATATTGCCATAAATAAAGCTAAAATCATATTCACCAAACATCTCACTATATGCTAGACTACCATTTCCTACCAAATCATGATTTCCTAAAACAACAAAATAGGGACAATTCAAATTTAAAAGAAATGAATTTCCCCATAGGTATTGTTGTGGTAATCCAAAATCAGCAATATCACCAACATGTATTACAAAATCAATGGGAGTAGTATTATTTAAAGAATTTACCTCGTTAACAAAACTGTCAAACTCATCAAATTCACGATGTGTATCGCCAGTAAAAGCTATTCTGATAGTAGAGCCTGCATCTTTTTGCAATAAACTTTTAATATTAGTCTGATTAACATCTTTATCTTCTCCCTCAAAATCTACAACATAAGACGAGTAGTCGAACATGTCTTCACATGAAAGAAAGAAAAAGGTGCTAATCAGCAATAATATTTTAAGTTTATTTATCATTTTCATTTATCCAATCGTTTAATGGTTTCAGAAATTGTTAATTCTGAATTCATAATTAATTACAATCCTCTCATCATCATTCTTTCGGTGAACTTTGTAGCAGGAACAGAAGTATTAATATTAACATTACTTAATATCATACTTGTTTTGTGATTTTTCTGAACGTTTTTCATTTCTGAATTAGTTATAATCCAAAATCCTGAAATCTTCTCATACTTTTTTATGCTTAATACTTTTAAGAGTTCACCATCTTCATCGTAAAACTCCTTTTTAACTCCAATAAAATTTGCTTTGTTAATCCATGCAATTGTCTTTGAATACATATAATCTTCGTCTTTAGACCTACTTTCAACCACATAACATTCTTTGCCATTTACAGTTTCGGTTTTTAAAAGTTTGTGTTTATCTGCCTCTAATTTACGGTCACCAAGATCGTCATATGTAAAATCTGACCCCATAAAATAATCGCTTTTGCTATCACTTGAAATACGTTTAGTCTTTTTAAGTGCTGGCAAATAAATCCATTGGTCATCAGACTTATCAGCATCATAACTCCAACTCATAAAAGATGTATTTTTAACGTCAGCAGGTGATTGAAAAAACATTATGCTTTTTTCAACATCACCAAAATCTTTTGTGAATTGTTTAATTTTTCTAATCCTTTGCTTACCCTGTTTGTTTGTAAGTGTCATTGTAAGCATAGACGTTTGGTCATCGCCAGTTGCACGATTATAAGTTTTCTCTATTATTTGTGTACCTGTCAATTGTGCCTCAGCACTAAAACTTACTGCAATTAATATTGCAATTACGATTGTTGTTAATTTTAAATTTCTCATGATTTCAATTTTTTAATGATTATTTAATTACTTTCTTTTTTTTTGAAATAGATATTGCCAACAAATAAGATTATCAACATAATAGTAAGTGTACCAACAAAGCTTGTAAACATATTGAGTGATACTAATGCTCCCAAATCTCTATTTGGTGGAAATACAGAAAACAGTAATACCATAAAACCTGCAATTACAACAATGGCATTAAATAATATCGCTCTACCAGAATGAGCCATTGTTTTTTGTGCTGTAAGTAATTTATCGCCAGTTTTTTTGGCATTGGTGCGATACTGTTCCAAAAAGTGTACTGCATAATCAATACCTATACCAATGGCAATGCTAGACAATAAAGCTGTTGTTGTGCTTAGTGGAATATTTAAAAATCCCATTATTCCAAAGCTGATTAATGCTGTAATAATTATTGGTACAGCACCTATTAATCCTATTTTTATATTCTTAAACATTAAAGACAATAAAATCACTATTATAATAAGAGATAGAATTAAGCTCATTATTTGTCCTTCAAGGATAAGATCTGTAAAAACAAGTCCTTTATAGCCGCTACCCGCATATTTTAGTGAAATACCATACTTTCTGAAATCATCTTTAAAAGTTTCAATAACTACAATTGTCGAATTTATTGCTTTTGAATTATCGCTTTTTAGCTGAAATGTTACATTTAACTTTTCATAATCATAATCAACTACTTTGTTAAGGTTTTCGGGATCACCTGACATTTCATAAAGCAATAAATATTGAGCAACCATTTCTGTACTTTCTGGAATTACATTAAATTCCTCTTTATCGGCATTCATTACTTTGTTCATTCGTTTTACATAATCAGTAAGTGAAAAAGAATTACCTACGATTATCTTCCCTTCTGAATTTTTCACCTCATTCTCGACTTTGCTTTGCATTTTATCGACAAGCTTTAGAACTTCAGGATCTTTAAATGCACCTTCTTTATCACCAGCATCGAGAATTAAGCTCAATGTTGTTGTGCCTCCAAAATGCTCATTTATAAACTCATCTGTCAATACTATTTCGCTGTCATCTTCGAATTTATCAAGGAAACTAGAATTGATCCACACTTTTTGCAATCCTATTATTGAGCCTATTATTATTAATGCTGTAACAACAATAGAAATACTTTTGCGTTTAATTAAAGCTGTAGCAAAGCGAAAAGCAAATCCCCCATTTTCTGATGTTTTAGTTTTAAGCTTTTTTACTTTTGGCAAACCAAACAACATTATTCCTCCAGGAATCAATACTAAAGAAAATATCATTGCCATAAGCACTCCAAAAGCTGTGAAAATTCCAAAATATTTAATAGGATAAACCTGTGAAGTAAGCAAGGAAACAAAACCAACAGCAGTTGTTATAGAAGTCATTACTACAGGTTTCCACATATTTTTTATCATATCAATAGATGCCTCCTTTTTAGTAGCATTTGGATTTTTCCGCAAGAATAATTGCAAATGACTATAAAGATGAATTCCATCGGCAACCCCTATTGCAATAAGCATTACTGGAATCATAGTTGAAACAGCATAAATTGGTATATTAAATAATGCCATTGCACCAAAAGCCCATAATGTACTAAAGAACACAACCCCCATTGTTAGAAGTGTGCTTTTTATACTACGAAGCATTAGAAATAGAACTAAAGTGATTACCAACAAAACAATAGGAACCATTCGCATCATATCCGCAGGACCCAGCAATGCCATTGTACCCTCTACAATTGGACGACCAGCAACATGAACTTTTATATCATCTGTTTCAAAAGAAGCTGCTAATTCAAGTATTTCATTATAAAATTCCTGAGAGAAAACATCATCTTGTATTTCTGCGATTATTACAGTAACTGTTTCATCAGTTGAAACCAGTCTCCCATAAACCATTTCATTATTTTTCACATTTTGTTGTAGCTCTTTCAACTTGTCTTTTGAATTTGGAACACGTTTAAAAAAGTGTTTTACATCCATACCTTCATCATTACCAATAATATTATCGGCAGTATATAAAGATGTTACATCTGCTTTTTCAATTTCATCTAATCTCTGTAAAGTCTTTGTAAATTGCTTAAGAGTATCTAGTGTCTCAGAATTATAAATTCCTTTTTTATTTTCTAAGGCAACTATAATTCCATCATTTATACCAAACCATTCTTCAGCTTGATCACTATAAACAAATGCAGGATGATCTTGTGGCATGTATTTATCAAGATCTGTTTCCATTCTTGAATTTTGTTTCATTATATAAAAGAAACCTGCACTTATTATAATTATAATTAAAAGTGATACCCAAGGTAATTTCAATAGTTTTTTTAATAGCTTTTCCATTTAATTTATTTTACATAGTTAATACTAACTAACTTTTTTCACAAAAAAAATATTAGCTTAAATTAAAAGCTAATTATTAGTTTTAATGAATTAATTAATTTTTTACCTTCTTCATTTAAGTTAAAATTATAATTATTCAAATCCCATCTTTTGACGAGGAGCCTGAGAGAACCCATCATAATTAAAGCTAGGTTTTGTTTATCAATATCTACTCTTACATTATTTTCTTCCTGACCTTTTTCAATTATTCCTTCAATTGTTTTTTGATTTAAATTTAATATTTCTCTAATCTTATCTTTTAAAAGCTCTTCATTTTTAAAGATTTCTTCAGAAAATATTACAGAAATTATTGATGGTTGAGCAGTAAACATTTCCATCATTTTTGAGAACATAAATTTAATTTTCTCAAAAGCAGTATCATCATAAGTTTCCATCATTTCAGAAAGCATTGCACCCATTTCTTTAAAGTTGTTTAAAATGGCTAATAAAATAGCTGTTTTACTTTCAAAATGACGATAAAGAGCAGGTTCAGAAATCCCAATTTCTTTTGATATATTTTTGATTGTTAAACCCTGTATTCCTTTTTTGGCTATTAAGTCTAAAGCTACTTCTACTATTTCTTTTTGTCTATCTGTTTGCATCTTTTAAAATATTACAGTATTTGATTAATTATAATTAAATACAATACAAAGTTAGTTAGTATTTACTAACTTCCAAATTATTCTACTGTTTTTTTACAATTATTTTTCAAATGATGTTTCATATCCTTGTCTTTATGTTTGTTAAAATATTTTTTAACAAATATATTAAATGGTTGTAATTTATGTATATATCTTTATTAATTTTCTTAAATTACTTTTGTTAATCCTTAGTTTGAAAACCGTGAGAAGCTAACGGGGCTATAGCTGTGGACGTTAGCTAGATATTAAATTATCGCGTAAATGCTCCATATCTCTCCCTACTTTTTTATCTAGTAATCTGGCATAAATTTTAGTCATATTAATTGAAGAATGGAAATGCATTTTTGATACACTTTCTAAAGGTACACCATTGTTTAATGTAACTGTTGTAGCAAAGGTTGATTGGTCAGATTATGAGATATATTGCATAAATAAATTCTAAATTTAAAGGTGCGTTTATTTCTTATATAGAAGAGAGAACAACATCTTTTTGGTTAATAAAAAAGGTAATTGATTAAAATAGACATATTTTGAATGATAAACTTTTTTTGGACAAAATGCTTGACAAATTCAATTTTAATGACTTATCTTTGTGAGCGAATATTCACACTCTTATTAATATGAATCCTGAATTCACAGAAAGACAGAAAGAAATAATAAACGCTTCGCTTGAAATAATAGCAGAAAGCGGGATACAAAGTTTGACAATCAAGAATCTTTCTAAGAAAATTGGACTTGTAGAATCTGCAATTTACAGACACTATGAAAGTAAAACTCAAATTCTAATTGCAATACTCGATTCTATCAGTGAACAATCAAAATCAAATGAAATTAAGGAAACTGATAATGTGTTTGGAATACTTGAAAAAAGGCTTGGACATCATTTCAGTGCTTTCACCGAAAAACCCGCCTTGGTTTCTGTTGTATTTGCCGAAGATTTATTTCAGAATGAACCCACATTGGTTGAGAAAACCCGTTTAAAGGTTGAAAAAAGTATTTCCGATTTGTCGGCTCTAATACAAAAGGGACAGCAAAGTGGTGAAATAAGAAGTGATATAAACCCAGAAGCTGTTTCTGTAATGATTAATGGCAGTGTAAGAATGTTGGTAAAACAATGGAAAATGGCTGAATATTCATTTGATTTAATTCAAAGGGGTAAGAACTTGATTAGTTCGTTTAAAGTATTATTAAAAAAGTGAAACCATGATCCTTAAAAGCATATCTCTAATAAGCTTATTGTTACTCTCACTCTTTAGTTTTTCGCAACCGGCAATTGAAGGAAAATGGAAAAGTGAGGAAAACGGAAATGTTATAGAAACATACAGCCAAAATAATATGTTCTTTGGAAAAAGAATCAATGTTTCTGATGCAAATTCAAACGACAAAATCGGACACTTGCTTTTAAACAGTTTGGTTTATAATAACTCAACAAGAAAATATGAAGGCAAGGTGAAATCAACTTCCGGAAATACTGCTCAATGCGAAATTGAATTGATAAATGAAAACAAATTTCAATTGACAGTTACAAAGCTTTTTATTCGTAAAACTCAAATTTTTTATCAGAACAAAATAGCATGAAACACGTTTTAATTATATTAATTACTTTTTTTTTCTTTTTTAGTAAAGGCTCACATGCCCAGGAAAAGTATACTATCAGCGGCAGCATAACCGATGAACAAACAGGTGAAACTATGATAGGGGCTTCAATCATTGTAAAAGAACTTAAAGGAGTTGGTGCTATTTGCAATGCCTATGGTTATTATTCTCTGACTTTACCAAAGGGGAATTATACTCTTGAAATAAGTTACACTGGATACAAAAAAGTAAATCAAGATATTGGATTATCATCTAATCAAAAGTTAGATATTAAATTAAATACGGATTCAGAAACGTTGGAAGAGGTAATAATAAGTGCAGAGAGAAGAAATGATAATATAATATCAGAAAATGTTGGAATAGAAAAAATTGTAATTAAAGAGATAAAAAAAATTCCGGTATTGTTTGGAGAACAAGATGTAATAAAGACCTTAACATTGACAGCTGGAGTAAAAACGACAGGAGAAGGCAGCGGTGGAATGTTCGTTAGAGGAGGCAATAATTCCCAAAATTTAGTATTACTTGATGAAGCAACTGTTTATAATACGAATCATTTAATGGGCTTTTTTTCAATATTTAACAGCGATGCTATAAAAGATTTAACTCTTTATAAAGGTACAGCCCCTGCTGAATACGGAGGTAGAATTTCATCGGTAATGGATATTAAAATGAATGAAGGAAATAATCAAGAATTTCATTTGGGTGGTGGTATTGGATTGATTTCTTCCAAAATCAATATTGAAGGTCCAATTATCATTGATAAGGGTTCGTTTTTAATTTCGGGAAGAAGAACTTATGCAGATTTATTTTTAGGACTATCGCAAAATGAGAAATTTCAAAATAATAAACTCTATTTCTACGATCTGAATCTTAAATCTAACTATAAAATAAATGAAAACAACAGAATATTTCTTTCAGGATATTTTGGTAGAGATGTTTTAAGTTTTCAGGATAAATTTGGTATTGACTGGGGAAATGTAACTGGAACAATCAGATGGAATCATATTTGGAATAATCGGTTATTTAGCAATACTTCTTTAATATATTCTGATTATGATTATAAAGCGACCATGTTAAGAGATGTTGATGATTTCAGTTTAACTTCAATCATTAAAAATTGGAACTTAAAACATGAATTTCAATATTTTGCAAACAACAAAAACACGTTAACATTTGGATTTAGCAGCATGAAACACACAATTACACCAGGTCAGTTGGATGTTTCTGAAGAGTCAAGTCTTAATCCAATAGATTTACAAGACAGATTTGCATTAGAAAATGGTATTTATTTCTCTAACAAATATGTATTAAATGAAATGTTAAAGATAAATTACGGACTAAGACTCACAACTTTTAGTTTGCTTGGTCCTGGCGACTTTTATCTTTACGAAGATGGTTTAGTAAAAGATACTTTTACTTATAAAAGTAGAGAAATCGTTAAAACTTATGTAAATCTTGAACCGAGGCTAAATGTTACATATATTTTAAACGAAGAAAATTCAATAAAAGCATCCTATTCAAGGAATACTCAAAATTTGCATTTAATTCAAAATTCCACAACTTCAACACCAACAGATATCTGGATAGGGTCAAGTAATAATGTTAAGCCGGAAATTAGCGACCAGATTGCATTGGGTTATTTTAAAAATACTCTCAACAATAAAATCCAAGTATCCACTGAAATATATTACAGATGGATGCAAAATCAGATAGATTTAAAAAATGGTGCAGAAATACGTGCAAATGAACATCTAGAAGGAGAATTACTATTTGGTAATGGCAGGGCATATGGTTTAGAACTGATGATAAAGAAAAAATTTGGTCGAATCAATGGTTGGGTAGCATATACACTTTCAAGGACTGAACGTCAGATTGATGGAGTCAATAAAGGTGAGTGGTATCCAGCAAAACAAGATGCAACACATGATTTGTCAATTGTTGGTATTTTTGATTTGAATGAAAAATGGAGTTTGTCAGCAACTTGGGTTTTTAACACAGGAAATGCCGTTACATTTCCCAGTGGCAAATATGAAATAAATGGGAATGTAGAATTTTATTATACTGAAAGAAATGGATACAGAATGCAGGATTATCACAGATTAGATTTAGCCGCTACAAAAACTTTGAAGAAAACCAAAAAATATGAAAGCACATTAAGTTTTTCCTTAAGTAATGCTTATGGAAGAAAGAATGTTTTTACTATTGATTTTATAGAAGACCCTGATGATCCAACAAAAACAATAGCTGAAAAAACGTATCTGTTTACTTTCATTCCATCAATCTCATTTAATTTCAAATTTTAACAACATAATCATGAATAAAAGTCATTTAACCATTGAAAATCGAATCAAACTAAGAGTTTTCTTCTTGATGTTTTTAGCTTTTCTTTTAACCAATTGTACAGAAAAAATTGACACAGACCTGAACTCTTCAAGTCCCCAAATAGTTGTTGAAGGTAATATTTCAATTGATGAACCGGCGATAATTAAATTAACAGAATCTGTTAATTTTGATGAAAATAATATTTTCCCAAAAGGAGAAGGAGCATTAATAAGAATATCAGATAATACAGGTAATACCGAAATATTGACT
Organism: uncultured Bacteroidales bacterium; assembly: GCA_964442075.1. GTDB lineage: Bacteria > Bacteroidota > Bacteroidia > Bacteroidales > CAYTAU01 > CAYTAU01. Next base: position 120,312 of record CAYTWH010000007.1, read on the forward strand.
GAAACGGAACCAGGTACTTATAAGTCATACATTTTAACAGGTAAAATAGGCTATACATATTCAATAAGTTTTGAGACTGATAATAAGATCTTAACATCTAATTCAACTATACCAAATCAGATAAATTTTGATTCTTTAATTGTAAAAAAATCTTCACTTTCTGGAGGTTTCGGTAATCCAGGGGCAACAAATTCGTACGAAGTAATTGTAAAATATTCTGACCCAATAGACGAAAATAATTATTATCGGTTTGTAGAAATAGTAAATGGAGAATTTTCAAATGATCATGTTTTTGATGATAGATTAATCAATGGATTAGAGGTTGAAAATACGCTTAAAAGTTTTAAAAGAGAACTATCTCAAGGAGACACTTTAAAAATAATTATGCAGTGTATTGATAAAAATGTTTATGAGTATTTTAATAGCTTTTCAAATCTTTCAGGAGGTCCGATGAACTCCTCGACACCGGCAAATCCTTATACTAACATAGAAGGGGGGATTTTAGGATATTTCAGTGCTCATACTTCTCAAGAACACGAATGTATCATTCAATAATTTTATATGAACAACAATTGTAATATTCAAATAAACGTGAAAATTAAATAAGCTAAATGAGATATTTAATAATAACATCAATCTTATGGCTTTTGCTTTTTCAAACAGCAGGAGCACAAACTGAATTAAGATTTAGTAGCCTTGATTCGCTGTTAAATTATGCTGAACAAAACAGTATAACTATAAAAACAACAGAACAACAGGCTTTATTGGCAAAATGGCAAAAGGTTTCGGCTCAGGCAGGACTGGTAAATTTCAGGATGCCAACCAATCTTAACCTGACCAATAATATTGAACTTCCTGTTTCTTTTATGCCGGGCGAAGCATTTGGCGGTGCACCTGGAACATTTAAAGAAGTAACAATGGGACAGCAATACATCGGAAACCTGAACATTGCACCGCAAATCGACATTATTAACCCTGCCGCATGGGCG
>CAYTWH010000008.1:0-120369 GCA_964442075.1 uncultured Bacteroidales bacterium
AAAAAAAGTGCTTGTAGCGGTTTTTAAGTAAAAAGACAAAAATCAAATTTGAGGGAGCTTTGCTCCCTTTTTTTGTTATCTTTGGGAAAATAAACAGTTTATTAAATTTAAATTATATGTTATGAAAAAACTTATATTGTCATTTATCGGATTACTTCTCATTTTACAATCTTTTGGACAATTGAACCCAATACAGAATCTACAATGGGTTCATTGGTATGAATACCCAGAAAATTGTTTTAACCTTTCATGGGATGAACCTGACTCTTCTTTCACAGATACTTTAATGGGTTATAATATCTATCGAGATACAACCTTGTATAATTTTACAACAAATGGATATTTTTCATGTAATCCTTGTATGGGACAACCTCCAAATAGTTTTTGTGATTTTATCAGCTTTAATAATGGACAACAAGGATTTACAATATGCGTTAAGGCAGTTTATAATAACACGCACAGTGTTGAAGCAGAATGTTCAGAAACAGAACATTGCGGAGGTGTTGCAATTGGAATAAATGAAATAAATGAAGATAATTCAAAAATATTCCCAAACCCCACAACAGGAAAAATAACAATAGAGGCAGAGGGCATTGTAGGAATTGAGATAATAGATATTACAGGGAAAATCATAACAAACACCGTCATTGCGAGCAAAGCGAAGCAATCTGCTATTAAGAATGAGATTGCCACGGGTTATCACCCTCGCAATGACGAGATAGATTTAAGCACTCAGCCAAAGGGTATATACTTTATAAAAGTAACAACACAAAAAGGTGTAGTGGTAGAAAAGTTAATTAAAAATTAAAAAATATAAAATAATAAGATTTTATCTAGTCAGAATTCAATTATTCATAACTATTTAATTAAAAGTAGTTTTAATTAAGGCAGAAAATGAGAAATAAACACATAAGTCTGAATTTAAATATTAGGGGAGTCCATCAATCCCCTACTCTTGCTATCAATGAATTGAGTAAGAAAATGGAAAATAACGGGAAAACAATTTATCGAATGGGTCTTGGTCAATCACCATTTCCTGTACCTGCTCCTGTTGTTGAAGCATTAAAAATGCATGCCCATGAGAAAGATTATCTTCCCGTAAAAGGACTGGAAGCATTGCGTCAAGCTGTTGCTCACTTTCATAAACAAAATGATAATGTTAACATCAAATCAAATAATGTTCTTATTGGACCCGGATCCAAAGAATTGATGTTTATATTACAAATGGTTTATTATGGAGATGTAATTCTACCAACCCCATGCTGGGTATCCTATGCCCCACAAGCAAAAATTATTGGAAGAAACGTTAAACTTATTCATACTTCATTTGAAAATAATTGGCGAATAACTCATGAGCAGCTTAGTGATTTTCTGTTAAGCGAGGACGATCAATATAAACCTCGTTTGTTAGTTCTTAATTATCCATCGAATCCCGATGGAGGGACTTATTCATCTGAGGAACTTAAAAAAATAGCTAAGATTGCAAAAAAACATGAAATGATTATTCTTTCTGATGAAATTTATGGGCAATTGCATTTTAAAGGAAAGCATATTTCAATAGCACGGTTTTATCCGGAAGGAACAATTATCAGTTCAGGATTATCAAAATGGTGTGGTGCTGGTGGATGGCGTTTGGGAACATTTGCATTTCCACATGAATTTGATTGGTTGATAAATGCGATGGTTGCTGTTGCCAGTGAAACATTTACATCAGTTAGTGCTCCAATACAATATGCAGCTGTTAGGGCATTTAGGGGTGGAATATTAATTGAGAGATATTTATGGCATGTACGTCGTATTCTTGAACACTTGGGAAATCTATGCACTAAAATAATACGTGAAGCAGGAATACAAGTTCATACTCCAGAAGGAGCATTTTATCTTTTTCTCGATTTTTCACCATTATCATCAAAGATGAAAGATAAAGGTATATATAACAGCACACAACTTTGCGAAAAATTATTAAAGGAGACTGGAGTAGCAATATTGTCTGGTGATGCCTTTTTGCTACCCCCTGAAAAATTAACTGCCCGTTTGGCTTTTGTTAATTTTGATGGTTCAAAAGCCTTGGCGATGAGTGAGACAATACCTCTTAGTGAAAATCTTCCTGAAGATTTTGCAAAGAATTATTGTATTTCTGTGATTCAAGCCGTACAGAAAATTGCTGATTGGGTAAATTCTAAATAGAATTAAAACATTTGAAATACTCATAACAATGCATAATAGCGCATGCCTCGGTTCGTAGAGGTTTTATAATTTAGCTAATATGTTTAACTTCGTAACAGTATGAAAAAAATCTACGGAAAGTACGGCACAGCAACATATGCTAACCGTTTGCTGAAAAATAATAATTAAAAATTATTAATTGAGAGGGAATCAATATTTCCCTTTTTTTATTATCTTTAAGCAACCTTTTGCACTAATTTATAGTCTACTAATAAACCTTAACTATTAAAAAAAAATATTATGAAAAAGAAATTTTTACTTATTGCAATTAGTTTCTTGCTTTATTTTAGTGGCATTAGTCAAACACCTATTGATATAATTTATGCCAATGACTCATTAATGTTTAATGATTGTCCATCAGGGACACCACCTGTATCAACAGGATTTACCGTTATGTTTGATGATTCTTTATATATTCTACCCGACACTATTATGCTTACAGTATATTTTGGTGATGGTGCATATCAAACTGTTTATACAAAATTTGCAATTACAGTTGTAAGTCATACATATTTAACATTAGGGATTTTTGACGTAACATATATTGCTTCTGATATGTATGGAAATACGGATACAGTATTTCATCCTGCAGAAGTATTTGTAACTAATAACTGCTCATCATTATTATCCTACGTCTTTGTTGATAATAATTCAAATTGTATTTATGATGCCGGCGATTCATTAATTAATAATGTTCCTTTAACTCTTTACAATGGAATATCACATTATGGCATATTTCCTTCAGGGTCTGTTTATTTAGATATTCCAGACACTATTAATTATACTGCTGTAATTAATGTTAATGCAATTCAGCAATTAGGCTATAATATGACATGTCCTGCATCAGGATTCATTAATTTTACTGCTTCAGGTTCAGATATTCTTTATTTTGCAGTTAACTGTAATAGTAATTACGATTTGTCTATTACATCATCTGGCAATCCATTTAAAGTGGCAAATTCATCGCTAATTTCTGTTGGAGTAAGTGATTTATCATGTATTCCTATGTCTGGAACATATACACTTATTATGGATTCGCTTTTAAGTTTTGTATATGCTTTACATCCTCCTTCAACAGGAAGCGGTCAAATTTATTCCTGGGATTTTTCAAACTTGGCTACTGTCGGATCTGGACAGGGCAGTATTTCTAATATGATGTATTTTAATCTTGCACCAAGTGTTCAGATTGGTGATACGGTTTGCTATTCATTTTCGGTTTCCCCTACTTTAGGAGATATAAATACAACTAATAATATTGTAAATTTATGTTATCCTGTTTTAAATGCATGGGACCCAAATTATAAAGATGTATATCCGAAAGGAAATGGTATTGAAGGATATATTCCTGCAAATACAAAATTAACTTACACAATAGGTTTTCAAAATACAGGTAATGATACAGCAAATCATGTTTACGTTCTTGATACACTTGACTATGATTTAGACATAAATTCACTACAAATTATTTATACAAGTCACTCAATGCATTTTTACATCATAAATGGAAATATACTTAAATTTGATTTTAATAATATTCAATTACCCGATAGTGGAACTAACCAAATGTTAAGTCATGGTTTTATTGTTTATGAAATTAATCAAAAATCAAATCTTCCACCACTAACACAAATAATAAACGAAGTAGGTATTTATTTTGATTCAAATCCAGCAGTAATTACAAATCAAACTTTAAATACTGTTGAACAAACTTTATTTGTATCAGAAAACATAAAAACTGTTGATTCTTTTTCAATCTACCCCAACCCCACAACTGGAAGAATTACAATAGAGGCAGAGGGCGTTATAGGAATTGAGGTAATGGATATTACAGGGAAAATCATTATTAAACATTCCCGTGAAAACGGGAATCCAGAAAAATGGATACCCGATCAAGCCGGGCATGATATTAACTTGGGTTCACAGCCCAAGGGTATATACTTTATAAAAGTAACAACACAAAAAGGTGTTGTGGTTGAGAAGGTTGTTTTGGAGTAAATGTTAAAACATCAGTAAATTATTACTACTTAAAACAAAAAGCACCGGGAACAATACCTACTTTAAAAGTATCAATTGCTATAGCCTGTGAGTTGTATCTGTAAATATTTCCGTTTTGTGTTTGGTCTATTGCATCAGAAACATAAATATCGGAATTAACAGGGCTTATTCCTAAACTGTAAAATAACTTTGTTCCTGATTCAATAAATGCAGATTGAGGTAAAATATTATTATCAACAGGCATTTGATATACACCGCTGTTTGCAATGTTTCCGCCTCCCCAATCGCTATATATAAAATATAATGTGTCTTTTTGTTTATTGATACAAAGGTCGAAAAGAGATGATTCAATATCGGGAAATTCAAATACACTTTCTACCTGAAGCGAAGCAATATCAATTTTTGTTAATGCCGGATTTACTTGTCCATAAGGGCTTCCTGCAAAACCGCCATCTGATAATACCCACAGTTTATTGTTTTTGTCAATTACCATGCTATTGGGCTGTTTTGCAAGTTCAATAGAATCTGTTAGTTCATCAAACTGAGAGTTAATAACCAATATTTTATTATCGAACGACCAACAGTTTACAAAAACATAATTGCCCCACGAAAGCATTTGCTCGGTTGGATGTTGATAAAATTGCGATTCGTTATTGTTTACATCTATACTTCCAATAATTGAACATGTAATTGGGTCAACTATGGTAATTGATTTTGCATACAAATCGGTAATATATGCTTTTTGAGCATTAATAAAATGGATGTATCGCGGAGAAGTTAATCCTGTAATTTTTCCTACATATTCAAAAGTATTAATATTTATAACGTAAACTTTTCCAGAATTATTAAGAACAATATATCCCAAAGAATCGTTAATTGTCATCGATTGTGCAACATCGCCAAGCGGCAAAGCATTGGTATAATAAAAAACATTGTTAAGTATTTCTTTAGTTTCAGTATTATAATAAGACAGAGATGCATTGCTATACATAAAATTTCCCTCATTAATAATAAATAATCCTTTTTGGTTTTGTTCTCTGCGTAGTTGATCAAAATCGCGTAAAGCATCATCGTCCATACACGATTGCAAAAAAATAAGAGCAATAAAGATTAATATATAATAGATATTTTTCATTTAATCATTTAAGCATTTACACATTAAAACCTCATACCAAATAAAATCAAATAATTTCTTTGAGGCATTGGTCTGAATAAAATAGAACGATATTCTTCGTTAAATAAATTATATATTTTGAATTGTATGCTTAGGTCAAACTTTTTGAATTCAAAATTTTTACCAATAAATAAATTATTCATATAATACGGATAAAGCCAATCGCGTAACGAATAATTGTTAGTTGATGTTGTAAAACGTTCGCTATACGAATTATGAATATACGATACAGAGTATCCATTTCTCGATATATTTAAAAATACATTTCCTGAATGTACAGGAACATATACAAGTTGTTTACCATACGATTCTTCTCCCCATATTTCAGTATCACCATAATTTAACGAACTTGTATATGCATAATTTGCATTAGCTTTTACTGCATATTTGCCTACACTAAAATTTAATTTAATATTATATTCCAAGCCTTTTGAAACTACATTACTTATGTTTTTTGGTGTCCAGTAGCCTTTAACTGTTGGTATCCATATTATCCAATTGTTAATGTCAGAATAAAAACTTGTAATAGAATTTTCAATTAATATATTGTTGACTTTACTTGAAACAGATAATCCAATATCACCCGAAATACCATTTTCGGGTAATATATCGGGGTTTCCACCAGGTTGCCAGTATAAATCGTTGAGGCTAGGAAAATGATAATTATTTCCAATATTTCCTTTAATAAAAAATTGATGTTTATCAGAAATTAAATAATCAAAACCAAAATAAGGAATTAAAGGAATTGATCCAGAACTGATAAAATTTTTCCTTATCATTACAAGACAAGCTAAACGTTTGCCAAATTTTTGATTTAACGATACAAATGATAAATGTTCAATTCTTGTTGTATCGTAACCTGTTTTACTAATAGTGTCGGTTGTGTTTACTTTATGAAAATTAGTACTATAATTAAAATTTAAGTGTGTGTTTTCACTCAATTTATATTTGTAGTATAGCTTGTTATATGAGCTTATAGAATTACTTTCAGAATATATTGCATTTTCATAATCGTAGCCCGAAATAAAATTTTCCAGAGAGTATGTCATATCTTTTAAAATTAAACCTGATGTAAATCCTATTTTTGAGCTTTCTCCCGATTTTGAAATTTCACCTATCAATCTGTTGCTAATATCAATTTGCTTGCTAATATTAGAGTAATCAGTGCCTTCGTAGGTGTTTAATCTTGGCAGACTCCTGTCTGATGTTTGATGCCAGTATTTTAATGAAGCTGTAATATTATTTTTTAAACGCAAATAAAACTCCTGTAATAAGCCATATTGTTGATATTCTGCATTCATATTTTCCTGAACAGGATAAATATATTGTCCAGTAAGGGAATCAATATCTGCAATATTCTTATTTTTAAATTTAAAATTGTTTTTCGAAAAAGAATAGAATGCTCTTGTTTTTGTTTGAAACTTTTTGTTCCCAAAATTTATTTGCAGAAAATCGCTGTAAGTTCGATAACTACCAAATCCCTGCATAAATTTACCGCTAAATTTATTATTCCAGTCAGGTTTATTATTGATACTTATACTTCCCCCCAAAGCACCACTTGTATTTTGAATTGAACCTGCTCCGTGTAATAATGAAACATCATCAATAAAATAAACCGGAATTAGCGAAAAATCAACCTGACCAATCATAGGCGAACTAATACTTATATCATTCCACAATACATCGGTATGAGAAGGACTGGTACCACGAAACGAAACAGTTGCCAATGCTCCACGTCCTGATGTTTTAACAAATACAGGAGTGCTTTCCGAAAGTATATCAGATAATGATGCATTAATCGATTTCATTAATATCAATGTATCAATTCTGGTAATTTTAATACCAGTTTCATCAATAGGTCGTTTTGCAGTAATTTTAACTTCGGGAATATCAATTGTATCTCTGCTTATTTGCGAATAATTATAAAAAGGTATTATTAGAAAAAATAATATGATAACTGAGATTTTCATTTATCTTTTTTTTCCATTTGAGTAAATTAATTAATGATTATTTTTTTATTAAAAATCTTACTGTTGCTAAGAATATTCGCAAAATAAATGCCCTTGGCTTGTTTGCTTAAATCAACCTCTATTAAACCTAACAGGTTTTCGAAACCTGTTAGGTTTCTTATCACTTGACCATTAGCATTCATTACTTTAATAGATTGAATATTCTTACCTTGAATAAAAAATATTCCATTTGTGGGATTAGGAAAAATTGAAATATCTTCTTTTATATCAGATAGTTCATCTATATCGTTATTTTTGACATGAATAACTCCAACAGCATCCAGATCAAACCCACAAGTGTTAAAAGGTGTTGGCCAAGAGTCGTTTATTTTATTGTTTTGAGAGTCATAATTTACAAACTCATTTTGGATACATCCTATTACATCAATTATTTTCATATAATTAATACTGTCAATATCAATTCCTGTACTATCAATTAGGTCTTCCAGATCGAAAGGTGTTCCATAATTTATTTCATATTTTCCTGCAAGATTATGAATTTGTTTTGGGTCTAACTGACCATAAGTACCAACTTGTGCGGTATATTGTGTTAAGGAAACTGACGGAAAACGAACATAGTTTATTCCATTAGAGCTAACTTCTACAAAAGCTAATTCAAGAAAATATTGATACGGGGGTATATTTGCTATAAAACCATTTTCAAAAATTGCAAAATCAGGTCCTGTGCCATTTGTTATAGCATGCTGAAAACTTAGAATTGCTTCTCCCCCATCTCCAAGACTAACTGTATTTCCAGCTACTCCTGGTTCTCCTGTTGCAAATATATCGCTCCCCGAAAATGCGTAATTTGATGTCGTTTCGTTTTGTGTGTATGTAAAAGATGTATCGGCAATATTTATATAACCACGCATTACCTCGCATCCTGTAGCCCATGCCTGAAATATTAAACTATCTTTATGTATTGCTGTTGAACCTGTTTCTCCTGCAGCAGGTGCAAATTGCGAATAAACACTTGTATAAATTAAGATAGTTAATATTGAAATGGAAATTTTCATATTCATATCAATTCTTAATTATCTTTTTAGTAATTACTTTATCATTATTGCTTATTGTTATAAAATAAATACCTCTGTTAAGTTCTGATAGATCAATTTTCTCAACATTAGTATTTGTTTGTTTTAAATAAACCGTTTTACCTGAAATATCATAGATCATAATTTTTGAATTTTCAATATTTTCAATTGTTAAAATATCTTTAACAGGATTTGGATAGATATTCATGTCGTTTTTAGAAACAGTTTTAATACTTGTTGTAAATTCAATATCATCAAGACAAAAATAAGCGGGAGTATTCATTCCGAATGCTCCATTATCGGTAGAACTTAATTCAAATACAATACTATCGGCAAAATATATAGGACTAAGATCTACAAGTGTCCAGTCTTTAATAATATAATCCTGGTTATTGTTGGTAAAACGATAATCTGCAAGGTAAAATCCTACAGAATCTATAAAAGTATTTCCTAAATACCCTATCATATTTAGCTTAAACCAATCGGGGTCATCACCGGAAACTCCTCCAAATTTTTTACTAAATGCATCACCGTCTTTCATGCTATAATACGCATAAGCATTATTTGTAATATATATTGCGTCAATATTTGAACCTATATGATCTGATCTAATATAAGTTATACCAGAGTAATCTAAAATATAACCTACTGCATAGTTTTCTGAATTGTTGTTGCCACTACCTGCCATTGCGCTATACATATTTCCGAAACCTGATGTAACAGTATCAATCATATTTGAGTAAGCAAAACCTGCCCATGAATAATAAGCAGTATCATAATAGTTAACAAAATATGAGACTCCTCCACTCATAAATCCTCCTGTCAGATCAGAGCCATTCCAAAATGTATCAGTCTGAAGACTTAAATCTTCAAAATCTGTTTGTGCATTTACATTAAATGTAAATACAAGCATTGCAAGTATACTTGCGAAAAAAAATCTTTTTTTCATTTTTTTAATTTAAAAGTTAAACATTACAAATAATTGATTGATAACAATCAACACTCATAAGCTAACTCGGGGAAATTTAATGATATTGTTTTTGTATCATTTTGCTTTTTACCCGAAAGCTTCAAGAATATTGAAATAATAATGGTAGGTCTTCTGACTTTCCCTTTTTGACGCCTTCCCGCCCCAATTACGTGGAGCAGTGGCTAAGACTGTCAAATAAACTCAATAAAGAGTTGGGATTACAGCAGCGGGTACTGTACAGGATTTTCACCTGTTTCCCTCTTAGTCACTTATTGTAAATACAATATTGTGAACCATCAACTGTACAAATGTAAATAAATTTTTTGAAAGCAAATACAAGTATTTGAAAATAATTATGAATATTTATTAATTATCTAATCACAAGTAAAGAGCACCTATTCATCTGTTTGTTTTTCAATAAAGCTATCGTAGGCTCTTAAAAATGCGTTAAACATTAAATCCCCTTGCAATATATAACCACTACCATTAAAATGCAACTTGTCATTAGCAGTTAAGCCTGCCCGATGCCATAAAATAACAGAATTCAGTCCACCCATTACCGAGAAAAAATCCCAAACAGCACAAGAGTGTTTTTCTGCCTGCCTGTATATTATGTTTCTTACTTTAGGTATATTTCTGTTTATATATCTACGATATCTGTAACTGTCTCCAGGCGTAGTTAAGAGTATTGGTACTCCGGGGGCTGCATCTTTTATTTTTAATATCAAAGTATTAAAATTGTTTTCTACAGCATTTGTGTCAACGGTTTTCATATAAGCATCGTTTGTACCAAGCGATATTATTACAAAATCGGGAGCAAGAGCTTTAAGGTGCTGCGAAAACAGATTACAACACAAATACGCATCAACATCGGCACCGTTTACCCCTACTGTGTGATATATTACTCCAGGGTCTTCAGTTTCAAAACTAATACCATGCAACACAAATTTTTCCTGCAAACCGTCTGTTCTTACAAACTTCAGATATAAAGTATCGTCAATATATGTATCGAAATAAAACTTTGTGTATCCAAAGGTATCGTTATCGCAAACTGTAATTTTGTTAATACTGTTTTTAATTTCAACTTTAAAACTTAAACTATCGGTATTATGAAAAACTTTAACAGTATTAAAATCATATTTCAGATAATCTTTATCTCTTAAAAACACATTTATTGTTGATATACTATCGTAGGTTGTTACAGACATTCCCGAAAGACCAAGATCACATTTCTTTATTTTTTCTACATTTTTGCAAGCTTCCCAATTACCAGTTGAACTTGTTCGCAAATTAAAAGGATTATTTGTTTTTGCAACTCTGTATGGGAAAATAAATCCTCTGCCGCCAAGCCCTCCCTGAAAAAATGTTTGCATACGATGTCGCATTCTGCCCGAAAAAAAATCTGCCTGCAAATGACTGTCTCCAATATGAAGAACTTTTATTTGCCCCTCTCCTTTTAATATTAATCTATTGAAAGATTGAAAAAGTTTTTCGTAAGCAGTGCTGTCATTATAAAAATCAACTCTGTTAGTATCGTAATTAATAAAATCGTAATTAGAAATATCGTAAGGATAGTCTTGCGAAAAAGCACTAATTACTGTAGTGAATAAAATTAAAAATGCTATTGCTGCTTTTTTTATAATCGACATTAAACAAAACCTTAAAAATAATGCTGCGAATTTAATGATTTATACCAACTTCTTAACTGGTTTACGAAATAAAGATATTTAGGAATCCTACTTAAGGTTAGGCATGCATTAACAAGTTAGTAGTTCTTGGATTAAACAAATAATAAACAACTAACAAATTATTATTTATTGTTTAATTCGATTAATTCTATTATTTTTGGACAAAGAATTTTTATGGGCTTATTCAATAAAATACATCACCACAAAGAGAACCATTTTAATGGGAACTTATTGCACAGTAATCCTTATTCTATAATTCCTCCTAATATTCCATCGGGTGAAGTTTATCATTTTACTACCGATAGCGGACTTGAATATGAAGTACGAGTTGGTAAAATTAAGAACTCTTTAAGTCGTGTTGTAAACTTTAATGTTTTAAACGACGAATATTCCGACAATGAATACGCTGCTACAAACAAGGGTGAAATTTACAGAGTGGTTTCTACAGTTATAGAAATTCTGAAAATGTATATGAATATTCATGAGCTTGTAAAACAATATGAGTTTTCAGGAGAATTTAAAAATGAAAACGAAGATAACGAAACAAGCATACGCACACGTTTCTTTTGCCGTGGATTAGCAAGAGCATTTCCTACCTGGAATGTAAGAATTGAAAGTAACCACGGAGTATTAAATAGAAAGTGATGTAACAATTTACCACCTAACCCAGTACTAGAAACAAAACAACATAAATTTAAATGTTTTGTTAATATTTATATATTTTAAATTTTAGTCATTTTAACTTATTATCATTATATTTGTTTCTTAAATAATCCTAAAAATTAATCTACAATGAAAAAATTAACTACATTATTAATTGCAAGCATCTTTATTACAAACTGTTTACTATCGCAAATGGGTTTTACGGTTGACACTAATCAAGGATGTACCCCTTTAACTGTAAATTTTACTAATACAAGTCCTGTTGGTCCAACTTACACATGGGATTTTGGAGATGGCTCTCCAATTTACACAGGATATCATGCAACACACACTTTTTATACAGGCGGTCATTGGGTAACACTTTCTGGTAATGAGGGTAATATACACACAACAATTGAGGTTATTGGAGCAGATGAATTTAATCCAACAGATGGAAGCCAATTCTGTCCGGGAGAAGAAGTTGAATTTGCTTTTGAAAGATCTTGTTCCTATACAATATGGGATTTCGGAGATGGAATTATTGACACTTCTAATCATAATAAGTCATCTCACATATATAACACACCCGGATTTTATGATGTTACTTTAATTGTTGATGGCGAATGTGGAGTTGATACTGTAACACAAACTTATGAAGTTACAAGCTCTGCCATTCCAAGTGTAAATGCTTATCGTAATAATGGCTCCTTATGCCCTGGCGAAGAAATTGCATTTGGTTGTTATGAGAATTCAGAAAGTTATTTTTGGGATTTTGACGATGGTACAAATTCAACAGAAAAGAGTCCACATCATGTATTCAATACAATAGGAAGTAAAAGAGTAATATTAACATTAACAAATATTTGTGGAAATTCAAATTCCGACACATTATATATACATGTGATGGATAATATGCCTGCATCTGCAGATTTTGATTATTCAAGCCCATCATGTCCAAATGATTTTATAAACTTCAATAGTGTTTGGTATGGCACTTATGAATGGGATTTTGGACCATTAGGAACTTCCAGCCTAAGTGATCCTGCGATAATGTATACAGATACAGGTACATATAGCGTTCAATTGATTTTAACAAATTATTGTGGTAATTCAGATACAGTTCAACACGATATTGTAGTAGAATATGACACTTTAAATAAACCTCAAGCAGATATTTCTTTTGATATAAACAATGGTTATGGTGTGGATACTCTTAAAATATGTCCAAACCAAGAAGTAAAATTTAGAAATGACACCTGGAGTGGAAGCGATTTATATTTCCATTGGGATTTTAATGATGGCAACTATTCATATTCAAAAGATGCAATTCATACTTTTACTACAGCAGGATTATATGAAGTTATTATGACAGCTACAAATAATTGTAATGGGCAAAGATCTGCATCCCTGTGGGTTGACGTAGACCCTACAACAATGCCAAATTCAAGTTTACAGGCAATGCCAGATACTATTTGCCCGGGTGAAAGTGCATTTTTCTATAATGAAGAAGGAGAAAATGATGACGATAATACAAGTTATTTCTATTCAATATGGTTTGGCGATGGAGATTCAATTGTTAATGTAACCTCTACACCCGATTCTCTTCCTTTCTTTCATCATACTTATAATACACCAGGAACTTATAATTATACTTTTACCGTTTCCAATTTATGCAATAACTCAGAAAATAATTCTGGAACAATAATAGTTGATGACACAGGAAATCACGAAACTTTTTATTTTATTGGTAACTCTGCTGATACATCATCTTCAGGAATGGGCCATGAAGATCTTCCATGTCCCGGCGATCTGATAGAATTCTTTGGAATAGGTGGAGCTTCAATAATTTGGGATTTTGGTGATGGTACATTAGATACAGGAATGCATGTATTTCACTCTTATCCCGACACAGGAACATACACAATATTACTTTATGCAACTGATGGATGCGGTCTTACTGACACATTAGAAACTTATGCAACTGTAGATGATTCTTCATTTGCAGATTCTTGGTTTGATGTTGATAAAGAGTATGCCTGTGTAGGTGATACAATTAATTTTGATTACCATAGAGATGGTTTTGAAATAATGAGCTATGATTTTGAATGGCAATTTGGTGATGGAATTACTTCAAATTATGTTAATCCACGACACATATATGCATCAGCAGGCGACTATTTTGTAAAACTTATTGTTACTAATGGTTGTGGGGCAGATTCTTCTACACGAATGATACATATTGATGCTCCAACAATTGATTTTACAGTTGATCAAAATATTATAGCACCAAGTACAACAGTAAATTTTACAAATCTAACAACTAATGCAACAGCATATTTATGGTATTTTGGTGATGGAACAAGTAGTACTTTACAAAATCCATCTCATACATATACAAACTTTGGTTCTTATAATGTTACCTTAATTGCTGCTTCATCAGGCGGATGTACTGATTTCCTGAAAAAGAATAACTACATTCATGTTCACAATATGGAAATATCATATTCATCTGTTAATGATATTACATGTAATGGAGATGATGATGGCTCAATTGATATTGTAGTATCCGGAGGTCAATATCCTTACTCTTATTTATGGTCTAATGGTGATATAGCTCAACATATTAGCAACTTACCATCGGGAGGCTATTCTGTAACAATTACAGATTATAATGGAGCAACAACAACAGGAACTTATACAATTACTGAACCTCCTGCATTTTCTGGTGGAATTTCTAAAACCGATATTACTTGTTATGGACTTAATGATGGTTCTGCAAGTATTAGTTTAACAGGAGGAAATCCTCCTTATGAATTTTTATGGTCTAATGGAGCAACAAGTCCGAGTATTTCAAATGTTATAGCAGGATATTATTTTGCAATTGTAAAAGATGCTAATACCTGTGTCGTTAATCAAGGAATTACAATAAATGAGCCTATTGAATTAGCAGTAAATCATAATGGTTCAGTGAACCCTTCTACATGTGGAGGAGCAGATGGTTGGATTAATGTTAATGCAACAGGAGGTTCAGGTGGTTATTCATATGTTTGGAGTGCAAATGCTGGCGGAGCTTCAGGAACTGGAGCATCAAATTTAGCTGCTGACGTATATTCAGTAACAGTTTATGATAGTAATATGTGTTCAGATATACTTTCAGAGGGATTGAGTGATCCAACAGGACCAGTTATTGACCCAACACACAATATGCAAGGTGTTTCTTGTCATGATGGTAGTGATGGATATATAATAATCTCTGCTACAGGAGTTGCTCCACTATCATTCTTATGGTCTAATACTGCAACTGACTCAATGATTACAAATATAACTGCAGGAACTTATAGTTTAACAATTACTGATGGAAATTTATGTAAAAGTACTTGTGTAAGAGAAATTGATAATCCTGATGAGTTAGTATTATCAATTTTACCTGATTATCCAACTTGTTATGGAGGTTATGATGGTGGTGCACAAGCCTTTGTTTCTGGAGGAACTACGTGGGGTAATTATAATTACCAATGGTCAAACGGCTCTCAAGATTCTATTATGGTAAACAGGCCTGCAGGAAATTATTCTCTTACTGTTACGGATGGTCCAGGTTGTACAATCGTTGGCAACACAACACTTACTAATCCTCCACAAATAATAATTGATATGTATCCTTCAAGTGTAACATTTTATGGACAATCTGATGGTTATATTGATATTATGGTAAATAATGGAATACTTCCATACCAATTCTTGTGGTCGAATGGAGAAACTACAGAAGATATTGGTGGATTATCAGCAGGTGTTTATACCGTTACAATTATAGACGATAATTCTTGTCAAAATATTGCAACAGATACTGTTCATCAACCACTAGCTCTTAATGTTAATATTACATCTAGTGGAAATACAACTTTCTGTTCAGGAAATGGGATTATTCTTGATGCAGGTGCGGGTTACGTAGATTATCAATGGTCTGCTAATGCAAATAATGCAACTACAAGGATGATTCCTGTTAGTATATCTGGCACATACTATGTTACAGTAACATCAATAAATAGTTATGGAATTGGTTCAATAATAGTTGATGTAAAAGAACCTTATGCAAATCAGGAAATTTGTATTGTAACTATTGATAGCACTACTGGAAAAAATCTAGTAATATGGGAAAAAGCTTATAATGAAGGAATAGAATCATTCAATATCTACAAAGAATCTACCGTTTCAAACGTTTACGATTCAATAGGCAATCTTCCTTTTGATGACATGAGTGAATTTATTGATTACACTTCAAATCCTCAAACTGTTGCAGCAAGATATAAGATATCTGTTGTTGACACCTGTGGTAACGAATCGGCATTAAGCCTTGCTCACAAAACAATGCACTTAACTGTTAGCACCGGTCTTGGAGTATATAATCTAATTTGGGAAAATTACGAAGGTTTTACTTTCGGTTCCTATACAATATTTAGAGGAACTGACCAGAATAATTTGTTGCCTATTGGAGCAATACAAAGCACACTAACAACATATACCGATTATCAGCCAATAGGTCTTTATTATTATCAAATTTCTGTTGAAAAAACATCACCATGTATTCCAACAAGTAGTGCTAAGGCAAACGGAGGTCCTTATAGTCATTCTGTTTCAAACCTTGAGGATAATGGTATGAATCCAACAGGTATTGAGCAATTATATGTTTCTGATGATATGTTAATTTATCCTAATCCTTTTACAAATTCAACAACAATAAAATTCAATAACTCTGATAATTCTGACTTTGATCTTACATTGTTCGATATATCGGGCAAAATAGTAAAAATTATCAGTAATATTAATACCGGTTTAATTCATCTTGATAGAGATGAACTAACTGCAGGATTTTATACTGTTGAATTAAAAGGAAATAAAACACTTAGAGGGCGTATTATTATTAAATAATAGTTGTTCCGTAAAAACATTCTATGTTCGGCGTAGGCTTTCTGCCTACGTCGTTAAATATTATTTTATTATTTCTGTATCTATAAAGTTATCAATAATTAACTTGTCTCCTACTTCTGCCTTTTTAAAGAGCATTAACAGATAATGAGGCTCATTGAGTCTTAAATATGCTTCAAATGTTTCTGATTTAAATTATGCGGCGCTATTGTCTACTTATACAAACATACAATAACTATACCTATTGCGTATAAATATTATTGAATTTATTAACAAATGTTAAACGTTTTTTTAATAAATATGACATATATTGGATAAATAGCTATACGCCAACCTACAAACATAGGGCACTTTCTTAACAAAGTGGGGTCAGCGAGTAACTCGTTAAGAGCAATTTCTTAAGAAAACGTGCTTCCCGAGTTACTTGCAGACCATGTTTTTTTAGCAAAATGGGGTTCCCGAGTTACTTAAATAGGGTATTTTCTATGCAAATTGAGGTCATCGACTTACTCGATAGCTGTGTTTTTAACCAAAATTGGGTACTAAACTTACTCGTTAAGGGCATTTTTTTACCAAAGTGGGGTTAACGAGTTACTTGCAGACCATGTTTTTTTAGCAAAATGGGGTTCCCGAGTTACTTAAATAGGGTATTTTCTATGCAAATTGAGGTCATCGACTTACTCGATAGCTGTGTTTTTAACCAAAATTGGGTACTAAACTTACTCGTTAAGGGCATTTTTTTACCAAAGTGGGGTTAACGAGTTACTCGTTAAGTACACTTTCTTAAGAAAACATATGTTGCGAGTTACTCGTTAAGGGCAGTTTTTTACTAAAGTGGGGTTAGCGAGTTACTCGTTAAGGGCACTTTTTTACTAAAGTGGGGTATGTAAGCTGCCAACAAAGGGCAAATTTTTGATAATGTTGCCTCATCAAGTTACTCGTTAAAGGCATATTTTAATAAATCGGGACAGGCTCTAACAGTGGAGAAAGTCCTACTCTTAGGATGATTTAGGGGGTTATTACTGTTTAATTATCTTCTTTATTACTGTCTCTTTATCAGTTATTATTTTTATAAAGTAAATGCCTTGTGGCTCATGGCTTAAGTCTATTTCTTTTAAACCTAACAGGTTTTCAAAACCTGTCATGGTTTTTCCTGTAATATCTAAAACCTCTATTCTCTTGATTCCATCTGCCTCTATTGTTATTAATCCTGTTGTGGGGTTTGGGAATATTGAAATATTACTTAATGTTTTTCCGGCATCTTTTACGTTTGTAAGGATATAACATGAATTATATGAAGGATTTTGATATTTAAGTGTGTCATTTTCTGAAAAACATAATAAATCAAAAGAATCACCACCTACTGTTCCATTGGTATAATGCAATATACCACTTAAACTGCCAAGCCCTTCAACCCATCGTTCTATTCCACAACCCATGGTGTCGCCAAAAATTGGGTTCATATGAAATTGCCTTTTATAATTTCCTCCTATTAATATACTGTCAATTTCGCAAACTATAAATTGTATTGAATTAAAATACCAATTACTGCCAAAACTGTTTATACCTGCAATATATAGTGTGTCATTTATATTTGCTCCAAAATCATAAATAAGGCTTTCTTGTAATGATGTATCTGTTCTGTAATAAACTTCTTTGTCTATGGTTTCCCGTATATAGCCATATGGTAACCAACTTGTCTGAAACTCATCAGTTGAACGAAATACTTTCTTATAGTTTTCTAAATCAATAATTGTATCCTGTTCTATTTTAATATATTCTGTTATTATAGTAAATGAAGGCAAGCGATGTATAACTGTACTCCAAAGTTTATTGGTATCAACTAAAGTCTGACTAATTGCAATGCTTGAGATCAATATTATTACTAAAAAAGAAATTTGTTTTTTCATAAGTAAATGTTTTGCTTATTCTTTATATTAGACTCAAAATGTAATAGAAAGGTTGCATAATAATGATAATATAATTTATTCTTTGCAATCTATTATTTTCAAAGATACAAAATTTATAATAATTTGCAAACTACTATTTACCTATTCTGAAAAATGCCTAACTTTGTAAACTAAAATAATTGAAAATAATTGAAATAAAATGAATAAACTAAAAGTAGGTATTTTAAAAGAAACAAAAACTCCTCCAGACAGAAGAGTTGCTGTTGCTCCAAAACAAGCAAAAGAATTAGTAGCTCGTTTTAAAAATGTTGAATTAGTAATACAATCTAGTGATAATAGATGTTTTAAGGATAATGAATATACCGATTTGGGATTAACTGTAGTTAATGATGTTAGCGATTGTGATATTTTACTTGGAGTTAAAGAAGTTCATATTCCTGAATTACTGGAAAATAAAAAATATCTTTTCTTTTCTCATACTGCAAAAATGCAAGCATATAATCAACCATTATTAAAACAAATGATTGATAAAAATATTCAGATGATAGATCATGAATGTTTAACAGATAAAAATAATATTAGAGTTGTTGCTTTTGGAAGATGGGCAGGTATTGTTGGCGCTTATAATGGACTGATAGCTTTTGGGAAACGCAGCAATTTGTTTGATTTAAAACGTGCAAAAGATTGCCACGATATGGAAGATATGCTTAATGAGGTAAGAAAAATAAAACTTCCTGCAATTAAAATCCTTATTACAGGAACAGGTAGAGTTGGTATGGGTGCAATTGAAACTCTTGCACCATTAAATTTAAAACAAGTTACATACAGTGATTTTTTAAATAATAAATACGACGAAGCTGTTATTTGTCAGATTGATGCTGATGTTTACACAAAACGTAAAGATGGAAGCAAGTTTGAGTTTCAACATTTTTTCAAAAACCCGGATATGTATGAAGGTACTTTCAAAGCATTTACAAAAGTAACAGATATTTATATCCCTAGTCATTTTTGGGCTAAGCGTTCACCTGTATTTATGACAGCAGAAGACTATAAAGCTTCCGATTTTAAAATTTCAGTAATTGCAGATATTAGCTGCGATATAAAAGACCCTATTCCATCTACTTTAAGAGCCTCAACTATTGCGGAACCGTTTTATGGATATAATCCAAGTACAGGAGAAGAAGGCGATGCATGGGATTTAAAAAATGTTACAGTTATGGCTGTTGATAATCTTCCCGGAGAATTACCACGCGATGCTTCAGTTGATTTTAGCAAAGCATTACTGGATAAAATTTTCCCATCTTTATTTGGCGAAGATAGCGATGGGATAATTGAACGTGCAAGTATTACAAAAGATGGAAAATTAACAGCTATATATGCTTATCTACAGGGTTTTTTGAATGGAAAATAGTTGTAAAATGTTTAAATTTTATAATGCCGTTCTTTCTACCTGATTACAGAGATCTTTTTTATTTCTTTTTCTGTTCCATTATTAATGTGGACAAAATACATACCGCTGTTTAATCTTGTGAGATTAAGTTCAACTTTTTGGCTGTATGTATTAAAATCTTTTTTAAGTACTACTTTACCAAAAACATCATAAATCTTAATGTTTACATTTTTAAGATCAGTATTTCCTAAATTAACATATACAATATTATTTACAGGGTTTGGATATACATTTATCTCGTTAGATACAAATTTTGGATTGTTTGTTTTAGGATGTGAAACATTCATTGGCGATATTTTTGTAATAGTTCCATCAGAAAGTTCAGAAACACAAGTCCTGACATCTAATCCTAAGGAAGTAGCCAAACCTAATGAACTGTAACTTTTCCAACTACCATCATAAATATAAGAACTGTTTACTCCTGTATATCTGTCATGTGCCTGATAAATTGCAAAATTATCATGTGGAGTATTATATAAAATTTCATATCCAACATAAAAATTCCCGTCGGTTAAAATTGGAGGGTCAAAAGCTAAATAATTCCACGAATCAACTATAAAATCACTAATTAAAACACTTACTGATTCTAGCTCAGCACCGGGTTGTGTTCCTCCCTCCCACACCTTAAAAGTAATAAAAGAAGAACCGGAATTATCTTCAGCTACTGCACAAGGAATATTAATTCCATGAACATAATGATATGTAGTGTTAGTGTATTTATCGGCAAATTTTGTCCAAGCATATTCGTTATGACCTGTCCAGTAACCCCACTTGCTAGTGCTAAAATCATAATATGTTAAAGGGTCATTAGCAAAATTGTTGATAAAATCGCATGCAACAATAGCTCCGCCGTTTGGGTCATATCCGTCTAAAGTAGTTGGATTAGAACCAGCAGGATCAAGCCATGATTTTAATTGTTTTGCACTCGTAGAATAATAATCCCACGAAATAGTAAATTTTGCATAATAATCATTTATAGAATTTGCACATGATGCCTGACCTCCTGTTAGATCACCAATTATTCTATGGTTTTCATCAAATAAAGGAGAACCCGAAGAACCTCCTTCTGTAGTACCCAAATCCCATTCAAGTACTTGCCAATGTGCATTATCGCCAAAACTTCCATAATCTCCTGTTACAGGAGCGTCGTTGTCTTTAGATATTTTTTTCACATCTCCACTTGGATGATGTATTCCTATTGTATTACTCGCTGCTGCTGTCCCTTTATTCCATCCTGCATAATATGGATTATAAGCAGATTCTGGAGTACTTGATAATTCCACAAGACAGAAATCCAAATTTTGTGCATCAGAAGCACTTGTAGTTGCTCTTAATTGACATCCTGAAACAGTTTGGCTTATAGAGCCATCAACTCCATTACATATAGGACTCTCATAATTAAAATAAAAAACCCAGGTATTATAAGGTTCTCCTGTGCAATGGTGTGCTGTTAAAAAATAAGGTGTTTCATCACTGTTTGTATTGTTTATTAATGCTCCTGTACATAAAGTTGATCCTCCCATAATAATTCTGCAAACAGCATGTTTATCAACTTGCCATGCATCACCATCCGGGCAATTAATATCAATATTACAAGCTCCCGACTGACCAAAACTACCATCTTTCTCAAAATTGAAAATTCCTCGATAATCATGCCCTATTTGTCCAATATGTAATTTGCCATTAAATTTCACGTTTGAAGGCTCATAATATTCAATAAATATTTTATCTCCAGGAACTAATTCTGTTGGCAAAACTTTAGATTCCTTATTATTTAAATTTGTAAAAGCTCCAATAATAAATGATTTATCTTCATTGTACAAGTACAGAGCAGCATTTTCAGGTAATTCATATTCATCAAATATTAGATTTAAAGAATATGCATTGTCTGATTTTATTGATAACCTCCATAGTTTATCACCATTAGGTAAAATTTCCCATGTTCCTGAATTTTCTGGACTTAAATCCAGTTGGAATGTTTTTGCAAATCTAAATGCTGTTGCTTTTAAGTCATTATTTATTTCATCTTCTAAAAGCATTTCCTCAATGTTAAAATCAGGCATGTTAACATTCGCGATACTATTATCTTTCAATTCAAATATTATACTTGGAGGTGTTCCCTTCGAACTTATTTGAGCAAAAAACTTATAATTTGTTATTAATAAGGAAATTATTATTAGAATAATGTATTGTCTTTTCATATTTAAGAGTTTTAACTTTAAACAATAAAATTATAACAATAATATGAAAATTACAAATAATGAAAATAAAATAACTCTATAGACAGACTCAAACTATTTGGATTTTCTCTTTAAATCAAGAAAAACAGGAAGATGATCGCTAAATCCGTTATTAAACTTAAATCCAATATAAGTTCTAAAAGGTTTTTCGCCGATATTTCTTTCATCTTTTTCAAGAAGGAAATCTGCATTAAAAACATGAACATCATTAAGCGATGTATTAATTCTGTTATTTGAATTAAATAAATTTCCTGAAACAATAAACTGATCTAAGATGCCCCAATTTCCTTGATATTTGTGAGAACCAAGTCCTTTTTTGTCTTTAAGGTAAAAAGATAAATTGTATAATTCATTAGCTTTGATATCTGTATATTTTGTTTTTGCACCTAATGCTTCAATTAAACTTTTATTATCAGGTTCATCGTTAAAGTCGCCAGTAATAATAATATTTGCATTTTTATTAGCAGTAAAAATTGAATCAACAACGTCTCTTAAAACATTAGCCACGAAAATTCTTTTAGGTTCTGATTCTAATTGTCCACCCCATCTCGAAGGCCAATGATTTATGAAAATATGCAAAGTATCATTTTTTGTTGTTTTGCCTTCAACATATAAAATATCTCTGGTTTTTCGGGCATTATTAGGAAAATTAATTGATATAGACTGATATTTAATAGGAGTAAATTTATCTTGTTGGTACAATAATCCAACATCAATACCACGTTTATCGGGCGATTCATCATGAATTATCCTGTATTTATATTTTTTAAGAGGCGTAAACTTTGTAATTCCGTCAAGTACATATCTGTTCTCAATTTCACATAAACCTATAATTTCCGGTGGTTCCCAACCTCCAACAGCAGTAATAACCTTGCTAATATTGTTTATTTTTTTATAATATTTTCTATTATTCCAATATTTGTTGCCATTTGGTAAAAATTCATCATCATTCTTTAATGTATCATCAAAAGTGTCAAAAAGATTTTCAACATTATAGAACATTATTCTAAAATATCCCCTTTCAATATCATTAAATGATGTTTTGTCATCATTTTTTGATGCTTCTTTATTTGTAGAGCAAGAGATACTTGCAAAAAGAATTATAATTAGCGTTATTTTATAAATATGCTTCATTCAACAAACTCGTAAGCTCCAAGATCAGGAGTTGAGGTTCTGTTTTCTTCGTTTAAATCATTATATATATGTACGTCAGGATATTGACTATTGACATCATTAATAATGTTAATATCGCCCTTATCCTTAGCATTAGAGGAAACTTTTATTTGATAATCGTTTTCACTGGGATCAATAAATTCCGGTGAAAGATTAATATATACAGAGTTAAAATGTGTTGCATCAGATGTATTTACATCTTCATTAACTTTTAAAAGACAATGATCGAAATTATAATTAAACTCATCATCATATCCGGGAAACATATCCAGATCAATTTCATTTTCTTTATTTCCGTATATTATACAATTTCCAAAATTTGCGTTTTCAAGAGGTCTAATCTGATAAACTCCATTTATATCTTTATAATAATTATTTAGGAGTAAGGATCCGTTTGTCCTAGTTGAGTATGTCCAATAATTACCAATAGTACAATGGTACATTTCATAAGTGCCGCCAATAGCAAACCCTACAGCATACTGACCACAATTTGAAAAAACACAATTTGTTGCCAAAACATTTGAACCAAGAGCGTATAGCCCAACAGCATTCATGTTTTGTATAATTGTATTTGTAAGTGTTAACGATGGATTTGAAAAATCATTAAGTGTATCTATTTCTATTCCTATAATTGCATTTTTAATTATTGCATAATCAATGGTATGATTAGAGTTATTTGAACCCCATAGCCAAATTCCAACCCATTGTCCAGGAATATCATCATACATCGACTCTAATCTGTCACCCTGAAAAACTACGGGATTATCTTTTGTTCCGTCAACTATTAAATTTGCAGTTGGATAAACATAAAAACGTGAATTTCTATGAAAATGGATCTGCACACCTTCCTGTATTGTTAATGTCTCACCACTGTCAAGAGCCATCGAATTATAAACCAAATATGGTCTGTCGTTAACCCAAGTACCTCCGGAAATTACTTCACCATTAATATAATGTGCATCCTGTCCCCAGGCAACAAGGTCAATATCCTGAATGTTTCCATTAGTAGTAAATACAATTGAATCCTGGATTACAAAAGGATTATCTAGATCGTGAGGATTAACTGTAACTTCAACAAAAATAAAAATACTGTCTTTAGCAGGTATTTCAATATCACTTGCTTTATAAGAAGCAATTCCGTTTATATTTAGTCTGAAATTAGAACTACTGCCTTTTGCCAAAGTAATTGAGCTAATATTAATTGCTTGTTTATATGGGTTGTAAACTTTTAATCTGTTAGTTGTAGAACCAATATTAGTAAAGACAGTATCAAACATTACTGTATCAACAGAGAAATTTAGTTTAGCCGTATTATCAGTTAAAAGTTTTTCTTTTCTACAAAATGATAAAAGAAGAACAAAACTAATAAGTAATAATATTTGAATAATCCTTTTCATAAAAATTTAGAATGTAAAAATATACAAAATTATTAACGTAGCCATTATATAAATATTTTGGCAACTCTAATATTTACATTTTTTTATTACTTAAAATTTAATATCTTTACATATAGTAATATTTCGTTAATTAAATTAAAATATTGATTATGAATAATTTTAAAAACAAATCTGCATTACTTCTAATTTTAGTAATGTCCTTTTTTATGAAAATTGATGCTCAAAATAATAATGTGGGAATTGGAACAAATACACCAGATGCATCTTCAATATTGGAATTATCAGCTACTGATAAAGGCTTATTAATTACACGAGTTGCTTTAAATGATGCAAGCACTGCAGCACCCATTACCTCGCCTGTTGAAGGCTTATTAATTTATAATGCTACCGGTTCAGAGGCTCACGGTTTCTGGTACTGGGATGGTACAGAATGGTTACAAGTAGGCTCCGGTAGTTCAGGAGGAGGAACTCTTGATGATGCTTATAATTTTGGTGGTAATGGTTTAGGACGAGCAATTGCAGCAGATTACGGTTCTGTCGAAATAAGTCTTTCAAATACTACAAATGGAACATCTGCACTTGATGTAATTTCAACAACAGGAACATCAGGAACGCCATCTTTAGCAATAATTGCTCAAAACAGTGGAGTTGGCGGAAGCATTTATTCTGAAAACACAAATACAGCAAATGCATATAATTCTATAGAAGGTTCAACAAATAGTACTAACGCATATACATCTGCTGTTGCAGGATATTATGATGGAACAGGACAAGGTGTTGGCGTTTATGGTAGTGTATATGATCCTGCATCAACAGGAGTTGCCGGAGTAATGGGAGTAAATAACAGAACAAGTGGTGGACATGGAGTTTTTGGACAAGGTGTTAATGGTGTTGTTGGAGAAACAAATGATGCAGGTGGAGCAGGCCTTTGGGGACAGAATAACGATGGAACAGGAACAGGAAATGCATGCGGTGTTATAGGCGATGGAAACTATGGTATTTGGGGACAAACATCGTATGGACAAGCAGGAGTTTTTGGCATAAACACAAGAGTAACTGGCGGTCATGGTGTTTGGGGACAAGGTGTTAATGGAGTTGTTGGAGAAAGTGTTGATGTTAATGGTTATGGAGTATTTGGACAAAATTCTGCAGCAATTGACCCTGGTGCAGGTGTAGCAGGACTTGGAATAACAGGAGTTATTGGTCAAAGTACAAACCTTTCTTTAAGTTATGGGTTATTTTCTTATGATGATTGTGGAATTACACAGCATATTGATATTGGAGGAAACCTCTCGGTTGGTGGCACAAAATCTTTTGTAATAGACCACCCAAATGATCCAGACAATAAATTTTTAAAACATTTTTGTATTGAATCACCTGAAGTATTAAATGTTTATAGAGGAGTAACTATTCTTAATGCTAGTGGCGAAGCAATAGTTGAACTGCCTGACTATTTTACTGACATTAATACTAATTTCTCATATAGCTTAACTCCAGTTGGATCATCTGCTCCAAATCTTTATATCAAAGAAAAAATTAATAATGGAAATTTTGTAGTTGCTGGAGGTAGTGCAAATCAAGAAATTAATTGGGTTGTATATGCTGAAAGAAATGATAAATATATGCAAGCAAACCCAGATTCTAAAGAGGTAGAAGTTACAAAAACGGGTAGATATAAAGGCAAGTATATGCACCCTGAACTATACGGCAAAACTAGAGACAATAGTATATTCCCTAATGTCAATTTAAAATTAACTTCCAAGAAAAATACAATTATCAATAATGAATCAATTAAACTTAAAGATGTTAAACAAACCAGAAATAATAAATAATTAAAGATGACAGCAAATAAATATATATTTATATTAGTATTCCTGTTTTCTGCATTATTTGTTAAGGCACAGTTTGTATATAATAACGGAGCAATTTTTCATATAGATAATATTATTGTACACGTAAACGGTGATCTTGAAAATGGAACTTCCGGAAATATTACAAATGAAGGTGACTTTTATATTACAAGTGATATTACAAATAATGCTCTAATTGGCGGAAACGGAACATACAATATCTCAGGCGATTGGATTAACAACAACAACTTTAATCCGGGTTTAAGTAGTGTTTTTCTTGAAGGTGCCAATCAATTTATTACAGGAACTGTGTCAACAACATTTAATAACCTTAATTTAATTGGTACAGGAATAAAAACATTGCAGATAAATACTGCTCTTGATGGCATTTTAGCTTTAAACGACAGAGAACTTGCTACCAATGACTATACAATGTCTATATTAACAACAAATATTAATGCAATTACACGTACAACAGGTTTTGTAAGTAGTTTAAATAACGGAAATTTATTAAGAGCTACTTCAAGTAATTTAGTTTATGAATTCCCTGTTGGCTCAAGTATTGGAACATTAAGATACAGACCAGTTGAATTGCTTCCTGCTTCTTCTAGTGTTAACACATTTACTGTTCAAATGGTTAATGATGATGCAACAAGTGATGGTTATGACAGAACTCAAACAGATACCACTATTTGTGCAACAGATCCTGATTTTTATCACAGAATAAACCGAACAACAGGAAGTGATGCTGCTGATATTTCAATTTATTTTGATGAACTTGTTGATGGTTTATGGGATGGAATGGCTCAATGGAACACAACACCATTAACATTATGGGAAAATATGGGATTGGCAAATGTTATTTCAGCAAGTCCATTAAGTAGTGTAACTGTTCAAAACTGGAATGATTTTTCTACTGACCCATATATTTTAGCATTAGAAATGCCAAATGTTGACCTTGGTCCGGATACATTTTTTTGTGATGGCAGCTATATTACTATAGATGCAGGTACAGGTTTTGATTCGTATGCATGGTCTGATGGATTAACGACAACACAAACAATTGATATTACTACACCGGATACATATTATATTACTGTCACAACTCAAGGTTGTACAGCTATTGATAGTATTACTGTTATTCAATATCCAAATCCTGTAGCTGATGCAGGTGAAAATGCTAGTATTTGTGCAGGAGAATCAATAACTTTAACAGGTAGCGGTGGTATATCTTATGAATGGAGTACTACTGAAACAAATCAAAGCATTATTGTGAACCCTAATGTTACTACAACCTATTGGATAACAGTTACAGATAATTATTGTTGGGATGATGATAGTGTTATTGTAACAGTTACTCCTCTTCCTAATGCTTATGCAGGTGTTGATCAAACTATATGTTTAGGAGATACAATATCACTTACGGCAACAGGTGGTTCAAGTTATGAATGGAGTACAGGTTCGTTTAATCAAATTATTGATGTAAATCCTACATTTACTACAATTTATTATGTTACTGTAACAGATAATAGTTGTAATGAAGTCGATACAGTTATAGTTAATGTTATTCCTTTTGTTACTGCCGATGCCGGTATTGATCAATCTATATGTGAAGGCGATACACTTGTTTTAACTGCTACCGGTGGAGTAAATTATTTGTGGAGTACTGCTGAAACCACAATCAGTATTACAGTTAATCCATCAAATACAACAACATATTATGTAACAGTTTCTGCAGGCACTTGTGGTGATATTGATAGCGTAACAGTTAGTGTTACTCCAATTCCTACAGCCGATGCGGGCTTTGACCAAACAATTTGTGAAGGAAACTCAACTACACTTACTGCCACAGGAGGAGGAACTTACTCATGGAGCACAGCACAAACCGGAGCAACAATCACAGTTATCCCAAATAGTACAACCATGTATTTTGTAACAGTTACTGTTAATGGATGCACCAATACTGATAGTGTAACTGTATATACAAATACTAATCCTACTCCAAGTATTACAGGAACATTAAGTTTCTGTACTGGAGGTTCTTCTACTTTAGATGCCGGAGCTGGATATACAACTTATTCATGGTCACCTTCGGGTAATACTCAAACAATAAATGTAACTACAGCAGGGACATATTATGTTACTGTTAGCGATGCAAATGGATGTACAGGAAGTGATAATGTTGATGTGATAGTTCTACCAATACCAAATGCTTTTGCAGGACAGGATATTAATATTTGTTTTGGAGACACTATTCAACTTAATGCCTCAGGTGGAACAAGTTATCAATGGTCACCTGTCTCCGGTTTGTCAAATCCAAACATTAGTAATCCTTATGCAAACCCTTCTATAACAACTGAGTATTTGGTTATTGTATCAAATGGTACTTGTGCTGATAGTGATGCGCTTATAGTTAATGTATTGTCGCAACCTAGCATTTTTGCTGGAAATGATACTTCAATATATTTAGGTGATGAATATCAGATTAATGCAACTAATCAGTCAACATATTCTTATTTGTGGACTCCAACAAATTATTTAAGTAATCCTTTAATATACAACCCTATCTCAACACCAGATATTGATATAACATACACTGTTGAAGTTACAGATGAAAATGGATGTAAGTCTTCTGACGATATTACAATCTATATTATAGAAAAACCTGGAGGTAATTTAATTATTTATAACACTTTTACTCCAAATGGCGATAATGTAAATGATTTCTGGGAAATTGATAATATTGAACAATATCCTAACAATATTATTGAAGTATATAACAGAAATGGACACAAAGTGTTTGAAACCACCAATTATCAGAACAATTGGGATGGAAAATATTTTGGCAATAATTTGCCAGCCGCCACATATTATTATATAATAGACCTGGGAAACGGAACAGAAGTGCATAAAGGTAATGTAACAATAATACGATAAGCCATGAAAATATATATATTAATACTAATAATTTTAGGATTGACGATTACAGTTAATGCTCAGCAATTGCCACAAATAAGTCAAAGAACTACTGATATAATGGTATATAACCCTGCTTATGTAGGTGCAACAGAAAATCCTGAAATAATACTGCATCACCGTAGTCAATGGGTTGGTTTTACGGGAGCACCTACAACTCAGCTATTAAGTTATAATGGAAAAGTAAAAGGGAATATGGGTCTTGGAGGCTATATAGTTAATGATATTACAGGACCATCAAGACGTATTACATTTAATGCAAATTATGCCTATCATTTGGAATTTGATAATTTTAAACTATCGCTTGGAATTGCTGCAACTGTTATGCAATATGGTCTCGATGGGAATAATATTACTATAAAAGATCAAACAGATGTTTCTGTACAGCAAGGAGTTTCAGACAGAGCATGGAAACCGGATGCTTCTTTTGGTGCTTATCTTTATAGCGAGAAATATTTTGTTGGACTATCAGTAATGCAACTAATTGGCTCAAAAATTAAATTATACAATAGTGATTTTGAAGGAGAAATACCCCTTGCAAATCATTTCTACATTATAAGCGGTTATCATATTGATTTTGAGGACGAATTGGTATTTACACCTTCGTTTTTATTTAATACAACAATTGGCAGTCCAAGTCAGATAGACTTTAATTGTAAGCTAGACTATTTAAATAAAGTGTTTGGAGGAATAACATTCAGGTACAACGATGCCGTTGTTCTAATGGGAGGTATAAAAATTAAAGAACAGTTCAGCATTGCTTATTCTTATGATATTGTAACATCTAATTTAAGAAAATATAATAGTGGTTCTCACGAAATAATTTTATCGTTTACAATATTGCCTGCAAATAGTGATGATTCTTTATTATAAATTTTGTCATGGGAAAATATAAAATGCCTGAAGGCTCTCTTATAAGTTTTTTTAGCAATAAGGTAAAACAAGATGGTGGGATTAATTTTGCACAAGGTATTCCAGGATATAAACCCCCAAAAGAATTGCTTGAGATATTACATAATGTAATAGACACAGATATTCACCAATATGCACCGGGGAAAGGTAACGGTCTCTTACTGGATCTTTTAACAGAGCATTATAAAGAACATTATTCTGCCAAAAAAAATGATTTTTTAATTCTTCAAGGTGCGACAGAAGCAATTTCGCTGGTATTCACATACTTGCATAATAAAATTGGTAAAAAATATTCTGTTTTAGCAATTGATCCTGTGTATGAATCGTATAATAATCTCCCGAAAATTTTCAATAATAACTTTATTGCATTTCATCTAAATAATGACGGTACAATTGATTTTGAACTTTTACGTAGAGCAATAATAATAAATAATGTTAAGATAATTTTTATTAGTTCACCAGGAAATCCTTACGGGAAGGTGTTTACAAAAGATGAACAGGAGAAAATTCTACAGCTTGCCAAAAAAATTAATGTTTATGTAATATTTGATGCTGTTTATAAAGATCTGTATTATCACAAAAAGCCATTTATTCCTCTTAAGAATCTTGACGAAAATTTATTTTATGTAAATAGTTTTAGCAAAATGCTTTCAATAACAGGCTGGCGTGTAGGATATTTGATTGCTCACAAAAAACACATGTCTAATATTCAAAAAATACACGATTATATTGGATTATGTGCTCCTTCACTATTACAGGAAGCAATAGCTCAATATCTTGATAAATACAATTATGCCGAAAATTATTTGAAAGAAATAAGAAAAAAACTTAACACATCTTATAAACTAATGTCTGAAGCTCTTGTAAAATTTGGGTTTAGAATTCTTGATACAGATGGTGGTTATTTTATATGGGCTGAACTACCTCAAAAGTTTGCAGATGGGTTTGATTTTGCAATTGAACTTTACGAAAAAGAAAAAGTTGCCGTAATACCCGGCATACATTTTTCTGAAAAAGGCAAAAAATATATTCGTTTTAACATTGCACGAGAAGAGCAAGAGATTAAAAAAGGAATACAAGGTATTAAACGCTTTGTAGGAAAAGTATAAATTTATACAAGATTCACTAATTTCTTAATACCAAAAAATCTGAATAAAACAATTATCGAATTATAGTAACAGCACCAGCTTCTTGATGTTCAACACTTCTAAGGTCTTTATAAATAACAAGCCATGTGTAGGTACCATTTTTACCAATATCACCACCATTTACCCTGCCATCCCAGCCTTCATAAATGTCATTTGTTTCAAAAATCACTTCTCCCCACCTATCGTAAATTAACATATGGAAATTTCTTTTGTCAATGCCATTTCCTTTAACAACAAAACGATCATTTATTCCATCAAAATCAGGTGAAAATGCTGTAGGAGCATAAAAAGTATATTCATTTTGAACTTGTACTATTATGAATGTAGTATCTTTACATCCGTGAATAGTTGATACAATTAATTCAACATTATAAGTACCTGTTGGATATGTTGGATAAATATGACAAGGGTTTTCTGCACTAGAAGAATCTCCATCACCAAAGAACCAGAAATTTATATCATTTAATGACGAATGATTAATAAAATTGATCATCGGTTTGATTATACTTACAACTTCAGGGTCTGCAATAAATTTTGCAATAGGCTGTGGATATACTGTTATCAAATTGAGTTTCGTATCAGTATTAACACATCCATCTACTGAAGTAACTGTTAATGTAACATCATAAATACCCGGATCATCATAAGTATGTACAGGAGATTTGTCGTAAGCAAGATTATTGTTGTCAATGTCTCCAAAATTCCAAACAAATGTTTGTCCATCGTTAGGACTGGTTTCATTAAATTGAACTTCTAATGGTTGACATCCGTTAGTAATATTGGGAGCAAAACTAATAGGAGGAAGCTCGTGAACATAAATTGTAATAGATTCTGTTGCTATTGAACCACATGCGTCCATTGCTGCAACAACATATGTTGTTGCTAATGATGGATATACAGTAAAAGGGGAATCTTGTACATTTCCATCAACATAAGTTAAGTATGGAGGTCCGATTCCTGCAGAAGGTGAAATTGTAATAAGAGCAGGGTCTCCCGGACAAACATATTCATTTTGCGTATTAAGTTCCAATTGAACAGGTGGAGAAACACTAACTGTAGAAGTTACAGTTGAACTAACGCAACCATTTGCGTCCACAACATATACACTATATACTGTTTCTGTTGTAAGAGTAACATAAATAACAGGTGAATTTATAGATGCATGACTCCAGTTATATGTGTAGGGTTGGTTACCTCCAACTATTGCAGCATTAATTGTTGCTGTTTGTCCGTTACAAACCAATTGATCAGGAGTTATAGATATCAATATCTCAGGAGGTGTTGTTATTGTAAATCCTGCCGTATTCGTGCAACCATTAACATCTGTAACTGTAACAGTATAAATACTGGGAGGTAAATTTGTAAAATCTCCTACTGATTGCTGATTACCATCAATTGAATAAGTTAATCCTCCTGCACCTCCGGATGCTGCAATCGTAATACCACCATCATTATAACCATAACACGAAACATCTGTTGATGATTGAGAATCAATAATAATATCAGCAGGTTCAACAACAATTAATGCACTGCTTGTTGTTGTACATCCATTTCCATCAGTTATAGTAACAATATAAGTACCTCCACCAAGTCCGGGAAAACTTCCTGTTTGATTTGAACTTGTTCCATCAGTATAAGTTAAAGGAGGAGTACCTCCCGTTGCACTTACAACTACAGCACCATCATTATCACCAAAACAAGTAACATCACTTGCTGTTTCAGAATTTATGGTAATTCCTGCTGCTTCACTTATTGTAACACAAACATTACCAGTGCATCCGTTATTATCAATTACAGTAACACAATATTGTCCTACACATAAATTGGAAATTGATTGTGATACAGCACCATTATTCCATATATTACCGCCGGGGTAAACTAAATCTACACTTGCTGTTCCGTCACATGCCCCATTACACGTAACATTTGTAGAACTTAATGTTGGAATAGGTTCTGCAAACACTTCAATTGTTATTGTAGTAGTAGTATTACAACCTCCAAGATGTGTTGTTTGCGTTACATCATATTGTCCGGGAATAGTCCATGTTACGCCTGTTGGATTTTCATTTGCTGAAGACGACGGTGTTCCACCTGAAAAAGACCATGTCCATGTAATTCCACCACCTGTATCTCCTGTATTTGTAAAATTAAAAGAATTACCTGTTAAACACTGATCTGCACTGGCAGTAAAACCTGAAGTAACGGTACCACTTGTACCTACTGTTACTAATTCTGTAATAGTACAACCATTAACATCTGTAATTGTAATGGTATATGGACCTGCAAGAAGACTTGTAAAATTGCCTGTTGCCTGTCCGCCTGAGCCAATATCATAGCTTAAAGCTCCAGTTCCTCCTGTTGCAGTAACAGATATTGTACCATCAAATGCTCCACATACTTCCGGTGTAGAACTTGAAGAAGATACTGTTATTTCTGTAGGAATTGTAACACTGATGTTTATTACGTTCGGTGCACAAGTTGGATCGGTTACTGTTAAAGTAATATTTGGTGTTGAACCGGGTGTGGAATAAGTTACAGTATGTGATCCAACTGTATTTGCTGTAGCAGGAGTTGCACCTGTTCCAAAATTCCATAAATAGGTAGCACCAGGATCAACAGTACCGGGAACATAAGTAAATGTAATAGGTGAATCATAACAGTCTGGTGTCGTTGCAGTAATACTGCCGGGAGGCGTTACACAACCCATGCAAGGAGCAGGAGCAGTATATGTTATAGTATAATTACAACCATCATCAGTAAAATAAGAGTATAAAGTATGTGTGAGACCATCAGCCGGAATACCAGTTATACTAAAATTAGTAGGACTAAAAAAGTTTGGAGTAGGTATAAAAGAATCAAAAAAACCGGGACCTGCATCGTCTTCAATAATTAAACTTCCTGTTGCAGGTGGATTAATATATACAATCGTACCTGTAATATCATAAGTATTTGTAACAGGATCACATGGACCAACATTTACTGTAATATTTGTCATTGTACAAGGAACAACAATACTGCAATCAGTTTCGCCGGTACTTGTTCCAGATGAAAATTCCACATCAGTTGTACTATTAGAATAATTTGTTAAAAGAAACATATAAAATTCACCAACTTGGGCATTTGGAATATAACAATCTTCCACAGACGCTGTGCTATAGCTACAATCTACAGTGTTACCAGCTGTTAATCCTGCTGTACATGCACCTGTTGCAGTAGTAAATGGTCCCCAACATATAAAATCAATATCGTATGAACCCGGTGTAGATTCCATATGAATGTTAATATCTCCGGCAACAGAAATTTGAAGGAAATACCAAACAGGGTTAGGTTGAGTAAGCAAACAACCATAGTCAGGTCCGGCTTCTGAAGTTGTTCCAGTTGCAAGAGGATAGTTGTAAATCGAATCTGTACAAAATGGATCTGCATCATCGCAAAAGGGTTGCTGTGCATAAATATTTTGAAAAAATAATCCGAATAATAATATAATTAAAAAAAAACGTTTCATAGTTTTATTTTTTTTCATAATTTTTAATAAATTTTTCTTTATCAGCTTTTAGTTGCATAAGTTTTTTATCAGCATTTTCGAACCAACCGCTTTTAATTGCCTTATTAATTTCTTTTTTATCGTGCTGTACCCAGAATATTTTATATTCTGCATCAGTAATTCGCTTATCATAATAATCTAATGAATTTGGGTCTGAAGCATTTTGAAAAACAACTGGAGAAGATAATTTGTCTAAAGTATTTTTAGAAATAGCAGAAGAAGGTAATGGATCTGTTTTATACTCCATATATTGTATTTTTGTTGTTTTGCCATTTACTTCTATGGCAGAAACTCCATTATCTTTAAAAAGATTATAAAAATAGTTAATGTCTGCTTTTTCAAATGCAGCATCTACCTGAATTTCAGAATTTTCATTTTCTGTTGTATTGAATTTTAAAACACCGGTACTTTGAGTGAAAGCTGTAATAAACTCTGTCAATTGACTTTCATCTAAATTTTTCATAATAAAAGCACAATGCAAATTATTGGCCGCATCCCTACTAAATAGACTATTATCTTTTAATTCAAAGCTTAATATTGTGTTTGAAACTTGTGAAAAACTAACAAAGGTTAACAATAACAAAACTATTGTAACAAACTGCTTTAATAATATCTTTTTCATAATATGTATGTTTTAAGTTTTAATATTTACTGTTTAGACGTAAAAAATCAATAAAGGTTGCCTAAAATATATTGTAAAATTAATAAAAAAAGTGGGTTTTATTGAAAAATTAAATTGTTGATATTAACATTTATTTGTTGATTACAAAGTAAACCCAACTCACTCCAGCTATAAGGAATGAGTTTTCAAATAGTTAAAATATAATTCTTGTTTTTAGAAAAACTGGGAAATATTTATAAATATTTGATTAATTCTCCGTGATTTTCCAATCACCATTTGCTTTTATAAGCTCAATAAGTTCATTAATTGCATTATCTTCGGGAATATTCTTTTTAATTACTTCTTTCCCTTTATATAAAGAGATTTTATTTATTCCAGAACCTACATATCCATAATCGGCATCAGCCATTTCTCCGGGACCATTAACTATACATCCCATTATGCCAATTTTTATATTTTTTAACTCTGATGTTTTTTCTTTTATTTCTGCACAAATTTTTTCAATATCAAAAAGAGTTCTGCTACACGATGGACATGAAATATATTCCGGCTTAGTAAATCTAATTCTACTTGCCTGCATAATATTAAAAACCGTGTTTCTTACTTTTGAAGTTTCGGATGTTAAAATATTTGATACCCAAACTCCTTCACCAAAACCATCAATTAATAATCCTCCAATATCACATGTACATTTAATTTGCATATTTTCAATATCTTGCTCTGTATAAACCCTATGTATTATTACAGGTATTTTACAATTATTATTTTTCAATATATTAAAAAATTCATAATGTTCATTTATTGATATTTTATTTGTTGTTGTTAAAATTAAAACTATTGTTTTGTTATTTTTTAAATTATTAATAATGTCGTAATTGAGCTTATTATAGGATATTGTAACAAAATTTAATACTTCCGATTTTCTATCACAATTTAAAAATTCTTTAATTGTAAATAATGGATAAGTATTGTATTGATTTTTCCATGCATTATAATTACAAATTAATTTCACAATCTTACAAGATCCTATACTATAAGGGTCTGATGCGGCATAAACATAGTCAACTGCTGTATCTTCTTTTTTCCAGATATTATCATTAAAAAAATAACCCAGTTCATTTAAAGAGTCTTCATCAATACATGGTTTTGAGCCTAATCCTGCAATTACAACAGGTTTATTATTCCCCCCAATTTCATCAACTACAAAGGTTTTTCTTTTTAAATATTCAACAGATTTTTGAATATTTGTTGTGTTTTCCTGATCTAATGAATATTCAACAATTTGTTTAGCAACAGGGATTTCATATTCAGGAGCCTCGGTTAGCGACACACGTATAGTATCACCTATTCCATCTGTAAGCAATGTACTAATTCCAACTGCAGACTTTATTCTCCCCTCTTCTCCAAAACCGGCCTCAGTAACTCCTAAATGCAATGGATAAACAATACCGTTTGTTTTCATCCTCTCAAAAAGCAAACGATTAGCGTAAACCATTATGCGAGTATTACTTGATTTTATTGATAAAACAATGTTGTGAAAATTTTCATCTTCACATATTTTTATATATTCCATTGCAGATTCTACCATACCAGCAGGTGTATCACCATATTTGTTTATTATTCTTTCCGACAATGAGCCGTGATTTACACCAATTCTGATAGCCGTATTATGTTGTTTGCAAGTTTGTAATAATGGAATAAATTGTTTTTTAATCTTTTCCAACTCTTCCTGATACTGAGAAAGTAGAAACTCTCTTGTATATTCTTTTTTCTTATCAACAAAATTCCCCGGATTAATTCTAATTTTATCAACTATTTTTGCAGCAATTTCAGCAATTTTAGGATTAAAATGAATATCTGCCACCAAAGGAATATTATAACCTTTTTGTAAAAGTTTTTCTTTAATATTTTTTAAATTTTCAGCATCTTTTATTGTTGGTGTTGATATCCTGACAATATTAGCTCCTGCATCAACAATTCTAATTATTTGCTCAACAGTTTCAATTGTATCAATTGTTTTTGTATTGGTCATTGATTGAATAAGAACAGGATTATCTCCTCCAATTTCAACATTGCCAATTTTTACAATTTTACTTTTATATTTATTTTTAACTTCCATTCCATATTAGTTTTTTCCCAAAACCTAACTTATTATGTGTCATTTTTAGAAAATTAATATTAACAGCCCAAAGAGTTGTTTTCATTAAAACAGCATAAGGGAATCGTTTCATATATGCTTTTCTACCAATTTTCAGTTCTTCATTTTCTAATTTTGATATTATACCATTAAACTGAATACCTTGAATTTTACTAATAGTTTTAGTTTCTAATACAATTGAACCTGCTACATTTTTGTTTTTAAAAAAATCTTGTGCATGTTTTGTGTCAATATCTGAAGTAAAGATAAACACATTTTCTTTTTCAAGATAAACATAAAAACAATTTGCACAATAAGGTGCATTTTTAATACTGGTAGCAATTGTTAATACATGGTGTTCTTTTATAAAACTAACAATTCTTGAATCAATTTTATTCATCAATATGTTATAAAAAGATTTTTTTGTATTTTTACAAAAATAAATTTTAATCTGCAAAATTAATTAAAATCTTGACCAAGCATGAAATTCCTGCAATTATTAGTTCTATCTGTATTATATTTATTATGTAATCTTGATATTAAAGCTCAAACAAAGTTCCCTGTAGATATTATTGATCAAATTGCTTTATCTAAACAAAAAGCTTATAAACACACTTTTAATTATAAACAATTAAATAGTGTTGGAGACAATTACGATATTAAATATCACTGCTTAAACATTAATGTAGATCCAAATGTTCGTTTTATTTCAGGTTCAATAACAACGCATTTTCTTATTAGTCAAAATGGTGTTTCTCAAATAACTTTTGATCTTTCAGATACATTATTTGTTGATTCTGTAATCTATAATAACAATAACGTTTTTTATAATACAAATAACGATATTCTCACTATTGACCTTCCTGTAAGTCTAAATTTAAACGATTTTGATTCAGTATGTGTTTATTATCATGGTGTTCCCAGATATGATGGCAACAGGGCATTTGGACAAGCAATGCACGACACAATTAATCCTGTACCAATTATATGGACATTATCACAACCATACAGCGCAAAAGAATGGTGGCCTTGCAAACAAGATCTGAATGATAAAATTGATTCAATTGATGTAATTGTTACAAGTCCTTCCGAATATAGAGTTGCATCAAATGGTTTATTAATTTCGGAAACTTTAAATGCAGGATATACAAGTTATCATTGGAAACACAAATATCCAATTACTGCATATCTTATTGCTTTTGCCGTTACTAATTATGCCGTTTATTCTGATTATGTTCCTTTTTCTGCCAACGACTCTCTTGAGGTATTGAACTATGTTTATCCTGAAGACTCAGCAACACTATCTACAAAAAAAGATATTATTGATATAATTCAATTGTATAATAACTTGTTTATTGAATATCCTTTTAAAGAAGAAAAATACGGGCATGCACAATTTACATGGCCAGGTGGAATGGAACATCAAACAATGAGTTTTATGTACAATTTTAGTTTTCATCTTGTAGCTCATGAAGTTGCTCATCAATGGTTTGGCGATTATATAACCTGTGGCAGTTGGCAAGATATATGGCTTAACGAAGGTTTTGCTACATATTGCAATGGTCTTAGCTACGAACATCTTTTAAATGGCTATTATTGGCCCTACTGGAAAATTGACTTACTTGATAAAATAACAGATGAGCCTGATGGTTCGGTATTTTGTGAGGACACAACAAGTGTTGAAAGAATTTTTAGCAGCAGATTATCTTATTCAAAAGGGGCATACGTATTACACATGTTGAGATGGGAACTTGGCGATTCATTATTTTTCGAATCTGTAAAAAGCTATTTAAACGATACTCTATTAAGCAATAATTTTGCAAAAACAAATGACCTAATATATCATTTTGAAACAGTTGGAGACACAAATCTTACTGAATTTTTTAACGATTGGTTTTATGGCGAAGGGTTTCCTTATTATTCAATTTTATGGAGTCAAAATACTGACAGTATTGTAAATTTCTCAATAGAACAAACTCAATCTCACACATCTGTTTTGTTTTTTGAAATGCATGTTCCATTACAATTTTGTGGCAATTCTGTTGATACTATTATTAAGTTCATGCACAATTCTTCGGGAGAAAACTTCAGTTTTAAAGCTCCTTTTATGATAGATTCAATTGTGTTTGACCCTGAAATGTGGATTATTACTAAAGACCCTTTAATAATTGAATATATTAAAAAAACTGAAAAAGATGATGAAAGATTAATAGTTTATCCTAATCCTGTTAAGGACGAATTAATAATCCAGACACCAAAAAACCTCAATATCAATAAAATAAATATAATTGATGTTAACGGGAAATTAATAAAAGAAGTATACATAACAGATTTTACACAAAATATTGTTATTGATCTGTCAAGCATTAAAGCAGGGAGTTATTTTGTTGAAATAATTACTGATTATGGAAAAATAAGCAAGAAGATCGTTAAGCAATAATTTTAAGCAAACAAATTATATTTAATAATACACCAAAAAGCTCTAAATCCGTCTATCATTTTTATTTTTTTACCTTCTTTATATGTTCTGCCATAGTATGAGATACCAACTTCGTATACTCTAATATTTTTTATTTTAGAAATTTTAGCAGTTACTTCAGGTTCAAAGCCAAATCGCTTTTCCTTTAGCTTTATATTTTTAATAATATCCGATCTAAAAAGTTTGTAGCATGTTTCCATATCCGTTAAATTAAGATTTGTAAACATATTAGACATTTTTGTCAGTAATTTATTCCCAATTGAGTGCCAGTAAAAAAGTATTCTATGTGCTTCTCCTCCTGCAAACCTTGAGCCGTACACAACATCAGCAAAACCTTTAACAAATGGATTTAACAATATATTGTATTCCTCAGGATCGTATTCAAGATCTGCATCTTGTATAATAATTAGCTCGCCTGTTGCTTCTTTAATTCCTGTATGAATTGCAGCTCCTTTTCCCTGATTTTTTGATTGCTGAATCAAATTTATGTCATAATCGGGATTTTCTTTTTTAAAGTTTTTTACAAAAAAAGCAGTATCGTCAGTAGAAAAATCATCAACTATTATAATTTCTTTTTTAATATCATTTATCAATTTAACATTTAAAACAAGTTTTAATATCTCAACTATTGTTGCTTCTTCATTAAACACAGGAATTATAATTGATAATTTTTTAAAATTTTCCAAAATCTTAATTTTTATTTGGTTTTGCAATGCAAATCACACTTAAACCCATACTATTAAACAAAAGTTTATCAATGATTTTGAATAAAGGTACTAATTTATTATAAAATTTCATCTGATTTTCAGGAATTGTTTTTTTTCTTAAAATTTTACCGGAAATAAACCAGCCAATAATACCGATTGTGTTAAAATAAAAAGAACGAGTAATTGCAAAACCCTCTTTTATTAGCACATTTTTCAAACTCTTTTTTGTATACCTTCTAAAATGCTTAAGCTCTTTATCAAATTTACAATATAATGTTTTATATGCAGGCACCAGTGTTATTAGTACACCATTATGTTTTAATAATTTTTTACAATTAGCAATTGCCTCTTGCTCATTTTCAATGTGCTCCATCACATTTAGAGAAAATACAGAATCAAATTTATTGAAATATTGAGAATATTTTTTATCAAATTCTTTATCAACAATATCAAGCTGAATTACAGAATTCAAATTACTGTATTTATTAAAATTCGTTTCAAGATTTTGGCAATAATTATTTCTAATATCACTTAAAACAATTTTACTTCCATTTTCAAGAAAAAACAAAGAAATATTACCAATACCACTTCCAATTTCTAAAATTTCACCTTTTGTATAAGGCAATATGGTGTTAAACATCCAATAATTAAATTTATCGGCTTTTGATATAACATCAAGCGTTTTTTCTCCTCTAATATCTTCTTCCTGATATGTGAAATTCTTATAAATCAAAATAAAGCGTAAATTTATCAATAATAATAATGATAAATTTAAAAAATCAAATATAAACTTATTAATTTTGTTTGCCTTTAGAATAA
The DNA here is from genome assembly GCA_964442075.1 of uncultured Bacteroidales bacterium. Classification (GTDB taxonomy): domain Bacteria; phylum Bacteroidota; class Bacteroidia; order Bacteroidales; family CAYTAU01; genus CAYTAU01. The sequence goes on from CAYTWH010000008.1 coordinate 42,026, forward strand.
GAAAAATATTGGTGTATTTAATTTTTTCAACAAGCAATGGATCATAACAGTATTATTAAAGACCTAGCAAATAAAATCTATAAACCTATTTATTTATTATCGGGTGAAGAACCGTACAATATTGATATTATTACCGATTATATTATAGAAAATATTCTTACAGAGTCAGAAAAAGGCTTTAATCAAAGTATAATTTATGCTACAGAAGAAACAAAAGATTCTACAATTGTTGAAATGGCTTTAAGGTTTCCAATGATGGCAAATCATCAGGTAATTATTGTTAAAGAAGCTCAAAATTTGAAAAAACTTGAAAGTTTAGAAAAATATTCCAAAAATCCTTTAAAATCAACAATTCTCGTATTAAACTATAAGTATAAAAAAATTGATAAAAGAACAAAATTTTATAAAAACGTAAAAGACAATGGTGTTGTTTTTGAATCAAATAAACTGCGAGATTATGAGATTACAAAATGGATAGACGAATACTTGAAAAATAAAAATGTAAAAATTTCACCAAAAGCATCTTCTTTACTTGCCGAATACTTAGGGGCAGACTTAAGTAAATTAGTAAATGAAATTGAAAAATTGATAATTACATTACCAAAAGATGTATTTACTATTAATCCGGAACACATTGAAAAAAATATTGGAATTAGCAAGGATTTCAATAGTTTTGAGTTACAGAATGCCATTGGGATTAAAAACAAATTTAAAGCAAACAGAATAATTGATTATTTTATAAAAAATCCTAAAAACAATCCTGCAATAGTAACATTGGCAGTTCTATATCTTTACTTTGTAAAATTAATTCTTTTTCATCAGATAGAAAATAAGTCTGATAACAGGATTGTTGCAAGCATAATAAAAACTAATCCATACTTTGTTAAAGATTTTAAAATTGCAGCTCGTAATTATTCTCCCTCAAAACTTATTCAAATAATGTCCTTATTGCTCGACTACAACATGAAACTTGTTGGAGTTGGAAACAGCTCAACAGAAGGTGGTGAATTATTAAAGGAATTAGTTTTTAAAATCATGCATTGATATTCATATTTTGTGTAAAAAACAAGCTATATTGCAATTTTCCAGCTTTATTTTTCACACAGTAATTGGCTGAAACACAGGCGCAATCCCTTATTGCCTAATAATCAATTATGTATTTATTTTTATTTTAAAAAAAAATTACATAGTTTTGCACGCTTAATAGTAGGGTTTGATTTTAAGGGGACAAAAGTCCCCTATTTTATTGAAATAATAATTTAATGAATTTGCAGGAAGAAATATTAAAATTGGTTATTGACTTTAAAGAGCAAGATATTTTTATTGTTGATCTTACAATTAGTTCTGCTAAAAAAATAACATTACTAATTGATAGTGATAAAGGAATTGCAATAAAAGACTGTTCCAAAATAGGCAGGCATATTTTAAAAAGCTTTGAAGAAAAACTTGATGAATATGAGATTAATGTTTCTTCGCCGGGAATAGGGCAAGCATTTATGGTTGAGGAACAGTATTTTAAGAATGTGGGAAATGATGTTGAGTTATTATTAAATAATGGAGAAAAACAATTTGGGAAATTGATAGGATTTGAAAATAATATTATAAAAATTGAAGAGAGTAAAAAGGTTCAAAATAAAAATAGCAAAAAAAAAGAAACAGTAATCAAGGCTATTGAATTTGATGAAAAAATTATAAAATCAACAAAATTAGTTGTAAAGTTTAAATAGAAAAAAATGGAAAATTTAAATTTAATAGAAACTTTTTCTGAATTTAAAGAGTTGAAAAATATTGATCGTGCAACAATGATGACAGTGTTGGAAGATGTATTTAGAAGTATTTTAGAAAGACGATATGGTACCGATGAGAATTTTGATATTATTATAAATATTGACAAGGGTGATTTTGAGATTTGGAGAAATCGTGAAGTTGTAGAAGATGATAAAATTGAGGATAAAAACCTACAAATTACTTTATCTGATGCCATTAAAATAGATGATGATTATGAAGTAGGTGAGGATTTTACAGATGAGGTAAAACTTGCTGATTTTGGAAGAAGAGCAATTCTTTCATTAAGACAAAATTTAGCATCAAAAATACTTGAACTTGAAAAAAATAATGTTTTTTCAAAATACAAAGACAAAATAGGAGATATTGTTACGGCAGAAGTATATCAGATATGGAAAAAAGAAATATTATTGTTAGATGACGAGGGTAACGAACTTATTTTGCCAAAAACAGAACAAATACCTATTGATTTTTTCAGAAAAGGAGATACATTAAGAGCTGTTGTGATAAATGTTGAAATGAAAAACAATATCCCATTAATTACTTTATCACGCACCACTCCTCTTTTAATTGAGAGACTTTTTGAATTAGAAGTACCTGAAATATTTGATGGATTAATTACAATTAAAAAAATTGTGAGAATTCCCGGCGAAAGAGCAAAAGTGGCTGTTGAATCTTATGATGAAAGAGTAGATCCTGTTGGAGCATGTGTTGGGATGAAAGGCTCAAGGATTCATGGTATTGTAAGAGAGTTGAGAAACGAAAATATTGATGTAATAAATTATACAAACAATATGCATTTGTATATTACAAGATCATTAAGCCCTGCAAAAGTTACTTCAATTAAATTTAATGAAGAAGAAATGAAAGCTGAGGTTTTTTTAGATCCAGATCAAGTTTCTCTGGCAATTGGAAAAGGTGGATTAAACATTAAATTAGCAAGTTTATTGTGCGGATATGAATTAGATGTTTATAGAGATATTGAAGAGAGTGACGAAGATGATGTAAATCTTGATGAATTTGTTGATGAAATTGAAGATTGGGTAATTGATGGATTAAAAGCAATTGGTTGTGATACAGCAAAAAGTGTTTTAGAATTATCCGTTGAAGAATTGGTGAAGCGTACCGATTTTGAAGAAGAAACAATAGAAAATGTTTTAAATGTTATTAAAGCTGAATTTGAATAAAGAATTATATATATATCAATTTAGATTAATTATTCGATAAGATTTTAATCAGTATATGGCAAAAGAAGGCAAAGGAACAAGGCTAAGTAAAGCTGCAAAAGAATTTAATGTTGGAATTTCAACTATTATTGAATTCCTTAACAATAAGGGGATTGAAGTAGAATCTAATCCAAATACTAAAATTTCTTCAGAGGTATATGATATACTTTTCGGCGAATACAGTTCAGATATTTCTATCAAAAAGAAATCAGAAGAATTGAGTCAAAAACTTCATCAGGAAAAACAAGAAAATATTTCATCTGACGACAATATTGATGAACAAGAAATTGAAGAGGAAGAAGACCAATTAATTATCAAAGACCTTAGCAGTTCTAATGTTTTATCAGAAACCCAAAAAGAAAAGCCAAAGGTCATTGGAAAAATAGATATTGACCCGGTTAAAAAACAAAAAACTGAGAAAGTAGAAGAAAGTCAAGAACAAAAAATTGAAGATGTTGAAGTCAAAGTTGAAGAAGAAAAAGAAGAAGTAATTAAACCTGATACTTCAAAAAGTAAAGATGACGTTACTGTAGTTGGTAAAATTGACCTTGAGTCTATGAATCAAAAAACCAGACCTACAAAAAAAACCAAAGAAGAAAAAGAAACAGAACGACAAGCAAAGTTTAAAACTAAAAAAGTAGAAAAAAGTACAAGCAAAGAGAAATTGCAAACAGAAGAGATACGGGAAACAATCATAGAAACAGCAGAAGAAGTAGGAAAAGTTATTAAAGCTGAAGCTGAAAAATTAACAGGACCAACTGTTGTCGGAAAAATTGAACTACCTCAAAAACAAGAAAAGAAAAAAGAAGAAGAGAAAAAAACTCATAAACAAACAGAATATAATAAAAAGAGAAAACGTAAACGCATAAAAAAACCTGTAGCTGTTACTAATGAAAAAGTAAAACAGGAAGATGACAAAAAGGGCAAGAAACAATTTACAAAAGGGAAGAAGAAACATTTCAGAAAAGAAGTTGATCAGGAAGATGTACAAAAGCATATAAAAGAAACTCTTGAAAAACTTACTTCAAAAAGTAAATCGAAAGGGGCAAAATACAGAAGAGAAAAACGTGATGCAGATAAAGAAAAAGTTATAGCTGACGCAGAAAAGCAAGAAAAAGAAAAGAATATTTTAAAAGTTACAGAATTTGTTTCTGTAAGCGAGTTATCTACAATGATGAATGTACCGGCAAACGAAATTATTGCTACTTGCATGAATTTAGGCTTATTTGTTTCTATTAATCAAAGGTTAGATGCCGAAACAATGTCATTAGTTGCAGATGAATTTGATTTTAAAGTAGAATTTGTAAGCATTGAAATTCTTGAAAATATAAAAACAGAAGAAGATAAACCTGAAGACCTTGTGCATCGTTCTCCAATTGTTACTATAATGGGGCATGTTGACCATGGTAAAACAAAACTACTTGACCATATTAGAAATACAAATGTAGTTGCAGGTGAAGCAGGCGGCATTACTCAACATATAGGAGCGTATAGCGTTGAGGTAGATGGCGGTAAGAGAATAACCTTTCTCGATACTCCCGGTCATGAAGCATTTACTGCTATGAGAGCAAGGGGAGCGCAAATTACTGATATAGTTGTTGTTGTTATTGCTGCTGATGATGGCATTATGCCTCAAACTGTTGAAGCAATAAATCATGCATCTGCCGCAGGTGTACCAATAATTTTTGCTATTAATAAAATAGATAAACCTGCTGCAAATCCGGAAAAGATAAAAGAAGAACTCAGTAAAATGAATTATTTGGTTGAAGACTGGGGTGGAAAATATCAATCGCAGGAAATATCGGCAAAAAAAGGTTTAAATATTGATGAATTATTAGAAAAAATTCTTTTAGAAGCTGAAATGCTTGAATTAACAGCAAATCCTAACAAGCAAGCTATTGGTACTATATTAGAATCTGAACTTGATAAAGGAAGAGGATATATTTCTACATTATTAGTTGAGGCGGGAACATTAAAAATTGGGAATTTTATACTTGCCGGTAATTATACAGGACATGTCAAAGCATTATATAATGAACGAGAAACAAAAATTAAAGAAGCAGGACCTGCAACACCTGTACAAATATTAGGATTGAATGGTGCACCGCAAGCCGGAGACAAGTTCAATATAATGGAAAGCCACAGTGAAGCCAAAGAAATTGCAAACAGGCGTATACATCTTGCCAGAGAACAAGGTTTACGAACTCAAAAACATATTACATTAGATGAAATTGGAAGAAGAATTGCAATTGGTAACTTCCAAGAACTTAATATAATTATTAAAGGTGATGTTGATGGTTCTATTGAAGCACTTACCGATTCACTTATAAAACTTTCTACTGAAGAAATTCAAATAAATGTTATACACAAAGCAGTTGGACAAATTTCAGAATCTGATGTTTTACTTGCATCTGCTTCTGATGCCATAATTGTTGGTTTCCAGGTTAGAGCTTCTATTGGCGCTAGAAAACTTGCCGAAAAAGAAGAAATAGATATCAGACTTTATTCAATTATATATGATGCTGTAAATGAACTTAAAGATGCCCTTGAAGGTATGCTTTCTCCAGGAATCAAAGAAGAAATTGTTTGTTCCGTAGAGGTGCGTGAGGTATTTAAAATCACAAAAGTAGGATCAATTGCTGGTTGTATGGTTCTTGATGGTAAAATAAGCCGTAATACTAAAGTTCGCGTTATAAGAGACGGCATTATTGTTTATACAGGTGTACTTGGCTCACTTAAGCGTTTTAAAGACGACGTAAAAGAAGTAGGAACAGGTTATGAATGTGGTCTTAATATTGAGAAATATAACGATATTAAAGTTGGAGATATAATAGAAGGCTACGAAGAAAAAGAATTTAAAAGAACTTTAAAGTAAAAACAATCTGAGTTTATTGGCTCCATTGTTGCTCATAGACAGCATTTTGTTAAATGCTAGTTCATTACAAGAATTTAATATTCAACATTGAATATTAAATTTATTATTAAACAATTTTTCTAACTATCCAAATATCCTGAGGCAACCAATTGCTTTCTGGTTCTTTCTCCACATGCTCAAGAATTTCAACATTATCAAACAATTTTATCATAAATTCTTTTGGCTGAAACGCAGAATATGTTCTATGCCCCTCTTTCACTTGCCCTCTAACTATTAATTTTCCTGTTTCAAATCTGCTTTTTTCAATATCGGTGAATTTAACATTGAAAATATTGCCTTGCGTTGTTAAAAATAATATTCCGTTTTTATTCAATATTCTGTGTAATTCTTTATACCAGTCGTAATGCATTTGTTCCGATAAATGTGTAAAAATTGATATACCGTATATTACATCAAAAAAATTATCGGGATAAGGCAGTTTTGCTTTTAGATCGTTCTTATTAAATTTAATTCCGGGCAAATTTTCTGCACACCATTTTATTGAATTTTCATTATAATCTGTACCATAAAACTCGCAGTTGTTACCAATTATTTTTGGCAAATGGCGTATTATTCTTCCTGGTCCACATCCCCAATCAAGAATTTTCAAGTTTTTTAGTTCCTTATACTTAGAAAAATACTCTTCTATCCATTTTGCTGTATCAATACCATCAGTATAATATTTTTTGTAATTTACCTGAAACGATTCATACATTAAGTAATCTGATGGAAGAATAACATCAGTATTATTTTTTTTAAATTCTTTATTTATATACCTATTCGTTAATTTCTGATTATAATAGCGTAGCCGGTCAACTAAATGCATTAATCTTAAAGACCTTAATAAATTTGATATTTTTCCTTTTTGCATTTTGTAATTTAAATATATTTATATAATGCTTACTGCAAAACAATCAGCATATTAATCAATTTTTTGTTTGCCTTTCAACAAGTCTTGTAACACAATAATTTCATCTCTATAACGAGCAGCATCAATAAAGTTTAATTCTTTAGAAGCTCTTTTCATTGACCTTTCTGCTTTCTCAATAGCTTTTAGCAAAGCATCATTATTCATATACTGCACAACAGGGTCGGCAGCAATATTTACATTATTATTTTCAATGTACGCTTTACCTTGTTTTAGTTTATCAATAATTTTATCCATTACATTCTTAGATGCTTTAATTATCTGACGAGGTGTAATATCGTTTTCCTGATTATACTTAAGTTGTTTCTCTCTACGGCGATTGGTTTCATCGATAGTAATTTGCATTGAACGAGTAATTTTATCAGCATACATTATTACTTTTCCATTAATGTTTCTCGCAGCCCTTCCAGATGTTTGCGTTAATGAACGTGCATCTCTTAAAAAACCCTCTTTATCAGCATCTAATATAGCTACAAGCGATACTTCGGGCAAATCCAAACCCTCGCGAAGCAAGTTTATGCCTATTAGAACATCGAACATGCCTTTGCGCAACTGCTCCATAATTTCTACACGTTCAAGAGTATTGATATCGGAATGGATATATCGGCAACGAACATTTAATTTGGTAAAATATTTGGTCAACTCTTCTGCCATACGTTTTGTAAGAGTTGTTACCAAAACCCGCTCATCAATTTCTGCTCTTTTATTTACTTCTGCAAGCAAATCATCAATCTGGTTTATACTTGGCCTTACATCTATTTCAGGATCGAGCAAACCTGTGGGGCGAATTATCTGGTCAACAACTACTCCATCGCACTTTTGCATTTCGTAGTCGGCAGGTGTGGCGCTAACAAATATTGTTTGATTCATTATTGTCTCAAATTCATCAAAACGTAAAGGCCTGTTATCCATTGCGGCAGGCAAACGAAAACCATAATCTATCAGATTTTCTTTACGAGACCTGTCGCCACCATACATTGCCCTTACCTGTGGCATAGCAACATGGCTTTCATCAACAATAAAAAGATAATCTTTTGGAAAATAATCTAACAAACAAAAAGGGCGAGCTCCTTTTTTTCTTCCGTCAAAATATCTTGAATAATTTTCAATACCCGAACAATGTCCAAGTTCTTTTATCATTTCAATATCAAAAGTTACACGGTCTTCAATCCTTTTAGCTTCCAAACTCTTACCTGCATCCTTAAAATACTCAATTTGTTTAAACAGATCATCTTGAATTTGCTTTATTGCAGAATTCATTCTGTGCTTTGAAGTTATAAAAATTGTTGCAGGAAATATTATAGCTTGCTGTACTACTTCAATAGTATTTCCGTTATGCGGATCAATAGTTGAAATTTCTTCAATTTCATCGCCCCAGAAAACCACCCTGAAAGCAATATCATCATATGCAAGGTAAATATCAACCGTATCGCCACGCACACGAAATTGCCCTCTTGCCAACTCCATTTCTGTTCTTGAATAAAGAGCATCAACTAAGTTTCTTAAAAATTGATTTCTACTAACTACCTCTCCTTGCTTTATCTTTATCAGATTTTCATGAAAATCATCAGGGTTTCCAATACCGTATATGCACGAAACAGATGAAATAACAATAATATCTTTTCTGCCAGAAAGCAAAGATGATGTTGTGCTTAATCGGAGTTTTTCAATTTCATCGTTGATAGAAAGATCTTTTTCTATGTAAGTACCCGTAACAGGCATATAGGCTTCCGGTTGATAATAATCATAATACGAAACAAAATATTCTACTGCATTGTTAGGAAAAAATTGTTTAAACTCTCCGTAAAGCTGTGCTGCAAGAGTTTTATTATGACTCAATACCAATACGGGTTTTTGAACTTGCTGAATTACATTTGCAACGGTAAATGTTTTACCGGAACCTGTAACACCAAGCAGCGTCTGGAACTTATTACCATTGTTTACACCTTCTACAAGCTGCTGAATTGCTTCGGGTTGGTCACCTGTTGGTTTGTAATCCGATATTAGCTTAAAATCCATTAATCTTTATTAGAGTTTGTAAAATTAGTAAAAAGTTAAAGGGTCTTCTAATAAAAAAATGCTTTATATTTTTAATAAAAAGTTCTGCAAAATAAAAAAAGCTCTGTTATACAGAGCCTTAAGACTGCATTTTGTCGGAGTGAAAAGATTTGAACTTTCGACCCCTGGTCCCCCAGACCAGTACTCTAAACCATGCTGAGCTACACCCCGATCGTTTTAAAATTACTGTACAAATTTACATAAAATTCTTAAATCATAATATAGGTAAAATAAAAAAGATTCACCTTATGTCATATCTCATTTTTTATAGTTAATTATTTTTAACAATTTTGCAATATGAAAATCATAATACAATTGATTTCAATAAAAAAACATGTACTTTTTGTTCTATTATTTTTAATAAGTTTTGCATTTTTCTCTCAAAATCCAAAAATTGACAGTTTAAAACAATTACTAGTCAACGCAAAAGACACATTAAGAATTGACGTATTAAATCAACTTACTTATGATGAAATGTATTCTGATCCTGCAAACAGTATTAAATGGTCTAAAGAAGCCTACTTGTTAGCTGATAGCCTTAATGATATAAAAAGAAAAAATACAGCTGCCACTAATCTTGGCATACTACATATTGAAAAAGGAAATTATAAAATTGCCAGAAAATATTATAATGATTTTTTGGAATATTCAATACAAGAACAAGACTCAATTAATATTGCACGTTCTTATGGTAATATTGGAAATACCTACTATCGTGAAGTTGTTGAAGACAAAGCTCTGGAAAATTATTGGAAAGCACTAAAAATATTTGAAGCTTTAAATCATGAAAATGGTATAGCAATGACACATGCTACAATTGGAAATTTATATTTATTATTAGAAAAACATGATGAAGCATTAGAATATTACAAAACAGCTTATAAAATATTCGAAAAATTGGGGAAAAAAGGTGTTTGTGCTATAACGTCGATGAATATAGGTATTATTTATAAAAGAACCCGGCAAAATGAAAAAGCAATCTTATATTTTTCAAAAGCTTATAAAACCTTTAAAGAATTGGGATATAAAAGACATTTTGCTCAATGTCTTGCAAATATTGGAGATATTTATTTATTTAAAGAAGAATACAACAATGCAATTAATGAATATAACCGGGCTTTAAAAGTTTTTAAAGAGTATGATTTTAAAGAAGATGTTATTCTTTGTATTTCCGGCATTGGTAAAGCATATAAAAATCTTAATAAACCAAAATTAGCTATTGTTTTTTTTAAAGAAGCTTTGAAACTATCTAAAGGATTAAATTCAATTCAATATGAAGAAGGTGCAAATTACTACCTATATTCAACATATAAAGATATTGGAGATTATAAAAACGCTCTATTGTCGCATGAAGAATATTTGCTAATTCACGATTCTATATACGATATTACTGAACAGAAAAAATTATCCGAGTTAATGACGGAATTTGAAACAGAAAAAAAAGAAAAAGAAATTGAACTGTTAAATAAAGATAAAAAATTACAAAAATTAGAAATTGAAAAAAATCAGGCACAAATTAATAAACAACAAATTATTATTTATGTTGTTATAATTGGAATAATACTTATTCTTATATTTTTCATTGTTCTTTACAAGCAATTTCGCGATAAAAAGAAAAAAAATATACAACTTGCTTTAAGAAATGAAGAAATATCACAACAAAAAGAAGAAATAGAAACTCAAAAAGATGAAATTGAATCGCAAAGAGATGCGATTTTTGATCAGAATAAAGATATTACAGACAGTATTGAATATGCAAAGCGTATTCAGAATGCAATGCTACCTGTCGAGAACGATTTTCACAACATTTTACCGGAAAGTTTTATTTTATTTCTTCCTCGTGATATTGTAAGTGGCGATTTTTACTGGTTTCATAAATATAACAATAAAATTATTATTGCTGCTGCAGATTGCACAGGACATGGAGTACCCGGAGCTTTTATGAGTTTAATAGGAATTACATTTTTAAACGAAATTGTTATTGAAAAAAACATCTTAAAACCTTCTGATATCCTTGATCTTTTAAGAAGAAATATAATTGATTCTCTTCATCAAACTAAAGTTGATTACAATAAAATTGAAAATATGTCACAAATAGTTAAAGACGGAATGGATATTTCTGTTTGCACTATAGATACTGACAATAATATGGTAGAATTTGCCGGAGCACATAATCACTTATACATAATAAGAAACAATGAATTAGAAATATTTAAAGCAGACAGAATGCCTGTTAGTGTATCGCCAAAACAAGATGTGCCTTTTACAAACCACAGAATAAAAATTAATAAAGATGATATTTTATACCTATTTTCAGATGGTTATATTGACCAATTTGGAGGAGAATATGGTCATAAATTAAAATCGAAAAATTTCAAAAAACTGCTTTTAGAAATTCATAAGGAAAACATGAAGAAACAAAAAGAGATTCTTGAAAATAATTTTAATATCTGGAAAGGCGATTTAGCACAACTTGACGATGTACTAATAATTGGTTTAAAAATTAAATGAAGAACATTTGTAAATTTAATGTTCTAACATAAAAAACAATAGTGCTGTAACAGCAATTATTCCCAATACAATAAAAAAGAAATGTCTTGTTATTCTATGAGAATGTTTTTTACTTTCAAGATCCTTTTGACTAATTATCCAATTTATATTATTCTGAATTCTGGTAAAAGAATTCTCATTTTTTTTCACAAATGTAATTGCTCCATAATGCATTGCAGTTGTAACTATATTAACATCATCCATTCCCGATAACATAATTACCTCAATAGAAGGGTTTATTTCTTTAATTATTTTTAAAATTTCAATGCCGTTTTTTGAATCACTATTTTCATTACTATTTAAGTAATAATCAAGAATAACAATTTGATAAATATTTTTTTGGGTTTTCTTTTTTATAAGCTTATCAAGGAACTCTTCGCCTGTTTTATATGAATAAAATTCATAATTTGATGATGTGCTAAATTTTCCCTGAATAATTTTTAAATGAAATTCATCATCATCAATGAAATATAAAACAACTTTCTTTTCCTTTTTTTCAAACATCCTTAAAGAAAATTAAATAACAAATCTAATCTTTTTAACACAATCAAATTACAAACTTATCACTTATTGATTTATAGTTATATACATTACTTATTACTTCCGAAAATATTTTCGCAATAGATAAAACTTTTATTTTATCGCACTTTTTCTTAAGCGGAATAGTATCAGCAACCACTAATTCTAATAAAGATGATTCTTCAATTCTTTCATAAGCAGGTCCCGATAATACCGGATGAGTTATTATTGCTCTTACACTTTTGGCTCCTTTATCCATCATCATATCAGCAGCTTTAGTAATTGTTCCTGCTGTATCTACCATATCATCTAATATAATAATGTTCCTGTCCTCAACATCACCAATAGCAGTCATTTCTCCAACAACATTAGCTTTTTCACGAGATTTATGACAAAATATCATTGGGGTATTAAAATATTTTGAGTATGCATTTACTCTTTTTGCTCCTCCCATATCGGGTGATGCCATAGATAAATTTTCTAAATTTAAACTTTTAATATATGGAACAAATATTGATGATGCATACAAATGGTCAACCGGCACATCAAAAAATCCTTGTATCTGATCGGCATGTAGATCCATTGTCATAACCCTGTCAACTCCTGCAGCACAAAGCAAATTTGCAACTAGTTTTGCGCCAATAGAAACTCTTGGCTTATCTTTCCTGTCTTGCCTGGCAAAACCAAAATAAGGAATCACTGCTACAATTTTATACGCAGATGCTCTTCTTGCTGCATCAATTAATAACAGCAATTCAAAAAGATTTTCAGTTGGAGGAAAAGTAGATTGAATAATAAAAATTGTTGCTCCTCTAACAGACTCATCATAAGAAGGCTGGAATTCGCCATCCATAAATTTCAAAAATGAAGTTTTGCCTAATTTAATACCATAGTTTTCTGTTATCTTCTCTCCAATATTTTTTGAAGCAGAACAAGCAAAAACCTTAATAGGGGAATTTACTGACATTGTTTAATATTTTTTATTTATAAAGGTATAAATTAACAAATAATAATATTAATTAAAAAAAAATGATTTGAATTTTTATGCACTATATTTTAACAGTTTTATTTGTTTCTTCAATAAAATCAAGAATTTCATCTTTCCCTGTTTTTTTAACAGAAGATGTTACAATCATGCGTGGGTGTTCTTGCCAGATTTCCAGTAATTTATTTTTATAAATACTAATATTTTTTTCAAGTTCTGAAGAAGTTAATTTATCTGATTTTGTAAAAGCTATTATAAATGGAATTTCCATTTCTCCTAAGCGATTTATAAATTCCAGATCACTTTGAATTGGATTATGCCTAATATCAATTAGAAGAAAAATATTTATTAAATTTTTTCTTCTATTAATATATGCATTAATAAACTTATGCCATTTTGCTCTTTCAACTTTTGATGCTTTTGCGTATCCGTACCCCGGTAAGTCAACAATATACCAATTTTTATTTATAAGAAAATGATTTATTAATCTTGTTTTGCCAGGTGTTGAAGATGTTTTAGCAAGTTTTTTATGATTAGTGAGCATGTTTATTAAAGAAGATTTACCAACATTTGACCTGCCAATAAAAGCATACTCAGGCATAACAGGCTCAGGCAATTTTTTTAAGTCGGTATTACTAATAACAAATTCTGCCGTTTTGATTATCATTTTCTTGTTAAATTTTCAAAAAAAAAGCTCCGAAATTTCGGAGCTTTTTAATACAATAAATTATATTTTATTTAACTAAAGTAATTTTCTGTGTTGAGATACCTTGATCTGCAACAACTTTTACAATGTAATTACCATTAGATAAATCAGAAATATCAATTTTGTTGATATTTTGTTCAACTGTTTTTACAATATCTCCCATAATATTATAAATATAAACAGTAGCATTATCTGCATTAGCAATATTTAAAATACCTGTTGTTGGGTTTGGAAACATCTTTACATTTTCTAATTTTGAAATTGTAGCAACATCTACAGTAATACAAGGCTGAAATATAGCATGCAACATCATGCTTTTTTCATAATTTCCGAATCTTGCAAAATCAGCATCTGAGGGCTGTTTCCAAAAAGTTGCCATTGAACTTTGTGGAGATGCACCATCTTCACCAACATAAAAATCGCCACCATTATATGCAGTTATTTCAAGAACTGCTAAATAAAATCCTTCTGCTAAATATTCTGAAAATCCATCTGTTTGTAAATCAAGAGTTACCCATTGTGAAGAATCTGTTGGCTGAATATCATAATAATCAGTAGTAAGTATCTCACTGAAAGTACCTGCTCCTCCATCATACATGGAAATTGCACCTCTAATTGTTGGTGGTGTTCCTGTAAAGGTAGTTTGTGAATGAACATAAAATCGAAGTGACTTTATTTCACCTGGTGTTGTCGCACCCGTGCATGCTCCTGCTGTATCATTATTTATATCAAAAGAAGAAGCAAACATATCTCCGTCAGTTCCCCAACCAGACCAATCGGATGGACTAACTCTACCTGTTAAAATACCACCATCACGTGCATAAACGGTGTCTGTTACTTCAAAAGTACGAGATGCAGAATCATTTGCAGGAATATTGTCAACAGCATCCATAAAAATACTATATGAAAATTCATAAGTACCAAATTCATCAGCATTAAATGCTGTTGGCAACCAAGCAGAGCCAGGTATATCTACACCAAGAGTAATTGTATCTCTTGCTAAGCTGGCTAAACTAACTACAGGATACTCTGCAGCACTGTTTTCTGAATAGTAAGGAGCTCCAAAATGTGTAACATCTACATTTAAACCTACATTTGCTGCAGCAGTATTACCATTATTATAAACTGCGGCTCTAAATGCCATTGGCATATACCTACTTTGTGTTAATGGTATTTGTCCGTACCAACCATTTTCTAATGAAAAAACATCAGCATAATCTTTTTCTAAAACAATGTCATCAGCATATCCTTCAACAAACTCAACATCATCAATCATCCAGTAATAATGACTAACTCCAAGCATATGAAATCTAACATAAACAGTTGATTCACCACCTGCAATATTAGAAATATTAATTTCAACCTGAGTAACATCAAGATAACTGCCAGGAACATGATCATTTATGAAACCAAAAGGTGAACCTACTTCAAAAGCAGTCCAGGTAGTACCATCATTACTAACTTCAACAAACAAATCGTCAGTTGCATCCCAAATACAACAACATCTAAATCTTTGTTGGTAAGTTAAAATGACTGATGATTCTGCTGAAAGATCGATAGCATCAGTTTGGATATAAGAATCCTGATCTACAACGGTACCAACAATTACACCTGTTCCTTGGTCGGTATTATAGTTATCTGCTTGAAATAACATAAAACCATTTGCACTTGTTGTTGATGCAATAGCATCAATTGGGTCATCCCAATTTGGATTTCCTGTATAAGCACCAATAGGACCAATATCAGACCAAATCCATACATAGCTATTTCCTGTATTGTCTGTTGTTGTCCAACCAGCAGGTAAAGCAGCATTAAAGTCGTAAGAGTAAATTACATCACCCGGAGCTTTTGTCTGTGATGTTGGCGAGTTCTGATAAAATTTAACATTTTCTTTGTTAAGATTTTTCACAACTTTCTCAGCAGGGAAAGTATTAGCCTGTTGAGCATAAGTAAAACTAGCTATTAAAAACATAGCCATAATAAAAGTAATCTTTTTCATAATCATCTAATTTTAGTTATTAATTTAAAAAAACAAAAGTATAATTTTTTTATTGAAAAAAAAACTATTGTAATTTAATGACGCAAGTTTTTATAATAAGGTTGCATTTTCTTTTAAAAAAATTAGATAATATCAAGTATTTATTTACTTTTGCATGTTTTCAAACATAATGTTTATAAAATTATTTTCATGATAAATAGTAGCAAGTCAAAGAATTGCATTTACGGATCTAAATCCGTTTTCAATGTCCTATCTGAAGAAGAAAAAGAAGAATTATCAAAAAAATTAATAATTACTTCTTATAAAAAAAATGAAGTAATATATAAAGAAGGTGATAAACCTTGTGGCTTAATGTGCCTTTCGGAAGGAAAAGTAAAAATATTTAAAGAAGGTGTTGGAGGTAGAGATCAAATAGTACGCATGGCAAAACCTGTTGGTTTTATTGGCTATAGAGCATTATTTGCTGAAGAAAATTATATAGCATCAGCAATAGCAATTGAAGATTCTATTGCATGTATTATAGAAAAAACCAGTCTTTTTAAAATATTAAAATCCAATCCTGAATTTTCTTTAGTAATAATTCGCTCTCTTGCAAGAGAATTAGGATTTTCAAATAGTAGAACCATTACTCTAACTCAAAAACATATTCGTGGAAGATTAGCCGAATCATTATTATTTCTAAAAGATACTTATGGATTCGAAGAAAATGGTAAAACAATAAAAATTTATCTTTCACGAGAAGATATTGCAAATTTATCTAATATGACAACAGCAAATGCAATTAGAACTCTTTCAATTTTTGCAAATGAAAAAGTTATAAGTATTGATGGTAGAAAAATATCAATAAATAATATTGTAGAACTTGAAAAAATAAGCGAATTAGGATAATTATTCAAAATCTCTTTGATAGTAAATTGTATAAAATATAATATCATAAAAACCCGATATTACAATTACAAATGAAAGCTTTATTAACTTTTTTCATATCTCTATTCTTTTTTTTCAACATTATTTCATTAAAAAGTCAGGAAGATAAAAGTAAATATTATTTAGGATTTAATCTTGTACAAACCATGTCAGGTGAAATGGTTCATTATGGAATTGCTCGTGTTTTTACAGATGGAGAAGTTGAAATTACATATATTACCAGAAGAAATTTCTTGCTTCAGATTACCGGCCAACAAATCTCTAAAGCTAATCCTAACAAAGAAGATTTTTTTGAGACACACAAAATTAATTATCTTATAATAAATAATTTATGGATGATAAAATATTCTGAATATCCATATAGAAGTCAGGATTATGAATTTGGTTGGGCTAAAAAATCTTATAAACCTTCCGATACACAAATGAAATTTCTTAAAAAATATGGATTTAAGCATATCAACAGTTTTATATATGGTGACAATGCATTTCGTTTATTAAAAGATATGATGAGTTTAGAATGGGTAAATAATTACAAAAGTTTAGAATAAAAAATTGCTTAAGCAGTTTCTAATAATATTATATGAATGTTCGTTTATGTACCTAAAATTTGGTTTGATTTTCTTCATTTATCCCATCCCTAAGGTGTGTGAAGAAAATCAATTTGCTCCCTTTAGGGTTTGGGGTAAACAAATTGATTTTTAGAATCTTATTAAAATATTTAGATATTAATACGGATACTCATTTAATAATACATATAATATAATGATTCTTAATCTTATATTTAAAACATTGCTTTTGAGTAAAAAAAATATTAAAATATTAATTTTATTACTTCTGATATCACATAATATCACCGCTCAAAAAAATAAAATACATTTACAAATTATTACAAACGATCAAGACATTGATCTTAATAGAAAATATTTAAACAAAACATTTAACGATACACTTGTAATTTATAAAGAAATTAATTCTATCAAAAACGAGTTAATTAACGATGCTTATATTTTGGCATCGCTTGATAGTATTATTAATGATTCTACAATAATAAAAGCGTATTTTCATATTGGAGAACAATATAAATGGGGTAATTTTTCTCTGCTAAATTTCGAGAATTTTATTTTGCGAAAATTAAATATCAATTATAAAAAAATAAATAAAAAAACCATTAACATCAACAAACTGAACAACACTATTGAAAAATTGCTTCAGTATTATGAAAACAATGGATACCCTTTTGCTGAGATTTATTTGGAAAATATAAAGATAAAAAACGACAGTGTGTTTGCTGATTTACAAATTTCAAAAAATAATTTAATAAAAATTGACAGCATAATTATAAAAGGAAATGCAAAGATATCTGACAATTATATTCAAAAACATATTGGAATTAATCAAGGAGATTTTTACAACGAAAAAAAAATAATTGCTGTAGAAAATAAATTAAAAGAACTCATATTCATAAAGCAAATAAGAAGTTCTGAAGTTGGTTTTGGCAAAAAAAATTCTAAAATATATTTATATATAGACGATAAAAAAGCAAATCAATTCAATGGAATACTTGGTATAGTTCCAAATGACAAAACAACAGGTAAATTATTGTTAACAGGAGAATTAAGATTGTTTTTAATTAACTCCTTTAAAAAAGGTGAAATTATTTCCTTCAATTGGAAAAAACTTGAATCATTATCACAAAATTTAGATGCAAAATTTATGTATCCTTTCCTATTTGATAAACCAGTTGGCATTGATGCAACATTTGCTTTAATAAAAAAAGATACCAGCTATTTAAATGTAAACAGTAATTTAGGCTTACTCTTTCTAATAGATGGAACAAATTATATAAAAGGATATATTGAAAACAAAAACTCATCATTAATTTCCACTGCCGGGTTAGAATATACCACCACCCTACCCCAATATGCTGACATAAATACTACATTGTATGGGATTGGTATCTATACTGAATATCTTGATTACAAATTCAATCCTCGCAAAGGGTTTTCACTTATTATGAATATTGGCGCAGGAAATAAAGAAATTAAGAAAAATAATAATATCAATCCTGAAATTTATGAAGATATTGACCTAAACACACAACAATTAGAAGGACAAATTGATGTATCTGTTTTTGCACCTATTTCTCAAAACACAGTAATTAAATTTAGAAATCATTCAGGATACATGTATAGTAATACATTATTTGAAAATGAATTATTTAAAATAGGGGGTTTAAAAATACTTCGTGGATTTGATGAAGAATCTGTTTTTGCATCAGCTTTTTCAATAAGCACAATTGAATATCGTCTTATAATAGAACAAAACAGCACCATATATGCTTTTATTGATGGAGGATTTTATGAAAAAGATATAAACAAATATGTTTCAGATACACCATTTGGATTTGGATTTGGGTTAGATTTTGAAACAAAAGCAGGAATTTTCACTATAAACTATGCACTTGGAAAACAATTTGATAATCCAATAGAATTTCGTTCTGCAAAAATTCATTTTGGATTTGTAAATAGATTTTAATAAATAAAAAAATATAATATTGTTTAAGAAATAAAGTTTTTATACTTTTGCAGTCCTAAATTTTGTAAAATTTTATATAAAATGTACGCAATAGTAGAAATAGCAGGACAACAGTTTAAAGTTGAGAAATCACAAAAAATATTTGTTCATCGTTTAAACAATGATGAAGGTTCAAAACTTAATTTTGACAAAGTTTTGCTAATTGATAATGATAAAGATGTAATTGTTGGCGATCCAATTATAAAAAACGCTAGTATAAAAGCAAAAGTGATAACTCACCTTAAAGGAGATAAAGTAAAAGTTTTTAAAAAGAAAAGACGAAAAGGGTATAAAGTATTAAATGGTCACAGACAATTTTTTACTGAAATATTAATTGAAGATATTCTTGAAAAAGGCAGTACAAAAAAAGAAACTCCTGCAAAGGAAGAAAAACCCGAAAAAGTTGTAAGCAAAGCTAAAGTAAAAGAAACTCCAAAAGCAAAAGCAGAAGTAAAAGCAAAGGCAAAACCAGCAGTAAAAAAAGTTGCAAAAAGCTCTGACGCAAAACCTAAAGCAAAAAAAGCAAAACCTGAAGCAAAAAAATAATATAATTTTAAAAACATAGAGAAATGGCACATAAGAAAGGAGCCGGTAGTTCAAGAAACGGTAGAGAATCGGAAAGTAAAAGACTTGGCGTTAAAATATTCGGCGGGCAATATGCAAAAGCAGGTAATATACTTGTTAGACAAAGAGGAACAAAACATCACCCAGGAGATAATGTTGGTTTAGGTAAAGATCATACCTTATTTGCACTTTGCAATGGGACAGTTGTTTTTAGAAAAAGACAAAATAATCGTTCATATGTTTCTATTGACCCTGTTAAGGCTGAATAATAATAATAGTTTAAAAATATATTATAAATCTCCTGCATTGATCTAAATAGATTAATTTAGGAGATTTTTATTTTATACAAGTCTTAAAAAAACAATAACATTATGCTTACCATTAAATATATAATTGATAAAAAGGAAGAAATTATTGAGCGTCTGGCAATAAAAAACTTTGATGCATCAAAAATTATTAATGACATAATAAATTTGGATAAAGAACGACGTTCTGTTTTATCCGAACTTGAAGATATTCAATCTCAAATGAATATTATTGCTAAACAAATTGGGCAGCTTTTTAAAAATGTCAAAATAGATGAAGCAAATAAGGCTAAAACAAAAACTTCAGAACTTAAAAATAATATTAAATCATTATCAACAAAATTATCTGATATTGAAAAACAAATTACAGATTTTTTAATACAAATACCCAACATTCCACACAAATTAGTTCCAAAAGGCAAAGGTGAAAAAGATAATAAAATTATAAAACAAGATGGGGATATAAAAGAACTTGGGCAAAATGCACTCCCCCACTGGGAACTTGCTGAAAAATATAATATTATTGATTTTAAATTAGGAAATAAGATAACAGGTGCAGGATTTCCTGTTTATTTGGGAAAAGGTGCTAAACTACAAAGAGCGTTGATAAATTTTTTCCTTGACGAAGCTGAAAAAACAGGATATAAAGAAATTATTCCACCTTACTTAGTTAATAAAGAATCGGGGTTTGGAACAGGACAACTACCCGATAAAGAAGGTCAAATGTATTATATACAAGAAGATGATTTTTATCTTATACCCACAGCAGAAGTTCCTGTAACAAATATTTATAGAGATACATTATTAAATGCAGACCAATTTCCAATAAAAAACACAGCTTATACCCCTTGTTTTCGCAGAGAAGCCGGCTCATATGGAAAAGATGTAAGAGGACTAAACAGATTACATCAATTTGACAAAGTAGAAATTGTTAGAATTGAACACCCCGACAACTCATATGATGCCCTTAATGAAATGGTTAATTATGTTGAATCTTTAATCAAAAAACTTGAATTGCCATACAGAATTACAATACTTTGCGGAGGTGATCTTAGTTTTACCTCATCATTAACTTATGATTTTGAAGTATATTCAATTGCTCAAAAAAAATGGCTTGAAGTAAGTTCTGTTTCAAATTTTGAATCATATCAATCAAATCGTTTAAAATTACGATTTAGAGAAAAAGGAGAAAAAAAGACTAAACTTGCACATACATTAAATGGAAGTGCACTTGCATTACCAAGAATAATTGCTGCATTATTAGAAAACAACCAAACTGAAGAGGGTATTATTATTCCAAAAATTCTTGTAGATTACACTCATTTTGAAAAGATATAGTAGATAATAATAAGCCTATAGATTAGGGTTTTAATCCCAAGTACTCTGGATTAATTACTCTTGGTAAAATCTCTTACCTGTACAAATATTTCGTCAGAATTTAATTTTGATAATCTTGCTTCAAAATTTCTTATACCTTTAGAAGTATCTAAATCATAACGAATATGCTGTACACCTAAATCTTGTAAAACATCATTTATTTTTTCCAAAAACTCTTTCTCCTTTTCTTTATCGAAGAAATCTTTTAAATTTTTGCCTATTACCTTATCCTGCTGCCCCTCAGAACGAAGCTGGTAATCAGGCTTATAGTCAAGATAGTTTCCGTTTTTATCAAGAATAAATATAGTATCAGGCATTGATTCAAGTAAACTACGATAACGTTCTTCACTTATGCGCAGATCTTTTTCAATTTGCTTTCTCTCTGAAATATCTCTTATTATTGCTTGCAAATAATTTTCCCCATCCAATTCAACAGTAGACAAACTAACTTCAGCATCAAACAATTTGCCTTCTCTATGTTTATACTGCCAATAAAACGTATCGGATATGCCATCATAGGCCTCGTTTATTTTTTTAGTTCTTCTTTCATCACTGGTTTCACCATTAGGCTGAACTTTTGGTGAAAGTTTTATTATATTCATTTTTAATAATTCTTCTTTTGAATATCCAAATAATTCTTCAGCCTTAACATTACAATCAATAATACGTTGTTGATCAATTAACAAAATTGCATCATTTGCCTGCGAAAAAAGATTAAAATATTTTTTTTGATTTTCAACTATTTTTTCTTCAATTTTTTTCTCCGATGTTACATCTATAAAATAACCTAAAAGTTCAATATTATTATTATCCTCATTTTTAATTACTGAAATAAAATCTTTTACATAAATAAAATTGCCATTTTTATGTTTTAATCTATATATAGAGAATTCAGTATGCAGTTCCTTTTTCATTAAAACAATATCACGTTCTTCCTTATATATATCTTTGTCTTCATCAACAATTAAGGTTAATAAAGAAGTTTTATTAGCTATCAATTCATTAGCAGAATATCCGAGTACTTCATCTATGTTATCTGAAAGATATTCAATAATAAATCCATCACTGTTTAATCTGAAAACTACTACATTTCCTTTTATAAACATGCTTCGTTCCTGAAGCAAGGCTTTATTTAATAATTGTAATTCTTCTTCATTCTTTTTTCTTTCAGAAATATCAGTAATAGTTCCAGCCATTCTATATGGTTTTCCATCTTTATCTCTTAAGGCAAGTCCTCTTTCGTGAACCCATAAGAATTCGCCACTTTTATGACGTAATCTGTATTCATTGATATATATTTCTGTTTCGCCTTTTAAATGCTTTCCAATATTTGCTTTTGTATGCTCAATGTCATCAGGATAAATAAATAATTCACGAGCATCATCCCGACTAATAAATTCATTTTCATCATATCCTAATACAGATTTCCATCTTGGTGATAAAAACAATTCATCAGTTTTCAAATTCCAATCCCAAAGTCCGTCATTACCTCCCTTAGCAACAAGCGAGTATCTATCTTCACTTTCTTTCAATGCCAATATTGTTTTTTCACTTTCGGTAATATCCAAAGTCCATAAAAGGACTCTTGAGATATCTCCTTTATCATTTACAATAGGTTCTAAATGAACTTCAGAATAATTAAAATCATTTTTCACTTTCTGCTTTTCCTTAAAAATCACATGATTTCCTTTTTTAGCAGACTCAAAATGTTTAATAAATTCTTCAGATGTCATATCAAGAGAAATAAAATCTACAATGTAATCTCCCTTTCTTAAGGATCTATTAAATTCTCGCTGAATGGTATCATAAGCAGATTTATTAAATGCGAGTAATTTATAGTTAACTCCAACCAAATAAAACCTTTGAATACTACTGTCAAACATCGGTTTTAATTCACTTTTCGTATCTTCTAATTCTCTTTCAATTAACTTTTTTTCAGATATATCTAAAAATGAAATGTAAAAATGTTCAACATTATCATTCTTTATATTAATTATCGGATGAATATTAATTATAAAAAACTTTTTGTATTTTTCAAATCTAACTATTCTTTCCAAATAATGTGATACACCATCAAAAATACTATTAAACAAATCAATTAATTCTCCTTTGTTTAAAAAGAAAATTACATCAAAAACAGAAATATTATGTTGTAAGGGTTTATTAAAAATGTTTTTTGAATATTTAATTGCAGCTTTATTATAATCAATAATTTGAAACTCTTTATTAATTATAAATATTGCCTCTGAACTACCATGAAATATTGCTTTAAAATTAGCTTCTGCATGAATACAGACTGTTTCCAGGTTTTCATCAAATGACACATTATGACAATAACAAACAATATTGAAAATTTTACCATCATCATTTCTAAGTGCAGTTATTGAAAATTTTACATGAAACGGTTGCCCTGTATTATTATGAACAAGTTTCATATCAAACGAATGTTGGTCATCATTTTTAAGTGGCAACAAAATTGTATTATCATAAAAATTATCATCCGATTGACATAGATAAGCTACGTTCTTTCCTGTAATTTCATTTTTTTCAAAACCAAATATATCACATGCCGCTTTATTACAATGATTTATTGTCCCATCTGTATTAATAATAATAATAGCATTGTCAATATTTTCAATTATATTTATTTGTTTATCAATTAGCTGCTGACTTGTTATTTTTTCTGTATGGTCTGTTATAACTAATTGAATTGCTACTTGTTTGTTAAATTCTATAACCGAACCCGAAATACCAACTTGAAATTCTTTTTCTTGAATTGATTTAAAATTAAGTGGAAAATATTTAATTTTATTATTGTTTTTAAGAGCTGACTCAACTTTTTCTTTTAAAATATCCTTATCTTCTGCTATAAAAAAATTCATTAGGTTTTCACCTACAATTTCCTCAATATGAATAGACCCAAACAGCTTTAAACCTGAAAAATTTATATATTGAACTATATAGTCGGCATTAATTACTAATACAGTATTCGGAGAATCTTCAACAAGGGTTTTATAACGAGTCCTGCTAATTTTAATTTGATTATCATTCTTATGTTTTTCAATAGCTAATTCAATTGTAACTTTTAAAGAATTTTTACTAACAGGCTTTAACAAATAGCCATAACTATTTGATGCTAATGCTCTTTTTACTGTAGATTCTTGCTCATCACTTGTAATAAATATTATTGGGATATTTAAATTCTCTTGAATTTCTTCAGCAGCTTTAATTCCATCAATTTTACCTGGTAAATGAATATCCATTAACACAATATCCGGTGTATTTTTTTTACAAAGTTCTATTGATTTTTTTCCGTCAGAAGTAATTCCGGCTACTTTATATCCCAAATCTTCAACAAACATACTAAAAGTAGTTGCCAAAAGAGTGTCATCTTCAACAATAAGCACTTTTTTAATCCCCATTATTTAAAAATTAAATTTCCCTTAAAATTAGTAATAATCTTTACTATTTTTACCATTTTCAATTTAAAAAAATTTCATCAAATTAACATATTTTCTCAATATGAACTTAATCATAGATTTAGGTAATACTTCTGCAAAACTAGCAATTTATCAAAAAAACTCAATAAATAAGTTATTTCATTTCAAAATTCTTCAAAAAAAACATTTAGTTGACATTTTGTTTAAATTTCCAAAAATAAAAAACGTAATAATATCTTCGGTTATTAATGTCGATTTTGAAATTTTGAATTTTTTAAAACAAAACATTAGCACGATAATAGAGTTAACATATAAAACAAGTTTACCGATTAAAATAAAATATAATACAAAAAAAACACTTGGGAATGACAGAATTGCGGGAGTTATAGGAGCAAACAATATTTTCCCTAACACCTACGTTTTAGTAGTTGATGCAGGTACTGCCATTACTTATGACATTGTAACAAATAAAAATATTTACATTGGAGGGAATATATCTCCCGGATTAAATATGAGATATAAAGCATTAAATTATTTTACGGAAAAATTACCTTTAGTTACAAAAAATGATTTTTTTGATTTTATTGGAAATGATACAAACTCTGCAATTGTTTCAGGAGTTCAAAATGGTATAATTTATGAAATAAGTCAATACATTAATAATTTTAAATCGCTATATAACAGCGACAAAATTATTTTAACAGGAGGAGATTGCTTTTTCTTTGATAAAAAATTAAAAAAGCCCATCTTTGCAGAACCAAATTTATTGATAAACGGTTTAAATAAAATATTAGAATTTAATGTGTAAATTAAAAACATACATACAAATATTTTTTTTGTTAATAGCTATAACGACAAAAGCTCAAAATAGTAACACAAATTCGCCTTATTCAAGATTTGGGATAGGAGAAATAGCTTCAAATGTTTTTGGACAAAATTATGCAATGGGTGGAACTTCTATCGGAATGCGTGATCCTGATCATTTAAACCCGAATAATCCTGCATCATACAGTTCATTTGATTCTACTATAATTGGAGCTCCTTTTATTTTTGAATTTGGATTTTCTAATGTAATAACAAATCTTTCTTCTTCAAATAATACTTATACTGGTAATAATACTAATTTAAATTACTTGTCTATTGGATACCCTTATACAAAATGGTGGTTTGGAAACATAGGGCTTAAACCGTATAGTAATGTAGGTTATAAAATAATTACAACTGAAAATAATCCTAATATTGGGAATGTTGAATATTGTTACAATGGTTCAGGAGGAATTAACAATGCATATATTGGCAATTCTATTAAGCCTTTCGAATTTTTATCAATAGGATTTAATGCAAATTATTTGTACGGATTTATTAAACAAACAAATACTTTAACATTTACAGATGACGATAATAGTGCATTTAATTATCAAATTGAAAAAAATACAAGAATTAGTGATTTCTTTTATAATTTCGGCATTCAGTTCCATCATACTTTTATTAATTCTGTAACAGAAAAAAAACACCGTTTTAATTTTGGACTTATTTTAGATAATAAAACCAATTTATCTGCCAAACGCGATACCCTTGCAGGAACAATTATGGGTTATAATAATGAATCTATAAATTACAATTCAATAATTGACACTTTAAGATATGCTAACAATGTAAAGGGGATAATTGTTTTGCCAAGAAATATTGGAATTGGATTTAGCTATAATTATGACAATAAATTAACAATTGCAGCAGATTATTCAATGCAAAATTGGTCTGATGTTACAATTTTTGGAATAAACGATTCTTTATCAAACAGCAATAGAATATCTGCGGGCATTGAATATACTCCCAAAAAATATAATATTTTAAAAGGATTTTCTAATTTCACAAAAAGAGTTAGTTATAGATTCGGAGCACATTATTCAAATACTTATTTGCAATTTATTTCAAAGGATGAACAACTAAAAGAATTTGGCATAAGTTTTGGTCTAGGTATTCCAATAAGAAAAGGGAAATCATCAATAAATCTGTTTTTTGAATTTAAACAACGAGGAACAACAGAGAAGGATCTTATAAAAGAAACATTTGGTACCATTGGTGTTAATTTTACAATGTACGATATATGGTTTGTTAAACGTAAATATGATTAATTATGAGAAAAAAAATTATAACATTATTTTTTAGTACCCTATTTATTTCAAGTGTTTTATACGCACAAGATGAAATTCCAAAGTATGGTAAAGACTCTTTGGAATGTATGAAAATGATTTCGTTATATTCTACATTTTATAAACAAAAAAACTACATAGATGCATTACTGGGATGGCGTTATGTTTATAGTGAATGTCCAAGGTCAACAAAAAACATTTATTTACATGGAGCAAAAATGTATCAAAGCTTTATAAAAAAAGAAAAAGATGCCACTATTAAAGAAGCACTTATTGACACTTTAATGATAATCTATGATAAACGAATTAAATATTTTGGTGAAGAAGGAAAAGTTATTGGAAGAAAAGGTGTTGATATTTTTAAATTTCGAAAAGAAACAGAATTAGAAGTAGCTTACGGTTATTTATCAAAATCATTAGAATTAAGAGGAGATAAAACAGAGGGAGCTGTATTACTGAATTTGATGCAAGCAGCTTTGATACAACTTAAAACAGGAAAAGAAACTTGCGACAAAATAGTAAATCTTTATTCTAAATCAGGCGATGCAATTGATATTCAAATTAAGAAATACACAGAAAAAGGTAAAAAAATAGATAATTTATTAAAAGCTAAAACAAATATTGATAATTTATTTGTTAACAGTGAGTGTGCAAAATGTGATGCAGTTATTCCGATTTTTACGAAAAAATTCCAAGAAAACCCAACAGATGTTGAATTGCTGAAAAAAATTGTTAAAATACTTGGGAAACAAGATTGCACTAAGGATCCTCTTTATACTGATGCAGCAGAAAAACTTTATTCTATTGATTCTACTGCTATTGACCCTTACGCTATGGGACAACTGTTTAAGAAAAAAGGAGATTATACAAAAGCGGCCAGATTTTTCAAACAAGCTATTGAGGTTAAAACAGACCCTAATGATTTGGCAGATTGTTATTATAACCTTGCTGATATTTATGGAAATAATTTGGGACAAAAAGCACAAGGAAGAACTTATGCTTATAGTGCAATTAAACAAAGAAGCAATTGGGGGAAACCATATTTATTAATTGGAATATTTTATGCAAGTTCAAGTAAGAACTGTGGCGATGAACCCTTCACTCAAAAAGCTGTTGTATGGGCAGCTATTGATAAATTTGCAAAGGCAAAAGCTGTTGACTCTTCTGTTGCTTCTGATGCAAATAAATTAATAGCAAAATATGCGGCTTATTTCCCTTTAAAATCAGAAGGCTTTTTTAGAGGAATAAATGAAGGAGCCAGTTATACTGTTGCTTGTTGGATAAATGAAACAACCAAAGCTAGATTTAAAGCTGATGAATAATGATTTGTTTGTCGTTCATCGTTTGTCGTTAAAAATTTACACTCAATAAACAGTTTCAACTCTTGATTGAAATTATTAATATAATAAAAAAGATAAATGCTATTTCATTTTGCTTTGTTATAGCAATATTTTTAACTGCATGTGTAAATGATGTTGATGAAGTTAATGAATTTGCAAGTACAACAAAATTACCTGTACAAACTGCCGACAGTATTGAAATAGTGCAAACCGATTCCTCTAATATACAAGTTAAAGTGTTTGCTCCTTTACTTGAAAGATATATAGATAAAGAGGAACCATATTCAATATTTCCTGAAGGTATTGAAGTAATCGGGTATGATATTTACCCAGACACTTCGTATAGTATTATTGCAGAATATGCAATTAATTATGAAGCTGAAAAATTATGGGAAGCAAGAAATGATGTAGTTGTAATAACGGCAGAAAACGAACAAATAAATACCGAACAATTATTTTGGGACGAAGAAAAAGCAATAATATACTCAGATAAATTCACAAGGATTACGAATAAGGATGGTATATTTTATGGAGAAGCAGGATTTGAAGCAAGAGAAAATGGGACAAAATGGAAATTAAAAAACATTAAAAACAGCACTGTAAATGTCGAAGACGAATAAAGGTTTTTCATTTTTTATTGAAATATTATGGTTAATATTTGGTGTAACAGCTCTTATATTGGGTATAATAAATAACAATAATCATGGCTTTGAAAAAAGCAAAATGATATTTTTAGTATCTGTAATATCATTTGGAATGTATTTTTTACGCCGATATATGAGAAAATTAAGAAACTCAAAAAACAACAAATAAGATACAATGATATATTTTGTAATAATATTAATTTCTCTTTTATTATCAGCATTTTTTTCGGGCATGGAAATAGCTTTTGTTTCTGCCAATAAGCTGAAAATTGAACTTGATAAAAAACAAAAAACAAACTCTTCGAGATTAATAACTTTTTTCACTAAAAATCCTTCATCATATATTGCAACAATGTTAATTGGGAATAATATTGCATTAGTAATATATGGTATAATAATGGCTATTGTATTAGAGCCTTTTATTTCCTTATTCACAAGTTCTGAAGCGATAGTTCTTATTGTTCAAACAATTATTTCAACATTAATTATATTAATCACAGCAGAATTTTTACCAAAAACAATTTTTAGGATAAATTCTAATTTCGCTCTTAAATTTTTTGCAATACCTGTTTTTTTCTTTTATGTGATATTTTATCCTTTAACACTTCTATCGGTATCATTATCAAATAATTTTCTTAAAACACTTTTTAATATAAATATGAAAAAAAGTAATCCTAAAACAGCATTTGGTAAAGCTGACCTTGATGACCTTGTACATAGCAGTGAAAAAGAAAATCAGGAAATTGATAATGAATTAAAAATATTTCAAAAAGCACTCGATTTTTCAAATATTAAATTGAGAGAGTGTATAGTACCAAGAACAGAGATTACCGCCATTGAAATAAATGAAGAAATTGAAACACTTAAACATAAGTTTATTGAAACAGGATTTTCAAAAATATTAATATTTAAAGAATCAATTGATAATATTATTGGCTATGCTAATTCGTCAGAGTTATTTAAAAACCCAAAAAGCATTAAAGCAATGATGCATAATATTATGATTGTGCCAGAAACTATGCCTGCAAATAAATTATTATCGGATTTTATTAATGAAAATAAAAGTCTTGCAGTTGTTGTTGACGAATTTGGAGGAACTTCAGGAATGGTTACAATTGAAGATATTATTGAAGAAATTACAGGTGAAATTGAAGACGAACATGACACAAGCGAACTAATTGAACGTAAGGTGAATGAAAACGAATATGTTTTTTCAGGAAGATTAGAGATCGACTATGTAAACGACAAGTATAATTTAAATATTCCAACATCGGAAGAATATGAAACAATTGCCGGATTTATTCTCGCATATCATGAAAACATTCCTAAATTAAACGAAACTATTACGATTAGTGAAATTGGCTCTGTTAAAATATTAGAAGTAAGTAAAACCCGAATTGAGCTTATATGCTTAAAAATTAATAATTAAAAATCATTTCCCAATAGCATCATAAATAATTTCTGTATAAACATTGGTAAGATTAACATTCATTTCACGGGCTTGTTGCGGAATAATACTTTCTTTACTCATTCCCGGCACAGTGTTTATTTCAAGAAAATACAAATCATTGCCTTTTAATATGTAATCTACTCTAACTATACCGCTACAGTTTAAAATATCATAAATATCAGATGATATTTGTTTGCATTTTTCGGTAATATCATCTGGTATTTTTGCCGGAGTAATTTCGTCTGTTTCACCGCTGTATTTGGCATCATAATCAAAAAAATCGTTTTTTGTAACAATTTCAGTAACAGGTAAAATATAATTGTTTTTACTTGTTTTAATTACTCCGTTAGTAATTTCCCTGCCATCAATAAATTCTTCAACAATAACCTCATAATCCTCTTTAAATGCTAATTCTATTGCTTCTTTAAGCTTATTAATATCATTAACTTTTGTAATACCAAAACTTGAACCGGCTGCATTTGGTTTTACAAAGCAAGGCAAGCCTAATTTGCCGATAATTATTACAGGTTTAATTTCGGAGTCTTTTCTAAGTTTTATCGATTTTGCCGATAATATATCAAACTTTTTTAGATATACCTTACAGGCATATTTATTAAAGCATAAAGCCGATTCAAAAAAATTACAAGTAGTAAAAGGTATTTTTAACAATTGAAAATAAGCTTGCAACAAACCATTTTCGCCGGGTGTTCCATGTATAATAATTAATGCACAATTAAATAATATTTTCTTATTATTGATATTAACCGAAAAGTCATTTTTATCAATTGGTATTTTTTCATTATTAATTATAACATTCCATTCCAGCCCTTTTATATTAATTGTATATGTGTTAAATAATTTTTCATCAATAAGGTCTGATACCTGTTTAGAGCTTTGAATTGAAATATCATACTCTTTAGAATCTCCTCCTGCTACTATTGCAATGTTTTTCATCTTATTTTATAATAATTAAGTTATTTGCATTATTTGTTTCAAGCCAACATATTTTTTATGCAAAAATACATAAAAATTGCACGAAAAAAATTATAAAACAGTAAGGTCAAAAAAAAGGATAAAATCCTTAATGTTACATATCATCACCCCCATCAAAATCAATTTCTTCGCCTCCTCTTTCTTTAGTTTTTCGTTTATAGTTATTAATCTTATAACTAATGCTTAAAGTAAAAACTGGCGATTCGTTTGTAAATTCCATAAAACTATAATAACTATCGTTGTACGATGAAAAAGAGTGTTTCATAGTTTGAAAAACATCTTTAACCTGAAAACTTAATGATAGTTTACGTTTCATAAAATCTTGCTTAACAGCTACGCTTGTAACAAAAAACCCGTTTCTTTCGCCTTGTGCGGTAATTGAAGGGGCATTGTAAAATCCGTTTATCTGTAGCCTTGTGCCCCATTTTAACTTAAATGTTGTGTTAAATCTGCTGCTCCAGGTATTTGTAACCTGCGAAACTTCATCTTCAAGAATTTCGCCATCAATATGATAATTAAAAAAATCGAACGATGCATTAAGATTCCACCACTTGAAAATTGCAATATTTGCCATCAACTCGGTACCAATAGCATAATCTTTATCAAGATTTACAAAAGTGTGCAGCATCACATCGTTTTCTTGCAAGGCTTGTATTCTGTTTATCTTATTATTTGTTTGTCGGTAATATGTTTCTAACGAAACAAACGAAGATTTTTTTAATTTTAACTGATAATTCAATTCATAAGAATCGGTATATTCCGGTAATAATGCAGGATTTCCTGTTCTAATATTTCTTTTGTCGGCGTAATTTATAAATGGGTCTAAATACCATTCTCTTGGCCTGCGAATTCGCCTGCTATAACTTGCCTGCACCTGTTGTGTTTCAGTAATTGGGCGTGACAAATGCACAGTAGGGAAAAAATCGTATCTGTTAACAATAAATTCTTCCTGTGTAATTTCTGATGTTATTCTTCTGTCGGTATATTCGCCTCTTATTCCTAACAAGAATTCAAAGCCTCCAAAAAAATTAGAGAATGTAGAATATGCCGAATGTATAGTTCTTGTGAAATCTATTGTATTTTCCTGTCCTAAATTTTCCACCCATGCAGCACTACTATCATTATAATTACTTAAACTATAATCGGAAGTACCATTATAAAATCTTGTTTGCAAACCGCTTTCCAGTTTGCCGTTTTTTCCCATTGGCTTAATATAATCTGCTTTAATACGTGTTTTTATGTTTGTGCTTGTTTCGTTAGTTTGTTGCATTGCAGGGTTTATGTTCGCAATATCCCAATCGTTAAGAGTAATATATTCGTCAAGGGTTTCAGCATTAGTGCCATTGCTTGTTGAATAATGTCCTGTAACAGATAACTCGTGCCCTTTCTGTTTAAACTTATGTTGATAATATGGACTTAAGCTATAGCTGTAATGTGCAATATCAAAAACATTATCGCTAACATAATATAAATGATCATTTAAATCGTCTGATGTATATTCTTCAAGGTTTGTGTAAGCAATTCTTTCCATGCCCCATAAACCCGTACTTCCTGTTAATGATATATAATTTTTATCATTTATATTATACTCAATTCCTGTTTTAATATTATAACCATTCCTGTTTCTTGACCTTTCTCCATTTTTTGTATAAAAATTAGTTATAGTATCATAATATGTTTCACGTGTCATATTTATATTGCCTGGTCTGTTCCTTAAATTATAATTACCTCCAACAAACAGATTAAGTTTTCCTATTCTGTAATTAATAAGCAGATCACCTTTATAAGAACCCTGATGCGAAACCGAAGCATTTACAAGTCCTGTTATTCCGCTTTCTCTTTCTTTTTTAAGAACAACATTAATGATACCTGCAATACCGTCGGGGTCGTATTTTGCCGAAGGGTTTGTAATAATTTCAATATTCTCTATCTGGCTTGCAGGAATTTGTTGTAAGGCGTCACTCCCTTCCATAATTGTAGGTTTGCCATCAATCAATACAGTAAAACTTGAGCTTCCACGCAAAGTAACATTGCCATCAATGTCAGTTTGCACTGAAGGTGTATTTTCTAACACCTCTACTGCTGTTTCTCCTGCAGAAACTATATCCTGACTAACATTCACAATTTTTTTATCAATCTTATATTCAATATATGTTTTTTCGGCAGATACTTCAACCTCTTCAATTTGGGTTACCGACCTGTTTAAAGTAATATTACCAATATTAACATCTTTCTTTTGTGGCGTAATAAATATTTTATTAATTCTTTTTTTATTATACCCAATAAAATTTATCTCAACAAAATATTTTCCATAAGATAATTTATTGAGCAAGAAATTTCCTTCATTATCAGCAATAGTTCCGTCAACAATAGATGAATCTTTGGCACTATACAATGCAATACTAGCGTACTCAACCGGAATATTAGTGTTTGCTTCCTTAATAACACCAGATACTGATCCGTCATTTGGCATATTGCTTCCATCATATCCGCCACCGGGACCCTGCGAAATTGCAATTAAACTTATCAGCAATAATATGGTAATAAAACTCACTTTTATCATTCTATAAATATTGAAATTTATACTTTGACGTTTTAAATAGTAAAAAGTTTAATTGGTTTTAATATTTATTATTTTTGTGCAAAATTACAAATTAAGTCATGTCTTTATCAATTTCATTTAAACATTATTCTAATTGGAATGCAAAACTAAAGGATAAACCCTTAATTATTGCAGGACCATGTAGTGCCGAAAGCGAAGAACAAGTGCTTAAAACTGCAAAAGAAATTGATAAAATTAAGCTTGTTAAAATTTATCGGGCAGGAATATGGAAACCAAGAACTCGCCCAGGTTCATTTGATGGAATTGGAACAATAGCACTTAAATGGTTACAAAAGGTAAAAGAACAAACAAGCCTATTAACAACAGTTGAAGTTGCTACTCCACAACATATTGAAGATTGTTTAAAACATAATGTTGATATTTTATGGATTGGAGCAAGAACCACATCTAATCCATTTTCCGTACAAGAACTTGCCAATGCTTTAAAAGGAGTTAAGATTCCTGTAATGATAAAAAACCCGATAAATCCTGATTTGCAACTTTGGAGTGGTGCTATTGAAAGAATTGCAAATACAGGGATTAATACAATTGCAGCTATTCACAGAGGTTTTTATCCTTTTGAAAAAACAAACTTTAGAAATATTCCTAAATGGGAAGTTCCAATAGAACTTAAAACCCGTTTCCCTAATCTACCAATAATCTGTGACCCAAGTCATATTTCCGGGAAGACAAAATATGTTGCCGAAATTTCACAAAAAGCAATGGATATGAATATGGATGGCTTAATGATTGAAACTCATTGTTGCCCTGAACAGGCAAAAAGCGATATTCAACAACAATTAACACCCGAACAACTTCAACATCTTATTGAAAACTTAAACATAAGAAATTCTTCAAGCGATAATATTGGTTTTATAAATATTCTTGAGCAATATCGCGACCAGATAGATTCTCTGGATATGCAAATGCTTGAGCTTCTTTCTCAACGCATGGATATTGTTGAAGAAATTGGAGAATATAAAAAAGAAAACAATGTTACTATTCTGCAATTACGCAGATGGGAAAATATTTTAAGAACACGAATAGAACATGGTAGTAACCTAAATCTGCCTCAAGACTTTATTAAAAAACTTCTCCAACTTGTTCATAAAGCATCTATCCAAAAACAGACAGAGGTTATGTATAAAGGCAAGAAAAAATAAATACTATTTGATAATTATAAGTTTTTTAATAACAGTTTGTTTGTCTGTTTCAATAACTACAAAATATATACCTGCATCATGATACTTAAAATCAATTAAATAACTATCATTTATATTGTCAAGAGAAGTAATTTGTCTCCCATATAAATCAAAAACAGATATTTTTACATTGCTTTTTATTTCATTAAGAAAATCAATATAAACAATATCGCTTGATGGATTTGGATAAATATTTATACTTTCCTCCAAATCAATTTCTTCCACCTTTACAAGACAACCAATAAGATCAATTCCAAGGGCTGTATTTAATGTATCGCCTAACAACTCGGAAGGACTCATCCAATCTGAACTTCTTTTAACATACATAGTATTATGTCCGCCAATTCCACGATTTGGTGCCATATATACTGCAAAAGTATCAGCAGGTGTGCTGTAAAATAACTGGAAACCAACAAAGAATGTCCCATTTACAGGTGCAGGGTTATCAAATAAAATTGAATGATATAAATATGGAGTAAAATCTCCTATCTGTACATCTATTGTTTCAATTTCATTACCGGGATACCCTGTCGTATCCATATCCCATACAGTAAATTTTACTTTAGCACTTGATGATGCAGAATAAGCTTTAATAACCGGAACCAACATTCCTTGAACATTACTAAATGTATAATTTGTAATTTTTTCTGCATATGCTTTTACTGTATAGCCATTGTGTCCGGGAAAATATCCCCATCTACCCGGTGTTAAATGTCGAAAAGTTAGAGGAATATCATTACTTGTCAAATTGCTTATTGTGTCGCAAAATCCATCAGGGTCTTGCCAAAGACCATCAGTAACAATTATAAAATCTCCTTTTATAAGAGTATCTGAAAACATTCCGTTTGTAACAATAAGTTGAACATCATAACTGCCGGCTGTAGTATATAAAATATCAATAGGGTGCTGGTCATTAGATGTCAATGGTGTGCCGCCTTCAAAATTCCAAGTCCAGTTAGTTGGATATCCTACGGTAAGATCTTCAAAAGAAACCGAACCTCCTTGTTCTATCAGTCTTGAAGTAGTGGCTCTGAAATCTGTCCATAAGGTATCAAAAAATGAATTATCAATTACATTGATATAATCAATTTTTGTAAGTGTATCTGAAGTTAAAAAATTAGTTGCTATTAAAGTTACAGGATAAACACCAATATTACTATATATGATTGCAGTAGGATTTTGAATTACTGAAGTTGTTACATCTGCACCTTGAAATTCCCATGACCATGATGTTGGACCTCCTAAAGTTAAATCATAATAATCAACACTTCCTCCCACCATAATAGTTGTAAAGTTTGAAGTAAAATCTGCAACAGGCACCTGATTTGAATCTACTACAGTAATATAATCAATTTTGGTAGTTGAATGATTATTTGTTCCATCAGAAATAGCAAGTGTAACATCATAAGTACCTGCAGTAAGATATTGAATTCCTATAGGATCTTGAATTGCCGAGCTCGTTGTCTCTGCACCTGAAAAACTCCATGTCCATGAAGTAGGTGGTCCATTTAATGATTGATCAAAGAAATCTATGGTTTCTCCTTCGAGAATTGTTGTAGCACTTGCGGTAAAATCTGACCATAATGTAGTTGGAGGATTTACTGTAATATAACCAGGTTTAACTAAAGTATCAATAACAAGACCATCAGACACAATTAATCTAACATCATAAGATCCTGCAGTATTATATACAATATTTGCTGGATTTTGAACTGCAGAACTTGTTGTATTTGCTCCATAAAAAGTCCAGTTCCATATTGTTGGAATTCCACCTGTAGAAAGATCCGTAAAATCAACACTATTTCCTGCATCAATTGTAGTAGGAACACCTTCAAAGTCTGCTTCTAATCCTGTCATACATATTTGTTGAGTTAAACTATAGCTTTCTAAAATATCATTTATATTTTGAGTTGTAATTGGCCACATATCTTGTTCAACAATATCTTGGTTAGGTGCAATTAAAATCATTGTTGGATAACCTGTTATACCATAATTGGAACAAACGGCATTTCCTCCTCCATCCAATCCGCTAACTGAAGGGTATTCCACTCCATAATCCAGGTCAAACTGAATTACTGCAGCATCATCATCTCCAGAGTCAATGGCAATAAAAATAACATCTCCTGTGTTACAGCCAAAGTCAATGTATGATTGGTTTACATCCGGTGCGGATGATTGGCAGATGCCTCAACCACAAAAGAAAAAGTCTATGACAACATATTTTCCATCATTGAGATAAGTAAATAAATTGTGGACAGTCCCTTCTGTATCTGTGACTGTAAAGTCAACAGCTGTAGTGAGTGTGGTTTGCGCAAAATTTAGATTTACAGCAAATATCATTACTATAAATGAAAGTGCAATTTTTTTCATATTTTATATTTTTTTACAAAATGTATAATATATAGACGAATATATTTAAAAAAGGTTGCGTTAAATATTTTAAAATATTATATAAAAGTAAACATAAAACTATTTAAACTCAAAAAATATTGACAATGAAATTTTTATGTAGTAATAAGATGCAATAAGTTATTTAAAATGTATTTCGTGCTTAATACTGTTTTTCAAAACAATATGATTTATTTTCCGTAAAATATTTGTATAGTTTTTTATTTTTTTTTGATATTCCACAATTTGATGAAATAGTGTGATATATCGGTATTTTTTTATTAAAAACTTACTTATGACGTTTTTTAAATTCTTTTAAACCTTTATTTAGAAAATCAACAAAATTTTCTATTTCAAGATCATAAGATTTAGGTTTAACAAGAAGATTCTTATTTATTTGGTCTTTGTTATCAGTTATTTTACCTTTACTATCCAGTAATATATAATATGGTTGAGCATTCATGTCAAAATTTGATACTTGAAAGTCTGAATATTTTTTTCCTATTGATTTTTTTGTTTTACCATCATATTTAGAAATAATCCATTCATCTTCCGGCAAAGTAGTCTTATCGTCAACATATAATGCTATTATAATAAATTCTTCCCGAAGTATCTTAAGAACTCCAGGATTTGACC
Source organism: uncultured Bacteroidales bacterium (assembly GCA_964442075.1). Classification (GTDB taxonomy): domain Bacteria; phylum Bacteroidota; class Bacteroidia; order Bacteroidales; family CAYTAU01; genus CAYTAU01. The sequence goes on from CAYTWH010000008.1 coordinate 80,291, forward strand.
ATACATTTGCTTCCATTTCTCTACAATTTACACAACCATGACCTGTGAAATCAATGAAAATTGGTTTATTTTGTTCTTTTGCACATTTTAAACCTTGTTCATAGTCAAAATAACCTTGTAAGCTATGCGGCAAATGTAAAAAGTCTCCATATTTTGGTGATTCACAAATAGTACTATTATCAGAATGTCCACTACTACCAGAATTCTCTCTAATTATTCTTTGTAAATCAAAATCTAATGTTTGTTGAGGAGGCATATATCCCGATAACATTTTTATTGGTGCACCAAACATTCCCGGTATCATATACAGTACAAAAGAAAATACAATAATTGCCAACATTAGCCTTGGAACTTTAATAAATGGCAAATCGGAATCGTGAGCAAACTTTAGTTTTCCTAATAGATAAAATCCCATTAATGTAAAAACAATTATCCATAATGCTAAGTAAACTTCTCTGTCTAATATTCCCCAATGATAAGTCTGGTCTGCAATACTAAGGAATTTCAATCCAAGAGCAATTTCAATAAAACCAAGTATTACCTTAACAGAATTGAGCCAACCACCCGATTTTGGTAATTTTTGCAGCCAGCCTGGAAAAAACGCAAATAATGTAAATGGTATTGCAAACGCAATTGAAAATGCCAGCATTGCAATAATTGGTTCAAAAAATTCTCCTTGTGCTGATTTTACCATAACTGTTCCTACAAGAGGACCTGTACAAGAAAATGAAACTAAAACAAGTGTTAAAGCCATAAAGAAAGAACCTAAGGCTCCACCTTTATCAGACTTGCTGTCAGCTTTACTTACCATCCAACTTGGCAGAACAATTTCAAACATACCGAGAAATGAAAAAGCAAATAACATAAATATTACAAAGAAAATTACATTTGGTATCCAATGGGTACTTAACCAATTAAATATATCTGCTGTAACAGCTTTTCCACCTACAAAATATGTAATCAATATTATTACAGCTATAGGTATTGTATATAATGCTACAATTGAAATTCCATAAACAGATGCTTGAAATCTGCTTTTAACTTTATTTTCACCACTTTTCATGAAAAAGGATACCGTCATAGGTATCATAGGAAATACACAAGGCGTGAGTAATGCCGCAAATCCCCATATTATTGCTTCAATTATTATAGCCCACATTGACTTCTTCTCATCTGTTGTACTCTCAATTTCATTTCCTTGTGATATTTGTTCATTTGTATTATTATCAGTAATGTCTTCTGCTATTGTATCAATTACCTGCAAAGTATCAGAAGTATCAGGAATTTCTGTTATATTTTCATCACTGCCATTTTCGGCAGCTACAGTAAAATCAAAATCCTTATATAAGGGAACACATGTTTCATCGTTGCATACCATATATGCTATTTCACCGGTTATATTAAGAGGAAGGTCTGCTGTAATTATTATTTTTTGTTTGAAAATTTGATTTTTTTCAAAATATAATACATCCATCATAAAAGCTTCTTCATACTCTTTTTTAGGCTTAGGTATTTCAAGTGCTTTATCAATAACATTAAAACCTTTTGGGTCCTCAAAAATAAATTCCGTTGGCAAAGGTCCACCATCACCAACATTTTGAGAGTACATATGAAAGCCCTTATCAATTTTAGCCTTAAAAACTAAATAATATTCAGTATCACTTATTTTTTCAGTCCAATATGTCCATTTTACAGGATCAAGAATTTGTGCATTAGTTTTCAGAGAAAACTGAGAACTAAAGTTAAAAAGGAATAAAAAAATTAACAAAAACCCATTGATCAATACTTTCCTCATGATATATTAATTTAAATTCATTTTGAATTAAAGTGCAAATATATAATAAAAACACATATACAATTTTAAATATATTAGGTATGTTTTCGTTGTAGAAAAAACACGAACCCGTAATCCTCAATGGTTGTGCCCATTATGAACATATGCAATTATTTATGTAGGGGTACAAAACATATAAAGTAGAATAAGTTATATAAATTTATTGAAATTTTATGTATTACTAGTAGGTATTGAATAGTTTTCCAATATTATCTATGAACAAGACTTAACTATTGTCTGTTTTATGAGAGTTTAGTTTTAGAAATTTAAAAAACCGACTTACATAATGTAAGTCGGTCAAATTTATGGATATCTTATATTTTATTTTTCTAAAACAATTCGTTTAACAAGGATATTATTTTTAGAATGAATTTTCAATATGAGTATTCCTTCAGGATTATCAGAAAGGTCTATTTTTGTATTAAATGAATTAACTTCATAACTTGATATCATTTTGCCAATAACATCATAAACTTCAATTCTTTCAATTTCACTACCTCTAACATTTACTACATCTTTTGTTGGATTTGGATATACTAAAAACAGATTATCGAAATTAATTTTATTAACTGAAAGTGGGATGCCTATTGGTTGATATCTTAACACCTCAGATTGCTGTGATCCATCAAGGTCTGTTGTTCCATAGATTAAGATTGGTTGCAAAATTGTATCTACAAACCAATAATAATAATCGTCTTCTACAACATTATCTGTTACCGGAGTTCCCAGCATATAAGCTTTTATATGGAAATTTTCAATAAGATGTATTCTTAATACATCTGTAAAAGTTCCTGTAGGTAAAGTCAATGTTCCTTGCATATCTGCATTTGCAATTATCTGCCCTAAATCAATAACAACAGAGTCTTCACCAGCACCAAACGGCGCAAATTCACCATGATAAGAACAATTATAGTTGCCTCCTGCAGTAATTGGGAACTCAAATTCAGGAGCACCATTATCATAAATACCGTAATTGTCTACTGCTGCATACCACCCCCAACGAATTATGTCTGTAGCAGTAGTTTCGTAATAGAAATAACCTGCTTCAATTGAATTTTCACGAACTATATTTGCATTAGGAAAGCTTGCTGTTTCTGGTGTTAAAGTTGCATCAGAAAACCAAAAATCAATTGTTGTTCCTGCATCCATTAATGCACCAAAATCCCAAACTTTATCAGTAACCGCTCCAACTCCCTCTTCGTCAAAACCAAAAGTGTTGGCATCCTGATAATTTATTGTATCTCCTATTTGTGGTATTTGATGAGTTTCGGAAATTGTTACAAGTTGCGTAAAAGCGGTAAAAGGTATAATTGCAATAAATAAAAGTATAAATCTTCTCATAATTTCTAAATTTTTTAGTTTAAACATTCTTGCAAATTTACTAAGAAAATTGTATCAATTGCAAAAAATTGGTGTACAAATATAGAAATCAGAACATTTTACTGCACATTTTAAATACATTTAAATATTTGCTTAAGTAGATAAATACTACTAATTTATTTCTTGCTGTTAATACGTTTTCCTATTTTCAGAACAATAATAATTTAAAAATGTTTATTTTTGTATTATAATTACTTAAAAATGTATACATTCTCCAACATACTACACTTTATTTTGATAATTCAGCCCCTATTCTATGCATTACAGCTATTAACTTATAAATCGCTTCAATCCATTCCATATAGAATACTTGGAATATTAATGATCGTTATTTCATTTTATTATCTGTTAAATGCTACTTTTTTAGTAAACTTTGGAGTACACAAACTTTCATATATTTACTTTTTCTTTCTTAGTGTTAATCCATTTTATTATCTTTACACAAGGTCTATAACAATAGAAGATTACAAAATAAAACTTTCCGAATTTTTACATTTTTTACCCAGTATATTAGTTTTACCTATAAGTATTGTTTTTAGTAATTTATCAGAAGACAGTATCACTATTCTGAAATATTATATTGTTTTCATTTACAATGCTCAAGTATTGGTATATACAATATTAATGTTTGTTTTATTGAGAAGACATAATATTAATATAAGAAATTACTTTTCTTTTAGTAGTGAACATATTAATCTTAACTGGCTTAAAATATTTTTAGTATTTTATATAATATTTTCAGCACTTGATCTTCTTGTATACTATATGCATTCATTTGAGAACTGGGAACTTTTCTATTATTTAACAACAATCCTCTTCTTTAATTTTCTTGGTTATTTTGGGATAAGACAAATAAATATCTATAAAAGGAATCAATTCATAAGAGACTCTTCTATTGAAAAAATAATAAGTAAAGTTGATCTTGATGAAATTGATAAAACATTAGATCGAAAATCATTACTTTCTGAAGAAAAAATTGAAGAATTGTTAAATAATTTAAAAAGGATTATTAAAACCGATAAGATATATAAGATATCAGATCTTTCTATATTTGATGTTGCAAAAAAATTGAACATAAACAAAACCTATATTTCTTTTGTAATAAATAAAAAACTCAATGAAAACTTCAGCACCTTTATAAACAGGTACAGAATTGAAGAAGCAAAAAATATGTTAGCAAATACTGAATTTGATAATCTCACTATAGAAGGAATAGCTAAATCTGTTGGATTTAATTCTAAATCGTCATTTAATTCTGCGTTTAAAAAATATATAGGAATAACGCCATCCTTATTTAAAAAACAATCTAATATTTAATTTTACAGCTAAAAAACAAATACAAAAAGTGAATATTATTCGGATATAAGAATATCTCCAACAATCACACCTGAAATACTCCAATGGTTAAAACTATTTCCTTCATCATCTCCCTGGTCAATAACAACTTCAAGTATATGCTTGCCTTTTATTATATTGTTTAAAGGTATAAAATAAGGTGGAGTTAAAGTAGCAGGACACCAGTTAGATCTACTCAAATCGCTTGATGATATTCCATTACTAAAGTTTCCTGAAGCAGGATTACAAAATCTATATGTAGCACAATCTGTACGCCATGGCACTACTTTAAATATTTGTTTACCATCAATAAAAATCTGATTTAATTTTGGGTTAAACTCATCTCCATTTCCCCAACCCCCATGTCCTGTTGTAGTATATAATAATTTGGGATTATTTATATTTTCCGGCAACTTGAATATCACTTTCAGAGTGTCATTTTTAAATAATTTTCCATAGTTCTGTCCTGACATTTCCATAATATTGACTGTGTTAAATATTGGTTTTATCCATTTAACAAATTGTTCTCTTTCTTCAAAAGCAGGATAAAAATTAAGTTCCAAACTTACCTTATGTCCTCCTTTATCATAATTTCCAATAAATACACCTATCCAAATTTCATCTTGATTATCAGGAATTAATGCTGTTACATCCTGCTTATAAACAACAGCCTCTTTCCAAGGATAATTATTGATCACTCTGAGTTTATTGAAATGTCTAACACCAAATGATGTAAAAAATCGCATAATTTCAATTGGTGGCATATAGTTTTCTTCCATTACAATTCCCTGATATTCATTTCCACTATTGTCTTTATATACAGGTAATACTTCAATGCTATCTTGTAGGGCGTTCAGCATTGATATTTCATTATTATTAGAGTTAGGGATAATAAATACAGTACCGGTTCTGTCATACGCATCACCATTTGACCAAGATGTAAGTTTTGCAAAAACTTGTGAACCACTTTTATTAATTTTAGGAAGCCTAATCTTTTTCAATATAATTGTTCCTTTAGAAAAATGATAAGTATAATCCGTTTGTAGGTTTTTCATATCAGGCACTCTTATATCATAATCAAAATTTATAGTTTCTTCATCGAAAACAGAAAGGGTAATGTATTTAGATTTTATTGATAATTCTGCAAATTCTGAACTTGATACTTCTTTTGCTTTATCCAAAGGATAATATATTATTTCTTGATTCGCTAGTTTTTCAATCGAATCAGCCAACAAAGTATAATCTCCATTTACTACGATTTTTAATACTAAAGAGTTTTCGTTTGGGATATAACTTCTATAAGGCGATCCCTTCGCTTTTGCTTCTTCGGTATACCATACTTCAATTTTATTTGAAAAAGAAGTAAAAGAAGCATACTTACATTCGTAATCTAAAATTCTTTCTTTATTATCATTCAAACTTGGTTTTGGTAAAGAATCAAAAGATTTAAGCGCTTTGTATAGTACTTCTTCATAATTAATGATATCTACATTTTGTTTAATTCTGAAATCTTGGTAATAAAGGAATTTGGAGTTTGACTTAGAAAAATATGCTACTTGATTAAAATGTTTCATTGTAAATTCTGAACCCTGAACTTTTTTCCCATCACGATATTCATGATAAGTAAGTTTTATAATTTGATCATTATCTTCTAAATTTTGAGCAAATACAATATGGAAGGATAATAAAAAGACGTATGTGATAATTAATTTCATTTTGCTCTATTTTTATTATGCTTGTAAAAAGATATGCGATTTATCAAATTAATGGCATACTTATGATTATTTAAAAGAAAAATATTCATAATAAGGGAAAAACAACACGCCTATAGTAGAATATAAAGATATTGAGTTTAGTTTTGAAGAAGGTTTTTTGATAAATTAACCATGATCACTAATTTGCTGAAGTTTGTACGGATCTAAAATTTTATATCGTTTTCCTTCAACTAATATTAATTTTTCTTCTTTAAATTTTTTAATTATTCTAATTACACTTTCGGTAGACATTCCTGTTAGGTCTGCAAGTTCTTTTCTTGAAAGGATTAATTCAAATTCATCGTCCTTAAATATTCTACCTGCAAGACATAATAATATATCAGCCATTCTGCCATATGTTTGTTTATTGGTAAAAGAAAAAAACCTTCCATAGGTCTGAACGGCATTATCACATAATATGTTAATCACCTCATTTGCAAATTCTATATTTTGTTTTAATAATTGCCTGAAAATATTAATATCCATCAATCTAATAACTGATTCCTGATACGCATATGCAGAATATTGAAAAACACTAGCACCATCAAACAATGAAGTAAGTCCAATCATATTTCCATCAGGTAATATTTTTAAAGTTAAAATATCTACTTCATTTTCAATATAAACCTTTACGAGTCCTGTACAAATATACATTATATGAGATGCAAAAGTTCCTTGTTTGCATATATTTTCTCCTTTCTTATATTTTATTTCAATTCTATTAGTTTCAAGTAAATGTAATTCTTCGTCCGTCAGTTTTTCGAAACAACGCAAACAACTATAACTAACCGTACAACTACTATATGTATTTTTATTATTCATTATTTTAATCAACAATTTCACTATAAATATCTAAACAAAAGTATATATAATTTACTAGTAGAAAATTAAAATTTAAAGTTTTTTATAATATTCTGATATAAATATAGAAAATAAATGTATTGAATCATTTTATTTTTTGATAAACTTAATATTGTTTTAAGCTATACATCATGCTAGTTTGTTTTAATAAATAAAATTATTATTGGAGATTTGTGTAATTTAACTTTTAAAAATTTAAAAATTATGCAAATTAATGAAACTTTAGATTGTAAAGGGCTTTCTTGTCCTATGCCTATGATGAAACTGGCAAAAGCTATGAAAGGTTTAAATTCTGGTGAAATTCTTGAAATGTTAGGAACAGATCCGGGAACAAAATCTGATTTACCAAAATGGTGTGATAAAACAGGAAATATTCTTGTTCAAGAAAAAGATTTAGAAGGTGGAATTTATAGAGTTCTTATTCAAAAAAAATAATAGATTAGCTATATCGGAATCAAATAAAGAAGCGAATACACTAGCTTGCTTGACCTGTATGCATTGTTCTTGGAAAACTTAATATCTATTTTTGCTAATTAAGGTATTAAACTGTATTTTCCTCTTGCTAATGGTCTATTACAGAAATCAATGTCTTATTACACCTTATTGTTTTTACTGTAAAATTGTGTCGAAAACAGGAAAAATATGAAATAAGTCTTGAAAAAAGATCTTTTATAATTTAGCCGCGATCACTAATTTGTTGAAGTTTATATGGATTTAAAATTTTATATTTTTTCCCTACAATTTTTATTAATTCCTCATCTCTAAATTTCTTCAGTATCCTGATTACACTTTCGGTTGACATTCCTGTTAGATCTGCAAGTTCTTTTCTTGAAAGGAATAATTCAAATTCATCGTTCTTATATATTCTGCTTGCAAGACATAATAATATATCAGCCATTCTACCATAAGTTTGTTTATTAGTAAAACAAAAAAACCTGCCATAGGTTTGAACAGCCTTATCACACAATATATTAATTATTTCATTTGCAAATTCTACATTTTGTTTTATTAATTGCTTAAAAACATTGATATCTATCAATCTAATAACTGATTCCTGATATGCATAAGCAGAATATTGAAAAACACTAGCATCATCAAACAATGAAGTGAGACCAATCATATTTCCATCAGGCAATATTTTTAAAGTTAGAGTATCTACCTCATTTTCAATATATACCTTAACTAGTCCTGTACAAACATACATTATGTGAGATGCAAAAGTTCCTTGTTTACATATAGTTTCTCCTTTCTTATATTTTATTTCAAGTCTATTAGTTTCAAGTAAATGTAATTCTTCATCCGTCAGTTTTTCGAAGCAACGCAAACAACTATAACTAACCGTACAACTACTATATGTATTTTTATTACTCATGATTTTAATCAACAATTACACTATAAATAATAAACAAAAGTATATATAATTTACTAAAAGAAAATTAAAACATGAAGTTTTTTTGCACTATCATGACATGGAGGGGCTTATTTAATGACACATATCATCTTTTTCCTGTGTGCGTGCAATTTTATTTATGGTTATACATCATGTGTGTTTATTATAATAAACGAAATCATTATTGGAGATTTGTGTCGTTTAACTTTTAAAATTTAAAATTATGCAAATTAATGAGACTTTAGATTGTAAAGGACTTTCTTGTCCTATGCCTATGATGAAACTGGCAAAAGCTATGAAAGGTTTAAATTCTGGTGAAATTCTTGAAATGTTAGGAACAGATCCGGGAACAAAATCTGATTTGCCAAAATGGTGTGATAAAACTGGAAATATTCTTGTTCAAGAGGAAGAGTTAGAAGGTGGAGTTCATAGAGTTCTTATTCAAAAAAAATAGGAGATTAAATTATGTCGGAATCAAATAAAGAGCCGAGTGCTCTAAGGCAATTATTTAATACTTTTTTTGCAAAACACTGGCCTGTTTGGGTTGGAGGTATTGTTCTTGGAACACTTAATATCTTACTGTTTGCAATAAAGAGTCCATGGGGTGCCAGTGGAGGCATTAATAATTGGGGCGAAAATTTTTATTCCCTAATTAATGTTTTTGACTTACAACATGTTACTGCCGTTAGTTTAAGCAGCTATGGAATGTTATGCCTGTTAATTATAATAGGTTCTTTTATAGGAGCATTATTCTCAAAAGAATTTGCATTGCGAATTCCTCCTATCGGAGAATTAATTAAAGGCTTTATTGGTGGTGGATTAATGGCAATTGGAGCAACAGTTGGAATTGGTTGTACTATTGGGGCATTTTTTAGTGGTGTACCAGCATTATCTGGCGGAGCATTAATTTTTACTGTTGGATTAATGATAGGAGTAATAATCGCTTTAAAATACTTAATCTGGGAAATGGATAAATTTCCAAAATGGAGTTCAGGTAAAAGCTACATATTTTTTGCTGTTTCAGGGAAAAAAGGAACAGGACAAATTATTTTGGCTTGGCTTGTTACTATTGGAGTAATTGTACTGGCTTATTCATACGCCGGAGAAAACAATGTTCTAACCTGGTTTATAATTATTGGTGGATTAATGGGATTAATTAGCCAAAGGTCCAGATTTTGTATTGTAAAAGCCTTTCGCGATCCATTTATGACAGGAGAATCAAGTGGCGCAGTTGGTGTTATGGCTGGTCTTTTAGTTGGCTTAGTAGGATTCACTGCTATCAAAATATTTGGAATTGGAGCAGGAGAAACTGCTGCAAGAGCAAGAGAAATGACTTGGGTATTTCCTCATTTTTGGCTTAAAGCTGGTGTTGGTGGGATAATATTTGGTATAGGAATGACCATAGCAGGCGGATGTGCTGTTGGAACATTATGGAGAGTTGGTGAAGGACAAGTAAAATTATGGCTTGCAGCTATAGGATTTATATTAATATCCCCTATCTCCAAGCTGTTTATTGTTCCATCTTTTGACAAAATAATACCTCAAAGTGCAAAATTTAAAAATTTCTTACCAGATTATATTGGTTACGAAGGAGCATTTCTTCTTGTACTAGCAATAATAATTATTTGGTATGTGTTTGTCAAGTGGAATGAAAGAACCGGAAAATTTAGTGCATTTTAAAAATACTATCATGAAAAATAAATATATATATATATTAAGTATAGCAGCTTCAATAATCTTATTTAATTGCACAGGCATTTATGAAGATGGTGCTGAACTTGCTAAAGAGAAGGTGAAAAATATTTCTGAAATTTCTGTTGATGAATTAAAATCTAAAATAGAAAATAATGAAGAAATTCTATTAATAGATGTTAGACAGTTAAATGAGTCTTATAAAGGACAAATAGATGGCTCTACTTTAATTCCAAGAGGAACATTAGAATTCAATATCTCTGATGAAGACTTTTGGATGGAACAATTTATGTATCCTCCTACAAAAGATTCTACTGAAATAATTATTTATTGTAAAAGTGGAAAAAGAGGAGTATTGGCTACCGAATCATTGATGCAATTAGGTTATAAAAATGTGAAAAACCTTAACGGAGGCTATCAGGCATTTAACCCAAATCCTGATGAATCGGATAAAATTGGTTCTAATTCAGGAGGATGTGGCGGTTAATTAAAAATGTTTATAAATCAATTATTATTATAAATTAAAATTAAAAAAAATGAAAATTAAAAAAATTAGTGTTTTATCGCTACTTATTATTACAAGTTTAATGATAAGTTTTACTTCATGTAAAAAAGAAGGTTGTACAGATCCTCTTGCTAACAATTATGATGAAAAAGCAAAAAAAGATGATGGTACATGTACTTTTGATGTAGCGCCAATTGATGTATATGTAGAATTAACTGATCATTTAAAAACTAACAACATGGATTTAGATGAGATTTTAGCTCTAGCTTATATTACAGCTGATGATCTTAATACAAATGGCACATCAACTTATTATATTATTGACCTTAGAGCTGATACGGCTTATACAAGGGGTCATATACCGGGAGCTGTTAATACAACACTGGGTAATATTGTAACACAAGCTGGTAGTGCAGGTGGAAAAACAATAGTAGTTGTATGTTATACAGGTCAATCAGCTGCTCACGGACTAGTTGCTCTTAGATTAAGCGGATATCCTACTGCAAAAAGTTTAAAATTTGGAATGAGTTCATGGAATGGTGACTTTGATAGTTGGACAAATAATTGCAATAGCCTTGGATCATCTAACTGGGTCTCAGAAAATATTACTTCAAATGTAACATTTTCAGAATCAACTTTTACATCTGACCTAACTACTGGAGCAGAAATTCTTACAGAACGTGTAAGTGTTATGCTTAATGGAGGATTTTCAGGTATCTCTGCTACTGATGTTCTTAGTAGTCCAACAAGCTATTTTATTAATAATTACTGGGATGCAGCAAGTGTTACTACATATGGTAATATAAGTGGTGCTTATAGGATTAATCCTTTAACATTAACTAATGGTGAAATTCTCAACCTTGATCCAAGTAAAACTATTGTAACATATTGTTGGACTGGTCAAACTTCTTCTATGATTACTGCATATTTAACAGTTTTAGGATATACTGCAAAAAGCTTGAAATTCGGTGCTAACGGCATGATATTTAGTGATTTGGCGGCAGCAAAGCAATGGCCTGGTTCAGGAAGTTATGCTTATTAATAAATAATGATTTTATATAATTATAGAGCCATTTAAATAATGGCTCTATAATTGTTTTATAATAATTTAAAATTTTATTGCGATGAAAATAATACTTCTTTCAATATTTGGTTTGATATTAATCTTTTTCAATGCATCTGTATATTCACAAGGATGTATGGATGGTGGATCTGATGATGGTGTTAACATAAAAGGGTTTATCCAACCTCAATTTAACTATTTCCTTAATGGAAATGATGACGATGGCAACAACTTAGATGCTGCCAACTTCACATTTAATAGAGCAAGAATTGGTGTTTTGGGAAGCATCGTATATGACATTGACTATTATTTCTTTATTGAAACAAGTCCATTTAAGAATTCAACAAACACAGTACATTTGTTAGATGCATTTGTTACTTATACACGTTTTGAGAAATATGCTAAAATATCATTGGGTCAATTTAAATCACCATTTAGCCTAGAACAAAACACCTCTTGTTCAGGATTATACACGATAAACAGAACGGCCGTTGTTAGTCAGCTTGCCGGACCGCAAAGAGATTTGGGAGTAATGGCAAATGCAGGTAATGATACAACACTTATAAAATATAGTTTGGGATATATGAATGGTTCAGGAATGGGAATTGTTGATGATAATATAAATAAAGATATTCTTGGTCGCTTAGTTATTTCTCCATTTGAATTCCTGAATATCGGTGGTAGTTTTAGACTAGGAAAATTTAATCCTACTGACCCTACAGAAAAACTAAATGATTTATATAGATATGCAGGTGAAATTCAATTTAAATATAAAGATTTTGTTCTACAAGCAGAATATATCTATGGTGAAGATGAACTTTACAGTATTTCAAGTGTTCCAATTTATGGAGGCTGAGGTGGCGTAATTGATCTTATATCAAAAGATCCTGGAACATATTCAAAAAGTGGATATTTTGTAATGGCAACTTATAAAAAATGGAATCTTCAACCTGTTGTTAAATTTGACACATGGAACCCAGATCATGATGTAGTTACTGAATGGAAAAACTACATTACGGTTGGTTTGAATTATAATATCAATGATTATTCGCGTGTAATGATTAATTATGTAAATGTTTCTGAAGGCATACCCGTGGACAATGATATGATTATGTTACAACTTCAGGCAAAATTTTAAACAAATTTAAATTATAAGATTATGAAAAAATTATTTAGTGCTTTATTCGTTTTAGTAATTCTTTCAAGTACGGTATTTGCTCAGTCAATTTCTGTAGGTGAACTTGCTAAATTATTGAATAATGAGAATGTAGTAATAATTGATGCAAGAGCTGCATCGGATTATGCAAAAACCCATATAAAAGGGTCAGTAAATTTAGATGTAAAAACTTTAAGTAGCAAAACACCTATTGAAGGAATATTAAAAAGCAAAACTTCATTAGCTTCTACTTTTGGCAAAATTGGTGTTAGCAATGCTAAAACTGTTGTTATATACTGTAAAACAGGTGTAAGAGCAGGTCGCATGTATTGGATACTAAAATATTTAGGTCATAAAAATGTGAAAATCCTTAACGGACACATGGCTGCTTGGGTTAAAGGAAGAAAACCAATTACTAATGCTAAAACGACTCCAAAAGCAGCAACATTTACTCCTGCTATTAATAGTAAGATTAAGGTTGATAAAGCTTATGTTAAATCAAAAATGAATACAGCTTTATTAATTGACACCAGGAAAAAAGAAGATTATGACAAAGGACATATTGGTAAAGCAATTAATATTCCACACAAAACATTATTAGTAGGTGAAAAATTAAAATCAACAGCTGCTTTAACAACACTTTTAAATGCAGCAGGAGTATCAAAAAGCAAAGAAATTATACTTTATTGCAAAACAAGTACTACTGCAAGTTTAGTATATTTTATACTTAAATCTCAACTAAAATATACAAACGTTAAAGTATATGATGGTGCATATTTAGAATGGACAAATTAAAAGATATAATTATGAAGCGTTTTAGTTCAATAACAAGTGTGGCACTAATATTAATAATTGCTTTATTTTCAGGCTGTTCAAGCAAAGAACTTAAAGTCTATGAAAATAAAGATGCAATGCTTGCAGATGCAAAAAGCAAAATTACAAGTATTTCAATTGATGAATTTAAGAAAGTATTTGATAGTGATGAAAAATTCTATCTTATAGATGTAAGAGAAGCAATTGAATATGATACATCATGCATTCCTGGAGCAATTAATATCCCAAGAGGATTATTAGAATTTCAAATTGGGAATAAGGTTCAAGAAAGAAGAGCAAATGTCTATATTTATTGCGACAATGGGGAAAGATCAACTTTGTCAGTAAATTCATTACCCGAACTTAAGTTCCCTAACGCAATATTAATAGAGGCAGGTTTCAATGCATGGAAAGAAAAATATCCGAAAGATATTGAGCTTGAACCAGCTGGAGACGATAAAGAAGAAAGTGCTCCTCCCCCATCATCAGGTGGTTGTGGTGGATAAAAATATTTTATAACATTTAAAATTTTAAGAAAATGGCAAAAATGACAATAGGTCTTTCTAATTCAAGTATTGACAAATTAACTGGATTAGGAGTTATGTTAAGTGGAGCAGCAGCAGATGATATTGAATGTGAAGTTTACGTTCTGGTTAATGCAGCTCATGTATTTCTTAAGAATAATCCACTTAATGATTTTGTTAGCACAAATGGTCAATCAGCTGATGAATTCAAAGAATCGTGTGAAAAATGTTCAACTCCATCATGGATCGAGTTCATTGAACAAGCAAAAGAGTTTACAGAAATAAAAGTTTATATATGCAGCTTAGCCGGTAAACTTTGGGGGGGAGAAAAAAAAGAAGATTTTATTGATCTTGTTGATGATTTTTGTGGCATTGGTCAATATCTTGATTCTGCTCAAGAAGCAGATTTGCATATATCACTTTAATTTAAAAAAATAATAGTATTGACAATCTACATGTTGAACAAATTCTATGATTTAAATCATATTTTTAGATGTAGATTTTATACTAAAAAAGTGCCTTATAAATTATCAATTTTATAGTTTATAAATTAAAAAAAATAAATCTTTGTGCTTATTTTAATTAATTTCAAATACGAAATATTATAAGTATGGAAAACAAAAAATTGTGTTTAGCTTTATTCTCCGGCAGTTTGGATAAGTTAACAGCTGCAGGCGTAATCCTTAGTGGTGCTGCTGCAGATGATATGGATATTGATGTTTATATTTTATTACAGGCAGCACGTGCTTTTAAAAAAGAAATTGCTTCAAACAAAGATGAAATAAAATTATCTGAAAATTCTCATTTAAGAGAAGAATTTATTGATTCTTTGAAAAATTTAAATGTTAAAGAATGGCAAGATTTTTTTAAAGAAGTAAAAGAAATTACTAATGCAAAATTTCATATTTGCGGACTTGCAGGAAAAATTTGGGGAGGTGAAACTCTTGAGGATTTTATTGATATATCAGACGATATTGTAGGTATTAGCGAATATATTACTGCAGCTGAGGAAGCAGATATACATTTATTTATTTAATTAAAACTTTATAATTATGACACAAGAAGAATTACAAGCACTAACAGTAGAAAAATCTGTTGATGCAAGAGGTACGGCTTGTCCTGGTCCTTTATTGGAAGCAAAAAAAGCTATTGGAACAATTAATTCCGGAGATATTATGGAAATTCTATCTGCTGATGAAGGCACAAAAAAAGATATCCCTAAATGGGCAGGTAAAAAAGGACATGATTATCTTGGAACAGTTGAAGAATCAGGTTTCTTTAAAATTTATTTAAAAAAAGGATAGTATATTATGGAGGAAAAAAGTAAAGCTCCTAAAATTCTTGTATTTTCTACAGAAAAAATTTCAGATCCAGCTATTGACTTAGCTGGACTTCTGAAAAAACACTATCCTCCTACTGTTTATACTATTAATGTTCCTTGTTCTAGTTGTATTAAGCCAAAATGGATATTACATGCTTTTGAAAAAGGATTTGATGGAGTATTTATAGCAGCAGATGGGACAGATTGTTCATATAGTGAAACTTGTACAAAAAATACAGGAGAGATTGTAACAACAACTCATAATTTAATGAAAGAAAAAAATCTTGATCCTGCAAAGCTTAAAATGGCTGCAATATGCTCAGTTTGTTCCGATCCTTTTGTTAAACACATGAAAAATTTTGTTCAGGCATTATCAGAGCCAAAGGACTAAAAAAATTAATAAAAATTAATATGTTAAATAACGAGTCAAAACTCCAAGAATTTGATGTTCTTGTTATAGGCAGTGGTATTGCAGGTATGGAATCAGCATTAAATCTCGCAAATCAGGGATATAAAGTGATTTTAGTAGAGAAAGACCTTTCTATTGGTGGAAAAATGATTCATCTTAGCAAAGTATTCCCTACACTTGATTGTGCTGCTTGTATCACAACACCAAAAGTATCAGAAACTGCTAGACATCCAAATATCACAATATTTACATATAGTGAAATTGATGATATTGAAAAACACAATGAAAACGATTTTTCATGTACACTTGTTGAAAAACCAAGGTATGTTACCGATGCATGTACAGGTTGTCAGATTTGTGAAGAAAAATGTCCTGTAGTTGTAAAAGACCAGTATCAATGGGATTTAGTAGGTCGAAAAGCTATTTATATCCCTTTTAGCATTGCTAACCCGCGTATAGCAGCTATTGATATTGAAAATTGCAGTCTTTGTGGATTATGCGAAAAAGTTTGCCCTGCTGATGCAGTTGATTTTTCACAAGAAGAAAAAAGAAGTACAATTAAAATAAAATCTGTAATTGTAGCAACAGGATTTGAGCTTTTCGATCCTACACTTATACCAAGATACGGATATGGAGAACATAAAAATGTTGTTACATCTATGCAAATGGAAAGACAACTTGTTCCTACAAGACCATATAATAATGTACTCCGCCCTAAAGACGGGAAAATGCCTGATAATATAGCTTATGTATTATGTACAGGTTCTCGTGATGAATCAGTCGGAAATCCGATTTGCTCACAAGTTTGCTGTATGTATTCCATAAAACAAGCTCAATTAATTATGGGAGCTCTACCAATGGCAGATGTAACAATATATTATATTGATATAAGGGCTTTTGGGAAAGGGTTTGATGAATTCTTTAAACAAGGCGAAGGAATGGGAGTTGAATTTGTTAAAGGAAAAATCGGGTTAATTAAAGAAAAAGAAAACGGTGATTTGATTGTCAGATATGAAGATATTGAATCCGGGAAATTGAAAGAAGCTGAACATGATTTAGTTGTATTATCAGTAGGTATTCTTCCTAATACTGATTATACTAATATGTTCAAGAATACATCGTTAGAAAAAGATAATTATTCTTATGTAAAACAAGTTGATGAATTAATTAGTCCTACAAAAACAAGTATTAATGGTGTATTCGTGGCAGGAACATCATCAGGTCCAATGGATATTCCTGATTCAATATTATCTGCAGGAGCAGCATCAGCTGAAGCCGCAGGTTATTTAAAAGGAGGTGTAAAATGAAACAAAAAATAGGTGTATATATTTGTCAATGTGGTTCAAATATCTCTGATTATGTTAATGTTGAAGAGGTAAAAGAAATATCGGAAAAAATAGAAGGTGTTTTTCTTGCAAAAACAACAATGTTCGCATGTGCTGATTCAACTCAAAAAGAAATAATTGAGGATATAAAAAATAATGAATTAGATGCAATAGTTGTAGCATCTTGTTCTCCAAAGCTTCATTTATTTACTTTCAGAAATGTAGCAATGAGGGCGGGTTTAAATCAATATGAATATGTTCAGGTTAATCTTAGAGAACAATGCTCATGGGCTCATTCTGACAATCCTAAGAAAGCCACTGAAAAAGCGATTCAATTAGTAAAAGCAGGAATAGAAAAAGCAAGACATTCTGTAGCATTAAATACAATTAAAATAGAATCTATAAACTCTATAATTGTTATTGGAGCAGGAGTATCAGGGATGCGTGCTTCTATAGAGCTTGCAAAAATGGGAACTGAAGTTACACTAATTGAAAAAGAACACTTTGTTGGTGGAAGAATTTCACAATGGAATAAATTGTTTACTACAGATGAAACATCAGAAGAAGTTATTTCGAGACTATATAAACAAATTGTAGAAAATGAAAATATAAAACTATATACCGGTGCTGAAATGACATCAAAGTCAGGTAGCGTTGGGAACTTCAATACAAAAATTAGCATTAAACCGAGATTTATAAATTCTGATTCCCAATTAGATGAAAAATTAGTCAATGAAGCAATAAAAATTTGCCCTATTGAGGTAGAAGATAAATTTAATTATAATTACTCTAAACGAAAAGCCATTTTCAAAAACCATATTGGGCAATATCCTGAAATGCCGGCTATAAATGACGATGAATGCAACAAGTGCGGCGAATGTGTGAAAATTATTAAGGAAATAGATCTTGACCAAAAGGTAAAAGAAATTGAAATAAATGTTGGAGCCATATTATTAACTACGGGCGCTGAATCATATGAGCCAAAAAATGGAGAATTTGGATATAAGGTAATTGACAATATTGTTACCCTACAACAATTTAAGCGATTAGTTGAATTAAATGAAACGGAACTGACTTTCAATAATAAAAAAATAAAGAATATTGCTTATATATATTGTGTAGGTAGTCGCCAGTATGATGGAGAAAATCAGTATTGCTCTCGTTTTTGTTGTACTGCTGCTGTTCATGCTGCAATATCTGTAAAAGAAAAATACAAGCATATCAATAATTTCCATTTTCATCGGGGTATTCGAACTTATGGCAAACAAGAAATACTATATAACAAGTCAAATAAACAAGGAGATATATACCTGCAATTTGAAGATACTCCACCGGAAATAACAAACAATAATGGTAAAACATCTGTTAAAGTAAATGACTTTTTAACTGCAGATAAAGAACTTGAAGTTATTGCTGATCTTGTAGTACTTGTTACAGGCATGATACCACGTGAAAACAGCAAAATTGAAAACATCCTTAAAGTGCCAATAGGCAGAGATAAATTCTATAATGAAATTCATCCAAAACTAAGACCTGTTGAAACAGTTATTGATGGTGTACTTATTTCTGGTGCTTGTCAAGCTCCTTTAAATATAACAGAATCGGTCAAATCATCTTTATCAGCAGCAGCAATAGCGAATTCCTTAATTAGTAAAGGAGAAATTGAACTTGAACCAACATTGGCAAAAATTGATAAATCAACTTGTTCCTGGTGCGACAAATGCACAGATGTTTGCCCATACAATGCAATAGTTAAAATAGAACGTGAAGGAAAGGCAGTTGCAGAAGTAATTGAAGCAAATTGTAAGGGATGTGGTATGTGTCTGCCGGTTTGTCCTTCAAATTCAATTCAATTAACTGGTTATACGGATGTTGAGATTGAAGGAATGATTGATGCATTAATGTCCTAAAAATTGTCAAATAAAATAAAAATATTATGAGCAAAACCATAGATATTATAAAAGAAAAAAGGAAAGCTTCGCCTCACGTTAAGGAAATTATTAAAGCTTTTAATAAATTAAAAAGAGAAATTTTAAAATCGCTTGAATCCGGACAGAAAACAATTCCTGAAATAGCTAAAGATGTCAATTCAGATATTGATGTTATTACTTATCATCTAATGACATTAATTAAATATGGAAGCATAGTAGCTAGTGAAATAGATGATAATGATGAGTTTTATTATTACGAATTAAAGAAAAAATAAATAAGATGGCAACAATAAATCCTGATTTTGCAATAGATTTAAAAGAATACGGAGTTCAAGATCTTAATACTTGTTATAATTGTGGAAATTGCACAGCAGTTTGTTCTCTTTCAACAGAAGATAATTCATTTCCAAGAGAAATGGTTCGATTAAGTGTTTTAGGATTAGAAAACGAAATACAAACTTCACTCACACCATGGCTATGTTATTATTGTGGAGAATGTAGCGAAACTTGTCCTCAAAAAACTGACCCAGGCGAATTAATGATGACATTAAGACGATATTTAACTGCAAAATATGATTGGACTGGCTTGGGACATAAGCTTTATACATCAAAAATTTGGGAATTTGGAACAATTATATTTCTTGCTGCTATTATCTTAGTTCTTTTTATTTTTTATCATGGTCCTATGACAACGGAATTAACTGCTGATGGAGGCGTTAAACTTAATACATTTGCTCCATGGAAAACTATTGAAATTGGAGATTGGATTATGGGTGGATTTCTTGCCTTTTTCCTTTTAACAAATGTTTTTAATATGTTTTTAAAAATTATTGTCAGAAATAAAAGCGTAAAAGTACCTTTTAAACTTTATTTTACTGAATTTTGGAAATTAATATTACATTTTGCTACTCAAAAAGAATTTTCAAAATGTGATACTGAAATAAAGGATACAAAACCTAAACTTAATACATATTGGGTTATTCATTGGATTTTAATGTCAAGTTACTCATTAATGCTTATAATGATTGTTGTATTTCTTGGTTGGTTTCAAACAGAGGAAATTTACGAATGGTGGCACCCTCAAAGACTTTTAGGATATTACTGCACAATAGGATTAACAATAGGAATTGTCTACTTTTTCGTTACAAGAATTAAAAAGAGTTCTGAAAAAAGCAAACATTCACATGTAACAGATTGGACATTCTTGGTTTTACTTTTTTTAACAACAATAACAGGAATACTTGTACATATTTTCAGAATATACGGAATGGTATATCCTACGTACTATATTTATGTATTCCATTTAATGGTGCTTTTCCCAATGCTTATGATTGAGGTGCCATTTTCAAAATGGTCTCACTTGGCATACAGACCATTTGCAATATATTTTTCAAATGTTATAAAGGCGGCTGCAAAAAAGAAATAAACACAAATAGCTCTCAAACAAATTGATTGATTTCTATCAATTTGCATACATTATTGAGTCAAATTATTTGAAAATTAGTTGTTTATTTATTTGGTTTTTATCATTTTTTTCAATATTTTTAAAAATATTTTCATGAAAAATGATACACATACCAAAAAAAATATCCTGCCATAATCGAATTAATGAAACACAACTCTTTAGTGTTTTAAGCCAAGAAAATCTAAATAAAATCTCAAATAGTAGTTTAATAATAAAATACAAACCAGATGAAACAATTATTAAGCAAAATACCAAAGCGTATCAGACAATGATTGTACTTTCCGGATATGTGAAAATTTTTGTTGAGGGAAAAGAAGGGAAAAATTTAATTACAAAATATGGGAAAACAACAGATTGCATTGGTATTTCAGGATTATTTACTAATACAATTTATTCTTTTTCTGTTTCTGCTGTTGAAGAGTGTACCGTTTGTTTTATAGATTATGAACTAATTGTTGAATTTATTAATAGTAATAATGTATTCGCAAATAAAATCATGCGTCTTTTAAGTTTGGAAAAATCAAATTTACATTCAAAACTTTTATACCTAACACAAAAACAATCACCGGGAAGAGTGGCATATTCAATTCTTTATTTGAAAAATGAAATTTTCAATGATAAAATAGATTATATTATAGCATCTAGAAATGAAATTGCTGATTTAAACGGAATTACAAAAGATAATGCCGGTCGTATATTAAAAGACTTTAATGATAATGGAATAATTAAATTTGACGGGAAACACATTAAGGTGTTAGATATAAGCAAATTGGAGCAGATTAGAGATTTCGGCTAAGCATATTATAACGATATAGTTATATATTTCGCCGATTTATTCCGTTTCTCTTCAGATTCATATCGTCCTTATTCTCTTGACATGAATCATGTTTATTGTGTAATTTTGTTATAAAATAAATTAAAAAAAATATTATGGCAAAAGCAAAAATTTTAATAGTTGATGATGATCTTGATTTAATAGAAGGAACAAAAGCAATCCTTGAATCACAAGATTATGAAGTTTTCAGTGCAGTAAACAAAATTGAAGGAATAGATCAAATAAAGTCAAACAGACCAGATCTAATAATTCTTGATGTTCGCATGACAACTAGCCAGGAAGGCTTTGAAATGAATCTTGAACTAAGAGAAAATCCGGATTATAAAGATATTCCTGTTTTAATGCAAACTGGAATCGAAGTAATGGCATCAAATAATACAATTGCTTCTATGATCAGGGAAATGAGAAAAGATTCTAATTTTAAGGACAATAAAGTTCTTCTGTGCAGAAATATTACAGATGGGTCTACAGGTGTAGATTATCTTTCAGAAGAAGGTGGTTCTATTTTTCTCCCAGTTGATGGCTTTTTAAGCAAACCTGTTGATTCTGAATTTTTAATTTCAGAAGTATCAAGATTTATTAACAAATAAAATTAAATGAAACTGATAATTCAGGATCAAAGAACAGTAAAACGAAATTACTGGCTCATCAAATTAAGATGGATAACAATTGGTGGACTTGCAATAGCTATTGTATTATCTTACATTCTTAAATTTGATGTTCTATTCTTTGGTCTTTTATTAGTTTTAGGAAGTCTGGTTGTACATAACCTAATTTTTCTCTTATTACTTAAAAGAGGTATATCATCACAAAAAAATAATTTAATACCCTACATACATAAAATAATTTTCTATCAAATTGTAATAGATCTTTTCCTTCTTACAATTTTAATTCATTTTTTAGGTGGCTTTGTAACACCTTTATTATTATTTTATACATTTCATATAGTGCTGGCAAGCATACTATTATCTAGGAAAATAAGTTATCTAATAGCTTTTATTGAAGTAATATTACTTGTTACATTAGCAATATTGGAATATTATAACATTATACCATATCACACAATTGGTTTATTTGATTATTCAACATTAAACATTAAATTCTTTTTATCAATTTTGTTAATTTTCACAATAACATCTTTTGCATTAGTTTATCTTGTAAGCGATATTGCATTAAAACTAAAAAAACATGAAAAATTATTATATAATACTAATAAAAAACTTGAAAGAGCAAATTCAGAACTGGAAAGAAAAGATTGTATAAAGGATGAATATGTATTACGTGTAACGCATGACATAAAAGGTCATTTAGCTGCAATACAAACAAATTTATCTGTATTACATAAAAACATTGCTGGTCCATTAGACGAAAAACAAAAGAAATTCGTAAGTATTGCTTATAACAGAACTTTTAAATTAACCAATTTCGTAACCGACTTACTTAGAGTTACAAACATGCGACTGAATAACAAAACAGAAAAAGAAAATTTTATATTCAACGATATCATAGATAATGTAATAGAAACTATAGGTCAAAATGCTAACGATAAAAATATAGAAATAATTCTATCATTAAATAATAATGTTAAAGGATATGGAAACAAATTTTCAATTACTGAAGGAATTTCCAACCTAATTTTAAATTCAATAAAATATACACCAAAAGATGGTATAATAACAGTATATGCCAAAAACATGCAACAATATGCTGAAATTACTATAGAAGATAACGGTATTGGAATCCCTGAAAATGAAATAAATAATATCTTTGATGATTTTTATAGAGGAAGTAATGCAAAATCTAAAAAAATTGAAGGTACAGGATTAGGTTTGTCTTTGGTATGGCAAATCATTGAACAAAACAATGGAAAAATATGGGTTGAAAGTAAAGAAAATAAAGGAAGTAAATTTATATTTTCAATACCATCATCAGAATAATATAATTAAGCCTATTTAATAATTCGTATATTTTAGAGAACTTTAATAAATTTTATTTCCCCTTTTTCAAGAATATTAAATTTATATGTTTTTTCTTTAGTTTCTTCGCTAATTGCATCTCCACCATCATGTTCTCCGAAAATTTCTTTAAACATTACTGTAATTTTTCCATCTGCAGAAATTTTTCCATAAGTACTTTCACTCATAAAAGAAGGAGGATCACCACCACTCATTTCTACTGCTAAAACTGCTGTGGAACCTATGTTTTCACCATCTGTAACAGTCATGAAAAATTTAGTACCTGAGGCATATGGGCAAGCATCCATAGTTGCATAAGTATATCTCCAGATTAAAATGTTACCAGATTTATAAGGGATATTCCATATTGCGTGAATTTCACACGTTTGTAACATTCCAAGATCTATATTTTCCATATATTCATCGTATTTTCCATTGCTTTTTATAGAATCCATTTTATAAAATCCTTCTAAATCCCATATAGCAAATTCAGAAGGACCTTCTTCCATTAAATTCGCAGCAAGATATTTTACCTGTTCTGTATTTAGTGCTTCGTAATTTTTTGTTGAATTTATAATATCTGCAATGTAAATAGTATCTAAATCAAAAGGAAGTTCTTCGGCAAAATTAAATAATGAAACAATAGCATCAAGATCTTCATTTTTAGCATTATCTGTTTTTTCTTCAATCTCAATAATTGTATCTGCAACAAGATCTACCTCATCAATTATAGCATCATTCGATGCCTTATTACTATCAGAACAAGAATAAATAGCTATTAGTATTATAGCAATCGGAAATTTTAATAATGTTTTTTTCATTTTTAGTTTTTTAGTTTGACTTTGTCAAATTAACAAATTGCATTATCTTTCTATTTTCTTTTTCTTCTTCCTATCATGCTCATTAAGAAATATTTTTCTTAAGCGAATTATTTTGGGCGTTACTTCAACATATTCATCTTCGCCAATATATTCCATTGCTTCTTCCAGTGAAAATTTTATTGCCGGAGCTATTGACAATTTTTCATCAGTACCCGAAGCCCGAACATTAGATTGCTTTTTAGCTTTGGTTACATTTATTATCATATCGTCATATCTGGTGTTTTCTCCTATCACCTGACCTGCATATATTTCTTCATTATGGTTAATAAAAAACTTACCTCTGTCCTGCAATTTATCTAATGAATAAGCAATAGACATTCCTGTTTCCATAGCTATTAATGCACCATTTCTTTTACCTTCTATCTCTCCTTTCCACGGCTCATAAGATTTAAATCTATGTGAAACTACTGCTTCTCCTTCGGTTGCTGTTAATATTGGATTGGTAAGTCCAATTAAGCCTCTTGCGGGTATTTTAAATTCCAGATTTACTCTTTCATTTTTAATTTCGATATTAAGAATGTCTCCTTTTCGTTTGGTAACAATTTCTATTACTTTTCCCGAAAACTCTTCAGAAACATTAACATTTAATAGTTCTATAGGCTCATGGTTAAATCCATCTACTTCTTTAATAACCACCTGTGGTTGTCCCAGTTGCATCTCATACCCTTCTCTCCTCATTGTTTCTATTAAAACAGATAGGTGAAGAATCCCTCTACCATAAACCAATAATTTATCGGGAGAATCTGTGTCTTCAACTCTTAATGCCAAATTCTTTTCAGTTTCCTGATACAATCTATCTCTTAAATGTCTTGAAGTAATATATTTACCGTCCTTGCCAAAAAATGGAGAATTATTAATTGTAAAAAGCATACTCATGGTAGGCTCATCTACAGAGATTGGTTTTAAAGCTTCCGGATGTTCGGCATCAGCAACAGTATCTCCAATATCAAAATCCTCAAGTCCCACAATCGCAACTATTTCACCTGATTTAACTTCGTTTTTAGTTTTTTCTTTTCCTAGTCCTTCAAAAAGATAAAGTTCTTTGACTATCGATTTATTTATTAGACCATTTCTCTGAACAATAGAAACTTGATTACCCATTTTAATACTACCTCTATGTACTCTTCCCACGGCAATTCTCCCTGTATATGACGAATAATCTAAAGAGCTAATCTGTAATTGTAAAGTTCCGATATTTTCTTTTGGTGGATCAAAATAATCGATAATAGTATCTAACAAATATGTAACATCATTTTCAGGTGTTTTCCAGTCTTCTCCCATCCATCCTTGTTTTGAAGAACCATAAACAGTAGGGTAATTCAGTTGTTCTTCTGTTGCATCCAAAGAAAACATCAATTCAAAAACACGCTCATTTACATCTTCAGGATTACAGTTTGGTTTATCTACTTTATTAATAACAATTATTGGTTTTAAACCAAGCTCTAGTGCTTTTTGCAAAACAAATCGTGTTTGCGGCATGGGCCCTTCAAAAGCATCAACAAGCAATAACACTCCGTCGGCCATATTTAAAACACGTTCTACTTCTCCCCCAAAATCTGAGTGACCGGGAGTATCAATGATATTTATTTTCGTTCCTTTATATCTTACTGATACATTCTTAGCTAAAATAGTTATTCCTCTTTCACGCTCCAAATCATTTGAATCAAGAATTAAATCCCCTACCTCTTGGTTCTCCCTAAATAATTTAACCTGATGTAGGATTCTATCAACCATAGTTGTTTTTCCATGATCAACATGAGCAATAATTGCAATATTCCTTATATTCATAATATATATTTTTAAACAGCCTGCAAAAGTAGTCAATAACCGTAATTGAACGAATTTATTTTCATTTTAATGCAAAATTTCCTATTTCTCTCAAATAAGCATTCATTTTTCAGAAACAAATTTTCATCGTTTGGATTGAAAATATAAAACCTCTTGAAAAATCAAGAGGTTTTATGTTGCGGAGAGAGGGGGATTCGAACCCCCGGTACCAGTTTCCCAGTACGCATGTTTAGCAAACATGTGGTTTCAGCCACTCACCCACCTCTCCAAAGCTGAGTATTTAGCTTCCTGTTTTTTCAAACGGGATACAAAATTAATAATTTGAAATAAATAAAATGCAAAAATTGTTAAAATATTTATAATAGTAGTGAAATGAGCTAGTAATTAGAGTATTTACAATTGTCCGTTATCTATCTGTATTATTATTTCTTCAATATATTTGTCTTCAAATGCAGCATCATATTCTGATTTTAAATTTGAACCAAAAATACGAGCTACAGATTGCCACATAAATGCTGAAAAAGAACCTTTTAATTGTTTAATAACCTGAAATGTTGTATTATCGGTTTCTCTGTCAATAAGCTTTATTAATAATCTTCCCTGACTTATAGTTAAGTTGCGTAATTCGCCTTCAAACTGCTTTTTCAGTTTTTTATCCATCTTACTTACATATTTTTTTCTTGCTCTATCACTACTTATTTTAGGTAACTCATCATTTATTTCTCTAAATACTTCTCCTGCCATTCGTGAATAAGGCAAAGTTTTCTTTAAATTACGAATAAGCTTACGATATCGCCTTCTGTCTCTTTCTTTTTTAAAAGTTCTGGGAGGAATTATAATTACCTGTCTAAGGCTAATATGTGGCAATGTGTCTCCATCAACAACTTTTGCATTAACTAAATAACCTTCCCCTTCACCAAGAGATGTTTGGGCAACAGAAAATTGTTGACAAATAATAATGAATAATGTTAATATGAAGATTCTTATATACATTAAAGAATTTTAATTAGACTTTCAATAATTATGCCATTAGAAATTCTTTTAATATTATAATTAATTTAACACTTTTTTAACAATATCAGCAGCTTCCTGTAATGTAGTTGCAGAAAAAACTTCTAAACCGGAATTATCGATAAGCAGTTTTCCTTCTTTAGCATTTGTGCCTTGTAAACGAACAATTACAGGAATATCAATATCCCCAATTTTGTTATAAGCATCTACAACACCTTGTGCAACACGATCACATCTCACAATCCCTCCAAAAATATTTAATAAAATTGCTTTAACATTTGGGTCTTTTAAAATAATTCTAAAACCGGCTTCAACAGTTTCTGCACTCGCCCCTCCCCCAACATCTAAAAAGTTTGCAGGATCTCCTCCCGATAATTTAATAATATCCATTGTTGCCATAGCTAAACCGGCACCATTTACCATGCATCCAACATTTCCATCTAATTTAACAAAGTTAAGATTGTACTTTCCTGCTTCAACTTCTGCCGGATCTTCCTCTGTAATATCTCTCATCTCCGCATATTTAGGGCGTCTATATAAGGCATTATCGTCAATATCAACTTTTGCATCAGCTGCAAATATTTTATCATCAGAAGTTTTAAAAACAGGATTTATTTCAAACATTGACGCATCACAATTTTCATACGCTTTATATAATGCAATAATAAATCTTGTCATTTCTTTAAATGCTTTGCCTGATAATCCAAGGTTAAAAGCAATTTTTCTTGCTTGAAATGCTTGAACACCTACTGAAGGCTCAATCTCTTCTTTATAAATTAAATGCGGTGTTTTCTCTGCAACCTCTTCAATATCCATTCCACCCTCAGTAGAATACATAATAATATTCTTACCTGTTTGGCGATTTAATAAAACACTCATATAATATTCCTGTATCTCTGCGGGACCGGGATAATAAATGCTCTGTTCTATCAATACTTTGCTTACTTTTTTTCCATCCTGTCCGGTTTGATGCGTTACTAATTGCATACCAATAATGTCATTAGCATATTGTTTTACCTCTTCTACAGATTTAGCAATTTTTACACCTCCGCCTTTACCTCTTCCTCCTGCGTGAATTTGAGCTTTTACTGCCCAAGTGCTTAAACCTGTTTCTTTTTCAATTTTTTTTGCAGTTTCTTCCGCCTCGCTACCATCCTCTATTACAATGCCATAAGGGACTGCAACTCCAAATTCTTTTAAAATAGATTTAGCTTGATACTCATGAATGTTCATCTCTAAAAAATTTTCAATATTTTTACATTTAAATAGATATTCTAAATTAGTGGTTTTTTATAAACTGTACAAACTTATTATTTTTATTGTATATTGCAGTAATATAACAAATTAATATTAAATGAGAAAACTTGCAAATTCCGAATTAGAGCGTAAAACAGTAGAAGAATTTAAAAAATCTGATAAAAAGCCAATAATTATTGTACTTGATAATATTAGAAGTCTTAATAATATTGGTTCAATATTTAGAACTTCTGACGCATTTCTAATCAAGAAAATTTATTTATGTGGAATTACAGCAAAACCTCCGCATAAAGATATTCATAAAACAGCTTTAGGAGCTACAGAGTCTGTTGATTGGGAATATTTTACAAAAACAATAGATGTTATTGAGAAATTGAAAGAAGAAAATTATAATATTGTTGCAATAGAACAAGTTGAAAATAGCACTTCTTTGTCAGATTTTAGTGTAGAACTTAATAAACAATATGCTTTTATATTTGGAAATGAGGTAAAAGGGGTAGATCAGGAAATTGTAGATAAATGTGATGAGTGTATTGAAATACCTCAATTTGGAACAAAGCACTCATTAAATATTTCAGTGAGTGCAGGCATAGTAATTTGGGATATTTTTTCAAAATTAAATGATATTTAAAAATATGATTGAAAATTTAATCAATGAAATATTTAATGTTTCAAAACAAGGTTTTGATAAACTGGCTTTAGATATTTTTAATTATCAATATAACAATAATAAAATATATAATGATTATGTAAATCATTTAAAAATCAATGTGAAAAATATAGGTTCAATAAATGAAATTCCATTTTTACCAATAGATTTTTTAAAAACTCATAAAATTATTACAGAAAATAAAAAAGAAGAAAAAGTTTTTACAAGTAGCGGTACTACAGGCTCTATCCCAAGTTATCATTATGTAAACGATATAAGTATATATATTAAAAGTTTTAGGAAAAGTTTTCAATTATTTTATGGTGATATTACTGACCATTGCATTTTAGCATTACTTCCCTCTTATTTAGAGAGAGAAAATTCATCTTTGGTTTATATGATTGATAATTTCATTAATGAAAGTAAACATAATTTAAGTGGATTTTATTTACATAACTATAATGATTTACTTGACAAACTCCGAAAACTCGAAAAACTAAAACAAAAAACTATACTGTTTGGGGTTAGCTATGCTCTTATTGATATTGCCAAAATAATTGATTTCCCGCTTAATTATACTACTATAATTGAAACAGGAGGAATGAAAGGAAAGCGAAAAGAAATACCTAAAACGGAATTACATAAACTTCTTAAAAAAGGATTTGGATTATCAGAAATACATTCTGAATACGGAATGACTGAACTTTTATCACAAGCATACTCTAAGAAAAATGGGGGATTTTATTGTCCACCATGGATGAAAATACTAATTAGAGACGCTTATGATCCGTTCATGTTTAAAGATTCAGGAAAAAGTGGAGGTATTAATGTTATTGACCTTGCAAATATTTACTCCTGTTCATTTATTGAAACTAAAGATATTGGAAAAATTAATAATAATGGTTCATTTGAAGTATTAGGAAGATTAGATAATAGTGATATCAGGGGTTGTAATTTATTGTTTAACGAATAACTAGTGTATCTAACAAGACTCTTCAAATCTGTTCATTCCGAGGAATGAAATAACAAAGCCTGACTAGCCGTCAGACCGCTCAAAGCGGTCAGACTGCTTTAGCTAAAAAGCTAATTATTCATATAACACATGCATCCTTGCTTGTGAATTATAAAAGATATTTTTTTTTAAATTTATGAATTAATCAAGTTAATAATCTAACTTTGCAAATAGTGATAATTTATTTGATTGTATAATAATGATACTTGCTTTTATTTCGTTACGAATATTTGATCTAATTGATATTATATTAGTTGCATTCCTTTTATATCAGGTGTATATGTTGGTAAGAGGAACTGTAGCAATAAAAATATTTATAGGAATATTTTCTGTGTATTTAATATGGCTCGTTGTTAAGGCATTGAATATGCAACTGTTAAGCACAATTCTCGGACAGTTTATGGGAGTAGGAATGATTGCATTAATAATTGTTTTTCAACAAGAAATTAGAAAATTCTTACTTATGATTGGTTCCAGATATAAATTTGACAAACATTTTTCGTTTGATAAATTTTTGTCAGGAGAATTAAACACTAAAACTAATATTGACGAAATAGCGATAGCATGTAAACAAATGTCTTCAAAAAAAATAGGTGCTTTAATTGTTCTAACCAAAAAATCTGATCTTATAAATATTACTTCTGCAGGAGATTTGATAGAAGCGAAAATATCGAGTATTTTAATAAATTGTATTTTCTTCAAAAATAACCCATTACATGATGGAGCAATTGTTATAACAGGGAATAAAATAAAATCAGCGAGATGTATATTGCCCTTATCTGATAGAAAAGATTTGCCTTCTAAATATGGACTTAGGCACAGAGCTGCAATTGGATTAACTCAAGTAACAGATGCTATAGTAATTGTTGTATCAGAAGAAACCGGTGATATAGCTTTTGTAAAAGAAGGGAATATTCAATCTAAATTGACTTCCAATAAATTAAAAGAATTGCTTGAAAAAGAATTTTAAGCTTATAAAAGCAAACATTACAAGGCAGTCCACTGGGCATTTCGATTATAGACCTGCACAAACAAACCCTTTATCATTAATAAAATCCATTACTTCAGGCAAAATTATTTTCAACTTCTTTTCTGATTTTCTTGAATCGTGAAATACTACTATTGAGCCTGCTTCAATATTGTTAATTACATTATCTATGCACTGTTTGGATGATAATTTTTTATTATAATCTCCGCTTAATACATTCCACATAATTATTTTGTAGTAATTTTTTAAATATTTTATTTGAGACGGTTTTATTCTTCCATAAGGAGGTCTGAAAATATTAGTGTCTAATAATTTATTGGCTATTTCAATATCTCTAAAGTAATTTTCGTTATTTGTTTTCCAACCATTAAGGTGATTGTTTGTATGATTGCCAATAGTGTGTCCTGCTTTTATAATTTCTTTTATAATTTCAGGGTATTTGTCGGCGTTATTACCAACACAAAAAAATGTTGCTTTTGCATTATATTTTTCAAGAATAGATATTACCCATGAAGTAACATCGGGTGTAGGACCATCATCAAAAGTTAAATATACTTTTTGCGATGTTTTCGGCATCTGCCATATAACATCTTTAAAAATTACAGATGCAATTTTGGGAGGTTTAACCCATACCATAATTATTGCATTGATTCAGAAAATGAAACATATAATTGTTGGAATCTTTCTTCCAGTTCTTTGTTTAATTCTTCTTCCCCATTTTGACCTGTTATACGAACAAGCTCCTGCATAACTGCCATGCCTCGCTGTATTTCAGAAGCAACTGATGCACCTGCATATTTTTCAGGAATTGAAAAATAGTAATCTAAATTATCCTCTGTTATTTCGTAAAGCTTTCTGATAATCTCATTAGCTTTTTCAACTGATAATGCTTTTGTTTCATTTTCAGCACTTAAACTTTTCCCAACTTTATAATATCCTTCGGCAATTCCTAAAATAAATACATTGTACGGAACTGCCCTGTGTGGCATTATTTCCATACACTTGTCAAGTACATTCAATGCTGAATCAATTTTTCCTTCGGCGATAAGTTGATCGGATAATCTTGCAAAATTATTTCTTATGTTCATTGTCATTCTAATGTTGTTTTCATCAAGATAAATTGTAGTATCATTAATGTTACCCCATTTGAATTTGTTCATCAAATTATTATACATAATATCAGAAGCAATTCTACCCATTTGCCCGTCTCTTGATCTTTCTTTAACCGGAACAAGCCTATATGCTAAACCTTCGAGTTGGAAAAATGGTTCAAGTTTTAAATAACTTTCTCGACCAACTGTAATTGCAAAATAAACAGGTCTTTTCCAGTTGTTTGTTGCCAACAAGTCAAGAATCATAAGTTCACTTTTTAGAACATAACTTTTGTTAATTCTCCAATCTAATGATTTAACAATCTTATCTGCATCAACTTTTCTTACAGTACCATTAGATACTACCAAAGCAGAATCAACAGGGACTTTTATATTTTTTGTTGGAATAAAATCTAATTGATCACCACCCTGAGTACCAAGCTTAGTACGAGGATCATCACTTGCAACAAACTCCATAATAGTTTTAATATCAGTATATCCTTTTAATCTTTCATCTTCCATTAAATACACTATATCTCTGCTGCCTTGCAGATATTGGTCATGAGTAAGTGAAAACGGTACAGCATCAGATTCATAAGCCTTACGTTTCATTTGGTCTATATACCAGTCAGTATTAAGCAGACTTAAATTTACAACACGAACATCGGTACGTATTCCTTCAACTTCTTGTGCATACCAAAGTGGGAAAGTATCATTATCGCCATTTGTAAATATTATTGCATTAGGCGCACATGTTTCCAGATAGTTGTGAGCAAAATCTCTGGCAGTATATCTGTTTGCCCTGCTATGGTCATCCCAATTCTGATTTGCCATAAGAACAGGAACTGCAAACAAAGTAACAATTGTTGCAAGCGATGCACTTATTATTGCCGGTATTTTCTTGCTCAGTAAATGATATAATCCCATAACACCCAAACCTATCCAAATAGCAAAAGCATAAAAAGAGCCTGAATAGGCGTAATCTCGTTCACGAGGTTGATATGGATATTGATTTAAGTAAATAACAATTGCTACACCTGTAAAAAAGAATAGTAATAAAACAATTATAAACCCCCTTGAACTATGTTTTGCCTGAAAAAGCAATCCAATTAAGCCCAGTAAAAAAGGTAACAGAAAATATGTATTTTTTGCTTTTGCATTAGTCATGCTTTTTGGCAAATTGTCTTGAGGTCCCAGTCGTGCTTCATCAATAAAAGGAATGCCACTAATCCAATTTCCTTTTAAAATGTCGCCATGCCCTTGAATATCATTTTGCCTTCCTGCAAAATTCCACATAAAATATCTGAAATACATATGCCCTATCTGGTATGTAAAAAAGAATTTTAAATTTTGACCAAATGAGGGAGCTTTCTTTTGTTTAGTGCGATCATAAACTACATTTCCTTCACGATTAGTAACTATTTCTCCATTGGCATCTACCTTAACTTCAAACATGCTTTTTTCCTTTATTCCGCCCCAACTCATATATGCATCAACATGGTTTTTTTGCGGACTCCACATACGTGGGAATACTGTTGTGTATTTATCATCATATTCATACACAGGCTTTCTGTCGGAAATAACATATTTGCCATTTTTTTGGATATAGGTTGCTTTACCTTCTGTTTGATTAATTATAGGAGCATTAAAATATTGTCCTGATACTAATGGTCTATCACCATATTGTTCTCTATTAAGATATGAAAGAAGTGCAAAAACATTTTCCGGATTATTTTCATCCATTGGCGGATTAGCCAATGAACGAATAACTATCATTGTAAATGAAGAATAACCAATTAAAATAACCGTAAAACCAAGAATAATAGTGTTCATCACTACTTTTTTCTTTTTCGAAGTATAATGTAATCCCCAAACTATTAGACCAATTAGTGATAATATGTAAATAAAAACTCCTGAATTGAATGGAAGTCCAAATGAATTGACAAAAAGAAGTTCAAACCATGTTGCAACAACAATAATACCCGGAATTATACCATACATTATTACACCTAAAATTATTACAGCAATCAGAGAAGAATATATAATTCCTTTTTTTGTAACAGGATATTTCTTAAAATAATATACAAAAACAATAGCTGGTATAGCCAATAAGTTAAGTAAGTGAATACCTATTGATAATCCCATAAGGTAAGCAATTAGAATTATCCATCTGTTTGCATATTTTTCGTGTGCAACATTTTCCCATTTTAATATTGCCCAAAAAACTATAGCTGTAAATAACGAAGATGTGGCATATACTTCGCCTTCGGTTGCAGAAAACCAAAAACTGTCGGAAAATGTATAAGCCAAGGCACCAACTACACCACTACCCATTATAGCCAACATCTTACCCGATGACATTTCACCTGTTTTGGTAACAATTTTTTTACCAAGATGTGTAATTGTCCAGAAAAGAAAAAGAATAGTAAATGAACTTGCCAGTGCAGACATTGCATTTATAAGAACAGCAACATTAGCCGTATCGCCTGCAAATAGAGAGAAAAATCTTGCAAAAATCATAAATAATGGTGCTCCTGGAGGATGACCAACTTCAAGTTTGTATGCCGTAGCAATAAATTCGCCACAATCCCAAAAGCTGGTAGTTGGTTCAATTGTTAGCAAATAAGTAGCTGTAGCAATTAAAAATATAAGCCAACCTGCTATGTTATTAATAAGTTTATAATTTTTCATTTTTCATTTATTTTAAAGTGGCGAATATAAAACATTTTATTCTTTTTTAGCCTGATATATTTCAATGTTTTTAAAAATAATATAGTTATCAAAGATTTAAAATATTTTAAAAAAAACTTTTACTTAAGGTTTGTATAAAAGAAAACTTTTATACTTTTGCAGGACAAAAATGCGAAAATTTTTGAATAACTGACCCATGGTGTAATGGTAGCACATCAGGTTTTGGTCCTGTCGGTTGGGGTTCGAATCCCTGTGGGTCAACAAAGAAACACTCTATTTTGAGTGTTTTTTTTTGTTTTAAGCTTTAATGTTTTTAGGTTTTATTAACATGCTTTAACATCTTGGAGTTATAAACTTCCAGCAATTGGTAAGAAACAAAAGGACGTGGGCTGAAGCCCATTTAATTTTTGTACTTCAACCACCGACCTAAAGGTTTCCGAGAAATCGGAACAGGTTGGGGCAACTGATAATGAGCATCTCAACTCTTAACTTAATGATATTGATTGTGCAGTAGCGGAGTTCTTATATTATGCACTATTTTGCAATAAACATTTTTCTAGAATATTTACCGTATCTCTTATCCTACTTAATTTAGATAGTTGATTATCCAAAAAATCTATTTTGAAATTGGTTTCTAAATAATACAAATATATCTTCGAATCGAAATTATCGAAACCTAAATCATTCTTAATATCAGCATCTAAACTTATGTCTTCGCGTTTTGCTCCTATATTTCTGAGTATGCGATATAATCGTCTTTGTATCTCTTTTCTGTTCATAATTTCAAATTTTTAATGGTTCTATATATATATAACACATAAAACCTTATTAACCCTTACTTATGATTTAATTTAAAAATATTATAAAAGGTAAGAACAAAATTAGAGTATGCCTTAAACAAAAAAATCACCCTTTAAGGTGATTATTATAATATTTTAATACCAAATTAATGAAAGCACCTATTTACCACGCCATACAAGCGAGATGGAGCGGGGAAAGCGGGAACAAGGAAATTTCATTATTAATCCAAGATAATTTTTATTTTAAAACTCCCTTCTGTTACACTTAAATGATCATTTGTATCTGAACCGTTTCTTAGTTCTCCATAAAATGTTCCTTGTACTACTTCATCAGTTTTACTTGTGACAATCATTTGAAATGAATTCTCACCCAATACAACTCCATCAATCAAATAATTGTTTTCACTTACATGATTTCCTGTATAATAACTCAAATCAAGTTGTATTTGATTAGAATAATCTGAAGCGTCTAATGTATCTGGCAATTGCCAATTATTATAATCTACATTTCTGATATGTATAGCCCAGCCTTTTTGATCTGTGTCTGATACTGTTCTTTGCATTGTTATTATTTGCATAAAGCTTGAATAATTTGAAGCATTAAATTCACACCCAGAATATGAACAAACATAATCTGCTTTGAGCATAACACCACTTACTTTCCCTTGTATATAGTATTCGGGCGTTGTTTCTATTTCTTCTATTATTGGTTCTTCATTGTTTTCTGTTTGCTTGTCTTTTTTACAAGAAGACATTAAAGCAAAAGCCAAGATAAATATTGTGAGGTAAATTTTCATAATTTCTAAATTTTAAGTTTTTTTTGACTTGCTGTGCAATATGCAGAAAATAAATGAGAAAAAAAAGAGAGATTGATAATATTTATGTTGTTTTAATTATATACTTCGACTACTTTACCACCCAATACAAGAGCACAACAGTGGGTCAATTACTTTTCTTTGATTTTGAATCTCTCATTTTCCCATTCTAATTCAATACATTCTTTATCTAGGCAGAATTTGATATTCTTTCCACCTTGGGGTAATATATATTTAAATTCTAATGGGTCCATTTCCATTTCATTATAATCTTTGGGAGCTAATAAGTACTCTAGGCTTGCATTATTGGGTACAATATCTTTGTTATCTAGCTTAAGGTATTGCTCATCTTTGTATTTCTGAAAACTTATTGATGACGAACAAACCGGGCCACATCCCCAATCTTCTGTAGCTATGAGTTTTGAGCCATCCTTTAGATTCCAATAGGTGATAGTAAGTCCACCTTCTGTTTGTGATGGCACATAAGAGATATAAGCATTATCAATGTCTAGTTGTTCTATAAGATAGCTTTGATAATATCCTTCCTTTTTCGTTAAAAAAGCTTTTACTTTCTTGTATCTTATACTATCTCCTCTAAACTCTAATAAGCTTGATAAGAAATAGAAGTTATCTTTAATTGCAAATTTCTCAATTCCTGTCAATTCCTTAATAATAGATTCTATATATGCAGAGTCTGCTACAGAAATTAATTCATTATTTTGGTCTATGCCAGTTGATTCATCAGTATTTATAAGTTCTCCATTTTCGTAAAACTCCTTATCTATTACCTCTCCTTTATCATCCCAAAAAATCCATTCTCCTGTTGGTTTTTCATCCTTGAAATACTTTGTGCATTTCATTTCGCCATTAATATAAAACTCTCTTACATGATTCAATTCGCCAGTTTCAAAATAAAATTCTGTTTTAGTTAAATTACCATATTTATCCCAGTAATTCCATTCTCCTGTTTTATTATTTTCTATAATCCTGCCTTCAGACTCTTTAGTATTATCCGGATAATAATTAGTCTGAACCATGTTATCGCAAGAGATTAATGTAACAAGCAATGCAAATAGTACAATTATTTTTTTCATAGTTTCATTTTTTACTTTTGATTTTTGTCTTCATGCCTATCGGCAGATAAATTTGTCATTTGACTTTAAAAAGCTACCCCATAAAAATACTATTTTTTTATTTACCACCCAATACAATCGGGCGGGAGCTGTGGCTTTTTTTTGTAATAAAAACTAATCCTATTGCAAATACAATAAAGGGTATTATTATTCCACTCTTAATAATATGAATTATATCATAACTACCCTTATGATTGCTTAGTTCTAATATAAATATAGAAACCGGAACAGATGCAATAATGATTAATAATGACAATACTAATTTTAAGATACTTATTTTTTGTTTAAATAATTTTAGAATAACAAAAGGAACTATTGAGAGTAAAGGAATAAGTACGAATATTGAATATATTATTAAATTAAGCTTCCAATCTGGCATCGACATCATCATAAACATTGCTGAAGGACCTCCAATAAAAGTATAAGTAAGGCTTAGTTCTATTAAATAAAATATTCCGAATCCGAAGATTATTCCAATTATATTTAATATTAGTCTTTTACTAGGCTTAATTCTAATAATTAAGTTTCCCCAAATAATAAATAATATTAGCCCAATAGGTACTGCAAAGTGATAATAGCTTGTCCATATCAAACCATGCCAGCCATGATATTCTAGCTCAACTCTCCAAATTATACCAATTATTATTGAAATAATTATAAGGCCTATTATCTTATATTGCTCAATAATTTTTAACATAAACTAAGTTTGTAATAAAGCTTTGCTTTTTTATCCCATAAAAATACTATTTTTTATTTAATTTATCTCAATACCATGCGAAATGATTGATTAGTTAGCATTGTTTGTCACGGATTACAAATCCGCGCCAGTGGGGGTCGCGCAACAGCGGAGGACGTAGGCAAAAGTCAAAAGAAAAGCAAGCCTTCTATCTCTTTAGATATCTACAGTATTTTTTTTATGACCATAATCTTAATATTAATCTGGAATTTACTTTGGTTCATCAAATATGTTTTATAACAGTTATTATGTGACTTTCTTTTGAGAGATAAAAATTACATTTGAGTCCTTAAAATTTATGGAGTAAGCTGAAAATCCTCAAAAAAGAGTAGGTATATTAAACATTAAATTAAATGTTATGAAGAAAAATTACTTTTTTAAAAGTCTAGTTTTATTTTTTCTTGGGATGACTACAATTGTCTCTATGGGACAAACAACTTTTAATTATACAGGGGGCCAACAAACTTATGTTGTTCCTGCCGGTTTAACTTCAATAGCTGTAGATGTTATTGGTGCAGAAGGTGGTTATAGCTATAATTCCCAAACTCCAGGATTAGGTGGAAGACTTCAAGCGGAATATTCAGTAATACCTGGACAAACTCTTTACATTTATGTTGGAGGTAAAGGAGAAGATGATCCTGTAAGAACTGGCGGATGGAATGGAGGTGGAGATGGTAGTACAGGCGATTATGGTGGCGGTGGCGGTGGCGCTTCTGATATACGAATTGGAGGAACAACCTTAGCTGATAGAATATTTGTATCAGGTGGTGGTGGCGGTTCCGGATATAATGGTACTGATACAGAATTTGGAGGAAACGGAGGTGATTTAATTGGTGCAGATGGTAATGTTCATACTAATGGAATTGCTGGAGGAACACCTGGAGGCGGTACACAAGTAGCTGGAGGCGTTACAAATCAGTGGCCTGGTTATGCTGCTGGAACCCCAGGTGCTTTTGGAATTGGAGGTAATGCTGCAACAGGAACTGGTGGCGCTGGTGGTGGCGCTGGTTACTATGGCGGCGGCGGTGGCTCTTGGGCTGGTGGTGGTGGTGGTAGCAGCTACTCTGATGGCTTAGCTACCAGTGTCGTTCATACTCAGGGATATAATTCAGGAAATGGACAGGTAGTAATTACAAAATTATGTGATGACTTAACTATATCAACAACACCATCTACAACGGTTTGTCCAGGAACTATGGTTACTATAACAGCTACCTCAATTAATGGAGGAACTATTACATGGGATAATGGAATTATTAATGGTGTTCCCTTCTTAGCAACAGCAACAACTACATATACCTCAACAAGTACAGATCCTATTGATTGTGTTGAAATGGTAACAATTACAGTTCAAGATCTCATAAATCCAACAATAACATGTCCTGGAAATCAAGTAGGAAATGTTGATGTATCATGTCAATTTACTTTACCGGATTACACAGGATTGGCTACAACAACAGATAACTGTACTGTTTCACCAACAATAACACAAGTACCAGCACCAGGAACAAATGTAGGAACAGGAACAACAAATATTGTTTTAACAGCGACTGATGGTTCAAGCAATACAGCAAACTGTAACTTTGATGTTGTGGTAACTGATGCTACAAACCCAACTATTGCTTGTCCTGGAAATCAAGTAGGAAATGTTGATGTATCATGTCAATTTACTTTACCGG
>CAYTWH010000008.1:120469-121024 GCA_964442075.1 uncultured Bacteroidales bacterium
TTTTAACAGCGACTGATGGTTCAAGCAATACAGCAAACTGTAACTTTGATGTTGTTATTACGGATGTAACAGCTCCTGTTGCTGATTTAGGTACTTTAGCTGATGTAATTGATGAATGTGAAGTTACTTCATTAACTGATCCAACAGCAACAGATAATTGTGCAGGTCTTGTAACGGTTACTAATGATGCTACATTACCAATTAATACTCAAGGAACAACAGTAGTAACTTGGACTTATGATGATGGTAATGGTAATACATCTACTCAAACTCAAAATGTAGTTATTACAGATATAACAGCCCCAGTTGCTGATTTAGGTACTTTAGCAGATGTAACAGCAGAATGTGAAGTTACTTCATTAACTGATCCAACTGCTACTGACAATTGTGCAGGTCTTGTAACAGTTACTAATGATGCTACTTTACCAATAAATGCTCAAGGAACAACAGTTGTAACATGGACTTATGACGATGGTAATGGTAATACATCAACTCAAACTCAGAATGTAATAATTACTGACGTAACCGCACCTGTTGCTGATATTGCAAGTTTAG
>CAYTWH010000009.1:0-111146 GCA_964442075.1 uncultured Bacteroidales bacterium
GGTAACAGTAAGGTCGATAGTTCCATCGGAACCACCAAAACAAAGGACATCTGTTCCAAATAATGTAATATCCAAAGGATTAGATGGCTCAGAAATAGTTGCAGAAGATGTTGATGTACAGCCATTATAATCAGTAACTGTAACACTATATGTACCTCCGCTTAAATTTGTTGCTGTTGGAGTTATTTGACTTCCCGTATTTGCACTCCACAAATATGCGTGATTACCTGTACCACCTTGAGAACTTACAGTTGCAGAACCATCACTTTGTCCAAAACAAAGAACATCAACATGAGTTACAGAAGAAGTTAGTTGTGTAGGTTCAGTAATCGAAGAAGAATTAGTACCAGTACACCCATGAACATTTGTAAATGTTACATTGTAAGTGCCAGGGCAAAGATTTGTTGCAGGTTCAGTTATTTGGTTTGCCGGATCATCCCATAAATATGTATATGGTGTTCCGATACCATTTGGAGATGCAGCAATTTCACCATTACAAAAACCATAACATGTAATATTGGTTGGCGTAAGAGTAACACTTGGATTTGGATTAACAATTATTTGTATTGTACTGTCTCCTGAACAACCATTATCATCAATATGAAGTGAAACATCATATGTGCCGGCACTTGACCATGTTACAGTATAAGGTCCTTGTGTATTTCCTGAATTTGGTGTACCATTAGTAAACGTCCATGTATATGTAGCACTAACACCCGCCGTATCGGTAAATGTAAAGGTAATAGGATCACCTATACAAACACTATTGTCTGATGCAGAAAATCCTGTACCAATATCCGGAATTACAATTAATGTCATTGAAAGAATTGTATCAGGTTGACAAATTTGTGTTATAGTTACTGTATAAGTAGTAGTAACAAGAGGTGTTTCGGTAATACTTGAAATAGTATCCCCGGTACTCCATGTGTATGTAATGTATGATGGGTCAATTAATGGATTAATTGTTGTTGAAATTGTAAATAAATTGTTTATACAAATTTGATCATCAGGTGTTATTGTTGGATTTAAACTAAAATTATCAAATATCCATATTGTATCACTCGTTGTTGTAATGGTGCAAGGGCAGCCGTTTGAAAGTGAGAACACTATGAATTCGACACCTTCATTAATATTATCAAAAATTGCAGAATAATACAAAGTATCTGTCACTTGTCCGGCAGGTATCCAAAAAGTTGTTTGAAAATTTGTTAAATCTGTTATTGGATCAGCTGTTCCTGAAAGAATTAAATCAACAAGAATTGAATCTGTTGCAGTAGTATCGAGTACCGTAAATACCCAATAACCGGTGCAACCTTCAATAATTTCATTTTGATTACCGTTTGGACTAACATGATTCATAGAAACTTGCCCACCTGAAGTAAAACTGGCTTCTTCAAGTAAAACAGCAGAATCAAAAGACATATCATTAACATCTGCTACAGCTAATTTTATATGATATGTATCACAAGCAACAACATTTGCCACAGCAGTTATTGGAGTTGTAAAACCGTCATAAGTAATATTGTAGGTACCCGCCCAATTATCAACATAATATGCACAATTAACACAAGGTCCTGTAGTTGGTCCACTTGAGCCATTATTAACATTATAAATACTAACAGGAGTTGTAGTTCCCGGAATTAATGCAATGTTGTAATTTGTATAATTACCTCCAGCCGGGTTTGTTCCTGTTAAGAAAAACGCAAAAACATCATTAAAAGAAAATACATATTCAGGATATTCTTCAGAGC
Source organism: uncultured Bacteroidales bacterium (assembly GCA_964442075.1). Classification (GTDB taxonomy): domain Bacteria; phylum Bacteroidota; class Bacteroidia; order Bacteroidales; family CAYTAU01; genus CAYTAU01. Next base: position 1,752 of record CAYTWH010000009.1, read on the forward strand.
CAAATATAAAATTAAATTCAAGTGTATCAGAAGAAGGCACAAAATCAAATTCTAAAATTGCAACATCTGTTGTAACATCTGGTGTAACAATAGCATCAAGTAGAGGATCTCCTGTACTAACTGAAAGCATGTCGCTTGTAAAATCATTATTTCCATTCCCGGGTGCATTCATAACATATCCTGACGACATTATCACTCCAGACTGAATACCAATACCATAAGCATCATAGAAATATCCAATTGCAAGTGGGTCTCCGGTATAAACAACATTATAAGCTTCTAAACAACCGGTTATTAGAACATCTGTAACTAACTCTTCGTGTGTATATGTTGTAATATCAACAACAATAGATGCTGGTGGTGGTGGTGGACAATTTCCCGTACATGTAATATTTGCTTGAAACCCATCTTGAGGGACTGAACTATCTGATGTAAATTGAATAGTAACACAAGTTCCTGAAGATATTATTGTTGGAGGAAGAATTACGCCATCAAATGAACCCAAAACAGCAGAACCTGTCGTAGGTCCATCAAAAATTGAAACTTGGTCAAAACCACTTTCAACTGCAAATGTTCCTACAAAATCAATCTGCATACAATCAGTTGTTCCTGAGCAAAATGTTATAAAATAATTCTCGCTATTTCCATATTGCCCCGTAGGGCCTCCACTATCATACAATGTGGCGTTGCATGTAGTATGTGTTGATCCGCTATTGATTGCATCTAAATTAAATGTTTGTGAAAAAATAAAACTATTCACAAACAATAATAATAGAATAATGTTAAAACGTATCATAGCTTGTTTTCTGTTTAACAAATTATTATGCTTCTATTTTCAAGACTCCAAAAAAGCAAAAAAGTTGCTTTAAAGATACAAAAAAATAATATAAATATTTATGCATAGTAAATATGTATAAGCAGTAATATTTTTACGCCATGTATATCTGCTACTTAAGCGCTTATTTGCAGAAGATATATTTCGAAAAAATTTAAGAAATTATAATGTTATTTCATTGAAAAAAATAAAAAAGGGAGTTTAAAACTCCCTTTTTCATAATTACACCGTTTTTAATTTAATTATCTTAGCAAATCAAAATAATATAAGCGGTATAAATTAGCAATGTAATTTTTGCTTAGTACTATTCTTCTGTTTCTATTGCTTCATCAACAAAATCTTCAACTTCCTCAGTTACAAGAGAATCTTCTTCAATAACATCAATTAATAAAGAATCTCCCTCAATATCAACTAAAGTAGAATCTAATTCATTAATAACGTCATCCAATTGATCAGCAATATCTTGCGTGCTAGTTTCACAAGATGTAAAAGCAATTCCTGCAGTAAATAATACAGCTACTAAATAAACTAATGATTTTTTCATTTTAATAATATTTTAAAATTAAACAATAAATATTTATGATTAATAAAATATATTCAAAAAAGTAACCCATTATTTATTTATTTATAATTATTAATTTTATTTACTTTGGGTTACTAATAGTAAAAATTGTTATTAATATTGAATGCATAAATTAAAAAGTGCATATTGTAGTGATACTGAAATTATAAAAGGAATAATAGAAGGAAAAAATATAGCTTTAGAAATATTATATAAGCAAAATTTTTCTACTATCCTTCAATTTATTTTAGGTAATAATGGAAGTGAACAAGAAGCTAAAGATATTTATCAGGAAGCGATAATTGTTTTTTATAATAAAATAAGGAATACAAGTTTTAAGTTAGAATGTAAAATCAAAACTTATTTGTATTCAGTTTGTAGAAGATTATGGTTAAATGAACTTAAAAATAAAAAATTAAATGCAGGTGGCATTACTGAATATGATAATTTTACAATTTTTAATAATAATCAGGAAAATGATTTTTTATTAAAAGAAAAGCAATTGAATATAATGTATGAAAGTCTTGCAATATTAGGAGAACCATGTAAAACAATACTTTACGATTTTTATATTGGAAAAATAAATATGCAACAAGTTGCTAAAAAAATGGGATATACTAATACTGATAATGCTAAAAATCAAAAATATAAGTGTTTACAAAGATTAAAGAAAATATATTTTAAAACTTATGATATTCAATAATAAGTAATTATGGAATTCAATAGCGACATACATGATAAAATTGACAGTTATATATTAGGAGAACTTAATGGAGAGGAATTACTTGCTTTTGAAAATGAAATAGCTTCAAATCAAGAATTGGCAGAAGAAGTAAACTCTCAAAAAGAACTTATTGATATAATTAACGAACATTATCAAAAAATTGAGTTAAAAAACAAACTTGATAAATTCCATTCTGAATTAAATATTAAAAAACTTAAACCTAAAAGAGAAAAACGATATTTAAGGTCAGTTTTTACAATATCAATTGCAGCTTCAATTGCATTATTGGTATCATTTTCTTTCATGTATTTTTCCAGTTGGTTCGAATATGGAAAACATGTAAATACATACACAAAATTGAATAACAAATTAAATGATCTTTCAACTACCCAAAAATCAATTTGGGAAATACTAATTACATCCGACAATGAAAAAAAAGTAAAGCCAGCTTATCCAAGTGGAACCAGCTTTGTTATATCTTCAAACGGTTATTTAGCAACAAATTATCATGTTGTACGTAATGTTGATTCAATTATTATTGTTAATCAACTTGATAGCTTGGTGAAATTTAAAGCAAAATTAGTATATAAAGATATTAATTTTGACCTTGCTATTTTACAGGTTATTGATACTAATTTTAAATCGTTTAAAACAACACCTTATATATTTAATAAAAATTATGCCGACCTTGGAGAATATGTCTATACTCTAGGGTATTCAAAAGAAAAAATAGTTTTTGGAGAAGGTTCGGTTAGTTCTTCAACCGGATATAAAGAAGATACTATTGCATATCAAATTTCAATACCGGTTAACCCGGGAAATAGCGGAGGACCATTAATTGATGTAAATGGAAATATTTTAGGTGTAATTAGTGGTAAACATTCTGATAAATCAGGAGCAACTTTTGCTATAAAATCAAAATATTTATTAATGCTTATAGATTCTATTTCAAATGATTCTGCTTTTTCATACCCCATATTATCACAGTATAATAAAATAAAATGGTTGAAACGAAAAGGACAAATTAAAAAACTTAAACCTTTCGTATATAAGGTTGAGGTTTATAAATAATATGAATTCCTAGTCCGACTGAACTTGTTTCTAAAGATTTCTCGCAAAAATTATTGTTAATTAAAAAGTTTTACTATATTTTTACTTTTTTGAAATAGTTTAAAATTATGAGCAACAAAAAATACTTTTACTCATACGGAAAAGAAAAATACGGACCTGTAACTATAGAAGAATTAGGGTCAGTAAATATTAAGCCAAACACTTTGGTGTGGTGCGAAGGAATGAAAAATTGGCAATATGCAAAAGAAAGAGCCGACCTTTTACACATTTTTAACAGAAGGCATACACCTCCGCCAATAAACAACCAAAACATACATGTTCTTGAAAAGAGATATAATTTGTATAAATTAAGAACAATGTTCTTGATATTCCTTATTGGTGGAGTTTCCTTAATGGCAGGAATATACGGAGCTTTATTTAACAGTATGTCTGAAACAGAACTATTAAATGTTAGTTTATTATGGATAATACCAATGATTTTTGGGATATCAGGCTTAATTAGCCTTGGAGTATCAAGCAACAAACCTATAAAAGCAGCACTAATTACAACAATAATAATTACTTTATTGTTATTTTTCATGTTTAATTTGCTATGGTCAACATTATAAGTTTATATCTGCGCAGAATTCAAGTAAATCAAACCTAATTTTGTAATATGAAATTATTTTATGCTTTCATTGAGTTTGTAGAGAGATTTGTTCTTTGGTTTTATCCTCCTTTTAAAAGGATGGTGCCTGTACAAACGTTTAAATATGCTGCAACTGGTGGGATGAATACAGCATTGGATATATTTCTGTATTTTATTTTTTATAATTTTGTTCTCAAAAAAGAAATTTTGGAATTGGGTTTTTGTGCAATTTCCCCGCATATAGCTGCATTTATTATGTCCTTTATGTTTACTTTCCCTATTGGCTTTTTGTTTGCAAAATATATAAGTTTTCCAGGTTCTTATCTTAGAAAGCGTATTCAATTATTTAGATATGGTTTAACTGTCATAGTTAGTATTGTCTTAACGTATATTTTTCTGAAAATCTTTGTGGAAAAATTTGGATGGTATCCAACACCTTCAAAAATTATATCTACTTTTATTGTAATAATTTTTAGTTACACATCTCAAAAGTACTTCACTTTTAAGACTATAAATTTTAAGTAAGATTTTATAAAGTTAAGCGTCCATTCAAAAATAATATTGTAGCATTTCATGAATAATTTAACCACCAACTTGACAAGTAAAACAATTCAAAGCCCCAACTACCGAGTGTTTCCGAACTAAAATCAGAAAGAATAGGTAAAAACAATTAAAATTACAATTTGCTATGCGTCATAGCTTCAACATCGGCAATTTCAATAGGAATTCTTTGTTTGCCAAGATTACGACCACCGTTTTGTGTAACAAGTATATCGTCTTCTAATCTTATACCTCCAAAATCTCTGTATTGGTTTACTTTATTAAAATCAATAAACTGGGTATTTATTTTTTCGTTATACCATTTGTCAATCAAAGCAGGAATAAAGTAAATGCCTGGCTCGTTTGTAATAACAAATCCGGGTTTTAATTTTCTTCCCATACGCAAATATGCCGTTCCAAATTGCTCGCTGCGTTTTGTTTCATTATCATACCCAACAAGGGTTTCGCCAAGGCCTTCCATATCGTGTACGTCAAGTCCCATCATGTGTCCAAGTCCGTGAGGAAAAAACATGGCATGAGCTCCTGCTCTTACAGCTTCATCAACATTTCCTTTCATTATACCAAGATCTGTTAATCCCTGAGCAATAACTTTTGCTGCTACAAAATGCATTTCGCGATACGAAACTCCCGGTTTTACCATTGATGTTGCCTTATTATTGGCATCTAATACTATCTGATATATTTCTTTTTGTTTTTGAGTAAACTTGCCACCAACCGACGATGTGCGTGTATGGTCGGTTGCATATCCTAATTCCGACTCAAAACCTGCATCTGTTAGCATTAAATCTCCTTCTGCAAGCTTATTGCCATGATAATGATTGTGCAAAGTTTCGCCTCGCTTTGTTAAAATTACAGGAAACGAAACTGTTCCGCCATGCTTTAGTGCAATACCTTCTATTGCTCCTGCAATTTCTCGCTCATATACTCCGTGCTGTGCCATTTTCATAGCAGTAGTATGCATTTGATATGCAACATCCATTATACTGTCGAGATGCTCAATTTCGTATTTATCTTTAGTTGCCCTGATATCAATAACTGCTTTAATAAGTTCTTCTGAGGCATTATCATCTTGTTTTGATGGATGAATATTAAGAATATCCATCAGATAAATTTTGTTTTCGGCTCTATATGGAGGCAAAAAATGTATTTTTCTTTTTTTGCTTAATGCTTCTTTCAAAAATTCTTCCAACTTACCAAAAGGGGCAGTATTCTCAACTCCAACATTTAATGCCTGGTCTTTTAACAATGGCTGAGGTCCCATCCAAATAATATCGTCAATATCTACATCGTTGCCAAAAATATAATCTTTGCCATTATCTAAATCTAAAACTCCTGCAAATCCGGGATGATCTAATCCAAAAAAGTATAAGAAAGAACTATCCTGACGAAACTTATAAATATTAGCAGGATAATTCATTGGCGAATCAACATTGCCAAGTATTAATATTATTCCTTTGTCTACATTTTTGCGAAGTTTATTTCTTCTGTCAATATAAATTTCCTTTTCAAACATATTACTTTATTTTTTAGGATTTAATACAAATTCAGCATGTTGATCTTTTAACAAGAACTGTTCTGCTGCTTTTTTGATATCATCAATTGTTAAACTTTTAAGTATTTTAACATAATCGTCGCTTAAAGTATTTTCGTTGTTAAAATAACTGTTTTTTAACTGGCTTATCCAGTATCGGTTTCGTATTAGGTTTTCTTCGCGTGATTTTAATTTATTTTTGATGAAATTGTCAAGATATTTTTGCTTTGGTCCGTTCTTTTGCATTTTTTCTATTTCATCGTAAATTATTGCAGTAAGCATTTCAGCTTTTTCGGGGGCACAATCAAATCTAATATTCAACCTGTATATTTTTTCAGGATATTTTGATTTCCCAACCCAGGTACGTACTCCATAAGTTCCGCCTTGTTCTTCGCGAACGGTTTCTGTGTATCTAACATCAAGAATATCGTTAATAGCATCAAGTTTAACACGATTTTCAAGACTATAATCAAAATTTCCTGTGTAAATAATGTAAACTGTAGTTTTTGGGACTTTCATTTTCTTAATAATTTCTTTTTCGATAAGCTTATTTGGATATCTTACATTAAGGTCTTTCCAGTTTTCTGTAGTTTTTGTTGTTGCTATCCCTCCAATATATTTTTCGATAAGAATTTTAGATTTTTCAATATCAATATTACCAACAAAGAAGAAAGTGAAATCGGCAGCATTGCTAAAACGCTCCTTATAAATTTTACTTAGCCTTTCAAATTTTGCTTCCTTATAAAGTTCCATTGTCCATGGTCGGCGGCGTGGATGATATTGCGACATTGTTACAGAAACAGTATCGTATAATGCATTACTTGGGTCTAATTGCTTATTTTCCAACCATGTTTTTTGTTTTTGTACATAAGTGTTAAATCCTTTTTCATCAAAGCGTGGATTTGTGAAATTTAAATAAATCATTTGCAGTAATGTTTCAAAATCCTGTGGACGGGTATTTCCGTTCATTTCTTCCGTTAAATCACCAACCCAAGTGTAAAGGTTTGCAATTTTGCCACTCATATATTTAGGAAGTTCTATATTATTGAATTCTCCTAAACCACATTCTCTTGTTACACCTGAACAAACATCAACTGAAATTTCATCGCTGTTTGAATATAAAGATGAACCACCCAAACTATAAGCTCTGAATAATATTTCATCTTCTTTAAAATCGGTTTGTTTAATAACAACTTTTGCACCGTTTTCAAGTACCCATTCAGTAGTTCCAAGCTCTTTGTTTTCCTCTGTTTTAACAATCTTTGAAGGTTTAGGCATTGTACTTAATAAAGGCTTATCAATTACAACATCTTCATAGGCATCGATCTTGGCGTTTTTAACTTTTTCAATAATTTGTGTTACTTCCTCTTCATTTGGTATTTTAATACTTTCTTCATCAGGTCCTGTAATAACAACAATCATATTGTTTTCAATAATCCATTTTCCTGCAAGTTCATTAACTTCTTTTAAGTTGATGTTTGGAATAGTTGCTTTGGCAAAAGTGTAAGAAAATTCAATTCCCGGTATTGGATTATTTGTAAGAAAATGGCTGTAATATGTCCATGTATATCTTGATGATTCATTTTTATCTTTTTCTTTTATTGCTTTTTCGTACCATTTAATAGTTTCCTGTTTTGCTCTTTTAAATTCGCCTTCTGTAAATCCGTATTCTTTTACCCTTTTGTGTTCTGTTAAGAGAATTTCAAGGCTTCTCTCTGTCTCATTATTTCTGCTCATAGCCATTGTAGTATATGCATCTTTTGCTCTTTCCATACTTCCATAATAATTATAAGCCCATGAAAAAGCAGGATTTTCCGATTTTGATATTTCATCAAGTCTTGCACTTAACATATTAGTAAATAATTTGTTTTTAAGATTGTCTCTTAAATATTTGAGTATAGTTTTATCTTTTACCACATCATGCTTATACATTACTCCAACTCTTGTAAAACGAGCTTCATTATCTTTAGCAATTGCAATCCGTACACCATCATGGTCGGGTATTTCAAAAGTTTTTCTTTCTTTGGCATCTACTCGTTTTGGGATTTTAGAAAATTGCGCAATTATCTTTTTTTCCATTTCATCAAGCTCAAAATCGCCAATAGCAATTATTGCCTGAAGATCCGGTCTGTACCAGTCTTTAAAAAATCTTCTTAAAGCATCGTAAGGGCAATTATCAATTATATCTATTTTACCTATTACATCGCGTTCGGCATATTTTGATCCTTTATAAATAATTTTATCTGTTTCCATCCCCATCCTAAAATCGGCTCCTCTTCGTACTCTCCATTCTTCATGAATTACACCTCTTTCTTTGTCAATTTCTTCACCTTCGTAAGTAACATTACTTGACCAATCGAAAAGCACCAATAAAGCAGTATCAATATTTTCTTTAACATCAGTAGGAACTTTTTGCAGCATATAATTAGTTACATCTGTACTTGTAAATGCATTTATTTCAGGACCAAACTTCATTCCTATTGATTGAAGATAATTAATTATATCATGCTTTTCAAAGTGCTTTGTTCCATTAAAAGCCATGTGTTCACAAAAATGAGCTAAACCATCCTGGTCGTCATCTTCTAATATTGCTCCTGCATTAACAACAAGAAAAAATTCTGCTCGGTCTGTTGGTTTTTCATTATATCTTATATAATATGTAAGCCCGTTGTCTAATTTTCCAATTTTAACTTTTGAGTCAATCGGTATTTTTGAGTTTAGATCACTAAAATCATTTTGTCCAACTTGGCTAAAAATATTAGAAACAATTAAAAATAAAGCAACAATAAAAATTAAATTTTTAATATTTTTCATAATACAAATTATTAATATTAGAAAACAAATGTAAGTATTAGTTTTAAGCAATCAAAAGCAAAAAGGCACAAAAAAAACCGCTTAAAAAATTAAGCGGTTTTTTTTATGTTTTGTTAAACGCAATTTATTTTACGTTTGTTTTAACTTTGTCTTTAAATGAATTAGCAGGTTTGAAAGTTGGTACAAAGTGTGCAGGAATTACAATTGTTGTATTTTTTGAAATATTACGAGCAACTTTTTTAGCTCTTTTTGTAACTGCAAATGTTCCAAAACCTCTTAAATAAATGTTTTCACCTTTTGACATGTTATCTTTTGTAGTTGTCATAAAAGCTTCAACAACTCTTAAAACTTCAACACTACTGATTCCAGTTTTTTCACTGATTTGTTTTACGATTTCTGCTTTAGTCATTTTCTATAGATTTTAATAAGTTAAAAAATATTATTCGACAAAAATACTTAATTATTAAACAAATATGCAAATATTAAATTATTTATTTTTATTAACAACTTGTGTTTTTAAATATAAATAGATTTTTTTATGTTGATAACTTTTTATCATTGTGGCATTTAAGACATAGGAAGTGCTGTAATTGCCACATTATCTACATGTTGTTATTTGCCTGAAACAAAGAGGTTTTAACTTAACACATTAGTAATAAACATATTTAAAGTATTTACATAATGTGCAACATTCTAATAATTTATAAAATTATTTTAAATTAATGGCAAATAATATAGTATTTATAAATTCCATAATTTATAAAATCAGGATAGATTGTATAATCTGCATTAAAAAAAGTGCCCAGAACAAGACTCGAACTTGCACACCGTTGCCGGCGCCAGCCCCTCAAGCTGGTGCGTCTACCAATTTCGCCATCTGGGCAATAGGAATTGTAAATTTATAGATTATCCTTAATATATTCTGTCATTTTTGTAAATAAATGATACCTTGTATTTCTTCCTGTATAAATTCCATGATTACTGTTTGGATAAAACATCAGGTCGAATTGTTTATCGGCTTGCACAAGTGCATCAACTAATTCTACGGTATTCTGAAAATGCACATTATCGTCGGCACTACCATGTATTAAAAGATATTTACCTTTTAGTTTTTTCACATAATTAATTGGTGAATTTTCGTCATATCCATCAGCATTGTCTTGTGGTAAACCCATATATCTTTCAATATACGCTGAATCGTAATAACGCCAGTTGGTAACAGGAGCAACAGCTATAGCCATTTTAAAGAATTCGTTTCCTTTGGTTATACAAAGTGTTGACAGATAACCTCCGTAACTCCAACCTTGTATGCCAATACGATTTGCATCAACGTAATCTAAAGCACCAAGATATTTAGCTGCTTCTATTTGGTCTATTGTTTCAAGTTTTCCCATTTGCTCGTAGGTGGAACGTCTAAATTCAGAGCCTTTTCCATCTGTACCACGATTGTCAACAGAAACAACAATGTATCCGAGATTTGCAATATGCTGGTGCCAAAGAGCAGTATATTCCCATCTGTCCATCACTGTTTGTCTGCCAGGACCACCATAAACTGTCATAAAAACAGGATATTTTTTTGTTTCATCAAAATTATATGGTTTTATCATCCATCCGTTAAGTTCAATATTTTCTGATGTTTTAAATTTGAAAAATTCCTTTTTACTGAATTTGTAATCTTTCATTTTAGCGTTAAGATCGGCATTGTCTTCCAACACTCTTTTTTGTTTTCCTTTGGAATCATATAATACTACCGATGAAGGCGTATTTGCATTGGAATAATAATTTACAAAATATTTAAAACCTTTGCTAAATTCAACTCTGTTTACACCCGGTTTTTGTGTGAGTTTTATTTTATTTGTTCCATCATAAGCAATTGAGAACATATCTCTTTGTGTAGGTGATAATTCTGTAGACATATAGTAAAACAACTTATTTTTTTCATCATCGCCAAGAAATTCGGTAACCTCCCAATTACCTGTTGTTATTTGTCTAATTTCTTTGCCTGTCATATCATACAAATAAATATGATTATAGCCATTTTTCTCACTTGTAATAATAAAATGTTTATTGTCATTTAAAAAAGTGAGATTATCAGATATTTCTACATAACATTTGTTTGTCTCGGTATATAAAACATTTGTTTTTCCTGTTAAGGCATCTGCCAATAATATTTCAAATTTATTTTGAAGTCGGTTTAATCTTTGAATACTTAATTTATCAGCATCATTTGTCCATTTAATTCTTGGAATATAAATATTGGTTTCTGTCCCTATATCAACAGCCAGAGTTTTACTGTTTTCAACATTATAGATGTGTACACTAACAATTGAATTGTCTTCTCCTGCTTTTGGATATTTATATTTATACCATGTAGGATACAGATTCTCGTACATTGTTAAATTAAATTCTTTAACTCTGCTCTCATTAAATTTAATATATGCAATTTTTTTACCATCAGTCGACCATTCAAATGCTTTGCTAAAACTAAATTCTTCTTCATAAACCCAATCGGGCACACCGTTTATTATTTCATTAATCTTGCCATCGGTAGTAACCTGTATTTCAATTTTTTTCTCAAGATCATAATAAAAAATATTATTATCTCTAGCATAAGCAACTTTCGTTCCGTCAGGTGAAAATGTTGCCAGCATTTGTTTTCCTTTTTCAGAAAGTGGTGTCATTTCCATATTTTTGATATCCCATACATAAAACGATGCAGAAAAGGAATGTCTGTAAATTTGTTCAATATCGGTTGATATCAATATTTTTGTTTCATCGGCATTAAACTCATAATCGCTAATTTTTTTAATTTTACAATCTTCTGGTATTTCTTTTAGGCTAAAAATAGTGCCAACTTTTACTCCTTTTTTGAAACTGTATTTATCAATATCCCTGGCAAGATTTATTTGTGTGTAATTTTCTCCATCATTCATTGAACGCAAACCATCAATACTTTTCGGATAAAAAGTATAAATAGTCCAAATATCTTCAAGTGTAATATCTTTTTTCTCTTGAGCATGTATATGATTTATTGCAAATAGTATCGCAATTATTAAAGTCGTGGAAATTTTCATATTTATTTAATTTTATTATTCAGGATACTCAATTCTTGAATGGTAAATATTTATTAATTTATTTTTTAATATACTTTTAACATTTGTAATATCTTTAAAAGTTATATCAGCAAATTTAAACTGGTCTTCTTCAATTTGAAAGTTAATAATCTTTTCAACTAACTCACCAATTGTTTCCTCTGTATATGTTTTCAAACTACGTGAAGCTGCTTCAACAGAATCGCACATCATCACAATTGCTTGTTCTTTTGTAAAAGGAGAAGGTCCCGAATAAGTAAATATTTTTTCATCAACTTCTTCATCAGGATGTTGTTTTATGAAATTTCTATAAAAATATTGAACTTTTGTACTTCCATGATGCGTTTTTATAAAATCAATAATATGAGAAGGCAAATTATGTTTTTTTGCTTTTTCCACACCCTGTGTAACATGACTGATAATAATTTCTGCACTTTTCTTGAATTCTAACTTATCGTGAGGATTAATACCTGGCACTTGATTTTCAATAAAATATTGTGATATATTTATTTTTCCAATATCGTGGTATAATGCTCCAGTACGAGCAAGAAGCGGATTTCCTCCAATTTTAAAGCTAACTGTTTCTGCCAAATTCCCAACTTGCAAGGAATGCTGAAACGTTCCAGGTGCTTTTTCTGCAAGTTCTCGTAATATTGGATGATTTGTATCAGATAACTCCATTAAACTAACATCAGATAGGAAACCAAATACTTTTTCAAAAATATAAATTAATGGATATGATGCTAATAGCAATAAACCATTTCCTGCAAACCATGCAAAATTTGTTAAATTAATCTTTGAAATATCACCTTCCTGTATCATTGAAATACCAAAATAAACAACGCTATATGAAATAAATGTTATTAATGCAGTTAAGAATAATTGACTCCGTCTATTTATACTGGTTAAACTAAAAATCGCCATCATTCCGGCAATAAGCTGAATAAAAACAAACTCAAAACCATTTGGAGCAAAAAATCCAATAGTAATAATTGTTACAATATGAATGAACGATGCTGAACGAGTGTCATAAAATGCTCTTATAATTATTGGTAAAATTGCCAGAGGCACAATGTAGATGCTTATAAAATTGTAATTTATTGTTATCCTTGAAACAAAAATCATAAGTAGCACAAAAACAAGTATAAATGCTGTTTTTAACGTGTTTTGCAAAATGTCTTTTCTAAAATGAAGTAAAAAAAGATATAGCACAAAAATTGACGCTGTAACCAAAAATATTTGACCTAATAGTATTAAATAGAAATTTGAATCTTTTCCTGTACTTGTTTCAAACTCAGTTTTTAAAGAAAGTAGTTTTCTGTACGTAGTATTGTTTACTACGTCTCCTCTAGAAATAATTTTTTCACCTTCTTGCACCATTCCATTAGTAAGCGATATATTATTGATCTTGGCAAGCTTTACTTGTTCTGTTGTTTCTCTATCATAATAATAGTTTGGTATTATATATTTTGAAATTTCAAGTGATTCAAGAAAATTTACGCCAATTGTTTCTTCGTACTCAGAATTATTTTTCTTTTCTTTTATTTTTTTTTCTATATACTCAATTGCCGTTTTTTTTGTAAATACTTCGCTTATATGTGTTTCTTCAGCAATGTTATTGTCTAACAAAATAATTTTTCCTTTGTCTGTATTAATTTTCAGTTTAATTATATCTGTTATTTCAATTATTCCTTTATCGTAAATAAATGAAATTAATTTTGTTGAAAAATCTAAATATTTAATTTTAAGAACATCTATCTTTTCATTTACTTTTTTCTGTTTTCTTTTATTGTCAATTCTGTAAAATTTGGTTTTATGTTCTTCCCATTTTTTATCAAAGCTTTGCAAAAAAACAACAGTTTTCTCATCTTTAATATTTTCATTAATTCTATAATGTGGTATTATGCTGATTGTAACACTATCGTTTTCAACGCTAAGTTCTTCATTTGTTTTGTAAATAGGAAAATTATATGGAGCTATTAATGTTTCATGCATCCATGGTTTACCTTTTTGAAATTCATATTTGAATTTTCCTTCTCTTGGAAAAAGAATAACTATGAAAGCAATAGAAAAAACAAATAAACTTGCTCTGAATATATTATTCAATACTTTGCGCTTTATACCTAAAAAAATTTGCATTATTATTTAATTTTGTCCGTTTCGACAAATTGAAATTTGAACTTTCAAAAGTATCATTTTAATACAAAATTGACAAAAAATTGTATTATAATCAGATGTTGTTCATATTTGTATTTAAATTCAAGTATAAATTATGATCTACAATGGAAATAAAACTTAAACCTATCGGGATAATTCACTCGCCTTACAAAATTCCTAAAAATATTAGTATTCAAGGGAAATTTGATACAAATGCAGAAGCGTTTATTGAGTTATATGAGAAATATGTTCCGGGATTAAAAGATTTGCAGGATTTTTCTCATGCTGTTATATTATATTATTTCCATAAAAGCAATGTGGAAAAAATATCAGGCACTCCATTTTTGGAAGACAAAGCTCATGGAATATTTGCAATACGAAGCCCTAACAGACCAAATCATATTGGCTTTTCAATTGTTAAAATAAAAAAGATAGAAGGGGCAAAATTACATTTTACAGAAGTAGATATGCTTGATGGAACTCCAGTACTTGATATTAAACCATATTCCAAATATTTTGATTACAGAGAAAATTCAATATCCGGTTGGATTGAAAAACATTTTGAAAATGGAAGCTTACCTGATAATGTGTTTTTGAAGTAACTGCTTTTTTCAATCATTTTAGTCATTTTGAATTTTAAGTATTTTAGTCATTTTAAATTTTATCCCTAGTACTCGGGATTAGCCATTTTTAATCTTACTTTTGCAAAATAATTTAACTTAATAGTAATGGCAAAAAAACAAGATTTTCGTTCAAACCAAAGTAAACCAAAACATAGTAGATTTGAAGAAACACAAGAATTAGAGAGACTGAATAAAACACTTGCAAAAAGCGGTTTATGTTCAAGGCGAGAAGCTGATGAATATATTAAAGCGGGTTTGGTAAAAGTAAACGGGGAAGTTGTAACTGAGCTTGGAACAAAAGTTTCGTTTAAAGATGAAATTAAATTCAATGATGAAAAAATTAGAAAAGAAAAAAAAGTATATTTATTATTAAATAAACCTAAAGATTTTATTACAACAGTTGACGATCCTCATGCTAAAAAAATTGTAATGGATCTAGTAAAAAACGCATGCAAAGAACGTATTTATCCTGTGGGAAGATTAGATAGAAATACAACAGGGGTTTTATTATTCACAAACGATGGAGATCTAACAAAAAAATTAACACATCCAAAGTACAATAAGAAGAAAATATATCATGTGTTTTTAGATAAAAATTTAGATAAAAATGATATGGTAAAAATTGCTGATGGGATAAAAATTGAAGACATTTTTATACAAGCAGACAAAATTAGCTACATTGATCCTGATGATAAAAAGCAAATTGGCATTGAAATACATTCAGGTCAAAATAAAATAGTGAAAAGGATATTTGAACAAATAGGTTATAAGGTTGTAAAATTAGACAGAGTTTATTTTGCAGGTTTAACAAAAAAAAGTTTGACGCGTGGGAAATGGAGATTTCTTAGTGATAAAGAAATTGCAATGCTTAAAATGGGGTCTTATAAATAATTTTGATTGAAAAATTGAATAAAAAAACACATAAGCGTTTTTTAATTTTTTTAATTATAATTTCTTCTTCCTTATTTGGATATTCTCAAAATCTTAAAGTATCTGGGATTGTTCTCGATTCTCTTACAAAAGAACCTTTAGCATTTGTAAACATAGTATATAACTCACAAAATCAGGGAACAACAACTAATATTGATGGCAAGTTCAAGATCTATTCCAATAACGATATTGAATTTTTAAAGTTTTCTTACATAGGTTATTATTCAAAAGATATTTTGGTAAAAAATATTAAAAAAAACGAACCTATTTTAATTTTATTAAAGAAAAAAACATTCAATATTTCAGAAATAACTGTATTTCCGGGGATAAATCCTGCTCATAGAATAATTAAACAAGTTGCTGGAAATAGAAATGTGAACAATCCCGAAAAAATGAGGTCATTTTCTTACACCTCATACAATAAGCTATATTTTACCGCCGACCTAAAAAATTTAAAAACACGAATCGACACAATTATATTACCCGATACAATAGCTGTTAAATATAAAAAAGATACCATTACAGAAATAAATAATGAATCATTTGTTGTTGATTTAATGAATACACAGCATTTGTTTATAATGGAATCAATAAGTGAACGTAAGTTTATTTATCCTGATAAAAACGATGAAAATGTTATTGCAACTAAAGTGTCCGGATTAAAAGAACCATCGTTTATGATGCTTGCTACACAATTACAATCATTTTCCTTTTATAATGAACTAATTAATATAGCCGACAAATATTATTTAAATCCTGTAAGTAATGGCAGTACAAAAAAATATTTTTTCCTTATTGAAGATACAATTTTTACCGAACAAAACGATACTGTTTTTATTATTTCATACAGACCTTCAAAAGGAAAGAACTTTGACGGATTAAAAGGAATTTTACACATAAATACAAACAATTATGCAATTCAAAGTGTTATTGCCGAACCGTATGATAAGTCAGATGTATTGCAGGTTAAAATTCAGCAGAAATATGAATTTATTGAAAATAAACAATGGTTTCCCGTGCAACTTAATACCAATATTGTATTCCCAACATTTTTAATGTCAGAGAGCAGGGATACTGTAATGATAAATGATACTTTAGCTACAAGAAAAATTGATAATTTTTTATTGCTTGGTGTTGGAGAAAGTTATCTTGAAAAAATCTCAGTTAATCCTGAATTAAATAAAAAGGAATTTAGCAATATTGAATTAAAGATAAACGATGATGCCCATAAAAAAGATAATGAATTTTGGAATAATTATCGTTACGATTCACTTTCTGTTATTGATGAAAAAACATATCATATAATTGACAGTATTGGGAAAGCCGAAAAGTTAGATGCAAAATTAAGACTTTTTGAAACTATAGCATCGGGTTATATACCATGGAAATTTTTAAATTTTGATTACACAAAACTATTAAGTTTTAACGAATTTGAGGGATTTAGACCTGGAGTTGGAATTATGACTAATGAGCGTATCTCAAAATGGTATTCTATTGGAGGATATATTGCATACGGGTTTAAAGATAAGACTGTAAAATATGGAGGAGACTTATTTCTTAATATTTATGATAAACAGGAAATTCAATTAAAATTACAATATTTTAATGATGTAACAGAATCTGCTTCATATACATTTATTGATGATAAAGATGTTAGCAGTTCTGAGCTATATCGCGATATTTTAATAAAAAATATGGATATAATTGAAGGATATAAAGCTACAATATCTTTACGTTTTTTAAAATATCTTAAATTAAATGCAATTTTTAAAACTTCTTCTAAAACAGTTTCAAATAATTATTTATACTATGAACTAAATACACAATATGAAGTTCCTGAAAATTTCACATTTAGTACTTTTAATTACACCGAAATTGGCATTAAATTAAAATACGCTTATAAAGAGAAATTTATGAAAACTCCTCGTGGGTATAAAATTTCTATGGGAACTAAATACCCAATATTTTGGGGAAATATTTTAAAAGGAATAAACTTGTTTAACGGTAATCTTGAATATATTAAATTAGAAACAAAAGTTTCAAAAACCTTTATAATTAAAAATTTTGGGAAAACAAATATTCAAATTGTTGGTGCTTATACCGACAGAGCTTTACCATACCCATTTATTTATAACGGGCATGGAAGTTTCAAACCATTTACGGTTGAATCCGCCAATAGTTTTGCTACCATGCGTTTAAATGAATTTATTTCTGACCGTTTTGGATATTTATACCTTAGTCATGATTTTGGTTCTTTATTATTTAAAACAAAGAAATTTCATCCAAAACTTATAATTTGCAATAATGTTGGTTATGGGACTTTAAGTAATGCCTATGAACATTTTAATGTTGCTTTTAAAACCATGGATAAAGTTTATTTTGAATCAGGTATCTTATTTAATAATCTGATAAAACAAATGTTTATTGGCTACGGGATTGGAGTTTTTTATAGATATGGGTATTATTCATTACCTGATACTAAAGATAATTTTGCATTAAAACTTACCTTGTACTTGGATATTTAAGAGAAGCATTTTTCAGACTTTTTATGATATTGATTCCAATTTTAAAAATTTGGCATAAGCTCCGTAACTTTTTCATTTAACTGTTCGTCATAGATACATAATAAAAGTAAAATTATTATCTTTGTAAAATAATGTTTAACCAAAAAACAAGAAACAATGAAAAAAATTGTATTTTTTATTACTGTAGTTATAATTAGCCTGGTAATTTTAAAGTCAAATGTAATGGCCCAGGATATTAAGGACAAAACTATTGTTGAAATAAGCAGTAAAGATGTTGACCCGAACCAAACAAGGGCAATGAATCCTAATATTAAGATCAAGGCTCCGACAAATGACAAAAATCCAATGCCGGCTTCTTTTAAGAAAGGTGAAAAAGAAGGAGAAGATTGTGAAATAATTTTTGATAATTATACAGGCTATTTCATCGAAGTTTATCTTGATGGTGAGTATAAAGGAACAATCGGTGATTGGGGAACCCTTTATGTTACAAAAAATGCAGGCTATACAAAAGTATATTGTATCACAACAGGAGGAACAAAAGAATGGGAAGTTAAAGGAGATTGTGATGGCAATTTTCTTTGGAAAATCAAGTAAAATATCAAAACCTGAGTTTTCATTCAGATATTAATTAGTGCTTATCCATAAAGTTGCTAAAATTGAAAAAAATGAAAATTATATATCCTGTCTTTATAGATGGGCTAATTGGATAATCAGTAATCGGTGGTTGGTAACCAATGACCAGTAAATTTTACTATTAAAAATAATAGTGATGAACTTGTAGTCTGTAAGTTACACCAAGCAAGTAGTTGCTATTTTGTTTTTAAAACTCTGATATAAATTTATAAAAAATCTTATGCTTCTGTTAAAGGGAATACGAACACAAGTAATATTTTTTTTTTTAATAATTACATCTGTTTATTGCTTTGCTCAGACAAGCGATAAGGATTCGATACCAAAAACAACATATTCCGGAGAAACCTATGCAATAATAATCGGTATTTCGGATTATCTAGAAGTACCAGACCTGCAGTTTGCAGATAAAGATGCAAAAGCATTTGCAGATTATATTAAATCCAAATCAGGTGGTTCGGTTGATTCAGTCAATATAAAAATATTTCTGAACGAAGAAGCTACAGCGATAAATATTGGAGACGCTTTTTTATGGTTAAGCAGGATTTGCATGTCTGGAGACCGTGTATATATATATTTTGCAGGACATGGAGATGTTGAAGCTCTTAATGATGTAGAAAACGGGCTATTACTTTTATATAAGGCACCTGTTTCTTCATATTTTGCTTTTGGAAATGACTACCTTCCTGTTTATGAAATAAAAAAGTTTCTTAAAACACTGACCAATAAAAAAGTAAATGTTATTTTAATAACCGATGCCTGCCGGTCAGGTAAATTAGCAGGAGGTATCGAAGGAAGTGAAAAAACATCTAAAGCATTAAGCGAAAACTGGTCAGACGAAATTAAAATATTATCCTGTCAGCCAAATCAGCTTTCGCAGGAGGGACAACAGTGGGGTAATGGCAGAGGTGTATTTTCATACCATCTTATTGAAGGTTTGCAAGGACTGGCAGATACAAATAATAATAACAGGGTTTGCCTTGCAGAAATAGAAAAATATCTGGTTTCGATAGTTCCAGAGGAAACAGCACCCGCCAGACAAATACCGTTTGTAATAGGAGAAAGAAGTGTAGTAATTGCAGAAGTGGATAATGAAACTCTGACAGCCCTAAAAAAACAAAAAGAAAGCGAATACAAGCTTTTAAAAACCGTTAATATCAAAGGATTTGAAAACAATTTACTGAGTAATTGCGATTCTTTGGTGATACAAAACTATAAGTATTTCCTAAAAGCTCTGAAAGAAGGAAATGTTATTTCCCCAAAAGGAGAATCGGCTTATGATTATTATTTATTGTTGTCTGAAAAAAAGGATATTGACGATATACTTAACCTTATGAAACGAAATCTTGCTGCTGCTTTGCAGGATGATGCCTTACAAATAATAGTTCCACTACTCAAAGGAGAAACGGTTGCCACTGATATTGAGTCACTGATTATGGCAAAAAATGAATTGAAAATAGCAATCGGCTTGCTTGATAAAAATCATTACATAATTAGTTCGTTAAAGGCAAGAAAATTATTCCTCGAAGCTTCGATATTTATTTTTGTTAATGAAAGTATAGACAATGATTCGGTTTTGACTGAAAAATTAATAAACAACGCAATAAAAAAACTTGAACAATCAATTGAATTAGAGCCAAATGCGGCATATTCATATTATGAATTAGGCTTTGTTTATGATGCCCGCAAAAAGTTCAGAAAAGCATTGAAGGAATATAAAAAGTACCTCGAATTTGTTCCGAATAACGCTGCTGCTTACAACAATATAGCCAGTATTTATTATGAATTAAAAGAATACAAAATAGCAGTTATTTACTGTTCAAAGGCATTGGAACTTAAACCTGATTTTCCTGCTCCTTATATTAACCTTGGAAATATCTATAATGAACTTAAGGAATATGATAAAGCTGTTTATTGTTTTAAAAAAGCTATGGCGCTTTCGGAATATGGTAAGAAAAAAAGAAGACTTGCCAAATTAATCAAAAAGCAGGATGCTAAAGCACTCTATACAATCGGAGATACCTACAAAGCAAATAAAAACTATAAAAAAGCCCTATACTACTACAGAAAAGCTCTGACAGAACAGTTAAAGGAAAAGGTTTTTTTGTTTGTTCAGAAACAATTTTAGTAAACTTTAATAATGAATTTCTTTTGTGGAAATATATGCTCAATAATAAATACCCAATATTTTGGGGAAATATTACAAAAGAAATTAACTTTCTAAATAGTGATATTGAATATCTTAAATTAGAAACAAAAATTTCAAAAACCTTTATAATTAAAATATTTGGGAAAACAAATATTTAAATTGTTGGAGCATATACCGACAGAGCTTTGCCGTACCCGTTTATTTATAACGGGCATGAGAGTTACAAACTATTTACGGTTGAATCGGCTAATGGTCTTGCTCCCATGCGTTTAAATGAGTTTATTTCCGACCGCTTTGGATATTTGTACTTTAGTCATGACTTTGGTTCTTTATTGTTTAAAACAAAACAAATTCATCCAAAACTTATAATTTGCAATAATGTTGGTTATGGGACTTTAAGTAATGCCTATGAACATTTTAATGTTGCTTTTAAAACCATGGATAAAGTTTATTTTGAATCAGGTATCTTATTTAATAATCTGATAAAACAAATGTTTATTGGCTACGGGATTGGAGTTTTTTATAGATATGGGTATTATTCATTACCTGATACTAAAGATAATTTTGAATTAAAACTTACCATGTACATTGATATTTAACCCAAATAATTCGCAAAAAGAATAGGAAAATTGAATAAAAATAGATATATTTGACAATCTTTATACATTGCACGACAGACTATATTAACAGTTTGGCAATAATAAAAAGAGAATAATAATGAAAAAACATCCTAAAATTTGAAATAATAATAAATCATACAATAATTGAGCAAAATAAAAATTTGTTTTCTCATGCAACCTTTTTAACTATTTATTAGTCTTAATAACATATACAATGTTTTCTGAAGAACAAATTATAATGGGCTGTAAAAGAAACGATAAAAAAGCACAAAAAGTGCTTTATGATCGTTATGCGCCTGTTATGTTAGGTATTTGTATGCGTTATGCGTTAAGTAGGCCTGAAGCAGAAGATATTATGCAGGATGGTTTTTTAAAAATATTTTTAAAAATTAAACAATATCAGGGCACAGGTTCTTTTGAGGGTTGGATGAGAAAAATAATAATTAATACCGCAATTTCTAATTACAGAAAAAATTTAAGACATTATTATCAGGATGATCTTGATAATGTTTCAGATATTAATAGTTATACCGTCTCTTATGGAGAATTTACAAAAGATGAATTGTTAAAGGTAATTAGAAAGTTGTCAAGTGGATATAGGATAATTTTCAACATGTTTGCCATTGAAGGTTATAAACACAAGGAAATTGCAAAAATGTTGGATATTGATGTTGCTACTTCAAAGTCGCAATATTCGAGAGCAAAAAAAATAATACGTAAAAATTTAATAAACTTAAGTGTAGAAAGAACAATTGCATAAATTAATATGAGTGAGAATTACAACAATATTGAAGATTTATTTAAAAATTCTTTTGAAAAAGCAAAAGTAAATCCTTCAGAACAAACCTGGAACAATATTGAAAACCAGTTACGTTCTGAAAGCTATTTCTATAATAAATTTAAAGGATATTTAGTTAAACCAAGTACTATAATATGGAATAATATTCAAAGAAAATTATTTTATATTAATTTCTTTAGGTTTAATTTTTCGACATTTAATTTTTATTATTTAGTATCAATACTGGCATTATTATTCATCGGAACGTACTCTATAATTTCAGAAAACACAGACTTTAATCAGAATGCTTTGGTAACAAATAATCAACATGTAAATGATTACGATATTAAACCCGTTGAAGCATTTTTAAATACTACAAATGAAAATAAATCTTATAATATTGACAATAAAGAAAACATTGCAACAGAAATAAATACAGTTGTTGAGGAAAATGATATAATTGAAAATATTGATCTTACTCCTGTTGATAATGTTGCCGACGATATTAACAACAAAGAAAACATTGCAAAGGAAATAAATGCAGTTGTTGAGGAAAATGATATAATTGAAAATATTGATCTTACTCCTGTTGATAATGTTGCCGACGATATTAACAACAAAGAAAACATTGCAAAGGAAATAAATGCAGTTATTGAAAAAAATGATGTAGTTGAAAATATTAACATTACTCCTGTTGATCTTGTTGCTGACGTCATTAATAACGAAGAAAACATTGCAACGGAAATAAATGCAGTTGTTGATAAAGTAAATTCTGTATCATATAATACAGGATATAAAACAATTGGATATGAAATAATAAATTTAATACATAAAGGACCTATTACATTAAATACAGATTCATTAATAACATTTAGTGA
This sequence comes from uncultured Bacteroidales bacterium, assembly GCA_964442075.1. Lineage (GTDB taxonomy): Bacteria > Bacteroidota > Bacteroidia > Bacteroidales > CAYTAU01 > CAYTAU01. The sequence goes on from CAYTWH010000009.1 coordinate 24,860, forward strand.
TTTTGAATATAAGGATACATTAGGAACAGACGCATTTGGAGACCCTATTATTATGGAAACTACAAATTGGTCATTAGATATTTTATTGGATCCTGCTTTTACTTCAAGCATTATTAGAACGACATCTGTAGAGGACAATAATTATGAAGAAACATATAATAATGCATTAAGCCCAATGTTATCAAATTCGTTTGGTATAAATATTAATTATTCATATAAAAATTTAATTGTACAAGGCGGTGTTTGTTATAAGAAATTTAACGAGCAATTTAATTATAATCAGGAAGTTTTACTTATTGATACAATATCTTATTATGAAACCGAGTATCGATATGAACAACAATTTGATACAATATTTGTTTTTGACTTAGATGAATATCTTGAAACAGGTGATACAAACTATATTCCATATACCATTTCAAATACAGTAAAAGTTCCTTATGAGGTTTCAGTAACTGACTATGACTCATCAATGTCTGATCAAAATATTAAAGTTAGAAATACATATTCATATATTGAAATACCATTAAGTATTGGCTATCAGTTTAAGCAAAATAAATTTACAGTTTCTCCAAAATTTGGTTTAATAACAGGTTTATATATCAATTCCTCAGGAAAATCTTTAAACAGTACTTATAGTATTGAAGATATAAATAATGAAAAACAAACATATATTATACCAAGTTTCTCTATGATTGCCACTATTGGTTTTGAATATAAAATTAATGACTTTTTCAGCTTTGTAGCTGACCCGTATTATAGAAAATCAATAAATTCAATATTCATAAAATCAAATCCAATTTCTCATAAATTTAATGCCTACGGATTAAAACTTGGTATAAGATATAATTTTTAAAACATTAAAGTGAAAAAACTATTAATTGTTATATTATTTATAATTACTCCTTTCTTATCAAAATCACAAAATTGTTATGCAAATTTTGGCTTCTACTTAAATGCTAGCAATGCAGGATTTTACCCACTCTCATCATTAGAACTCGTAGGCGATGCTGTGCATACATATCACTGGGATTTTGGAGATGGTTCTCCGGTAAGCAATGATGTATACCCAACTCATACATATTTAATTCCAGGAACATATACAGTTTGCCATACAATTGAAACATATTTAGGTTGCAGTAGTACAATTTGTACAGATATTGTTGTTAGTTTCTGCGATCTTGACATACAGGCAAATTATAGCAATATTACAGATAATGGAGGTAATGATGGATTTATTAACCTTACAGTAAGCTATGGAGTTCCTCCATATACATATACATGGAATACCGGAAACACTGCTGACACAACAGCTTCTATCGAAAATTTATCTACAGGAACATACATAGTTACTGTTTGTGACGGTGTAGGATGTTGCGAGTCTTATGGAATACAATTAACAGAACCTCCCGGAGTACATGGGACTGTTTATTCAGGAGGCAATTTATTACCCGAAGGTATTGCTATTATATATTGGTTTAATGTTGATAGCATAATACGAGCTGTTAATTATTCCTATATTGACAGTGGCAGATTCTCTGTTACTCGCTATAATCCAGGCCATTATTATGTATATGCTATACCTTATTTTAATTTTGGAGTTCCATATACACCAATTTATTTTCCAACATATTATGGTGATTCCTTAAACTGGGAAAATGCAAATATTTATGATACTGATACTATAGAAATTAATTTAACTTCAAGTAATATTATTAATTGGGGAGTAGGTAAAATAAGTGGAAATATTACTTACGAAGATTCATCTTCTTATGAAATTGATGTTTATGGGGGAAATTGGTTTGGCGGTAACAATAATGTTCAAGCAAATGCAGCTAAAAATATTCCTATTATTTTATTGGATAAAAACAATTTACCAATAAAATTTACATTGTCAGATAATACCGGTTATTATGAGTTCGACAACATGGAATACGGTACATATACAGTATTTGCAGAAAAAGCAGGATATACAACATATCCTCCTACTATTTCAATTGACAGCATAAGCCCTGAACAAAGTGATATAGAACTTTTTATTGGTATTGATTATATTGATTATACAATAAGTAATGTTAAGGAATTGAATAATAATAGCAACTTATTGGTTTATCCAAATCCTGCTAAAAATTATATTAATATTGATATTGAAAATAGCAATATAGTATTTAACACATTGAACATTGAAATTTATAATGCCTTGGGACAAGTAGTTATTAATGAGAATTTAAATAATATTCAAAATTCATTCGTCCATACAATAGATATTTCGGATATAAGTAATGGCATTTATATTATTAAAATTAATGATAAAAGCTTTAAGTTTATTAAAAATTGAAAAAATGGGGAAGTAAAAGCCCCTACATATTCTCAACAACCCATTCAGCATCAATGCGAAGTTGTTCCTCAACAGTAATATTGTTTTTCTTTGCTTTTTGTTTAATATCATTATACCAATCTATATCTGCCTTTATTTCTTCAATTGTTTTTAATACTAATTCATCTGTATTACTATTATTTAAAAGATCTTCATAATTTATTTTAAATAAATATTTAGCATCCAAAAAGATCATAGAATCTAAAGGCATTTGCTTTTCAATAGATTTTCTAATTATATTAGATTTCCACACAGAATCATTATTAATAGAATCTGTATAGTATCTAATAATATCTTGTTCGCAAAGCCATTTTGCATCATAATTAATCATTTCATCTTCTGAAATATTATTCATTTTAGCTTTTTCTTTAATACTAGTTAACCAGTTTTTGTCTGATTTAATTTTTGACTTATAGTGATTTATTTTATTTTTAATAAACTTATTTTTATTATTAAATATTTCTAATGTTCTGTCAAAAAAGAAAAACCCTAAATTACTTAAGTTTTGTTCAGAAGTAATAACTAAAATAATTTTTCTTTTAAGTATTTCTTCATACAAGTCTAATGATTCAACTTTTGTATTTAATTGATCTTTTGGCCATATTATTTCCTGATTATAATACCAAAACTGACTTTCATTATTAAATAAATTTTGAAAGTATGGATAAGATTTCCAAAATCCATTTGAGAAGCTATCCCCAATAATTAGCACCCCGGGTTTAGTATTATTTTTATCATTATAAAAAATAATTTCAGGATAATATAATTTATCATTTATAGGTTTAAATAATAGATTTAATGCATCGCCAATATCATTATCCGAACCTTGATATATATCTGATAGTTCTCCTTCTTTTATAATTATCTCATTAAAAATGATGCCCGTCTCATTTGATAAAAACTTAAATAGGGTATCAGCAGCTTTTGTAATTCCATAGTTGCTCCAGTGAATTCCTTGCTTTGGAAATAGAGTATATTTACTTGTTTTATCTAATTCTAGAAATATATTTTTTAAGTCAATATATTTGCAAGCATGTTCGTTAAAGAGTTCAATTGTTTTTTCATAATTTGTTGTGCATTTTTCAGACTTCAAATGCCGGGGGAAATTATTTGGGTACATGGATGCTTTACTTGGAGTTATGGCTAAAAGTAAATGAATCCCTTTAGAATGTAATAATTGTTGAAGTTTTGAAAACTTTTCTACTTTATCATTTAATTTCTCATAACCAATATAATCTTTACCATAATAAGAATCAATGTAGTAGTCTTCATATAAAATATCACTAGTACCAACTACAACTTTATTTGCGTGTGAAATATTAAATAATGAATAAGCTATTTGATTATATATGCGAACAAGAGTACTTTTAAATCCTATACTATCAGTCAAATTTTTCTCTAAAGCAATTTGGTAGGAATTATCAAGAAAGTTTGCAACATTTAGGTCAATTCTGGATGTATTTGTATATGCACCATTAAGTTGTGAGAAGTTAAAAAAACTCAGGTTTCTTTCAATTGCCGGGACCATAAGAATAATAATAAAAAACAGGAGTATTATTATTTTTATCTTTTTATTCATAGTTGTTTTTTTAAAATCTAAAATAGATAAAAGGGTTAAAATCAGAAGAAACTATATTAGCAATAGAAAGAATTAATAATAAAAATACTATAAAAGACATAAATAGTGTTTGACCAATATTATAGCCCTTTTTGAAGAATACAAAGTTCTCAATTTTAAGTCCTAGTTTAGAAATAGTAATAAATGCAAATAAAACTGCAATAATAAATAAAGTCCAAAATTCATTAGTAATATAAAAGTCAAACTCGATAGTTTTAAAGCTAAACATTGCCTTTAAATAGTATTTTGTTTGATATAAGCTTTCTGCTCTAAAAAGAACCCATCCAATAATTGTAATAAAGAATGTTATAAATATACTTGGATATTTACCAATTTTGTTTACAATCTTAAGCCAAAATAATCTATCAAAAATTAGAAAAATTCCATGGTAAGCTCCCCAAATAATAAAGTTCCATGCAGCTCCATGCCATAAACCTGATATTAAAAATACCAACCATAGATTAAAAAACAGTTTCCTTTTTGACTTTACTTTACTGCCACCAAGTGGAATATATAAATAATCACGCATCCAACTTCCTAAAGTAATATGCCAACGCCTCCAGAATTCACTAATGCTCTGAGAAACATATGGATTATTAAAGTTTTCAGGAAATTTAAATCCAATTATCCTACCCAAACCAATAGCCATATCAGAGTATCCTGAAAAGTCATAATAGATTTGGAACGTATAAGCTAAAACACCTAACCAAGCTTGATAAAAGCCTAAATTTCCCTCACTAAGTGCAAAAATTCTATCTGCTTCTGCTCCCATTACATTAGCAATTAATACTTTCTTTGCTAAACCTATTGCAAATCTGAAAAATCCAAGCAGCTTATTATCAATAGTTTCAAGATTTTTCCTGTCTTCAATTTGTTCGGCTATTTGGTTAAAACGCACAATAGGTCCTGCAATCATCTGAGGAAAAAGCATTATATAAACCAAGTATTGAAAAGGATTTTTTAATGGTTTGTGAACTTTTCTATAAACATCAATTGAATATGTTAAAGTTTGAAATGTATAAAATGAAATACCTATTGGTAATGCAATTGATGTCCAACCTACTTGCTCGAATCCAATACCTTGAAAAAATGAATTAACATTCTCAACAAAAAAGTTAGCATATTTAAAAAACAATAATAAACCAATATTTATGGATATTGATAAAGCAAGCATCCATTTTCGTTTTTTATCAATATTCATTTTATGCATTTCATTTATAGTGTAATAGTCAATAATAACAGAAGCAACTACTACAAATACAAATTTTGGAGCCCCCCATGAATAAAAGAAAATGCTTGATATTAGTATCCACCAATTTCTATACTTATGAGGAATGAAATGGTATATTATTAAGAATACCGGTAAAAAATATAGTAGAAAAAAGGTACTGCTAAAAACCATATCTATTCAATTTCAATTTCATATAAAACTCCTTTTAAATCTTCTAATATAAAAGGTATATTCTCTTGTTCAAAAGGAGATTCCGGCCACCAATGAGAGTGGTGATACTCTTGGGTAATAATACAAACCATTTGATTATTAGGAATACTGGTTACTTTATCGTTCATATATCCTACTACCTTAAGATTTTTTTTATCTTTTCCAATACGCCAAATAATTTCTGTTGGTTTCCATTCTATTTGAAAATAATAAAACTCACTTTGAAATAGTTCATCATCAGTAATAGGTACTTTAGATGTTAGTGCATGATACCATGTATTCCATCTATGAATATTAAAAGTATCTTTTTTATATCTAATTTTTTCTACACCTTTATTAAAGCTATTTGGCTGTTGACATGCTAAATCAAAATTTGTGCATGCAATCATAACTTTATCAACATGAGATGCAGGATCTTCCTTTCTACAAGTTTTATCTTTATAAGATGTTAATGGCCAATTTTCTGCAGCTTTAATTATCTCAAAATCAATTTCAGAATATGAAACAGCAGGAATTCTCTTCTCAGTCTTTGGTGCTCCATAATATGGTAAAAAACCACCTTTATTGCATATTCTACGCTTGTTCCATTCTGCATCAGATTCAGCCATAAGCCATAATGCATTTGTTAAACCGGTCCATACATTATGCTTATTTAGAAGTTCTGCCATTTTTATTTTAAATGTATATTTACCATATGTAAAACCATTTCTGGTTTGAATACCAATATTTTCCTTTTTATATTCACCTTCTTTATTTGCAGGATTTTTAAACCATATTGAATTGTTTTTTTCATTAACGCCAACAGTTTTACCGGGAGTTTTTGAGTTTTCAAAGAAAATTTCAACTCTTTGTTCATCAAACTCCTCAATATTTTTTTTATAATCTTCTAAACTGTATTCACCTGATAATAACTTTGAGCTCACCGGTAAATGTTGGATAGGTTCATCAATGGAACGTTTATTTGGGAAATAAGCAAATGCTGCATTATTATTTAGCTTTAAACTGCTATTTACATATTTATTATAACATGCTGTATCTATGTCTCTTAATTTGCAACTAACATATATCCCTTTATTAATCGGTGGCTTAGCTTTTACTTTTATAAAATTATCAATCTTATACACTAAACCCTTACTATTATCTTCATTATCGACAAAATATTTATATGGATTAACAAAATGAGATTCTGAATTTCTCAAACTAATGTTAGCAATATATTTTGGTATTTTTGCTAATTGTTCTGGATCTACTATTACGATTAACAAACTATAAACTCCAAGCCTTGGATTACGTTGCCATCTATTATTAGTTCTTTTGCTCTTTTTATTATCAATCAAAAGCCATTCTGTATCAATATAAAGTTGTTTTTCGAAAGTAATATTATTTATTTTTGATTTTTCTAATATACTATTTGCCCACTTTTTATCAGTTAAAATTGATTCTGCTGTTTTCTTAATTTGATTTTCTGAGAAATAAACCCTATTATCTTGATAGTACTTTTCTTCATTTCTTGGATTACCCTGAATCTGAAATTTAATAATTGTAGTATCTTCTAGAATTCTTTTAAACTCAATATTTGCATCAGACCAACTACCATAAAAGTTCTCATTAGATAAATTTAATATATCATCAAATTTATAACTTTCATTTTGGTAGTATATTTTATAGTATTTTCCAATATAATCCTCTGTAATAAATTTTATTTCAAAAAAAGAATTACTACTTGGGATTATAAAGCCATCATTATAACTATTAGTATAATCTAAAAATATTTCTTCTTCATGATTATATTTAAAAATATCACTATCAGGTTTAGGTTTATTACAACTAAAAGCAATTACTGTAATAATAATAATAAATATCGTTCTCATTTCCACCTCTTTAATTAAGTCATTTTTAATACATTAGGGACAAAGGGATTAAACCTCTAGTAAACTAATGGATTATAATTTATAAAAATTCTATCAACAAAACATTTTAAGCTCTTTGTGTATTCAATTGAGAAAAAAAATTAATTTTTAATTTCTTTCCAGTTATTTAAATCATAAATGTTGTTTTTTACTTCGTATTGTTTTATAATATTCATTATTATTTTACTTGTCATTTTCCCCTCCCATCTAGTATTGTATGAATTTAATATCCTGTTTATTGAATCATTCTCAATAAATTCTTTAAAATTAAAAATTAATTCCGGGGCATCAGCATTTGTCATAATACGCCAATCTTCTTTAAGAGGTCCTGTTGCATTAAAATCCTTTACCATTAAGAGTGCGTTAAGTCTCCAAAACAAATTTTTGGATATTTTACTAGGATTATTTTCCCAATTTACTGGTGATTTCATGTTTACTTCACCATCAAATGCTGACCATGATGCTCCGTGATCTGAAACTATTACAATTTTTGTATTATCATATACATCATTATCCTTCATCCATTTTATCCAACGTGCAAAACGTTGAATGAACCATATACTAACTTCATAAGGATGAACATCATTTTTCATTCCCCCTAAGTCATTCACTGTGTTCCATGGGTTATGCAATGAACCTTCGTGTATATAAATAAAATTAGGTATTCCCGAATCTATTACTGATATATATGGCAATAGTCTAATAAAATTATATTGCTCATAAGAGTATTTATATCCATCTTGTTTTTTTCCTTCCAGATTAGGAAAATAATATTGTAGCCACTCTGTTTTATTATATATTTTAGGCTTTAGGAATAATGGCAAGCTATAAAACAGTGCATTTTCATAAAGTCGTTTTTTCCATACATCAATCTTATGCCCAAATGGCACATCAATAGACCATTTATTCCATGCATCATTCCAAAAAGGGATAAAGTTATCAAACCTATCAGGACTTAAACCTGAATAATGCATATAAGTGCTGGAATAAGTATATCCTTCTTCTTTTATTTTTTTTATAAAAGCTAAGGCTGCAGAATTAATTTTCTCTTTAATTGTATGTATTGTATCAGCATTCATTTTAGCTACAGAACCTTTTTTCCCTATAAAGAGTGAATTTACAGAAGAATGTGTATAGTTAGATTCTGATAAAGTATTAGGAAACCATGTAAAACCGGAAAACACATCTTTTAACTCAGATTCTTCTTCCATTATTCTTTTTATATACCATCCCTGAAATCCATCTGCAAGAACATAAACAATATTTTGTTGATCTTTTGAAAAAGGAATATCTTTTGTGTTTATTTTTTCTTCGTAAACTGATCTGTAAAAATAACCTGTTTTATATGCACTAAAAATACTTTGACCTATCAATAAAAAGTTGAAAACAATCAAAACTATAGCAGTAACTTTGTAGTACTTTTTTTTATAAACCCAGTTAACTGCAAAAAATATACATATTAATAATATAGCTTCTAATAAGTAATGCATTATAGGTGCTTCCAGATTTTTCTGTTCAGAAAACTTTGAAACTTGCAACGACCCAAGTTGAATAGGAATTATTAAGCTATATATAAAGCTAATAACTACATATATTAGACTTATGTATAACAAGATCTTTTTGTATTTTTTTGGCAACAAAATGTAGGCTAGCACTAAAATACTAAACCATATTAAAAAAAGCTTGTAATTATATTTAAATATATGCCAAGCCGGAAATGCAAATGTATCAGGAGAAGAAGAGTATACTAATAATGGTTTCCAGAAAAATATTAATCCAAAAATTAAAATTATTGACAATGTGTAGATAAAATAGTTTGGTTTATTATTGTTTTCAAATTTAATTTTAGAAGAACGAAAAAAGTATATTGATGAAATTAAAGAAAAAATAATACCGGATACTAATACATCTGAAAATGAACCGGGTTTAATAAATATGTTAATTTTTGCCACACTAAATGATATATTTTCTGCAAAATAAGAAGTTATTGTAATTAGTTGATATGCTACAATAAGGGAGTAAATAATAATTGTAAACTTATATGCAAAATTTTTTGATTTTGTTCGAATTGTATATATGTAACCAATAAACTGAATAGGAATTAGAATTAACAAGGCAATTATACTAAGTGATGTATTTTCCCCTGTAAAATAAAACTGAGATGATAAATGAAAGTAGATTGTTAAAAATAATAAAGTGAAAAACAAGCTAGGCTTTACTTGTATATCATATAAAGCTTGTTTGTAATGATGGAACATATTTATTATTAGCCATACAAATAAAGCTAAGCCAACCGATATAAGTACTGCCATCAGCAAACGGTTATAAATATCATTAAAATTATGACTAAAAGCCCAATAGAGCTGAGAAAATAAAAGAGGTGCCAAAATAACAATAAATATTATTTTGAGTTTTTTATATGAAGCCTTAAAATCAAAATTAAAATTTGATGAACCGAATAAATTGGCTTTAAAAACTTCCTTATTTGTAATAAATAAACGGAAAAAGCTAAAAACATTATTCATTGTCCAATAAAGAACTAAACCTGAGGGAAGATTAAATAGTAAAATCAAAAAAGCTCCTGCAACTATTAACATTTGTTTACGCTCAGATGTATTACCATTACGTGTGTATAAATACGCTGTTAATAAATTTACCAGCGTCATTAGGATTGGTAAAAAATGTATATCTCCAAACAATCCATCGGGAAGACTTAAATCTTTAATAAATAAAAAGCTTGTTTCTTTAAGTCCTTCAAAATTTTCTAAAAACTGATACGCTGCAATAAAAAATGGTATCTGAATTAATAAACTTAAAATTGGGATTAGTGCCTTAAAAGAATTGTAATTATGCTGACGATTTATTGTTTTTAAATAATAATAACGTTCTTGTCCTTTATAAACTCGCTTAATTTCATCAATTAAGGGCTTCATCTTTTTCTTTACGACATCATCTTTCTTTTTGGATTTTTCTATTAAAATAAAAATGGGCAATAAGATCAATGATACTACAAAACTTAATAAAATAATAGCTACACCATAATTACCGGTTAATTCATAACTAAACAAAAAGATTTGCTTAATTATAAAAATAAATGGGGATATTATTTGCTCGAAAAAATTCATTATTCTTCTCTGGCATATAAAATATAGTTAACATTTTTCATTATCATTGTATCTAAAGATATACCTCTTGATTCTGCATCATTTATTGTATTATTTAGCCATTCCTTATTATTTTTTATACTATGAATTAGTATTGCTCTTTCTTTTATGTAACCTAACTCAGAAGTCTCAATTACATAATTTGCAGATAATACTAACATAGAATCTAAAGAAATACCTCTTTTTTCAGCTTTTTCCTTTATATTATCAAACCAAGTATAATTTTTCTTTATCCTTAAAATTATTGAAGATCTTTGATTTTCTATAAAATCTAGATCTACTTTGGTGCCGTCATAAATACTTATAGATGAATTCTTTGACATGTACGACATAGCGTCATTTGGGGTTGTAAATTTTTTCCAGTTATTAATATCATATACATTGTCTTTAATTTGAAATGCAAAGTAATTTTGGTACTTTTTTCTAGTTTTTAAATCTGTATGCCATTTTGTATAGTATGTATAAACAGTTCTTGATGAAGGGTTATTTTTTGTTGGATCATTTTCATCAAATGTAATTGAATAAGTATCAATATTGCTCATTATTCTCCAATCTTCTTTCACTTTTCCTTTTGAATTAAAATCCTTTACCATTAGAAGGGGGTTTAATCTAAGAAATTCCACAAAAGAAACTTTTCTGTCTTTTGACCAAACTAAAGGCATGTTATGGTCTTCTATTTTTTTGTTATAATGCCACCAAGATGGTCCATGATCTGACACAAGAATTATTTTGGTATTATCATATACTTCATTTTCTTTCATCCAAGTAATCCATTTTGCAAAAATCTCAATAAATTGTTTTTGATTTTCATAAGGGCTTACATCACTAATTAGTTTGTTATCTTCTGTAATTAAATCCCAAGGGGCATGTGCAAACATTGAATGAATATAAATAAAATTAGAATTATTACTTTTACTACTTGAGATTTCAGGTAAAATTGTAATAAAACTATATTTACTTAAGAGGTCTGTTGAAGTAATTCCTTTTTCCTCATTTTTTCCTATTTCAAACCATTTGTTGTGATTATAAATTCTTGGTTTTAAAAAAAGTGGTGAAGAAGAAAAAATTGCATTTTCATAAAGTCGAGAATACCACATTTCATTTCTATTAATCAGACCCATTGCTTTTGACCAACTATTTTCCCATTTTGGGAGAAAATTGTCAATCTGTTCTAAATCTATATTTGAATATGCAAGGTTATTCCCAGTAAAATAATAGCCATTATCTTTAATTTTTTTATAGAATTTAGCAGTGGCATTAGTTATTTTTTGAGTTATAGTTTTATCCTCATCTTTATTCATATTTTCAATAGAGAAATCACTTCCACACATCATACCGGGAACAGAAGCATATGTGTAATTTGATGTAGAAATTGTATTTGGATACCAAACAAAACCATCATATAAATTATTTAGTTTGATATTTTCAATGAAAATATCTCGCATATACCAACCCTGTGCTCCATCTATAATAAAAAATACTATGTTCTCATTATTTTTTGAAAACTGAATTTCTTTAGCTTTAATGTTATCATTTCCCTTAGAAAAGAATACACCTGTTTTTACTGATAAATATAAACTTTGACTAATAATAAACAGGTTCAAAATAATTAATACAAAAGTAATTTGCTTAAAATATTTTCGTTTTAAAACCCTTATTACTATAATATAAATGCCTATTAACAAAATGGCTTCAAATAAATATTTGTATGTTTCAGCAGCCAAATTATTTTCTTTTGAGAAAAAATTTACTTGTAATGTACCAACATCGAATGGAATAATTGAGCTATACAATAGAACAATAATAACAATCCATAAAAATACTTGAAGCATATTTATTCTATATTTTTTTGAGAGTATTTTATAAAGCAAAATACTGGAGAAAATACTTATTATAAATGGAATTAAATTATTGCTAAAAAATTTATATGCCGGAAATTCAAAATTTGCAGGAAAAGAAGAATACACAATTAAGGGGTGCCAAAAGAATATTACCCCAAAAATATATAATATAGAAAGGGAAAAAATTAACCAATTCTTTCTTGCTGTTATATTTGTCTGGGTTCCATTATGTCGCAGATAATAAATTGATGAAATTAAGGAAAAAATAATACCAGGCACCAATATATCAGAGAATGACCCGGACTCAATTAATAGGTTTATTTTAAAAATACTGATTGAAATATCTTCATTAATATAGGATATTAACGAAACTAGTTGATAAACTACAATAACTAAATAAATAATAATTGTATACTTATATGCAAAACTTTTTGATTTTGCTCGAATCGTGTATATGCAGCCTATAAACTGGATAGGTATTAACATTAATAAGGAAATTATACTTAATGTTGCATTTTCACCTGTATAATAAAACTGAGATGATAAATGAAAATAAACTACTAAAAATAATAAGGAGAAAAACAAACTTGGTTTTACTTTTATTTCAAGGATAGTTGTTTTGTAATGTTTATAGAAATTTATTATTAGCCAAATAAACAAGGTTAAGCCTATCGAAATAAGTACTGCAATCAATAACCGAAAAATAATATCATCAAAATTATGACTAAAAGCCCAATAGAGCTGAGAAAATAAAAGAGGCGCCAAAATAACAATAAATATTATTTTGAGTTTTTTATATGAAGCCTTAAAATCAAAATTAAAATTTGATGAACCGAATAAATTGGCTTTAAAAACTTCCTTATTTGTAATAAATAAACGGAAAAAGCTAAAAACATTATTCATTGTCCAATAAAGAACTAAACCTGAGGGAAGATTAAATAGTAAAATCAAAAAAGCTCCTGCAACTATTAACATTTGTTTACGCTCAGATGTATTACCATTACGTGTGTATAAATACGCTGTTAATAAATTTACCAGCGTCATTAGGATTGGTAAAAAATGTATATCTCCAAACAATCCATCGGGAAGACTTAAATCTTTAATAAATAAAAAGCTTGTTTCTTTAAGTCCTTCAAAATTTTCTAAAAACTGATACGCTGCAATAAAAAATGGTATCTGAATTAATAAACTTAAAATTGGGATTAGTGCCTTAAAAGAATTGTAATTATGCTGACGATTTATTGTTTTTAAATAATAATAACGTTCTTGTCCTTTATAAACTCGCTTAATTTCATCAATTAAGGGCTTCATCTTTTTCTTTACGACATCATCTTTCTTTTTGGATTTTTCTATTAAAATAAAAATGGGCAATAAGATCAATGATACTACAAAACTTAATAAAATAATAGCTACACCATAATTACCGGTTAATTCATAACTAAACAAAAAGATTTGCTTAATTATAAAAATAAATGGGGATATTATTTGCTCGAAAAAATTCATTATTTGTTGTTATTTTTTTATTTGTCAATATCTTCTATTATCTCTAATATCTGTTTAGCAGCTGTTTCTCCAGCCCTCCCAAAATTAAATACTGACTGCTTTCTCAGCTCTTCTAACTGCATAAGAAGAGGGGTTTCTATTAAGTCTTTCACAATTTTATTTATATTTTTCAAATCATTTTCATCAAAAATATTTCCAACCTTACTTCTTTCTCTCATTTCCCACATTTCATAGTCTAAATCACTTCCTTCAAAACCTTCTATAGATTCAAAGTCCGTTTTTAATAATAATATAGGTTTGGAATACAGAAACATAAAATCCCAAAACACTCCTGACAAATCGCTAATCATTAAATCTGCTTTCAACATACTTGCCGTTCCTAATGGTTCTCTGTCAACAACAAATCGTGGTTCATCTTTATATTTTTCTTCAATTTCTGAAATTAATTTTGGAAAACTCACATAAGTTTGTGGATGAGGTCTTAAAATAACATCGTAAGAATCATCTTTTAGAAGATTCTCAAAAAACTTTAATCCAAATCTGTTAATAATTGAATACTCTTTCCATGTTGGTGCGACTAATACAATTGGCTTATGTTTTTCAGGTTTAGGCAATTTTACAATATCTTCAAGCATTACATCATAGTATGTAAGCCCGGTTTCAAGAAGAAGTTTTTTGTCTGTTTTTCTTTTTTCTTCTAATTTTTTTATTCCTTCTATTTGATGTGGACCAGAACAGAAAACAGAATCAAAATAGTCAAAAGCAAATTTACGATATGTAAAAACATCAATAGGAGCATGTACAATATGAGCATAATGTTGCACATGTTTTGATCTCTGTATCATCATAACATCAAGTTGTGGTGTGGTCATTCCAACAAATTTAGCTTTTAATTTTTTTAAGTAAACTGATGTCATAGTTAAATTACCTATAAATTTAGTACTAAGAAATTCTGATTTATAGTCTAGTCCAGGATCTTTATCATCTGATGTTAAATATGCACATTCAATATTTTTCTTTTCCAAAGCTTTAATAATTGGATAAAACACAGGCCAATATTGTTTCCCTTCAGAATAAAAAATAATATCAATATTATTAAAATCATTAGTATTTATAAATCCTTTTCCAAAAATTAAATTTTTAATTCTATAGAAAAATCCACGCAAAGCAAAAGCAAGTGTTGCTGCAATAGCAATAATAATATAAAGCAAGGCACTTGTTGATGCGGGATCTATGTATAAAAGTATTTTTGTCATAATAGAAATTTCTTAGTATTACTAATATTTACAGTTATTTAAAAAACTCATTAATGATGTTTTATTAATTTTTCTTGGATTATTATTTAATCGTTCAAGATTTATATTGTTAATAATTATATCTGAATTGAAATCCTTAATTAATGTTGAAATATTAATATTAATCCCTATTGAATCAAAGAATAAAGTAAGTTTATTGTTAACATTTTCAATATTAAGATTCATTATTTTTAAGATCTCATCTATCCGATTTCTAACAATATCTCCACCTTGAGTATCATTACAGTCAATATCTGAAACCCCATAATTATACTCAAAGAAAAAAGGCAAACTCAAAGCTACTGCATGCCCGTGAGGTATATTATAATAACTTGTAAAAGCATAAGACAAAGCATGTGGTGCTGTTGTTTTTGTAATATTTATTGCTTTACCAGCTAAATACGCAGCTTCTTGCATTAATGACTTTGCTTTTTTGTCATTATCAACAACTGCCATTTTAAGATTATTCCATACTATATCAATTGCTTCAAAAGCATATTTTTCAGATTCTGTTGTGGAATTAATACTCCAAACAGATTCTATTGCTTGACAAAATGCGTCAAGACCTGTACAAGCTGTTAAATATGGAGGTGCAGACATTAAAAATTCGGGAGACAAAAAAATATAATTTGGAGATATTGATTCATTTGCAACAGAATATTTGACTTTATCAATATAAAGAACTGCAAATGATGTTGCTTCTGCACCTGTACCGGCTGTTGTTGGAATAGTTAACAATGGGGTTTTTTTATTATTCAAAATAGCACTTCCTTTTGCAATTTTTTTAACATCCTGATCTTGATGTGCCATTACACTAATCAGCTTAGCCATATCAATAACACTCCCCCCTCCTATTGCCAAGATTAATTCATATTTACCATCTTTAAATAAAGAGATACCTTTTTTTAAGTCTGACAATTGAGGATTAGGATTAAAATCAGAAAATGCGACATGCATACTGACATCAAAGCTTTTTTCAATAAATAATCTTGCTCCGGAAACCTCGTATGAATTTTTATCCACAACCAAAAATACTTTTTGTGGATTATACCTACTAACAAACTTCTTAAGATCTAAAAATTGCGTATTTCTATATACTTCTTGCCTCATTCTGATGCTAGATTTTTCATGAAATCAATTTTGTTATCTACCGGTTTAATAGTAGGACGCCCTAAATCATCTCTGGATCCTGTTCGCACCATCACTTCAATAAGTGCCGGAGATACGTTGTCGTCAATTTCTGCTATAGCATCTTTAAGTCCCTCAGGTGTTGAAACTCTTTTAACATATTTATATTTATTAGCTTTTGCAATAGATGGAATATCAATACTAAAAGCTACAGTTGGTTGTCCACCAACCGATTCGTGTGTTCCGTTATTTATAACAATATGCAAGAAATTTTTTGGAGATTGAGATCCTATTATAGCAAATCCTCCCATATGCATTAAAACAGCACCATCTCCATCAATACAAATTATTTTCCTGTTTGGCTTACTTAATGCTATTCCTAATGCTATTTGGCTGGCATGTCCCATTGAGCCGACAGTCAAAAAATCAGAATTATGTGATTGATTTATAGCAGCCCTACATTCAAAAAGCTCACGAGATGTTTTCCCTGTAGTTGAAACTATTAATTCTCTTCTTTTTAATTGTTCAACAATTATTTTAATTGCCTCTTCGCGATAAAGAGTATAATTTGCATCTGTTTTTTGCTTGATATTATATTTTTCAAAAGTCCCTTTTCTAACAATAATAGCAAAAGCAACATTTGTTTTATTTATTTTATTTATTGCTTCATCTATTTGTTCTTTGGCATTTTGTTCATCTTGGTCTAAAATTAAATATGGTATTTTCATCGCATCAAGCAAAGAAGTTGTAACCAAGCCTTGTTTAACATGTTGCGGTTCATCTTTTGTTCCAGGTTCACCTCGCCAACCAATCATCAGTAAAATCGGAATATTATACGCGTTCGAGTCAGTAAGTGACAGCAGCGGATTTACAGCATTGCCTATTCCTGAATTTTGCATATAAACCAAAGGGATTTTATCTGTTGCCATATGATATCCGGCTGCAATAGCAATTGCATTTCCTTCGTTTGCCGCAATAATATGATTCTTCTTCGAAGTATTATCTGTAATATAAGCACAAATATCTTTTAATAATGAATCAGGTATACCTGTAAAAAACTCTATATTTTTACTCGTTAAGTAGTTGTAAAAAAAATTAGGACTAATCATTATTTATTTAGGGGATAAGAGTTAGTATTTCTTTAATTGACATACATTTATCATTAACTTCAGAAGAACGCTCATTTTCTAAAATTGTTTTTGCAACATCAACCATTGCAGGGTAAGCACTCCTCAACAAATGATTGGCATAAATTACGACATTAGCCCCTGCATCAATGAATTGCTTCTCGTAGATGTGATTATAACTAGAAGGAACAACAACTAAGGGGACACGTCTATCAAATTCATTAAACTTTTTGCAAAATTCAAGAATTTCATTTCCATCTTTTTCTTTACTGTGAATCATAATACCATCAGTCCCCGCTTCTATATACGCTTTTGCTCTATTAATAGCATCATCCATTCCTTGCTTTAGTATCAAACTCTCTATTCTGGCTATTATCATAAAACTATCTGTAATTTGTGATTGCTTACCTGTTTTAATCTTATTAGAAAAATTTTCTATTGAATCTTGGGTTTGTTTAACATCTGTTCCAAAAAGAGAATTTTTCTTTAAACCAGTTTTATCTTCAATAATTATTGCAGAAACTCCCAGACGTTCCAAAGTTCTCACAGTAAATATAAAATGTTCCGGAATTCCACCTGTATCACCATCATATATAATAGGTTTTGTGGTTACTTCTAAAATATCGTTAAGACTATGTAGGCGCGAAGTAACATCAACTGCCTCAATATCAGGCTTCCCCTTAGCTGTAGAATCAGTAAGACTACTAAGCCACATGGCATCAAATTCTTTTGTCATGCCATCTTTTTTAACATTAACATTCTCAACAATTAGTCCTGTTAAGCCATTATGAGCTTCCAATACCCGAACTATTGGTTTTGAGTCAATTAAACGACGTAATTTCCCCATTCTTATTTCAGGAGTTGTTCCTATTTCTTTTAGGGTTTGATTTAATTGTGTTGATGATATTCCTTTTGTATATGGCACTTCATGTAGTTTGCCTCCCCACTCATTTAAAATATCAATAACTTTTTGACGCACTCTTCTCTGAATACCTTCTTTCCAGTCGTCTCCATGTACAACATAGTCTGGTTTTACTTTACGCAAATTAACTGAATAGTCTAATTCGTGTTGGGGAATAACTTCAGTTACACCTTTTATATTTTCAATAATAATTTTTCGTTGCTCATATTTCAATGTAGGGAGTCGCTTATATGATGAAATAGCTTTATCTGTTAGCACCCCAACTATTACATCTCCTAACTTACTCGCTTCTTTAATTATGTTTAAATGCCCTGGATGAATCATGTCTGCACTCATCCCTACATATACTTTTTTTGTCATATTATAAAATTTTTTAACAAAAGTAAGTATTATTTTTCTTTTTTAACCCCGATTATGCAATAGGAGACTTGGAAAAGCTGAACCGCTTGCTTTAGAGATGGTTAACTCCAGCTTAGAGTTTCACCATTTTGATGTTTTTCAAAATGAATGAGACTCTTTGTCGCTATGCAATAGAAATTTATTTTTATTTCTATTGCATAGTTTGGGTTTAACTAAGAGCAAAATTTAAAAAAATGAAATGTGACCTGCTCAATATCGGGCTATAATTATTATATATAAGAACAATGGTGTTTTGAATTTCCAAGTTCTCTGTATTTAAGCACTACATTCTTAAAGTCTATCCAGGCATCTTTTTTCAGATCAGGGTTTCTTAACAAAGCCGAAGGATGATAGGTAGGCATTACCAAATAATCTGACCATTTAATCCATTGTCCGCGTTGTTTTGTGATTTTTATAGATGGATCAATTAAACTTTTTACAGCAACAGAGCCAAGGGTAACAATAATAATTGGGTTTATTAATTTTATTTGTTCTAAAAGATAAGGCATACAATGTTCAATTTCTTCTTTTTCAGGGTTTCTATTGCCCAGTGGACGACATTTTACAATGTTTGCAATAAAAATATGTTTTCGTCTATCGAAGCAACAGGCATCAAGTATTTTATCTAACAATATTCCCGATTTACCTACAAAAACTTTTCCTGTCTTATCTTCTTCATAACCCGGCCCCTCTCCTATCAACATAATAGGTGAATCGGGGGATCCATTGCCAAAAACAGGTTTCGTACGATTTTTGTATAAAGGACATTTTTCACACTTCTGAACTTCGTTATATATTTCAATTAGTCGTTTTTTAGCTTCCATATATCTTTATTAAATTGATTCTGCTATTTTTTTCTAATAATAACTCTAACAATAAAATATAGAATAATAATAATTGAAAAGAAATAGGAAATCCTTCCAATATAATCACCGCTTTTCACATAAAAAGTAATTTTATCATTAGCATTTATTTGTCCTTTTATAGCAGTTTTCACCCACCAGTTTGTAGCTTGCAAAATTTCTCCTTTCTGATTTATAAAACATGATATTCCGGTATTACCGGAACGTGCAATACTGCGTCGTGTTTCAATTGCACGGAGCGATGAAAAACTTAAATGTTGCTTATATCCGGGCGTATCTCTCCACCATCCATCATTTGTAATAACAAAAATAAAGTCGGCTCCATTTAGTATAAACTCGCCCATAAATTCTCCAAAAATTGATTCGTAGCATATCGTTGCTGCAACTTTTATACTATCTTTTGATGAAGCAAATACTTCGCGTTCTTCTTGTGTACCAAGGCTACCGCTACTACCTCCCAATTCTACAGCAAGTCCTTCAAAAAGTTTAAAAAATTTAGGAAAAGGCATTTTTTCAACTCCAACTACAAGTTTTGATTTATGATATATTTGAATTTCCCTATCCTTTTCAATCTGTATAGATGTATTATACGATTCGTAGTAATCTTCACTATCACTAAACTGGCGTGCCGTAGGTGATAATTTTTCTCCTTTTTCGTACATTCTGTATGATGAAACTCCAAGTATAAATCTTACATTAGGATATTTTTCAACAAATTGTTTAGCAGTTTCTATGTTATAATAGCTTTCTATTTCGTTTTCCCATACTCCGTTTGGCAAAGCAGTTTCAGGACCAATAACAAAATTAGTATTTTCATCTGTAAGAGAATCAGCTAAATACAATAAAACATCTAATTGGTCTTTTTCATCCATCCCATCAAATTTATCGTGAAATGGATCTATATTAGGTTGAATTATTACTATATTACTTGGATTTGATTTTTCGTTATATGTATTAAAAATTATCAGTGAAAGCGTAATAGGAACAGCTAGTACAAAAAACAATATCAACAAATTTGATTTTAGTTTTAAAAGACCTTTTTTAAAGAAATAATTTTTAAATATTGAAATTAAAAGAATGTTTACTAGCAATATCCAAAACGTTCCTCCAAGTGTACCGGTATACTCGTACCATTGTATTAAACTGATATTGTTTGCAAATCCATTACCAAGATTAAGCCATGTCCATGTGAGGTCCCAGTTTAAATGAATAAGTTCAAAAGATATCCAAAAAACGATAAGTGCAAAATACCCCATTTGATTACCGAGTTTTCGGCGTGTAGCATGAAATGCCCAAAAAACAATTGACATAAACAGTGCATTAAAAATAACGGCCATTATTACACCAAATAGTGTTGCATAATATATCCACCATGTAGAAATTAAATTCCAAACAAAAAATGTGATATAGGAATAGAAGAATGATTGAATAGACCTGTACTTTTCTCTGTTCTCATAAAAATAATCTTCAACAAGCAATAATGGAACAAAAGCAAACAACAATACAATTCCCAAATCCCAATCTGTCCATGCAAAACTTAACAAAATGCCACTAAAAACAGATAATAATAAGCGTTGATATCTTTTAATTTTCATTTTATAATGAATTAGGTTTTTTATTTATCAAATATACTCCTGCTAAAGTAATAATAATCCACAATGCATCAATATGCAAAAATACTTCACCGTCAATTAATCCCCAAATAATTGCAAATATCGGAATTATATATGTAACCGTTGATGCAAATAAAGCAGTTGTATGTTTTAATAGTTTATTTATTAAAAATACTGCAATTACAGAACTAAATAGTGCTAATATGCAGATGTAAATAAAGTTTGTTATATAATTTTCTGTAGATGTAACTGTGCTAAAATCGGAAAATAAAAGATAAACTCCTGCAACAGGTCCAGCAAAGAAAAAAGCAAGCGAAGTTATTTCAATTGCATTTAATCCTTTTAATTTTTCTTTTACAAGATTAACATTAAAACCATAACATATAGTAGCTGCAATTGCAAAAAGCCCAAACCAATTATTACCATCAAAAAAAGTTGAAAAATCTTTAATGGTTAAGCCTATAGCTCCAATTAACCCAATTATTAAACCTACGATATTTGAAAACCTAATTTTTGTTTTGAATAATAATACTCCAATAACTATAGTAAATATTGGAGTTAGTGAATTTAGCATTCCTGCAAGAGTACTGTTTATTTCGGTTTGAGCTGTAGTAAAAAAAAACGCAGGTATTAAGTTTCCAATTAAACCAATAATTATTAATGTGAAAATATTCTTCTTCGTAATTTTTTTTATACCATTTATAATAAAAGGAATAACTATGACAAATGAAATAAATATTCTAAATGATGCAACCTGATAATTCGAAAATGATTGAAGTCCTTTCTTCATCAAAATAAATGATGAACCCCAAATAAATGCCAGTATTATCAGCATTATCCATTGCCAAATTTTCTTATCGAGATTCATAAATCGTAATCGTTTTTACGGGATTCATATAGCTTATTGGCAGTCATTTAGCATGTATTCATTAGCCTCAAAATAATTGTATTTAATTGCTTTTTGCCAATCTTTACAAGCACCATCTTTATCTTTTAAATTATATTTAGCAATTCCTCTTTTAAAATATAGTATTCCTTCGTTAGGATTTAAATCTAATGCTTGAGTACAATCATCTGACATTGACATATAATTCTTTAAACCTTCATATGCATCAACTCTTGCAATATAATATTCTACTTTATTTAAATTCATTTTTATTGCTTTATCTAACCATGCTTTTGCTTCATCGTATTTGTTTACGTTTAAATATATTAAACCACCTTTATAATATGCTATCTCGTGTTTGTCCATATATTTAAGATAAAATTTAAGGTCATTTATAGCCTCATTATATAATTGTAATTTTTTTTCGACTAATGCTCTTTTATAAAAAGCTTCAAAATTTTCATCATTTAAATCAATAACTTTATTGTAATCTGCAAATGCTTTCTTAAATTTTCGAGATTTCATTAAAAGATTTGCTCTTTGATAATAATAAATAAAATTATCAGAATTTATTTTTATTGCACTATTTAAATCTGATAGGGCATTTCGGTTATCATTTAATAATAAATAAACTTCGGCTCGTTTATAATAGGCTAAATGAGCATTATTCTTATCTTGAAAAATTAATTTGTCAAGTTCTTCAAGTGCATCAACATATTTTTTTCGCTTTTTCAAATATTCCGCACTTTCAAAAATAATTTCTTGTTCAGAGTACCAGTCTTTCAACCATAATTGCTCCCATTCTCCTGTTTCTCTCAACATTATAAAAGCATCATTAGTTCTAATTTCACTTTTTGCAATTTTGTATTCACTTTTCAAATTTATTTCTATCCATTTTAATGCTTCATCAAAATTTTCCTGAATTGCATTAATTCTAGCTAAATTAAAACTAGCTATTCCACTTTCTAATTTTTCGGCACTATTATAATTTTTTTTAGCTTCATTCAGGCTATCTAATATAAAGTAACATTCTCCACGATGTAAATATAATTTTGCAGTGTTTTTGTCCGAACTTAATGCTTTAGAAAAATATGTTATTGCTGAATCGTATTCCTGATAATGAATTTTGGCAAGTCCATTTAAATAATTATCATTTTCTTGACCAAAGATAAATAATGACAAAAATAAAATTGCGACAATAATAATATATTGTTTCATATTATTTGAAATTTGATTTTTGTAAAATTACAAAGAAATGTTGTCTGAAAAAATATAAGTTAAAATATTTCGTGAATAGTAAATTACAAGAAAAAAAGACAGTAAAAAAAAGAAAGCTCCGGTGAGGAGCTTTCAAAGCTGAGAAGAACAAACAATTAAGTGGGCATAAACCATTTAAGAATTTTTATCAGCTTATTTAAATTCACAATAGTTGCTTTCAATTACAAGACTCATATATATTAAAAAAGGTTGCATTAGTATTAATATTTTTTTATTATTATTTTTGATTCATCTTTTACAAATAGATAAATCGCTGTTTTACATGAAAATTAATAAAATATACTATTTGCTTATTTTTTTATTTTTTACAATTACATCTTGTAAAAATGATAATAATATAGTTTATGAAAATAAAATTAGTGATACATCTTTTGTGAAAATAGAAAATTCTTATGCAAAGCATTTTGAAATTAAACATTATAACGACTATACAGTACTTAAAATAATTAATCCCTGGCAAAATTCAGAAAACATTAGTTTTGAGTATTTTTTGCTTGAAAAAGGAAAAATTATACCCGAACATATTAAAGAGAAAACTATTATCAGAACACCTGTAAAACGTATTATTTGCATGTCAACATCTCATATAGTAATGATTGATGCTATTGGTGAAGTAGAAACAATAGTAGGTGTTTCAGGAAAAAATTACATTAATAATTATCATATTCAAAATAATAAAAATATTACTGATGTTGGCTTTGAACAAGGTTTAAATTATGAATTAATCTTAAATTTAAAACCTGATATTATAATGTTATATGGGGTTGAAGGAGAAACTGCAGGGTATCAGAAAAAATTGAATGAACTCGGTATAAAAACATTTTTAAATGCAGAATATCTTGAAGATACTCCACTTGCGAAAACCGAATGGATAAAAATTATTGCTGCTTTATATAAGAAAGAAAAGGAAGCAAAAATTATTTTCGATAACATTGATACAAAATATAATAAACTTAAAAGCTTAATGGATTCAATAGATTATCGTCCTAAAATTTTAACAGGTTTACCTTGGAATGATACATGGTATATTTCATCTGGAAATTCTAATTTGGCTCATTTAATTAAAGATGCAGGAGCTGAATTTTTATATAAAAGTGATACTTTGTCTGATGTTATGGCTTTAGATATTGAAGCTGTTACAACACAATCATCAGATGCCGATTTTTGGATAAATATTGGGAATATAAATAGTAAAGAAGAAATATTAATGAATGATTCAAGATTGAATTTAATTAATGCATTCAAAAAAGGAAAATTATATAATAATAATGCAATTGTTAATAAATATGGAGGAAATGATTATTTTGAATCAGGAATTATAAATCCACACATAGTATTAAAAGATCTTATTCATATTTTTCATCCCGAAACTTTACCTAAACATAAATTAAAGTATTATAGAAAGATAAAATAATTTATTTAGTCCTATTATTAATTAGAATCTATCTATAAAATATCGTTTTTTTCAGTTAAAGCACCAAATCACAAATTTCAAATAACAAATGATTTCCAAATTCCAATTATCAAATAATCGAAGCTGTTTTGGTCATTGAATTTTTGAATATTGTAATCTATTTGTTATTTGGTGCTTGTAATTTGAGACTTTTCACGAGTGTACTGGACTAAACTTTCGGAGTTTATGGATGCACGCTAATTACCTTAAATTCAACCCTTCTGTTTAACGCTCTTCCTTCTTCTGTTTTATTTGTTGCAATTGGTTTGTTGTTTCCAAAACCATTATATGAAAGGCGGGTATTACTAATTGTTTTTTCAATTAAATAATCTACAACTGCTTTTGCTCTGGCTTTTGATAATTTTAAATTATATTCATCTGTCCCAACATTATCTGTGTGTCCGTTTATTTCAATTTTCAAATTATTATTATCTTTCATCAATTGCACAAGTTTATCAAGCTCGGTTATTGATTCAGTAAGAAGTTTCGATTTATCAGTTTTAAAAAAAATATTATCAAGTTTAACGGTTTCTCCAATTTGATAGTCTATTTGTGAAAGTTCCAGTTCTGATGTTGAAACATCAGGTTTATTTTCAATTTCAGGGATTTTCTCCGTTGGTATTATAACATCTACAGGAGAACACCCTGTAGCCTTATCCTCGCCTTGCTTCTCTCTTACAAGCACATCATCAATATAATAATATGCTCCCTGAATAACACCGGAAACCTTATCTGCTTTTGATTGAATATCCGGATAAAAATTTCCAATAATAATATGATTTTTTACTGAATCGGGTTTATAAAAACCACTTATTTTATACCATTCTAGAGTTTTAATTATCTTACATTCATTAATATGCGGAGTAAAATACAGAGGCAACCTATTACCCGTTTCAAATGCATATTGAGTAAATAAAGCACCTATATTATTTGACGATCTAATACCTCTAACAGCATCCGCTACCCAAAACTCAACGTAATATTCTTTTCCCGATTCAAGAGCTTTAATTAATTCAACTTGAATATACTCATGCCAACATGCAACTGCGCCATCATCTCCTTCGCCAAAAGTTCTTATACCAATCATAGTATTACCTGTTCTGGGCATTTGTTTTCCAAGGCTTTGTTTTTTATTGGTAGGGTTTGCCCAAAATCTCTCTTCAACAAGTGTGCTTATAACATCAGGAATTGTAGCTGTTGGTGTACTCCAAGCTTCAACAGCATTATTAAATTCTTTTACTTTTCTTGTCCAAATATTTGGGAGCTTATTTGTTTCTTCAAAACTTGGATTGGGAATAAGGTTTTGAGAGAATAAATTATTACATAAAATAAATATTATTAGTAATAATACTACGTTTCGCATTTTTTCAGGTTTTTAATTATCTGCAAGATTCTTTTATTAATTCAATATCATTTTTAAACTTCTTAATTTCATTTGAAACATCTTTCAGAATATCTTTTGTTGATTTTGCTCGTGATTGTACTTTTTTAAGTTTCTTTTGTTTTGATGCATCACTAATTTCATTTTCAGCATCTTTTGCTGTTTTAACCAGTTTCTGGAAATTATTATTTTTCTCATCCATTAATTCAACAGTGTTTTCACATCCCCAGACTTTTGCTTCTTTCTTTGCATCTTTGTATGCTCTTTCTGCCTTTTTAAGATAATCACTAATTTTTGAGATGCCTCTATATAAGGAATTTGCTTGCCCCTTGGCATCTTCAACTTCTTTGGATTTAATTATTTTTTTCAGATCTTTTGATGCTTTTTCAGCTTGCTTTTCTGCTTTCTCCAACTCTTTTACATGTTTGTCTATACTCTCATGAAATTTCACATTTTGAGAATTCATTATAGTAAATGAAACACATAACAAAAGTATTGCAATACTTAATATTTTCATTTTAGTAGAATTTTATATAAACATTATTATTAATTCTCCAAACCGCCATAAATTTTTTCATGCAAATATACATAAACGATATGAAAAAAAATATGGAGATTCCCTTTGACAAATTAAATCATTTTTTCACAAAGGAAAGTTAATATTTTTTTAAATGTTTTTGTATATTAATAAATCAAGTATTCTTAATATTTTTGCAATATTAATTTTTCTGATAAAATGAGTTTAGTTAGAAATGATATTGAAATTATGTCGCCTGTTGGTTCTCATGAATCATTGATGGCAGCAATACAAGCAGGAGCAAATTCTGTATATTTTGGAGTTGAAAAACTTAACATGCGAGCTAAATCATCAATTAATTTTACAATTGAAGATTTAAAAGAAATAGCAAGTATTTGCAAAGAGAATAATGTTAACACATATTTAACTGTTAATACTATAATTTACGATACAGATATTTTCCTAATGCAAGAAGTAATAAACGCAGCAAAAGAAAATAATATTTCAGCAATTATTGCAAGTGATATTGCAAGTATTCAATATGCAAGGTCAATTGGTGTTGAAGTTCACGCAAGTACCCAATTAAATGTAAGTAATATTGAAACATTAAGATTTTATTCAACTTTTTGTGATGTTATTGTGCTGGCACGCGAATTAAATCTAAATCAGATAAAAGAAATCAGTAAAGCGATTATTGAACAAAATATTACAGGACCATCGGGTAATCTTGTTAAAATAGAGATATTTATTCATGGTGCCTTATGTATGGCAGTAAGTGGCAAATGCTATTTAAGTTTGCATGAAAAAAATTATTCGGCAAATAGAGGTGTTTGTTTACAAACATGCCGAAAAGCTTATATTGTTACAGAAAAGGAAACCGGTTACGAACTGGAAATAGACAATGAGTACATAATGTCGCCAAAAGATCTAAAAACAATACATTTTATTAATAAAATAATTGATGCTGGTGTTTCCGTATTAAAAATTGAAGGCAGAGCACGTTCACCTGAATATGTTAAAATAGTTACAGAATGTTATAATGAAGCAATAAATTCTATTATTGATAATTCATTTAATAATAATAAAATTACAAAATGGAATAAAAAACTTGAAAATGTTTTTAATCGTGGTTTTTGGGATGGATATTATTTAGGGCAAAGGCTTGGAGAATGGAGTTATAAGTACGGTTCACAAGCCAAATTCAGAAAAGAATATATTGCAAAAACTACAAATTATTTTACAAATATTGAAATTGGTGAATTTCTAATAGAAACAGGTGAACTAAATATTGGAGATAAAATATTAATTATTGGACCTACAACTGGAGTTGTTGAAATAAATATTGAAGAAATAAGAGTGGATTTACAAAAAGTTGATAAAGCAATTAAGGGAGATAAATGTTCAATTCCTGTAAAAACATTTTTGCGTCGTTCCGACCGATTGTATAAGCTTGTAAATAACGACTTAAAATAAAAAAAGGAGCTTTATTTGCTCCTCTTTTAAAATAACAATCTTATATTTTTTATTTTTTATAAATCTTCTTTCTTGTAGAATAATTAATTTTTAAAGCTTGTGCTTTTCTTAATTCTTGTTTAATATCAGTTACAATACCCATTTCGGTATCCGAATCAACTTTTAATGAAGTTGTCATTTTTGGACGATCATTCTCATCTAATTTATCGCGTTCATTTGCAATAAAATCTTGTATATCATCAACATCTTTAAAAACATCATTTAACTGAATAATTGGTTCTGTACCATATAACTTTTGATATTTTGGACCAGGAATACCAACAAATATATAACTTACCAAAGATTTTTTCTCTAATTTTTTAATTTCTGTAGCTTCAGGTAAAACTGGTTTATTAATTAACAAGGTAGATTCTCTCATCACGGTTGTAACCATGAAAAAGAATAAAAGCATAAATATAATATCCGGTAACGATGCTGTAGAAATTTCGGGTATCCCTCCTTTTCCTTTTCTTGAAAATTTTGACATAACTATTTTATGTTTTTAGGTTCTGCTTCAGAAATTGCCTGAGGTATAGCTGTTTTAATAGCTGTTTGTTGTTCTTCAGTAAGATCCTCGTATTCTTTACTGAATTTTCTCATTGAATATTCATCACGCAATTCGTTAAAAGCTGCAACAAGTTCATTTTGAACCTCAATATAAATTTTATAAGATGTTCCTCTATCATTTTGTAAAGACACTATTCCTTTAGAGCGCTGATAATCTTCTCCTAATATATCAATCGCAAATTGAAATTTATTAGCTCCTTTAATATCTTCTTTTTTCAAAGATTTTTCTTTTAAAAACGATAATGATTCTTTTTCCGGAAGACTTTTTTTGTTTGCAGTATTTAATACAAATTCTTTTGTTTTTTCGCGTAAAATACCTAATTGCATATAATCTCCATTTACCAATAGTTGATCATGTTTATTTATCAATACAACAAATGCATTTCTTCTATGTATATCAATTATTGTAGTATCTTCAGTATCTACAGGTATAGGGGGCAATCTTCTTGAAAGTCCTCTATCCATATCCATTGTTGTAGCAACAAGAAAGAAAATTAATAGCATAAATGCTATATCTGCCATTGATGCTGATGGTATTTCAGGAAATTTTCTTGCCATTTTAAAATTATTTTAAAATAGCACAGGAGAGTTTTTCTCTCCCATACTAAATGTTATTTTTTAAATACTTTTCTAATTTCAGAAACAAAAATTCCTAAAATAGCTAATAATAGTAAGAAATACATTGCATAGATAGCGGTTCCTACAAATTTTAGAGTAGCAGGATTATTATCACCACCTGAATAAGTTTTAGGTAATTTAACAAGAACATCATCTGCAAGCAAATAACCAATACCGAATAAAACTACTAATCCTATAATCCCTATAAGTGCAGAGAATACATTTTTAGGATTTTTAATTAATGCATATATTGGGAAAAGTATTGCTGCTGCTGCTGTAATTCCTAAAAGAATATATGACCAAATAAGTATTAAGTTAGTGTTATTTGGTGTTTCTGTAAATTCTTCTTTTCCGCCAATATAAAACATTAATATAAAGGCAACAGAAATTAACAATAATACTCCCAAAAATATTTTTAATATTTTTGATAATGAACTATCCATAATTTTTATTTTTTAAGCTTAGATTTAACTAAAATATCTATTAAGGTAATAGATGCATCTTCCATTTTGTTAACAATACCGTCAATTTTTGAAATAATATAATTGTAAAAAACCTGAAGTATCATTGCGACAACCAAACCTGAAACCGTTGTAATCAAGGCAACTTTTATACCTCCGGCAACTAATGAAGGAGAAACATCTCCTGCTATTTCGATTGAATCGAAAGCAGATATCATACCAAGTACAGTTCCCATAAACCCAAGCATAGGAGCAAGAGAAATAAATAATGCAATCCAGGTAAGATTTGTTTCAAGTAATCCCATTTGTACACCTCCGTATGCAACAACTGATTTTTCAACTGTTTCAATACTGTTAGGGTCGTCTGCATCAAATCTGTCTAATCCTTGATAGAATATACTTGCAACCGGTCCTTTTGTGTTTCTGCATACTTCTTTTGCAGCTTCAATGCCTCCTGTTTCAATTGCATCTTCAACACCTTTTAAAAGTTTTTCAGTGTTTGTAGAAGCAAGGCTTAAATAAATAATTCTTTCAATAGCTAATGCTAAACCAAGAATTAAACAAAGCAACACAAAGCTCATAAATGTAGCACCACCTTCTATAAAAAGTTTCTTAACTTTTTGATGCATAGTTGTACCTGTTTCAACATCAGTTGCAGCTTCTTCAACAGCCGCATCTTCTGCAACCTCATCTTCAGCTACTGCATTTGAATCATCTATCTGTTCTGTATCCGGAAGATCTATTTCTTCAATTTCTTCCACTTGAGCAAACAAATTAGATGCAAATAAAAGCATCACTAAAACAGTTATTAATACAAATAATTTTTTCATGATCTGTTTTTAAAATTTAATTAATTAAAAGTTATATAAATAGTTAAATTAACTCTATGTTATAAATCCGCGGAGAGGAAGGGATTCGAACCCCCGGTACAGTTTTGCCATACACACGCTTTCCAAGCGTGCACCTTAAGCCACTCGGTCACCTCTCCTCAAACATATTACGAGTTATTAAATACAAAAAGAACATAATTTTGAGCCGCTAAATTACAAAAAATATTTAACTCAAAAAATAAGATTTAATATTATTTTTTAAGAAATTGGGAATATGCTTATTTTACAAATAAAATATTAAATCATATTTAATTCTAATATTGTTATTATAATATATTTACAATTTAAAAAGTTGTTCTGCATTTTGAGTTGTAGCTTCGGCAATTATTTCAATTTTTTCGTTATAAAGTTCAGAAATTTTTTCTGCAATAATATTAATATATAAACTTTCATTTCTTTTGCCTCTATATGGCATAGGTGATAAAAATGGAGCATCCGTTTCTAATATTATATGTTTAATATCAATATTTCCAACTACTTCAACAAGTTTTGAATTTTTAAATGTAATAACTCCACCAATTCCGAGCTTAAAACCATAAGAAATTGCCTTGTTGGCTTCTTCAATATTGCCGGAAAAACAATGAAATACTCCATTTAATTTTTCATCATTAACTTCATCCAATATTTTAAATACTTCTTTAAATGAATCTCTAGTATGAATAACAATTGGCAGATTAAAAAGCTTTGCCCATTCAATTTGTTCTTTAAAAGCTATAATTTGTTCTTTTAAAAAGGTTTTATCCCAATATAGATCAATACCTGTTTCTCCTATAGCTATAAAATTTTTACTTTTTAATTGAGCTTCAAGATTATCAAGCTCTTTTTTAAAATCTTTTTTTACAGATGTAGGATGAAAACCTATCATTGGAAAACAATTATCGGGAAAATCATTACATAAGTCTAACATACCTTTTACAGAACTACTATCAATATTGGGCAAAAGTATTTTTTTTACATTATTTTCAATAGCTCTTGCAATTACTTTATTTCTGTCTTCATCAAAAGCAGAAAGATATAAATGTGCATGTGTATCAATAAAATTCATATTGCAAAATTAAGCATAAAAAAAGGGGCATATGCCCCTTTTATATAATAAAATATTAAAGCTTATACTAACCCCATATCTAACATAGAATCTGCAACTTTAACAAATCCACCAATATTAGCGCCATTAACATAGTTAATGAAACCGTCAGCTTCTTTTCCGTATGTTACGCAAGTTTCGTGGATCGATTTCATGATACTTAATAATTTCTCATCAACTTCTTCACTTGACCATGAAAACCTTAATGAGTTTTGTGACATTTCAAGACCTGAAACTGATACACCACCTGCATTAGCTGCTTTGCCAGGACCATAAAGTATTTTATTTTCAATAAATATCTCAACAGCTTCTGGAGTTGAAGGCATATTCGCTCCCTCTGAAACACATAAACAACCATTTTCCATTAATGCTTTTGCATCATTAGCGTCAATTTCGTTTTGAGTAGCACATGGTAATGCAACATCACATTTAACTCCCCAAGGACGACCTTCTTTAAACTCACAACCAAACTTGTCTGCATAGTCTTTAATTCTACCTCTTTTAACATTTTTAAGTTCCATTACGAAAGCTAATTTATCAGCATTAATTCCTTCTGGATCATAAATGTAACCAGATGAATCTGATAATGTAACAACTTTTCCACCTAACTGGGTAACTTTCTCAGTTGCATATTGAGCAACATTACCTGAACCGGAAATTGCAACTGTTTTATCTTTCATACTGTCACCACGAGTTTTTAACATTTCCTGAGCAAAATATACGTTACCATAACCTGTTGCTTCAGGACGAATTAAACTACCACCCCAATTTCTGCCTTTTCCTGTAAGTACTCCTGTAAATTCGTTTCTAATTCTTTTATATTGTCCAAACATAAAACCAATTTCACGTCCACCAACACCAATATCACCGGCAGGCACATCAGTATCCGGACCAATATGACGTTGTAATTCTAACATGAAACTTTGACAAAATTTCATTACTTCATTGTCTGATTTTCCTTTAGGATCGAAATCAGAACCACCTTTACCACCACCCATAGGTAATGTAGTTAAACTGTTTTTGAATACTTGTTCATAAGCAAGAAATTTCAAAATACCTAAGTTTACACTAGGGTGAAAACGTAATCCACCTTTACAAGGTCCAATTGCGCTATTCATTTGAATTCTGAAACCTCTGTTTATTTCAACTTCACCTTTGTCGTTTAACCAAGGTACTCTATACATAATTACTCTTTCTGGTTCAGCTAATCTTTCAAGAATTTTTGTTCCTTTGTATTTTGGGTTTTCGTCAATGAATTGAAACAATGATTCTGTAACTTCCAATACTGCCTGATGAAATTCCTTTTCACCAGGATTTTTAGCTTTAATATAAGCCATAAATTTTTCTAAACGTGGATCCATTTTATTTTTACTTTTTAAATGATTAATATTAAATTTAAAAATTAGAACAAACATAATACTTTTTTAAAAAAAAATAAAGAAATATCGTTATTCAACTTGGTGTTATACAACATTAATTTTACACCTGATATATACATTAAAAAATTAACTAATAATTCTTGTTTATTATTAACTTGCGAAAAAAACAGAATGTGAAAGAGACATAAATTATAAACATATGAAACAAGAGAATAATTCAAGTACATACAAAAAACTAATTGCTGAAAATACAGAAAGACTTAAGGAATTAGCATGTATTAATAAAACAACAAAAATTGTTAAATATGGTAAACCAATAAATGAAACATTACAACAAATTTGTGATTATATTCCGGATGCATGGCAATATCCTCAATATACTATTGCCAGAATAATATTTGACGGAAAACAATATAAAACAAAAAACTTTAAAGCAACACAATGGATATTGTCGCAAGAATTTACATCAATTGATAATAAAAAAGGAAGAATTGACGTTTTTTATCTCGCAGAATTTTCTCAATTTGACGAAGGACCTTTTTTAAAGGAAGAGAGAGACCTAATAAACAATCTGTCTGAAATTATTTGTGGTTATCTGAATAGCTATAAAGGACGAGAAATAATTAAGCATACAACTTCTCTGACTCCAGCAACAAAACAAGTATTTATTGATAAAAAGCAAATTAAAACATTTGATAAAAAATTACTTCAACAATTTCTTAATAAACATAATTCAAACAGGGACATTTTTCATGATTTAATGCCTTTCAAAGTAAAAGAGATATTACTTGTTGCAACTCTTTATGATGCTTATAGCATTGAAAAAGAAGGACGATTTATGGAACAAATGTTAGGAAAACATCAGCAGTTAAACCTTACATCAATGCCCCGAATTACAGGAGTATCATCAACAAATGATGCTATTGAACAATTACAAAAAAAACAATTCGACTTAGTTATTATTATGCAAGGTTCTGATACATCCAGACCAATAGAAATAAGTGAAAAAATTAAAAAAGAATTTAATTACTTGCAAATATTTTTATTATTGAACAGTAATAGTGACTTACCTGCTTATATTGACAATAAATTAGATACTACTTTAATAGATAAAATTTTTGTATGGAATGGTGATTCAAGTATATTTTTCACAATAGTAAAATTACTTGAAGATAGAATTAATGTGAAAAATGATACAAATATTGGAATGATAGGAGTAATATTATTAGTAGAAGATTCTATACGATATTATTCTAAATATTTGCCTCTGTTATACAAAAGCATATTTGAACAAACAAAAAACTTGATTGATGAAGTAAATACTGATGAATTTGTAAAAGTTCTTAAACTACGTGCAAGACCAAAAATATTACTCGCATCAAATTATGAAGAAGCTATATATATATATAATGAATATAAAGAGTATATTATTTGTCTAATTTCAGACATGGAATTTAAAATTGAAGGGAAAAATAAAAAAAATGCAGGAGAATTATTGGTTAAAAAAATTCGTAGTGAAAGACCTGATTTACCAACAATAATACAATCTTCAGACACTGAAAATTTACATTTAGCTCATAAATTAGAAGTATCATATATTGATAAAAATTCTGTTTCTCTTGAACAAGAAATTAAGAGTTTTATTAATTACTATCTTGGATTTGGTAAATTTATTTACAGAAATAAAAATGGTAGAGAAATAGTAACAGTAAATTCATTGCAAGAATTTGAAATAAAACTTAAAAGTGTTCCCGATGAATCATTAAAGTTTCATGCTCAAAGAAATCACTTTTCTCAATGGTTAATGGCTAGAGGTGAGATACATATTGCCAAGTTGCTTCATCCAATGCGAGAAACTGATTTTGATTCAATTAAAGAATTGAGGGAGTTTTTAATTAATGCTATCCAAACACTAAAACATGAGAAAAAGAAGGGGAAAGTAATTCCGTTTGATGAATCCTTAATAAATGATGAATCAAATATTCTTAGTTTGGCACCAGGAGCTTTAGGAGGCAAAGGAAGAGGTCTGTCTTTTATTAATAACCTAATTTATGATTTTAATGTTGAACAATTTATTGATGGAATTAATATAAAAACACCAAAAACATCAATTATTGGCACTAACGAGTTTGAGTCTTTTATGACTAATAATGAATTAATAAATATTATTTCCGAAGAAAAAAATTATTATGAAATAAAAAAACACTTTATTAATGCACCTCTGTCAAAGAATTTAATGAAGCGATTAAGAAAAATCCTTAAAAAAATTAATGTGCCAATAGCAGTAAGATCATCAGGTTTATTTGAGGACTCATTATCGCAACCTTTTGCAGGAATATTCGAAACATATAAACTACCAAATAATCACCCTGATATTGAAATACGATTAGAACAATTATCTAATGCTATAAAATTAGTTTATGCTTCTGTATTTTCTGATGTTGCAACAGGTTATATAAAAGCTATTAACTATAAAGTAGAAGAAGAAAAAATGGCTGTTATTATACAGGAAGTTGTTGGAAATAAATATGAAAATGTTTACTATCCACATATTAGTGGAGTTGCGCAATCATACAATTATTATCCTGTGGGATATATGAAACCTGAAGAGGGTTTTTCAATTATAGCAATTGGACTGGGGAAATATGTTGTTGGAGGAGAAAGTGCTTTTCGATTTTCACCAAAATACCCTGATGTTAAAATTAACTCATTAAAAGACCAATTAAAAAATTCACAAGTTAAATTTTATGCTGTTAATTTATCAAATAATAATCCAAATTTAATTGATGGTGAAAATGCAAGCTTAATAAAACTTGAAATTTCTGAAGCTGAAAAGCATAATACATTAAAACATTGTGTATCTGTTTATGATAACCATAATGATAGAATAATACCGGGACTTGACAGCTATGGACCAAGAATAGTTGATTTTGCAAATATTTTGAAATATAATTATATTCCTCTTGCCGAAACAATAGAGATCATCCTCAATACTGTAAAAGAGGCACTTGGAACACCCGTAGAAATTGAATTTGCTATTGATTTAAATAAAGACAAAGATTACAAAGCATCTTTTTATTTATTGCAAATAAAACCATTGATTGGTAATGCCGACGATTATCAAATAAATATTGATGATCTGAATAAAGATGAAATATTGTTATTTGCAGAAAAAGGCATGGGTAATGGAGCTATAGAGAATATCCATGATATTATTTATCTCGACAATAATCTTTTTGATAAAATGGACACTGTTCAAATGGCAAATGAGATTAAAGAAATAAATGATAATATGGTTAAAAGCAATAAAAAATATATTCTAATCGGACCTGGAAGATGGGGTACACGTGATAGGTTTCTTGGTATTCCTGTAACATGGCCACAAATTTCTAATGCTAAAGTAATTGTTGAAACTAGTTTAAAAGATTTTCCATTAGACGCTTCCTTAGGTTCGCACTTTTTTCATAATGTTACTTCAATGGGTGTTGGATACTTAACTATTCAGCCCGAACAATCAAAAAGTATTATACATTATGATATATTGGAAAAACAAAAACTTATATCTAAAACAAAATATTTTAGGCATGTAAGTTTTAAAAAACCATTATCAATAAAAATGGATGGAAAAAAACGAATAGCTGTAATTACATATAAATAAATAAATATTTTTAAATGATAAATAAATGCTCGGATCCAAAATCGGAAATTCATTGGAAATGGAGATTAGAAATGGCAGAAAATATTGCAAGAAATACTGATCTTGACAGGTTTGGTCTTGCAGGAATATACATTATGGGTAGCACAAAAAATGCAACAGCAGGACCATGTAGCGATATAGATTTGTTAATATATTCGAAAGGTACAAAAAAGCAAATTGACGAATTAAAAATATGGATTGAAGGATGGAGTCTTTGTTTGGCAGAAATAAATTATAATTTTACAGAATATAAAATCCAAAATGGTTTAATTGATTTGCATATAATAACTGATGAGGATATAAAAAACAAAACAAGTTATGCAATTAAAATAAATGCTGTAACTGACGCAGCAAGAGCTTTGAAAATTAAATAAATAATCTTTTATGGGAGTATGCTTTTTTATTTCTGATTTGCATGGAAGTGTAGAAAAATTTGAAAAATTAATTTTTCAAATCAAAAAAGAAAAACCATCAATTGTGTTTATTGGAGGCGATATTACACCTTCGCCATATTCCAAAAACAATAATTTTAATGAGTTTATTACAGATTATATAGCCAAAAAATTGCTTAAAACAAAAAATGCTCTTAAAGAAAAATACCCTAATATTTATATAATTTTAGGAAATGATGATCCTCGAACATACGAAGAAGCCCTTATTAAAGCAGAACAAAAAAAGCTTTGTGAGTATATCCATAATAAAAAAGTTAATTATGGAGAATATTCAATATTTGGATATTCATTTATACCTCCAAGCCCTTTTTTATTAAAAGATTGGGAAAAATATGATGTTTCTCGTTATATTGACCCCGGTTGCGTAGCACCAACAGAAGGTTATCGTTCTTATAAAATTAGCAAATACGAAATGGAATATTCAACTATTAAAAAGGATTTAGATATTATTTCAGAAAATCAGGACTTATCAAAATCAATTTTTTTGTTTCACTCTCCACCTTATCAAACAAATTTGGATAGAGCTGCTCTTGATGGTAAATACGTAGATCATGTTCCTATAGATGTTCATATTGGTAGTATTGCAATAAAACAATTTATTGAGACAAAACAACCATACATTACTTTGCATGGACATGTTCATGAATCATCTTCAATTACCGGAAAATGGTCTCAAAAAATTAAAAAAACACATATTTTTTCCGCAACTTATGATAAACAAGAACTTGCAATAGTAAAATTTAATATAGAAAACCCGGAGCATGCAACTAGAATGCTTATTTAATTGATTAGAATTATGGAATCACCAAGTATGCTAAGTTATTTTTTTGAAGAAACATCTTTTTCTTCGCTTATGAAAAAAAGGATTTATCGTATTCTTTTAATTTGCAGCAAATACGACACCTTTATTCTTGAAGAAGATGGCAGAGTGGATGAACAGATTTTTATGGAATATGTCTCTTTAAATCTTAGATATCCTCCACAATTTATTCAAGCCTCTACTGCAAAAGAAGCTTTTCAAATTCTTGAAGAAGAAAATGTAGAATTAATAATTAATATGCTTAGTGTTGGCGGAATGGATCCTTTCAAGCTATCATTGTATATAAAAAATAAATATCAAGATATACCTATTGTTGTATTAACGCCTTTTTCAAGGGAAGTTTCGCTGAAATTAAATAAAGAAAACACAAGTGCAATTGATTACAAATTTTGCTGGCTTGGGAATTCAGATATTCTTCTCGCTATTATAAAACTTATTGAAGATAAAATGAATTCCGAACACGACATTAACGATGTTGGTGTACAGGCAATTCTTCTTGTCGAAGATTCTATTCGTTATTATTCAAGTTTTTTACCAAACATGTATAAAATTATTTTTAAGCAATCTAAAGAATTAATGACAGAAGGCTTAAATGAGCATCAAAAAATGTTGCGGATGCGAGGAAGACCTAAAATTTTATTGGCAAATAATTATGAAGAAGCGATATCAATATGGGAAAAATATAAAAATAATATTCTAGGAATAATATCTGATGTTTCATTTAATAGAAACGGCAAAAAAGATAAACTTGCAGGCGGCAGGTTTGTAAAGAAAATAAAAAAAGAAGATAAGCTTATGCCAATATTGTTGCAATCTTCTGATAAGAAAAACGAAATTCTTGCAAAAGAACTTAATGTAGGATTTCTTCATAAATATTCAAAAACATTATCTATTGAACTAAGGGATTTTATTGTACATAATTTTGCATTTGGAGATTTTGTTTTTATTGACCCAATATCTCTCAAAGAAATCAATAGAGCAAGTGATTTACAATCATTACAAAAAATAATTTTTCAAATACCTGATGAATCTGTTGAATTTCATATAAATAAAAACCATTATTCAAAATGGCTTAATGCCAGGGCATTGTTCCCAATTGCAAAAGTTTTTCAGCAGGTAAATTCAAACGATTTTGAAACAATTGAGCAAATAAAATATTTTATTTTTGATAATATAGCCAAATATAGAATGATTAAAGGCAAAGGTGTTATTGCAACATTTTGCAGAGAGCAATTTGATGAATATCTTTCTTTTGCCAGAATTGGAGATGGCTCTCTTGGCGGAAAAGGCAGAGGGCTGGCTTTTATTGATTCGTTTATAAAAAGAAATGTAATATTTGAAAGATTTAAGAATGTAGCTATTAAAATTCCAAGAACCGTTGTTTTGTGTACCGATATTTTTGATGAGTTTATGGAAACCAACAACTTATACAAGATTGGTCTTTCAGATAAAGATGATGAAGATATTTTAATGGCTTTTATTGATGCTCCATTACCATTTAGAATTCATAAAGATTTATATTCATTTATATCTGTTCTGAAAAATCCAATAGCTATCAGATCATCAAGTCTCCTTGAAGATTCGTATTATCAGCCTTTTGCAGGAGTGTATTCTACATATATGATACCAAAGGTTGAATCTGAAATAGTAATGATTGAAAAATTAAGTATTGCTATTAAAAGTGTTTATGCTTCGGTTTTTTTCAAAGAAAGCAAAGCATATATGACAGCTACATCTAATGTAATAGATGAAGAAAAAATGGGAATTGTTCTTCAAGAGGTATGTGGTACAAAATATGAAAATCGATTTTATCCAAATATATCAGGTACAGCACGGTCTATTAATTTTTATCCTATTAAGCCTGAAAAATCCGAAGATGGCATTGCAAACATTGCTTTAGGATTAGGGAAACATATTGTTGAGGGTGGTCAATCTTTACGTTTTTCACCTGTTTATCCAAAAAAAGTTTTACAGTTGTCATCTCCCGAAATGGCTCTGCAAGAGACACAAAAGCAATTCTATGCTTTAGATTTAAACATAAATAACTTTATTGGTTCTACAAATGATGGTATAAATATCATTAAATTAAAAATTAAAGATGCAGAGAAAGATAAATCGTTAAAACATATAGCCTCTACCTATGATTTTGAGAATAATATTTTGAGAGACGGTACATCAGATAATGGAAAGAAAATATTAACTTTTTCAAATATTTTAAATTATGATGTATTTCCTCTTGCAGAAATAATTAATATATTTTTAAAAATTGGACAAGAAGAAATGAATAATCCGATAGAAATTGAGTTTGCAGTAAATCTAAATTCTATGAAAACCGGACAAAGTATTTTTAATATTCTTCAAATCAGACCAATTATTGATAATGAACAAGGAACAAATATTAATCTTGATAATGTT
Source organism: uncultured Bacteroidales bacterium (assembly GCA_964442075.1). Classification (GTDB taxonomy): domain Bacteria; phylum Bacteroidota; class Bacteroidia; order Bacteroidales; family CAYTAU01; genus CAYTAU01. Next base: position 65,471 of record CAYTWH010000009.1, read on the forward strand.
GAAAATAGTGAAACAATAATTGTTTCAAATTCTTCTCTTGGTAATGGGGAATATAGAAATTTACAAGATATTATTTATGTAAAGCCAGAATCTTTTAACAGTCTTAAGACAAATAAAATTGTTGAAAAAATTGATAATCTGAATAATGAGTTTCAAAATAAAAATAAAAATTACATATTAATAGGACCAGGAAGATGGGGAAGTAGCGATCCAAATTTAGGAATACCCGTTAAGTGGGGACAAATAACAGCAGCAAGAATTATTGTAGAATCCGGACTTAAAGATTATCGTATTGACCCCAGCCAAGGCACACATTTTTTTCAGAATTTAACATCTTTTCGAGTGGGTTATTTCACAATTAATCCACATATTAATGATGGATTTTATGATATAGATTATTTAACAAATTGTAAATCTGAATATGAAGATGAGTATATAAGGCATATCTGTTTTCCAAAACCTCTGGTTGTGAAAGTAGATGGGAAAAAAGGAAAGGGAGTTATTTATAAACAAGCATAAAAAAAGCTGTCCCTTGAGACAGCTCTTTCCACGTATGGATCACGTTTATAGTATTAATTAAATAATACCCTGATCAAGCATTGCATTTGCAACTTTGAGAAATCCTGCAACATTAGCTCCTTTTACATAGTCAATATATCCTTCGTCATCTTTACCATATTCTACACAAGCACTATGTATATTTCTCATTATTTCATGCAATTTAATATCTACTTCTTCAGCAGACCATTTCATTTTTAAAGAATTTTGCGACATTTCCAAACCCGAAGTTGCTACACCACCTGCATTAGCAGCTTTTCCAGGGGCAAATAATATTTTATTTTCTTGGAATAATTCAACTGCTTCTGGAGTACATCCCATATTTGATACTTCAGCAACTAATTTTGTGTTATTGGCAACCAATTGTTTAGCATCATCTTCATTTATCTCATTTTGAGTTGCACATGGAAGTGCAATATCACATTTTATTTCCCATGGTTTTTTTCCTTGGAAAAACTTGGCTTCTGGGAATTCATAAGTATATGGCTTTACAATATCATTGTTAGAAGCTCTTAATTCTAACATATAATCAATTTTTTCTTCACTTATTCCTTTTGAATCATAAATATATCCATCAGGACCAGATAGTGTAACAACTTTCCCTCCTAATTCGCTTACTTTTTTTACAGCACCCCAGGCAACATTACCAAAACCTGAAACAGTAACTATTTTTCCTTTTATTGATTCATCTATCATATTCAACATTTCTTCCACAAAATATATTGCACCAAATCCTGTAGCTTCAGGACGAACTAAACTACCTCCCCAATTTAAGCCTTTTCCTGTTAGCACACCTATATGTTCTCTTGTTAACTTTTTATACATCCCATATAAAAATCCAATTTCCTTCCCTCCTACTCCAATATCACCTGCAGGTACGTCTGTATCAGGACCTATATTTCTCCATAATTCTAACATAAAAGACTGGCAAAACCTCATAATTTCTCCATTTGATTTTCCTTTTGGATTAAAATCTGAACCTCCTTTGCCACCTCCCATTGGAAGAGTTGTTAAACTATTTTTAAAAATTTGTTCAAAACCAAGAAATTTTAATATACTCAAGTTTACACTTGGGTGAAATCTTAATCCTCCTTTATATGGTCCAATAGAATTATTAAATTGAACTCTATATCCCTTATTTACATTCACCTTGCTTTCATCATCTACCCAAGGAATTTTAAACATTATCACTCTATCCGGATTAATTAACCTATCAATAATACCGGCTGCCTCAAAGTGAGGATTTTCGTTAACTACGTCAACGATAGATTCAAGAACTTCGTGAACTGATTGAAGATATTCAACCTCACCGGAATTCTTTTTTTCCAGTTCGTTCATTATTTTATCTATATCCATAGCTATATATTTTTAATTAATAATATTAATATAATTTTATTATACAAAGTAATGACGTTTTAAGATTGCAGCAAAAAAAAGCAGCATCTAAAATATCCATTTTCACATTGAGATTTATCAATGCAAACTTTGTTAAATATCATAATGTATGTTTCAAAATATTATTTTATGTAAAAATTATCTTTATTTTTGCAAAGTGGTTTTATGTAATTCAATATTTGTTGGCAATTATATTTTATAGAAATTATTAGAATTATATATGAATAAAATAAACAATAAATATTCTAATAAAGATCTTGTTGAGAGGGCAAAAGAATTGAACTGCCTTTATTTGGTTGATGAAACTTTAAAAGATATTAATGAACCTCTTAAAGATGTATTAGATAAAATAGTTAATGTAATACCTAAAGGATGGAGATTTAATGATATTTGTGCTGCAGAAATAAAATGTAATGACATTCATTGCAAAACTAGCAATTTTAATACTTCAATTTTAAAACAAAAATCAAATATCGTTATAAATAATAAAATAATTGGAAAAATAATTGTATGCTATACTAAGCCAATAAAAAATCAAAGAGTTTTTTTACCTGAAGAACAAAAATTATTAAATTCAATAACTCAAAAAATAAGTAATTTTATTAGTTACCAAAATTTAAGTGAAAAAATTGAAGTAAAAACCGAAAAAAAACAAAATAATAATCCTTCATTACAAGAGCTTAAAAATTGGCTTAAATTTCAATCTTTAAATAATAATGATATTGATAACATACTTAATCTAAAATTGAATTTTAATAAGGGAGAAACAATTTGTAAACAAGGCTCTTTTGCAACTTATATTATATTACTTTCAGATGGATATGTAAAAGCATCAATCGAAAATAATAATAAAAAAACATACAATTTCAAAATTACCAAACCTTTTGCATTTATAGGACTTTCAGAACTTTTTGGAACAGGTTATTACCATTTTTCAGCAGTTTCATTAACATCTTCTTCCGTTTATTTAATAGATATAGACCAATTTAAACAATTAATTGCTTATAATCAGGAATTTTCGAGCAATATAATGAGTTGGTATTGTAGTAATATTGAGAATCTTTACAATAAAATGTCAGATCTTGCAACCAAACAGTCGCATGGAAAAATAGCTGAAGTTTTATTATACCTTTCAAAAAATGTGTTTGAAAATAGTTTAATAAGTAATATAATTACAAGAAAAGATATTGCTAACATGACAGGTATATCTCATGAAAGCACTGTTAGAATCTTATCTGAATTTAAAAAAGATAATATTATCAAAATTGTTCAATCAGGTATAGAAATAATTAATTTTGATTTACTAAAAACAATTAGTATTGCGGGCTAAAAATTTATAACAATTGAACAATTTATTACATTAAACAATAAACTTTCCCCGGCAAACTCTTTACAATGCCATTAAATTCTAAATTTAAAAGTAAGGCGGAAATTTTGCTTATTGATAATTCGGTTTTAATTCTAATTATATCAATATTTAATTTATTGTCTTTTTTCAATAAGTCAACAATAAGTTTTTCTTCTTCAGAAAGCTCATTAAATATTTTTATTTGAATTGCTTTTGGCTTTTTATTTTGTTCCCAGCCCAAAATATATTCAAGATCTTCAACAGATTCTATTAATGCTGCTTTATGTGATTTTATGAGCCTGTTACAACCTTCGGAATATTTATCATTTATTTTTCCCGGAAATGCAAATACATCTCTGTTATATGAATTTGCAATATCTGCAGTAATTAATGCTCCTCCCTTTTTTGCAGATTCTACAACAATGCTTGCATCAGATATCCCTGCAATTATTCTGTTTCTTCTTACAAAATTACCTTTATCGTTTTTTGAATTAGATTTAAATTCAGTAAGTAATCCTCCATTTTTAATAATATCTTTAGCAACACTGCTATGTGCAACCGGATATATTAAATTTAAACCGTGTCCTAAAACTGCTATGGTTTTAAAATTGTTATTTAATGCAGATTTGTGTGCCTGAATATCTATGCCATAAGCCAAGCCGCTAACAATTACCGGATTATGCCCTCTTGCTTTTATGTCTGTAATCAGCTTATCACATATTGACTTCCCATAATCTGTTGCTTTTCTTGTTCCAATAATGCTTATTATTTTAGAGTTATTTAAATCGACATCTCCTTTCATGTATAATAAAATAGGTGAATCATAACACTCTTTTAACCTGTTTGGATAATCTTTATCTAAAAAGAAGTATGTTTTTAAATTATATTTATTAATAAATTCTATTTCTCTTTTAGCTTCTTCAATAACATTATTTTTAATAATAATTTTGGCAAGCGTTTCGCCTATGCCCGGAATTTTAACCAATATTCTTTTCTTTTCTTTAAATACTCCCTCTAAACTCCCAACATAAGCAATTAACTTTTTTGCGTTTACAGGACCTATTTTAGGAATGAAACTAATGGCTATTTTATATAATAATTGATTGTCCACTTAAATTATATTTACGGCAAATCTAAAATATTTTTCCTAATTTTAAACCCTGTTATTAAAATTTAAAATATTATAATATGTCTGTAATATCTGAAAATGAAATTAACGAAAAAACATTAATTGCAATTGCCGAAAAAATGGCAATAGCTGCCCGTACAGCACCAAAAGGACGCGGGCATAATAATATTGAAATTAAACTTGTAACAGGAAAAGATATTAAGAAAATATCTGACAAAATGAAAGAAATTGGGAATAAAAAAGAACAAACATTCTTTATTCGTGACGCAGAGAATATTCTTTTATCACCTGTTATATTTCTTATTGCTGCAAAAGTAAATGCAATAAATTTGAATTGTGGCTTATGCGGTTTTAAAGATTGTAATTCCAAAAACAAATTTAAAGAAGTACCATGTGCGTTTAATACAATTGATATTGGGATAGCTTTAGGTTCCGCAGTTGGTATTGCATCAGATAATAGAGTTGATAATCGTATAATGTACACTATTGGACAAGCGGTTGATTCTTTAAATATTTTTGATAAAGAGTTTAAGATAATTTTTGGAGTTGCTTTAACAGCAACATCAAAAAATCCATTTTTTGACAGGAAATAATATTTATAATGCAAATTAAGATACTACTTATCGATTCTATACACAATGTACTAATAGAAAAATTAGTAAAAGCAGGGTTTATTTGCGATTACAAACCAAATATTCTATTGCAAGAGATAGAAAATATTATTGCTAATTATGATGGCATTATAGTACGTAATAAAATAATAATTGATGAAAATATTATTGATAAAGCTGTTAAATTAAAATTTATTGGAAGAGTAGGCTCTGGACTTGAAAATATTGATGTTACTTATGCTTCTGAAAAAAAAATAAGTTGTTTTAATTCTCCTGAAGGTAATTGCAATGCTGTTAGTGAACATGCAATTGGAATGCTGTTATCTTTATTTCATAATATAAATATTTCAAATTATGAACTTAGGTCAGGAATTTGGAACAGGGAAATAAACAGAGGGATTGAACTTAATAATATAACAATAGGTATTATTGGTTATGGAAATACGGGTTCGGCATTTGCTGAAAAATTAAAAGGATTTAATATTAAAATATTGGCTTACGATAAATATAAAAATAATTATAGTTCTGAAAATGTAATTGAAACAAACATGGAAGACATATTTAATAATGCCGATGTTTTAAGTCTTCATATTCCATTAACTAAGGAAACAGAATATCTTGTAAATGATAAATTTATAAATAAATTTAAAAATAATATTTACATTATTAATACTTCGAGGGGTAAAATTATTAATACTTCAGATTTAATTAAAAATCTGAAAACAAGTAAAGTTAAAGGAGTTTGCCTTGATGTTATGGAATATGAAAGCCATACTTTTGAAAACTTATTTAGCAATAAAAACTCCGAAGATTTTAATTATTTATGTAAGGCAAAAAATGTTATACTAACGCCACATATTGCAGGTTTAACAAAAGAATCAAAATATAAAACGGCTACTGTGTTAGCTGATAAAATAATTGAAAATTATAATTCTATTTTGTAATAATCAGTTTTTTTGTTTGAAAATAATTATCAGTTTCGAATTTGTATAAATAAATTCCAGGCATAATCTTATTCTCAATATTATAAGAAATTATTGTTTCTCCTTTTTTAATTTTTTCATTATAAATATCGGCTACTTTTCTGCCCTGCATATCAAATAATGATATTTTTATATTTTGATATTTATTTAATGACATATAAAAATTTATTGAATAATTAGCAGGATTGGGATAAACAATAATTTGTGGCTTTTCGGTAATATTAGTTGTTAAATCTGAAAATAACGAATCTGCCGTACCTGGTGAACCATGTGTAAGTCCACTTGATTCCCAACTGCTTGCAATTGAATTATTCAAATATGGCGATTTTAAAACAAGTGTTGGCCCGTTGCCATCAGGTTCAGTTGGCCATGGGAAATTGTCATCATATGGAACATAATCAGTTAAAACACTATTGAAATCGTACAACTTGATTATCTCCCCTGCACCACTCAATCCAAATTCCATATTTCCAATAATATTATTTATGTTTGGATAAAACAATTTAAATTTATTAGTATCACTGCACAAAACAATATAATCATCTGTTTGTAATATAAATCCTATAGGGAATTCAAATGTATTACCGCCACCATCTTCAAATATCCAATTACCCATGTAAATATCAACTAAAGATGCATTGTAAAACTCAACCCAGTCATCAGTATCAAATGATGCTGATGAATTATAGTTTATTTCGTTTATAACAATGCTTGTATCGGCAGGAAGTGTTATTGGTTGAAATAATGCAGTTAAACTAACATTTGTATCAGGATAAATTGTTATATAAGAAGTATCTTCTAAAGAACCTATCCAACCAACAAATTCGTAACCCGGTTTTGCAATAGCCTCAATAGTATTTGCCATTTCTGAATAATAATCACCTGTCCAGGGAAAATTAGAAAGTGTAATTGTGTTTAAATTTATAATTCCTGCATCTTCCGGGATACAAGTTAAATCTAAAGTAATCATATCATTTAATGAATACTGAAGTTTAATATGTTGTCTTACAAACCCCCTCCTAGCAGAAACATAGGTTCTTAATGCCTGAACAGCAGCTTGCCAGTTAGAAAAAGAACTTCCCCATTTTGCAACATATTGTGGTATTTCAGGAGCTAAATAATTCTCCAGTGAATCTATAATAGTAGTTATAGAATCGGGTGAAAAATATGAATTTAATAAATCTGCATACCTAATAATAAAATAATCTTTAAATTCTGGGTATTCAAGCAAACCACGAATAAGTTTTGTGTTGTAACCTCCCCATGGCCTGTCTCCTGTCAAGGTTCCTGTTCCCCAGTCTAAAGTGTTCCAATTTGGATCACTGGCATTTCCTGTTGGTGTAGGAAATGGCATTCCTAAACCATGGTCAACATCCCATAAAATCCAACCAAATCTGCCTCCTACGGTATCAGGTTTCCATAATTTAATATTATTTGACAACCAATCATAATTTCCAAAATATACTTCTGTCATCCAATAATCTGCAAAATCTTTAACATGAACTCTTGATTCAAGAAAATCATAATTTGCAGGTATACTTATATCAACTGTGTCAGCAAAAAATCTAACTATATTATAATCATCCCAATCACCTTCAATAATATCATGATTAATAGTTGGATTTGAAACACCAAAACATCTTTCTAATATATCCATAGGCAAGTCACTATCATAGCCATGAGTTCCTTCAATATAATATCTGTCTATTCTTTCTCTAATATTATATATGGCATGATAATTACCATTAATATATACATTAACCGGCTGATATCCACATGTACTTGTTGTTGTATTACTTTTAATTAATACTGTATTTATTATTCCATCGCGCATATGGGCTCTACTTCCATAAAATAGTCCATCGTTACCTGCATTACGAAAAACAAGTCTTTTAAAATAATCCGTTTCTTTATTATCAAATATTTTATAATTAATTTCTTTATCTCCATACATTGTTCGTGCATGTAACCTAAAACTTTCCTGAGCCTGAGAAGATTTTCCATGTGATTGTGTCCCGCCATCAATAGAAAACCCAAGACTTCCATCTTCTTCAAAATATTCAACATGCACTGAAACATCAACATTAGCCCCCCAAATATCTGAAGTACTTGAAGAAACTGATAAAACGGGTATTGTTGAAGAAACATTCATAAAATATGTATGAGTAATAACTCTACTGGGTACACATGAAGATTTATAAGCTACTGCTCTAATAATTTTTGTAACATCAATAAAAATTGGTGTAATATATACAGCAGATGTTTGATTTGGTGTAGAACCATCTGTAGTATAATAAATTGTTGCTCCTGATGTATCAACATCTAATGTTATTGAAAAAGTGTCTGTATAAAAACCACCGAGTAACGAAAAATTTGGATTCGGCACAATATTTAACATTCCTGTTGTAATATTTGAAGCTCCAGGAGTAGGTGTATCGAAAAAATTCCAATTTACACCACCATCAGGTTGTCTTCCTTTTGAAATATTATAAACCTGTGTGCCAAAAATTTCCTGATCTATTAAAACAATACTGTCTGGTGTATAAATTCCTATTTCTTCGCCTATATCCTCCAGCTTAAATCCAAGATGGTCAATCCCCTGAGCTATATCTTCATCTGCCCATAAAATTAAATAACCACCGGCTGGCACTATCAAACTTGAAGATATTTCCCATTTTGTTGGATTTGAAAGATTATCGGTAAAAAATACTCCTAATAAATCTACATCATCAATACCATAGTTGTATAATTCTATCCAATCGTCATATTCTCCTGCTCCGTCCTGATTAATTGTTCCATTAACAGCAAGAAATTCATTAATTTTTAAAGTATAAGAAACAGCTCTTGTTGATTTACCACTTTTCACATAATTCATACCTGTTGTGTCTATACCAAGTTCTGTATCATAGCCATAATAAGAATTTTCTGTTTCTACCTGAGAATAAGACACATTAAAACACAATATGAAAATAAGTATTATTAAAGCTTTATATTGTTGACTAATTATATTTTTCATTTTTTGCCTTCTATTATTATAGACTCATAATTATATTAAAGGTTGCTTTTAAATTCATATGTTAAACTAATTCAATATCACTTTTTTAAATATAACACAATCCTCTTTTGCTAAACGAATAAAATAAATTCCCTTTGGATTATTGCTTAAATCAATTTTAAAACCTTCTAAATTATGACAACACTGAATATTTTTTAAAGGTTTTCCTGTAATATCAATAATTTCAATGCTTTTAATATCGTGTCCCTTAATTATAAATATTCCTACTGTAGGATTTGGATATAAATTAATATCAATATTTTTAAAAACTTCATTATATACAGTAGTAGTATCATAATATTCAAAAGCACCTATATCAATAAAATTTCCGTTTGTATCAAGTGGGTCAGCAGGGTCTCCTGAATCAATACAGATTGATCCTGCCAAAAGATGAAAATCATTATTTAATGTGTCAACAAATTGAGGATATCCAAAAATATTCCCTGTTCCTTGCAATGTATCTATATCTGAACTGGAATAAGTAATCTCTAATAAAGATGATGTTTGTACCTGAAAATCTGCATATTTGGATTTTGAAAAAATAATATTTCTTAAATAAGCTGTACCACCTGTATTTGCTGTTCCCCCATGGAAACATTGAATTCCAAAAATAGCATTATATATTGTGTTATTATATGCTGTCATAATTGCTCCTGTATGGGATTGTAGCCCACCTTTATTTCTAATCATTAAATTTCTGTAAATTTCAGCAACAGAACTTTCACCCAAACTTACTGCGTAATCACAATTCTCAAAATAATTATTACAAATTATTATGTTTGTTGCACTTACTCCAATATCAATAGCATCGTCATTCCAGTTTGTAAATCTATTATTATAAAATAATCCATAACTAATACCATCACAATCAATACAATCAATTTTTGCTGTGTTTTTTACACCTTCAAAATTACAGTTATGAACTATTACTGTATCTGAATAATGAATAGCCACAGCATCGCCACCTGTAATACTATCAAAGCGAGAATTATCAATTCTAACTTCACCATTGTTGGCTGATAAAATTTGACTGGCATTTTTAAATACACAATAGGATATGTTGATATTTGCATCTTGCCCTGAAATTCTACTCCATTGTGTATTATTATTAATTAATTGAATACTGTCATTAATTCCTCCATTTAAATTAAGTGTTCCATTATTAACAATAATTGACATACTATTATCTAAATATATAATTGTTCCGGGTTCAACATCAAATGTAGCACCTGAAGTTATTGATATACTTGAACTAATAAGATATGGGGACAAACTACTCAGCAATACTGTATCGGTTGCAAAAGTTCCTACCAAAGGAGTTTGGGCAATACTACTAGCAGATAGAATTATAAAAACAAATACATATAAAAATCTTTTACTCATAACTCAATATAATTTTTTTATAATAAATTTCATTACCAATATTTATTCTAACAATATATAAACCATTATCTTCAATATCTTCTGCATCCAATTCATAAATGAAAATATTTTCAGAAAAAGACATTGGCTCTGAAATAGTTTTTATTTTACTTCCTGATATGTTATAAATATCAATAATCGGCTTGTCCTTTTTGTTTGTAAATATTTGTATATAAGCTTTATCATTAAACGGATTTGGAAAAACATTAATATTTGGCTCATTATTGCTTTGTTCAATAATACTCAATATTCTATTTTGTTCACCAGGTGTTCCATAATATCCAGTATTTGCAACCCAACTAGTGTATATAGCATTATTAAGATATGGGTACATTAGTTCCAAAGTAGGGCCAAAACCGTTGGCTTCTGTAGGCCATGGAGTATATGAAAAATATGCAACATAATCAACCAATGTATTAGTATCGTCAAAAAGCCTAACAACATCAGAAGTTGACCCATAGCCAAATATAAAATTACCGATATAATCAGGAACTTGCGGGTTTAATGCAATAAAACTCATAGTATCCTTGCATACTATCAGATAGCCATAATTGTCAATAAATGTATTAAGTGGAAATGTAAAAATATTTAAATCGTTATCATCTTTTAACACCCAATTACTTATATCTACTACTTGTGAATTTGGGTTGTATATTTCTATCCAATCTTTTGAATCGAATGTAATAGATGAATTATAATTTATTTCATTTATCACAAGCGGCTGAAGTTGAGCAGTATCGGCAATAAAGTATGCTGTAAGATTATATGTGCTTGTTAAATTTATAGTAACAAAAGACGTATCCGCTAAACTTGTATCACTCCATCCTGCAAAAATGTATCCCGGATTTGGAATTGCAGTAATATCAATTATCACATCTTCAAAATAAATTCCTGTCCACGGAAAATATTTAATATCTATTGTGCTTAAATGTATATAACCTTGTCCAACCGTATCTAATACAATAGTTTGTTGTGCAGGTAAAGCAAAATAACTTAAAATTTGACTTCTTACATTTGAAGGTCGTGAATTTAAAAAATTCCCTAGTGTAACAACCCTGCTTTGCCATGTCGCATAGCTTGCACCCCAGCGTGCTGTTTCGTTAGTCATTTCAGGGTCAATAATGGAGGCAAGAGAATCAAGATGAAAATTTGATGTATCTGGCAAAAATAAAGTATTAAGTAGATCTGCTGTTCTGTTTATCAGTTTTCGCTTAAATATATTGTTTTTTATAAGTTCTTTAGGCATAAAATTACTCCACTTTTCATTATAGGTATATTGATACTCTGTAAAACCATTCCACGTAAGAGTTTTATAAGCCTGATCAGTATCCCACATTGTCCATCTCCATTTGGCATTTGGCTGCTTTTCTTTAAAAGCAAAACAACCCCATGTCCAACTTCTATATTGACTACAATGAACAAATGCCAATAAATTTATGAAATTATCCATATCAATAAAATTGGCTGCATCGTAATAAGTTTGGTCTAAAGTAAAATCGTTGGCACTAAAAAAATTTGTTAAAGTCTGCCAATCGTTAAAATCACCCCATTTTAATTCTGAGCCTGTTTTGGTATATCTAATAAGGTCAAAATTGGAATAACCGGTATGGTCTTCAATAAAATATTCGTTTATACTTTCACGCACATTATATACTCCCCAAAAACTATTGTTTAAATAAAGAACAGACCACTCACTTAATGATGCCAAGCCTCCGCTAAGTCTATATAAATCACTCGACAAAGGGTCTCTTAAAAGTGTACCACTTGCCGTAGAAACATCGTCATCATATCCTGCACGCAGTACAATATTTTTAAATGAATTAACACCCGTAAAAGTAAATAGTGGATAAATTAAATGTGTATCGCCATATCCTCCCTTATAAAATTCGCGAAACGATTTTTTTGCCATTCCAACTGAATTACCGCCTTGAATCCTTAATCCTGAATATAATGAAAAACTAAGAGTATCATTTACAAAATATCTGTTCATTACTTCTCTCTCCCATTTGGAGGTAGTTCCCCAAGGATTATCGTACAATCCTGATGAACCCCATAAATTAGCATGATCAGTTAATATTGCCCAAACAGGTAATTGATGATTAACATTAATGTAATAAATTGAACTTGCCGGTTTGCTATTTATATATCCATTTCTTATTGAAACAGCATGTATTACTGTAGTTGATGTAATACTTATTGGGCCGGTATACATGGTAGAACTTGCTGTTGGCAATGTGTTGTCTAATGTATAATAAATTGTATCGTTGGTAATATTTGGGATAAGTTCAACACTTGTAGTTGATGTAAAAAATCCTGACTGCAAAACAAAATCAGGTGGTATAGCCCTACCAATATATGCTTGTGTATTATTTGTGCTATTTGGAGTAGGAATATCAAAAAACTCAAAATTACCTGTACCATTTGGATATCTCCCCATTGATATTTCAGCATCTTGAGCAAAATATGTTAAAGAATCAAGTATTACTCCCAATGGGTTGTATAAAAATATTTGTTCGCCTAATGCACTTAATGAAAAATTTGCATGATACAATGTGTCGTAACTATCTGCCCATAAAAGCAAAAAATCTCCTGCAGGAATAATTGTTCCTACAGGAATCTGCCATTTTAATGGTATTAATACATTATCAGACAAATAATATCCGGAAATATCAACATCGGTAGCTCCATTATTATATAATTCTATCCAATCAGAATATTCTGCAAATAGCGGATCGGCATTTGTGTATATGTTTGATGCCATAAACTCGTTTATTACCACCTGGCTATGAGTTATTGCATTAAATAACAAAAATGAAAACAGTAAGAATAAAGTTTTTCTCATATTTCTTATATTTTTCTATTACAAAAATAGTAAATTTTGTTGCTTAATTATTATTATTTTGATGATATGTATTAATAAGACTATATATTAGCGAAAAGGTTGCTTAAAGATTTTAATTTAGTTGTGAAACAATGTTCAGAATAGCCAATGTTTCAATTAAAAACTAAATTTTATACAAATGGAAAATTCTTTCTGTTTGCTTATTACTAATTTTTGCCTAATATTATTAATTTTGTTGTTATGGTAATTGAGACAATTTTGACAATATTATATACATTTATTATTATTGTAATAATTAATAAAGCTGGATTTTTCAAGATAGATGGAGTAAGCACAAAAATATTATCAGGAATATTCATTTTAAAAGTATTAAGCGGTACTGCATTGTTACTTATTTTTACTTTTTATTATACAAATCATTCTTCTTCAGATATTTTCAAATATTTTTCAGATGGCAATATTTTATATAGTGCCATATATCAAAACCCACTTGATTATTTAAGGATGCTAACCGGTATTGATGCCAATAGTGAACATTTACGGGAATACTATACAAGTATGAACTTTTGGTTTAAAGATTTCAACTACGATCTTTATAATGATAATCGTACTATTATACGTTTAAGTGCATTTTTTCGCTTATTTTCATTTGGTTATTTAAATGTACATAATGTTTTTATGTCTTTTCTTTCTTTTATAGGATTAGTCGCTACATATAAGGTTTTTATGAAATATTTTGAGCATAAGAAATATTTATTACTTGTAGCAATATTTTTATCTCCATCCGTTTTATTTTGGTCATCCGGTGCCTTGAAAGAAGGAATTGTCGTATTCTCTTTAGGAATTTTATTTTATAGTTTTTATAATATTATTACAAAAAATATAAAAACTATATATATTATAGGAATTGTTTGTGGTGCATTTATTCTGTTTATATCAAAATTTCATGTATTAGTAGCTACTTTACCTGGGTTAGTGTTCTTAACATGGTATTATTTTTCAAAAAAAAAGAAATATACATTTATTAAATTCATAACAATTCACTTATTAATTATTTTAATGGCTTTTTTCAGCAAGTATATTATATCAGGATACGATTTTCTTAAAATAATGAGCTATAAGCAACATGATTTTGTAAATATGGTAGAAGAAACAAATAATACAGGAAGCTATATAAAAATACCTGAATTACAACCTACGGCAGTTAGTTTAATAAAAAATTCACCAGGAGCTTTTCTAAACACTTTTGCAAGACCTCATATTTTTGAGATTCATAATATGGTTAGCATTCTCGCTGCATTCGAAAATTTAATTATTTTAAGTTTACTTGTTTTAAGTTTGGTATTTTACAACAAAAATGATGCGAAAATAAACACAGGCTTACTTCTATTTTGTTTATCATTTACATTATTATTATTTACTTTAAGTGGGTTAATTACACCAGTGCTTGGTGCTTTGGTTAGGTATAAAATACCTGCATTGCCATTTTTAATTATTATTTTTGTAGTTCTAATAGATGTGAAAAAAATAGAGTTAATATTAAAAAGAAAACATAATGAATAAAATAGCGTTGATAACCGGAGCAACTTCAGGTATTGGGAAAGCTGTTGCTATAAAATTAGCAGAAAATGGTTTTGATGTAATTATTACCGGAAGACGAGTTAAAAGATTAAACGAACTAGAGAAAGAAATTATTAGCAAGTATAATGTTAAAGCTCTATCACTTAATTTTGATGTAAGAAAAAAAGAAGAAGTTTTTAATGCAATTGATAAACTCCCAAAAGAATGGGCAAATATTGATATACTTGTTAATAATGCAGGTTTAGCACTAGGTATTGGTGCATTTGATAAAGGAAATATAGATGACTGGGAACAAATGATTGACACAAATATTAAAGGTCTTTTATATATTTCGAAAAAAATATCGCCAATCATGATCGAAAAAAGAAAAGGACATATAATAAATATTGGTTCTATAGCCGGCAAAGAAGTTTATCCAAATGGAAATGTATATTGTTCTACAAAACATGCTGTTGATGCAATAACAAAAGGTATGAGACTTGATTTTGTTGAATACGGAATTAAGGTTACGCAAATTGCTCCCGGTATGGCTGATACCGAATTTTCGCAAGTGAGATACAAAGGTGATAAAGAAAAAGCCGATAAGGTTTATGAAGGTTTTACACCTTTATATGCCGAAGATATTGCAGAAGCAGTATTGTTTGCAGCAACACGCCCAGAACATGTAAATATCAATGATATGCTAATTATGGCAACAGCACAAGCTAACGCAAATAAAACTCATAAATCTTAAGATATGTATTCTCATACTCAACTATTAAATTTTACAAAACAACTTTTTATAAAAATTGGTTGTCCTGAAAATAATGCTCAAATTATAGCCGACGTATTAGTGGAAGCTGAATTACGTGGTATCCCTTCTCATGGTATGATTAGAATATTAGATTATATTGGATTATATGAAAAGAAAAGGATTAATGTAAATCCAAATGTAAAAACTGTTCACGAAACGCCAAGCACTGCCGTAGTTGATGGTGATAATTCTTTTGGAATGATAACAGCTAAACGTTCAATGGAAATTGCAATTGAAAAAGCAGAAAAAGTTGGAACAGGATGGGTATCATCACGAAATTCAAATCATTATGGAATTGCCGGTTATTATGCCATGATGGCTCTAAAACATGATATGATTGGTATAAGCATGACAAATGCTAATCCTTTGGTAGCACCAACTTGGTCAACAAGTAGATTACTTGGTACAAATCCAATTGCGGTGGCAATTCCGGCTAATAAGCAAGCTCCTTTTGTTGCAGATTTTGCTACAACACCTATCGCGCGTGGAAAATTAGCTGTAAAAGCAAAACTTGGAGAAAATGTTCAACATGGGTTTGTTCAGGATAAAAAAGGTATTCCATCAACCAATCCTGACATTTTAAAAGATGGAGGTGCAATTCTTCCATTAGGAGGTGATTATGAACACGGAAGTCATAAAGGTTATTGTATGGGGTCAATAGTTGATATATTTTCATCTGTTTTATCGGGAGCTAATTTTGGACCATTTGTCCCTCCACAAGTTCCTTATTTACCACTGCTTGATAAAAAAACAGGAGAAGGTTTAGGTCATTTCTTTGGAGCAATGCGAATTGATGCCTTTCAGCCCAAAACAGAATTTAAAGAAAAAATTGATGAGTGGATAAAAACTTTTAGAAATGCTGATAAAATAAAAGGACAACCAGAAGTATTAATTCCCGGTGATCCTGAACGAAAATTAAAAGAAATTAAACTTAAAAAAGGAATAAAATTGATACCGGCTGTTAAAAATGATATTATAGCTATAGGGAAAAAATATGGTGTTAATTTTGATTAATACTTTTATCAAGTTCGCTCCAAATTAAAGATGCTGCTCCCAATATAGCTGCATTTGAATTCTCAATTTGTGAAGGTAAAAGCTTAACTTTATTTTTATATATAGAAAGAAGATAATATTCCATCCATTTTTTAGTAGGTTTAAAAATTAAATCTCCTGCTTTTGATAAACCACCATGCAGAAAAATAGCTTCCGGATTTGTATGTGCAATTGTATCAGAAAGTTTTAATCCTAAAATCTTACCGGTATATTCAAATGCTTCTAGTGCTATTTTGTCTCCATTTTTAGCTGCAATTTCAATATCTATTGCTGAAATATTATTACTCTTTTTATCACGTAATATGCTTGGAGTATTATTAGTATTAATTAATTCTAATACCGTACGTTTTATTCCTGTTGCTGAAGCATAGGTTTCCAAACATCCTTTTTTGCCACAATTACATATTCTGCCATTAATGTCAACTATTGTATGCCCTATTTCACCTGCAAAACCATTGTGTCCAAAAACGATATTACCATTAACAACAATTCCACTTCCTAAGCCAGTCCCAAGCGTTATAACAATGAAATTTTTCATATTTATTGCACCGCCATAAATCATCTCGCCATTTGCTGCTGCATTTGCATCATTTGTTAAAATTATTGGTATATCATAATATTTTTTTAACAGCTTAGTAATATGTAGCACACCTTTCCAATTTAAATTTGGAGCAAATTCAATTGTTCCACTATAATAATTTCCATTAGGGGCCCCAATACCAATACCTATAATATTATATTTATCCTCAATTTCTTTTTTGCTTTTTTCAATTTCCTGATACAGTTTTTCTAAAAAAAATTCAAAAGTATCTTGTTCATTTGTTGAAAAACTATTTTTAACAAAACAATTTCCTTCTTTATCAAAAATACCATAATTTGTGTTTGTACCACCAATATCAATCCCTACAACAAGTTTTTCCATGGATAATAAAATAATATTATGTTATAAATAGTCTGTTATAATTTCCAGTTTTATTCCTCGTGATCCTTTTACTAGTATGAAGCTATTAAATAGTTTCTCTTTCTTAATGTATTCAATTAATTCAATAGTATTTTTAAAAAACGTATATTTAAATTGTTTTGAAAATTTATTGAAAATTTCTCCAACAAGGAATACTTTTTTAAAGTCCAGTTTTTTAATTTCATATAGAGTAGTGAGATGTTCATCTTTTGATACTTCTCCAAGTTCAAACATATCACCAATTATTAATATTTTTTCTTTATCACTCTTAAGTTCATGAAAATTTTCAATGGCAAGTTTCATGCTAGAGGGATTTGCATTATATGCATCTAGTAATATTATGTTTTGCTTAGTATTTATAATTTGAGAACGATTATTTGTGGGAACATAATTTTCAATGGCATTTTTTATTTTGCTATCTTCTACACCAAAATAAGAACCAATAGTGGTTGATGCCAACAGGTTCTCAAAATTGTATTTACCAATTAGTTTTGATTGAATAATCCTTTCATTATTAATATTACTCTTTTTATCCCATTTGAATTTAATATATGGATTTATTTCAACAATATTTCCTGTAAAATCCGCATTACCGCTAATACTATATGTAATTACAGTATAAACATCACAAATATTTTTTAATAATGTATTATCAGAATCTAAAAATACCTTCCCATTGTTGAGTTTTAAATAATCGTATAACTCTCTTTTTGCATTAATAACCCCTTTCGTAGAACCAAATCCTTCTAAATGAGCTTTCCCGATATTTGTAATTATTCCGTAATTTGGTTCTGCAATTGCACATAAATCCTTAATCTCACCTTTATGATTTGCACCCATTTCAATAATACCGTAATCAAGATTTTTATTAAATGAAAGTATAGTTAATGGCACTCCTATATCATTATTGTAATTCCCTTTTGTATATCCGACATTATATTTTTCGGATAAAATTGATGCTATTAACTCCTTGGTTGTTGTTTTTCCATTAGTTCCTGTAATAGCTATTATTGGAATATTAATTTTATTTCTATGATGATTGGCTAATTTTTGTAAGGTTTCTAATGAATTTTTCACATAAAAAACATTGTTGTGTTTACTTAACCCAATATCATCAACGACAGCAAATGAGGCTCCTTTTTCTAATGATTCTAATGCAAATTTATTGCCATCAAAATTATTACCTTTAATACCAAAAAACAGATTGTTTTTTTTAATAGTCCTTGTATCTATAGAAACTCCATTACTTTTAAGAAAATTATTATATAGTTTTACAATATCCATTTTTAAAATAAAAAAAACCCCAATAAAATGGGGTTTTATTATATAATATAATAATTAAATATTAATATTCTGAAGTTTGAGCACCAACACGATGCATTGCACATCTAAATCCAAGGTCATCACGTCTTTGATCCTGATCTAAATATCTTCTAGAACCAGGCGATAACCAATAAGCTCTATCTTTCCATCCTCCACCTTTATAAACTCTAATTCTATTATTTATCATTGATTGTTGATTTCTTTGACCTCTATAATTATCGGCTTGGCTTTGCCAAGTTCCTTTACCTTTACCTTGGTCATACATTCTTTTAGAATTTGTATTATTTCTATCCAAATTACCTGTTCCATCAAAATCTAAACTTGATTCATAATCTCCATCTAAGAAATTGATATTATCGGCAGTATTATAATTTCTTCTGTCAAAAGCTTCCTCATCTGTAATCTCTCTATAACTGATTTTTCCTAAACTGTCTTTTTCAGCAATAGCACCCTCTTCATCTCTTTCTTGAGTTTCATATACATTTCCTCTGAAAGGTCTGAATTCGTCCATATCTTCAAACATTACTTTACGATATACATCCATTACCCATTCATTAACATTTCCTGCCATGCCATACAATCCATAATCGTTTGGCCACATTGCGTCAACAGGTGATGTAATATCATACTTATCATTTAAAGCTCCGGCTGTACCCATATAATCTCCACGACCTCTAACAGCATTAGCACGCATTTGCCCTACTTCATCATTACTAAATCCACTTCTGTCATCAACTCTTATATAATGTCCATTCCATGGATAAATTCTCTGTTCAAAAACTCGTTCTTCAGCTAACATATTTCCAATATATCCTAATGCTGCAAATTCCCACTCTGCTTCAGTTGGGAGTCTGTATTTAGGTAAGAAAAGACCATCTTCCATACGAACTTTACGATATTCATTGTTCGGGTCATAATCAGGCATTTGATCTCTAACAAGTCCTTCATATTGTCCTGCAAGATATGCTTCAGTGTTAAAATTCTCTTCACCGGATTGTCCTATTCCGTCCCAATACAATAATCCTTCTCTAATCATTATCCATTCGTTTACCCTATCGGTTCTCCATGCACAATAATTATCTGCCTGTGTCCAGTTAACTCCAACAACAGGATAATCCTGATAAGCAGGATGTCTAAAATAGTAATCAACAAAAGGCTCATTATATGCTAATTTACTTCTCCATACCAAAGTATCGGGTAAATTTTGCGCATAAACTTCGGGATAATCAAGAAAAACCCTTTTAAGCCAATACAGATATTCTCTGTAATCAACATTTTTAACCTCAGTTTCATCAATATAAAATGAAGAAACGGTTATTCTTCTTGGAGTATTATTCCAATCAAACAATACATCTTGTTCAACTCTACCCATTGAATAAGTACCTCCTTCAATAAATACTAGTCCCGGACCTGTTTCTTGCTCATCATAAAAAACATATTCAAATCCCCCATTTTTAGGATTATTGTAATCCCAACCTGTGGTAGATGACTTTTGTCTTTCACACGAGGAGAATAAAACTGCTAATAAAAGTAAAACAGGCATAAAAATTCTAACCTTATTTTTCATAGCTTTTTATTTTAATAAATAATTTTAATTCAATATTAATAACTAAAACGATGGACAACTTATTGTCCTAAATTTTAATTTCTTTTGCGAACATGCAAACATATATGACAATGAAACTTCATGTGCACCTAATGTTCTATGGTTTTTCAACCTGGAAACAGTTACATCATAGCTATAGCCAAAACTAAAATTCTTTTGTTTAAAACCAATCATCATCACAAATGAATCAAAGTGAAATTTGAAATTTTGTCTAAACCAAATCCCACTAACAAGATTTTTTCTATAAACATATAATCCATAATTGAATTGTTGAAAATCTTGTTGTTGTTGGAATAAGAAATTAGGAGAGAGATATAATTCTCCTTTTCTGTACCCTCTTGCATTTATTGGTATATTTGTTCCAAAATGTAATGTGTACTTTCTTGGTAATGCAGAATTAGCGTCTCCTCTCCACGATTCTGGAGGTTCTGTTAAGTGATGAATAGCAAAGCCGAAAAAGTAATCTTTGTTAAACGCAATTGCACCAGCAGAGAAATCAAAATGAGAATCAGTATTATCAGTTGGAACAATTACTTCATTTGTAGGAAATATTGGACCATATAGCGGGTCAATCATATCTGGGAAAATAAAATCCCAATTTAAAGCTTTATGTATATATGTTGCTTGAAATCCTCCTGTAATTGAAAAATTTCTGTTTACAGGAAAAGTGTATGAATACATACCACTTATATATGAAGTCCTTATGGCTCCATCTCCTTCAACATCTTGCATAATGTGTATTCCAACACCTCCCTCAAGAGCTTCAATACGCTGATCGTATGATGCACAATAAGTTACATAAGTGGACCCTAGTGCCGGCCATTGGTTTCTAAAATTCATTGTTAACTTTGGACACTTATCGGTACCCGCAAAAGCAGGATTTAAATACAACTTATTAGCATAAAATTGTGTGAATTCAGGATCCTGAGACAACAATTTTCCGTTATAAACCAATGTTATAACAACTAATATCCAAAAAATACGCTTTAACATTTGAACGAATATGTTTTTAACTACAATTTGCAATGATACAAATAATTTATTAAAAAGTATAAAATAATTTAAAATTTTACATCGTACAATAATAATAATTTTATATCGTTTAATAAAAATTATAAGACAATATTTAAGAAAGCAAATAACCAGACATGTGGCAACTGGCTATTAATTAGTATTTTATAAACATTGTTTTTTTAATAAAATTTTCAAATTATTCTGAAATATGACTAAAAAAGATGCCTGATAAATATTATTAGAATAAAATTTAAATAATCTCTAAATAGTTTTGATTAATTTTGTTCCTAATTAAATCATTAATAAAAGTATGAAATATACAATTATATTAATAATTCTTTTTACCAATTTCGTCTTATTGTCACAAAATGAGCAGATTAAGAGAGTTGTGGTGTGGACTGAAAATTCTGTATTAATTGAGCCTATCTCGAAAAAGACTATAATTTATTTTGAAAAAGCTAGTTATCCTGATTATAACACATTACTCCCTTATTATTTTGAAAGAATTCCTCTGAAAAATAATATCAATAAAATTATAAGTGTTGAAATAACAGATATAAAATATAAACTATTTGAAAATGATGATATAAATAGTGTTGAAAATTTATCTGATATAAATAATAATTTTAATTTAAGTTATTCAATTGAATATGAAAGGAAAAACCCTTTTTTAAATTTCTCATTTATACCAATTCGAAAAAATCCACTTACAAATAAACATGAAAAGATAATTAGTTTTACCATACAATATAATGTAAAGAGTGATGAAATTATTGCAGAAAGCAAGTCGTTAAAATATGCTACCAACTCAGTTTTAAAAACAGGGACATGGGCAAAAATTAAAGTTAGTAATGATGGAATATACAAAATATCATATAACGACCTTGCGGAAATGGGATTTAATAATCCAAGCGGAATTCGTGTTTTTGGAAATGGTGGCGGTATGTTGCCCACATTAAATTCTGATTTTAATTACGATGACCTTGAGGAAAATGCAATAATTATTGAAAAAGGAAGTGATGGCATTTTTAATAGTGGTGATTATATCTTATTTTATGGTCAAGGCTCAACAAGTTGGAATTACAGTAGTTCAGACAGTATGTTTGTTCATGAATTACATAAATATTCAAGTTCAACATATTATTTTTTAACTGAAGGAGAACCAAAACAAATTACATTAATAAATTCATCTACTCAATTACCCGATAATATAATTAATACATTTGATGATTATTCATTTCACGAAATAGAAGAAAATAACTTAATAAAGTCAGGTATTCATTGGTTTGGAGAACATTTTGATATTTTGCTTGAATATAATGTAAATTTTAATTTCTCTAATCTATACACAAGTAACCCAATTAAAATTCGAACACAAGTAGCTGCTCGATCTGCTATTACAAGTAATTTCAAAGTTATTAAGGTAAGTCAAACCATACAGGATATTTCTGTTTTATCTGTTGATGTTAATAATTATACAGGCGATTATGCAAAAACAAGCTCTTCTATCAATACTTTTTCAGTAAGCTCCGGATCAATTCCTTTAATTGTTCAATATGATAAGCCTCAAACTTATCTTGAAGCTGAAGGTTGGCTTGATTTTATAGAGTTAAATGTAAAACGAAATTTAAATTTAGGAAGTGGTTTTATAATTTTTCGTGATATTGGCTCTGTTAATACTGGGAATATAACAAAATTTCAAATATCTAGCTCACCTCTTGGCACTAAGGTTTGGGATGTTACCGACCCTATAAATGTTAAAATAATAAATTCCTCATTTTCTGGTTCAACAACATCTTTTAAAGTTCCAACAGATTCTTTAAGAGAATTTATAGCCTACGACGGCACTTCATTTTTAAGTCCTACATTTGTTGGTAATGTTAATAATCAAAATTTGCATGGTTTGTCACAACAGGATATGATTATTGTTTCTCATCCTGATTTTTCATCTTATGCAAACCAATTGGCAAGTATTCACGTAAATAATGATAATTTAAAAGTTAAGGTTGTAACTCCCGAACAAATTTATAATGAATTTTCATCAGGTTCACCAGATGTTTCTGCAATTAGAAATTTTATGAGAATGTTTTATGGTCGCGCTACAACTGATGATGAATTACCAAAGTATTTATTATTGTTTGGAGATGGCTCATATGATAACAGGACCAGTTCTTCCGCAAACACAAATTATATTTTAACTTATCAATCGGCTCAATCTTTAAAACCAACAGCATCTTTTACATCAGATGATTTTTTCGGACTATTAGATAGTAGCGATAATATTTATTCCGGTTCATTAGATATTGGCATAGGTCGCTTACCTGTGAAATCAACAGAAGAAGCTCAAAACTTTTTAAATAAACTTAATAATTATTATAATCATTCAACAATGGGTGATTGGAGAAACTGGCTTTGTTTTATTGGTGATGATGAAGACGGAAATCAACATATGATACAGGCAAACCAATTAGCAACAAAAATTGAAACAAATCATCCTGTATATAATATTGAAAAAATATTTTTAGATGCTTATGTTCAGGAAACAACTGCCGCAGGTGAACAATACCCTGAAGTTAACAGGTTAATTAATGACCGCATGTATAAAGGTGCTCTTATAATGAATTATACAGGTCATGGAGGTGAAACTGGTTTAGCTCATGAAGGAATTGTTGGTGTAAGTGATATAAATTCATGGACAAATTTTGATAAATTACCTGTTTTTATTACAGCAACATGCGAATTTGGTCGTTTCGATGATTTTGAGAGAACATCTGCCGGAGAACTAATATTTTTAAATCCTAATGGAGGAGGTATAGCATTATTAACAACAACAAGACTTGTATATTCTCAACCAAACCATACTTTAAACATGGCTTTTTATGATTCTGTTTTTACCATAAATTCTGATTTTGAATATTATCGGTTGGGAGATATAGTACGATTTGCAAAAAATAATGCAGGGCCGAGTCCTAATCGCAGAAATTTTACTTTATTAGGAGATCCTGCACTTATGCTTGCAATTCCTGAACATAATGCCATTACTTTAAAAATAAATAACGTGGATACTTCATCAATTGCAGATACTTTAAAAGCATTAAGTAAAGTAACAATATCAGGACATATAGAGAATAAAGAAGGTCAAAAACTTACAAGTTATAATGGAATTTTATATCCAACTATTTTCGACAAAAAAGATTCAATAGCAACATTAAGTAATGATGGAGGCAGCTCATTTCCTTTTACAATTCAAAATAATATATTATTTAAAGGTAAGGCAAGTATAAATAATGGTGATTTTTCATTTTCTTTTATTGTACCAAAAGATATTTCATATAGACTTGGTTATGGAAAAATAAGCTATTATGCTGACAATAACAATAGTTCTTCCGGCAATTACTCTGATGCACACGGATATTATGACAATATAATTATTGGTGGCTCGGCTGATTCTGTTGGAATTGATAATGACGGACCATTAATGAATCTGTTTATGAATGATACTAATTTTGTATATGGAGGAATTACAGATGAAAACCCCTTAATGATTGCAAAAGTACAAGACGAAAACGGAATTAATACTGTAGGTAATGGTATTGGACATGATATTGTTGCAACTATTGATGAAAATACAAGTAAGCCATATGTTTTAAATGATTATTACGAATCTGATATTGATAGTTATCAAAGTGGAAGCATAGAATATAACTTTTTCGAACTTGAAGAAGGAGTTCATAAATTAAAATTAAAAGTTTGGGATGTATATAATAATTCATCAGAAGAATATATTGAATTTATTGTAGCAGAATCTTCAGAATTATTATTAGATCATATTTTCAATTACCCAAACCCATTTACAACAAATACTGCATTTTATTTTGATCACAATCAGCCAAATGTTAATATGGATATTCTTATTCAAGTATTTACTATTACAGGTAAACTTGTAAAAACAATTAGCACAACAATTAATACAGCCGGCTATAGAAGTGATCCAATTTATTGGAACGGATTAGATGATTATGGCGATAAAATTGGCAGAGGAGTATATATTTACAGATTAAAAGTACGTTCTGAAAATGGCAATATTGTTGATAAATTTGAAAAATTAGTAATACTTAAATAACGTTTATAATTAATAATATTTTAAAACATCGAACACTGCATCATTCAACTAATTAACCAATTTCTCAAATATTTATTGGAAAAAAATATTCATTTAACAATAATATAAAAAAATTGCGTTAAGAAAATAAGTTGTATATTTGTCAACCTTTTTTTTAAATTAAATTAAAAATGAAAAAATATCTTTTAATAATATTATTTATAACATTTTATTTAGCAAACTATTCTCAAATAGTTGGAGATTCTAATGATAATATTATTGGACAAGTAAATACAATAACAACAGCTGTTCCATTTTTAACTATTGCTTCAGATTCTAGAGCTGGAGCAATGGGTGATGTTGGAGTTGCTACAGAACCTGATGCAAATTCACAACATTATAATCCTGCAAAATATGCTTTTATTAAAAAAGATGTTGGTGTTGCAATTTCTTATACTCCCTGGTTACGTGCATTAATTGATGATATTAATCTTGCATATATTTCAGGATATAAAAGAATAGGTGGAGGACAAGTTCTAAGTGCTTCTTTATTATATTTTTCTCTTGGCGACATTACGTTTACTGATTATCTCGGAAATCAGTTAAACACATACAACCCAAATGAATTTGCTGTAGATTTTGGTTATAGCAGGTTGCTTGGTAAAAACATGTCAGGATCTGTAGCTTTGAGATATATTTATTCAAATTTAACAGGTGGCGCTTATGTGGGAGGAACAGAAACTCACCCAGGTTGGTCTGTTGCAGCAGATGTTTCAGCTTATTACCAAAAAGATATTGAAGTTGCAGATAGAGACGCATTAATAGCTTTTGGTATTAATATTCAAAATTTGGGATCTAAAATATCATATACCGAAAATGCAGATAAAGATTTTATTCCCTCAACATTAAAACTTGGAGGTAATTTTAAAATTGATATAGATGATTATAATTCTATTGCTTTTTCTGCTGAAGTAAACAAATTATTAGTTCCAACCAGACCTGAATATTATAACCCCGGAGATATTACAGAAGAAGGTGATACTGTTCAACAGGGCGATTTAGTTATTCAATATGGAGAAAATCAGGATGTTTCTGTTCCCGTAGGTATGTTTCAGTCATTTTATGATGCTCCAGGAATTTATACAGACCCCGACCATCCTGAAAACAGAAGTGTTATGAGAGAGGAATTGCACGAAATAAATTATATGCTTGGTCTTGAATATTGGTATTCAAAACAATTTGCTTTACGAGCAGGTTATTTTCATGAACATCCAACAAAAGGCAACAGAGAATTTTTCACTCTTGGTCTCGGTTTACGTTTAAATGTTTTTGGTCTTGATTTTGCTTATCTTGTACCTACAGCACAAAAACATCCCCTTGAGAATACATTAAGATTTACGCTTATTTTTGATTTTGAAGGACTTCAAAAAGAAACTGAAGTTCCCGAATAATAAACACATGAAAATAAAAGTTGGTTTTGGCTACGATGTTCATCAATTAAAAACCGGAGAAACCTTAAATATCGGAGGCATAATTGTACCACACACAAAAGGCACTCTGGGGCATTCCGATGCCGATGTATTGACACATGCAATCTGCGATGCCTTGCTTGGCGCGATAAATATGCGTGATATTGGATTTAATTTTCCCGATACTGATAATAAATACAAAAATATTGACAGTAAGATATTACTCAAACAAGTTTCTAATTTGATTAAAGAAAAAGAATTCAATATAAGCAATATAGATTCTACAATTTGTCTTCAACAACCAAAAATATCAGATTATATCCCAAAAATGCAACAAATTTTATCAGATGTTCTTAATATCTCGATTGATGATATTTCCATAAAAGCTACTACAACAGAAAATTTGAGTTTTATTGGTAAAGAAGAAGGAATTTCTGCCTATGCAGTTGTTCTAATCATTAAAAATTAACCTGCAATTAAAATTTATTTTGAAATTCTCAGTAAATTTTTGATGTTCTCATACATCAATAATTATCAATAATATTTATATTCTATCAATAATAAATTTGGAAAATTCTAAAATTCTTAGTATTTTTAAAATTCTTTAATTTTTAATTTTAAATATAATGTTAAAAATTCCCATTCATAAGTTCCTGTTATTAGTAGCAATAGCAAGTTCTTTATATTCGTACTCACAGGTTCATATTCAATTTATTGAAAATAAAAATCAATGGAATAACAATGTTTTATACAAAGCAGACATTATTTCAGGATCTATTTTTTTAGAAGATAATTGTTTTACATATTGTTTTTACGACCACAATGATGTACATAAATGCCATCACCCAAGCGACATGGAAGAAGAACACAATCATGCTCACAATGATGGTAATAAAAAAAATATGCATTTTCATGCATTCAAAATGCATTTTAATAATTCAAACATAAGTCCAAGAATTTATGGAAACAATGAATACCCACATTACTATAATTATTTTATTGGTCAGGATAAAAATAAATGGGCTTCAAAAGTTAAATGTTATAAAGGAGTAAATTATAATAACATTTATAACAATATTGATATCAAGATGTATAATGAAAAAAATAATTTAAAATATGATTATATTGTAAATCCAGGTGGAAACATACATGATATAGATATTGAATTTGAAGGTGTTAAAAACATCAAAATTGTTGATGGAAAGCTTTTAATCAAAACATCTGTAATTGACATTACAGAACAAGAACCTTATGCATATCAAATCATTAACGGAGAAAAAGTGCAGGTTAAATGTGAATATAAATTAGATGGTGTTTCTCTTAAATTTAATGTTGGAAGATATAATAAAAACGAACCCCTGATTATTGACCCTGTTTTAATGTTTTCAACCTATTCTGGCTCATATTCAAATAATTTTGGATATACAGCATCTTACGACTCTAAAGGGCATTTATATTCAGGCAGCACAGCATTTGGACCAGATTATCCTACCACTTTAGGTGCTTTTCAAACAATTTATGGTGGTGATTCAAATTCATCATCAGTTAATCAGGGAACAGATATTGCAATAACTAAGTGGAATCTTGATGGTTCTGCAATGATATATTCAACATTACTTGGAGGAAACATGGATGAATTACCACACAGTATTTTTGTAAATACCGAATTTGAATTATATGTATATGGAACAACCGGCTCCGATAATTTTCCTGTAACAAGTAATGCTTATGATCAAACCTATAATGGTGGTAATAATTTTGTCCCATCAGGTTTAGGTGTTAGTTTTCCTACGGGAACAGATATTATAGTTTCTAAATTAAGCTCGGATGGCTCTAGTTTGCTAGGAAGCACCTATTTAGGCGGCAGCGAAAATGATGGTTTAAATATGGGTGTTCTCAAATACAACTATGCTGATGAAGTTAGAGGAGAAATAATGCTTGATAATAATCATAATGTTTATATTGTTTCAAGTACATTTTCGTCAAATTTTCCTGTAACAAGCGGGGTTTTACAAAGCTCTATTTCAGGAGACCTTGACGGATGTGTAACAAAACTTAACAACGACCTCACTACTGTTATTTGGAGTACATATATTGGTGGAACAGGTACAGATGCTGCATATTCAATAACTCTTGATTCAAATGAAGATATTTATATATCGGGCGGAACAACCTCAAATGATTTTCCCACTACTTCAGGTACTTTACATCCTTCATATATTGGAGGAATGTCAGATGCTTTTGTAACACATATTTCCAGTAACGGGCAAAGTATTTTGGAATCATCTTATTTTGGCTCAATTGAATATGACCAAGCATATTTTGTTGAATTAAACGGTGGCAATAAGGTTTATTTATTTGGGCAAACTTTAGCTTCCGGTTCAACACTTGTTCTTAATGCTTCATATAATACACCGGGTAGCGGGCAGTTTATTTCTGTTCTTGAATCAGACCTTTCAACTTTAATACGTTCAACAGTTTTTGGAACAGGGAATGGAATAAATATTTCACCTGTTGCATTTCTCGTAGATGTATGCGACAAAATATATATATCAGGATGGGGTGGAGGAACAAATCAACCTCCTTATGGAAGCGGCGGATGGACTACAGGAATGGAGACTACAAGCCCGACTTTTCAAAGCACTACAGATGGAAGTGATTTTTATCTTGCAGTATTTGAGGATGATATGTCAGCTATTACTTATGGAACCTTTGTTGGTGGAAATCAAAGTGCAGAACATGTTGATGGAGGAACAAGCCGTTTTAGTAAAAACGGGAAAATTTATGAAGCAGTTTGCGCAGGTTGCTGGGGAAACTCTGATTTTCCCACATCTTCCGGATCATGGTCATCTACAAATAACAATTCATGTAATTTAGCTGTATTTAAATTTGATTTCATGCTCCCAATAACAATTGCTGAATTTCCATTGCCATTACACAGGTGTGCACCATACACCCATACATTTGATAATTTAAGTCAATATGCAAACTCTTATGAATGGAATTTTGGAGATGGAACTACTTCTTCAGATTTTGAACCAACTCATTTATTTGACAGTGTCGGCACTTTTTATGTTACTTTAACTGCATTTGGAGACTCTTCATGTAATTACAACGACAGCGTAGTTCATATAATTAATATTCATGATATAGATACAGATATTTCTTCTGACACTACTATATGCCTGGGTGAAAGTGTTATATTGCAGGTACAATCAAGTGAACCAAATGCTATTTATATATATTCTTCTAATCCAAGTTTTACAGACACTTTAAATCCTAACATTAATAGCGGGTATCATACAGTTTCACCAACAACAAATACAATCTACTATGTATTTGTTAATGGTTATTATTGTGATGCTATAGATACAGTTCAGGTTTTTGTAAGAGATATTGATATTGAAATAAGTCCTGATACTATTGTATGCTTAAATGATACTGCAAATGTAAGTATCACTAACCTTATCCCTTCTGATACTCTTTCATATTTATGGAGTCCATTATCAGGAATAATTTCAGGAGATACAACAGCATCTCCACAAATGCTTATATCAAATCAAACAACATTTTATGTTACTATTACAAACCAATATGGGTGTGAAACTACTGATTCTGTTATAGTTGATATTGACGATTTTTCTATTAACGATAATCATGATGATGTAACTTGTTTTGGAGACTGCGATGGATCAATTTCAATTTCATCAAATGGTATAAGTCCTTATACATATGAATGGAACAATACGGACACTACGCAAAATATTAGCGGGTTATGTCCCGGAAATTATACATTAACAGTTATTGATGCTATTGGATGTAAACAATATTTTAATGAAATAATTACAGAACCTCCTTTGCTTATAGCTTCTATTACAGGTATTATTCACACTCAATGCGATAGTGTTAATCCTAATTCAGGACAAGCAACAGTTACTCCATCCGGAGGTACCCCAGGATATAATTATCTTTGGGAAGATAATCAAACAGACAGTACTGCTATTAATCTATATGCACATATTTATTATGTTACAATTACCGATAGCCATGGTTGTGATACAGTTCTTTCTGTTATTATTAATGATGGTTCAAACCTCGAAATATCAGCAAATTCTTTTAGTACCAATTGTTACGATTATTGTGATGGTTCAGCAAATGTTTATATAGCTGTGGCAGGAATACCACCATATAATTATATATGGAGTAATGGTTCTAATCTGACTAATGTTGACAGCCTATGCGCAGGATATTATAATGTTTCCGTAATTGACGATGACTATTGTTTAAGATTTGAAACTGTTCAGATATTAGAACCCGATTCTATATATCTTTTTGCAAATATTTCCCCTATTCCTTGTTTTGGTGACAGCACAAATGCTACTGTTCAGGTTTATAGCGGAGGTACAGCACCATATAATTATTTATGGAATACAGGACATACCGATTCTATTATTTATAATATAACAGCAGGTACTTATTCTGTAATAGTTACAGATATTAACAATTGTAAAGATACTACTATTATTAATGTACCTGAACCACCATTGTTAGCTTTAGATTCAATTGTAACTCCAATTATTTGTAATCAGGTATGTAATGGTGAAATAAATTTAACACCAATAGGAGGAACACCTACATACTCTTACACATGGACAAACGGAGCTATAACTCCAATAAACAATAATTTGTGTTATGGGAATTACTCTGTTACACTAACAGATAATCATGGATGTACAACTACTGCCGATTTTCATGTTAGCGTATCTGATTATGTTCCGCCACTTGATGTGTTCGCAGATGATTATTACTTATTTCTAGGACAAAGCACTGGTTTACACGCCACCAATGACAATACATATTATTATATATGGAACCCTGTTATTAGTTTAAGTAGTGCAGGAACAGCAGATCCAATAGCAACCCCGGACCAAACAACTACTTATGAAATTACCATAATTGATAAATATGGTTGTACTAATATTGATACGATAACTATTTTTATTAGTGATTTTACTTGTGGCGAACCATATATTTACTTACCAAATGCTTTTTCGCCAAATGGAGATGGTAAAAATGATATTCTTTATGTTCAAAGTAACATAATTGATGAATTATATTTTGCAGTTTATGACCGTTGGGGCGAAATAATGTTTGAAACTGATGATATCTCTCAAGGATGGGATGGAACTTATAAAGGTGAACCTGTTGACCCTGCAGTATTTGTATATTATATGCAAGCAAAATGTTTAGATATGAAAACATTTGTTAAAAAAGGCAACGTTACCCTTATTAGATAATGTTAGTAAGAAAATACATTGTTTTTTTGTAGAGCAAGAAATTAAATATAGTCTATAGGTTTGCATTTAGTGTCATTTAATAGTCATTTATAGTGAAAAACATATTGACAGCGTAACAAATGACAATCAATGACACGAAGTAAATGACAATTAATGACAAAAATAATTTAAAACGAAATTTGCCCTAAAACACAAACATAATAGATGATATGGGATTTTCGTACAAATATTAAATAAATTTGGATGCAAAATATTCTAACATTAATATTATTTTCATTAATCTGCATTTTTAAAATAAATGCACAGGATATTCATTTTTCACAGTTTAATGCTTCGCCATTAAACTTAAATCCTGCACTTGCAGGAGATTTTGATGGAGAACACAGAATAACAGCTAATCATAGAAATCAGTGGAGTTCAATAACTGTACCTTATAAAACCTACGCACTATCTTATGATATAAAATTAAGTAAAACACCTGTTAAAAACAGTTTTGCAGGCATAGGTTTACAATTAAATACAGATAAAGCCGGTGATGGTGATTTTGGGACAACACAAATTAAGCTAACACCTGCTTTTCATAAAATTATCACTGCCGATACAAGTTTAATTGTTTCAATAGGATTTAATGTAACATATAATCAAAATAGTGTAAACTTCGATGCTTTTTATTTTGGCAATCAATATAGTGGAGGAAGGTTTAATTCTTCCATTCCACATAATGAAGTTTTTTCTGATAATAGCTTTTCTTACTTTGATTTTGCATTTGGTACTAAAATTTTGTATTATGCAAATGGAATACCTGTAAATCTTGGAATTGCACTAACACACTTGAACAAACCCCAACAATCTTTTTACAATAATGAGTTAATTGAACTAAACAGAAAATTTAATATCCATGCAAATAGTTTAATTCCTATCAATAATAGCTTAAACGCTATACCAAGTATTGCATATTTTAGACAAGGCAAATTTCAAGAACTTAATATTGGAGGATTATTACAAAAAGCACTTGACGATTATAATTTCAGGAATATTTATTTTGGTGGATGGGTAAGAACAAGTGATGCAGGAATACTTAAGTTTGGATTTGATTACCAGGACGTGAACATAGGAATTTCTTATGATGTAAATTTTTCAAAACTAAGAATAGCAAGCGAAGGCAGAGGCGGGATTGAGTTATCATTTATTTACATAGTTAAAGATACAAAACAATATAAAGTTCCTTATCACAGACAGTGTCCTGTATTTATGTAATATCAAGCTACTTTGAAAACTTTTTAAATTTATTTATTAAAACTAAAAAACACATTATAAAATTTGTATAATATAACACTTTCACAAAAATGTCGCACAATGCTGTTTATGTGAAACATGCAACTTATTATGAAATATTTTTTTTTCATTATATATTATACAGAATTAAAAAAATATTCCATTTCGTTTTGAAAATCAGTTTTTTTTATTTATATTTAACAAAATTTTATTCTGAAAAATATAGTTTTATAGTATTTAAAAATATTTCAAATGGAACAGTCTAAACTTGATAAAACAGATTTTGATATAATTGATATTTTATTGAAAAAAGCAAAAACACCTTATAAGCAAATATCAAAACAATTAAATATTTCTTTGGGAACTGTTCATGTTAGACTTAAAAAACTAGAAGCTCTTAATGTTATACGTGGCTTTAATATTGATATTGATTTTGAAGTACTTGGATATAGTTTATTGGTTTTTATCGGATTAATAATTAATGGGAAAAAACATGAAAATGTAGTTTCTGAACTTGAAAAAATTGAAGAGTTAGTTGAACTTCATCATACAACAGGAAAATATCATATGTTTGCTAAACTTTTATGCAAAAACACAAAACAATTACGTAAAATACTTATTAATCAGATAAATTCTATTGATGGCATAGAAAAAACAGAAACAACTATTTCTCTTGCAAGAATAATTTCTAAACCAGGAGTTTGTTCTTGAAAAATATAAGCATCACAAAAAAGGCATTAAGAAATTCTTAATGCCTTTTTTATTGAAAATTACAGTATAATAATTTAGTCTTACTCCAAAACAATTTTCTCAACAACAACACCTTTGTCTGTTGTTACTTTTATAAAGTAAATTCCTTTTGGATTATCACTTAAATTAACTGCACATTGTGTATTGTTAATTGTAAATTGATTAACAGTTCTTCCTTGCATATCCAAAACTTCAACTCTCTCAATGTTTTCTGCTTGTATTGAAATATTCCCATTTGTTGGATTCGGATAAATACTAATATTTTCAACATTTGTTTCAGGAACTGATATTACAATATTTTCTAAAAATTCAACTTCGCCATCAACAGACATGCTATCTATATCCCAACTAAATGAAGCTAATGGGAATTTCATAGCAACATCATCTGTCCACCACTCATAATGATATGAAGTATTAACAGTTTCTTGAACTAACACCCAATTACCTAGTGAATCACTATAAATTTCCTGAGTTTCAATTATTGTTGAAAATATACGTAATACATCATAAGTACCAAGTAGAGTAGTCATGCTTCCCCAGGCATCTGCCTCCACAGTTTTGTCAAGAATCTGAATGACCTTAACGGTATCATTTACAAGTATTTCCCATTGCGAATTATCAATAAAATTACCAGTATATGTAAATGGAAATTGCATAATTGTTTCGCCTGGATTCATTTCAATTGCAACCAAGCTTCCTGGAGCAAAAAACTCTCCTACCATACCAATCATTTCCAAATTTGATGAGGATTTATTCAAATATGCCCAACCATTATTTTCAGACATAAACATAGCAACATTATCTCCTACAAATGATGTGTCATAAGGTGTAGAAGCAGGATTAACAAAAGTCATAGTATCACGTCTATCAATTGTTAAAGCTGAAAAATCCCAAACCTGACTTGCTCCGGCACTTCCGGGAACTATAGTAGCATCAGGAATTGTATCAAATGCCTGATATACTTCATCTCCAACATCAACAATATTGTTAGAGTTAATTGTAATTTGTGCATTTAATGAAAATCCAATAAATACAGCTAAAAATAAATGTAAAAATTTTTTCATAATATTTTTTTTAAGGTTATATTTAAAATTAGTTAATTATAAAAAAAGCGTAGTTTAGATATCTACGCTTTTTTAACTAAAAGTTTTTTTGATTTAAATTAATTTAACAACAGTTTTTTTGTTATCACCTTACTGTCTGTTTTTATTTTTACCATATACACCCCTACTTCTTTATCACTTAAATTAATTTTAACATTATTAACATTATTTTTATATGATGAATAATAAACAACTTTTCCGGTAATATCAATTACTTCAACTGATTTAATATTTGAGATCGTAATATTAAATATATCTTTTGAAGGATTAGGGTAAATTGCTAATTCCTTACTACCATTAATTTCATTAACTCCAAGAACAAGACCTTCAAAGTATAGATTATCAACATCTAAAACACTTCCAATAACAGGTGTAGTTCCTGATGATGAAATAACAATATTCATTGTATCGGGTGCTATTGAAAGTTGATAATCAATTAAAATATCAAACATAGTCCAAGCTGTTGTAGAAACATCTGAATAGAAAGATCCTATTGCAACAGTATCTGCAGAAGTTCCATTCCATTTTGTAAAATAACATCCTATTCCACATAAATCACCAGTAGAATTATAGTTATAATATCCTCTAAAATACTCCGGTCTGTCAGTATATGGTACACCTCCTGTTAAAGTTTGATTAGCAATATTAATTATTCCGAATGTTAACATGCCCGGTAATGTATACATACCTGCAGCATCTGTTGTTATTAGTCTAGCAAAAGAAGCACCATCCTGAGCACCTGTAGTTTGCTCAGTTGTAGTTTCAAAAACACCTATAGGTGTTAGGTCTAAATTAGTTGTTTGCCAATCATCAGGGTTTGAAAATGCTGTTCCTACAAGAGTCCAATTTTCTAAACTGGCATTTGTTGGTTGTACTTGGGCAAACAAAATACTCCCAATAAATAACACAGCACAAAAAGAAAGTGTAAATTTTCTCATAATTAATAAATTTTAGTTAAACAATTAATGTTCAAATATATTATTTTTTTTGTTTAAAACAAAAAATCCTTTATATTTTTGTTTTATAATCATTATAGTTTCTGCCAATATATCCATTTAATCCTATTGAAAAAATTAATGGTTGAAAAGGAAATTCGAGAGTTTCGGAATTTAAAGGAAAAGAAAACCCTAACTGAAATACAAATTTCACATATTTATATCCCATTTTTGTTGTCATAACCGGCTCTAAAAATAATCCTGTATTTTTAACAGAACCTTGTTTCATATTTACTATTACAAAACGAGTAGCAAAACTGGCATCAAAAACTTCTGTAGCTGCTCCAATTGCAGGTTGAATAAAAATTCTGTTATTTGTAACATCCTCATACGACGTCCATAAATTATTATCACATTCTGCTTTAAGCTTTCCTAAACCAAAACCACCAAATACTTCAAACCTTCCACTATTACTAAGTTTTGTGAAATATCCTGAACCTATTTCAACAAATTGATGTTTATGAAAATTATTTGTAGAATCGGATGTTCTGTTTGCAAAACTACCATTTAACATCACTCCAATATTATCGGTAATTGCATAAGCAAATTGCGGGTCATTCCCTGCAGTTCCTGTATGTATTGCACACTGAAATTCTCCTTTATTACTAAGTAAGGGAGTATTAATTACGTTAGGAACATAAGCAGGAGCACAAGCATTAAAAACTAATGCAAAGAATAATCCTGCATATAATAATTTTAGAATTGCTTTAAAACTCCTATTTTTCATAATTCAAGTCATAGATTAACAGACAAATGTAAAAATATTTTTTAAAATAAAACAAATTAAATTATAAAATTATCAATGTTGCTTCAAAAAGTCCAATAAATACGAATTCCATCTGGATAAACTATATTTTTCTCATACAGTTTGATTATATTTGCAAAATAAATTTTAGAATAAATTTAAAATAAATTTCTTTGATTAAAATAGAAAAACATATAATCAATAAACTTGACACAATATTTTCAGGGAAAAAAAACATTGTTATAATATTTCATTCCAATCCTGATGGCGACGCAATAGGATCAGGTTTAGCTTTATATATAATATTGGAAAATTTAGGTAATCAGGTTAAAGTTATTTCTCCTGACACATATCCAAAATTTCTTGAATGGCTGCCTGAAAATAAAAATATCATTATTTTCAATAAATCTAAAAATGACGCTATTCAATTTATAAATGATGCTGATGCCATTGTTTGTCTCGACTTCAATAATCTTGACAGGGTAAAAGATATGGCAACTTATGTAGCAAATTCAAAAGCAATAAAAATATTGATAGATCATCATCCAAATCCTGATAACTTTCCTGATATTGCTATCTCAGAAACAAGTGTTTCCTCAACTGCTGAACTTTTATATCAAATTATAAAACATTTAAATTATCAAAAATACATTACAAAAGAAGTTGCAGAATGTTTATTTACCGGCATCATGACAGATACAGGGTCATTTAATTACGGCTTTAACCCTGCAACTCTTATTATTACTTCTGAACTTTTATCTTATAGAATAAATAAAGATGAAATTTTTAATAATATATATAACAATTTTTCTTCAGACAGAATGCGACTAATGGGATACTGCCTTAATAGCAAATTAGAAGTTGTTCCTAAATTCAAAACAGCATTTATAAGTTTAACACAAAATGAATTCAGAAAATTCAATTATCAAACAGGCGATACAGAAGGCTTTGTAAATCTCCCTTTATCAATAGAGAACATCGTTTTTTCAGTTTTATTTACAGAACAAAGAGATCATGTTAAAATATCATTTCGTTCAAAAGGGGATTTTAATGCAAACGTATTTGCAAAAAAACATTTTAACGGAGGTGGTCATAAAAATGCTGCAGGAGGTCAACAATATAATTTATCAATAGATGAAACCATAAGTAAATTCAAAAAATTACTTGAAAAATATTCTAAAGAACTATCGTAGATGATTATTAATAATTCTAAAACATATTATTTTTCAATTTTTATCATATTAATTTTTGCTTTTTTTTCATGTAATAGTGATGTGGAAAAAATAACAGATAATGATTATTACAAATTCAAAAAACCTCTTGAAAACGTAAATAAAACACTTGTTGAAAAAGATAAAGTAAGAATTGAAAATTATTTCAAAAGACGAAAATGGAATATGCAAGTATCAGGAACAGGATTATATTATAATATTTATCATAAAGGCAATGGAGAAAAAGCTGAAACTGAAAAATATGCAACAATTAACTATGAAGTTAAATTACTTAACGGAAAACTTTGTTATACATCAGATTCACTTGGTCCAAAAACTTTTAAAATTGGACATGGTGGCGTGGAAATAGGTCTTGAAGAGGGTGTTTTATTGATGAATGAAGGAGATAAAGCTCGCTTTATTATACCACCATATTTAGCACACGGTTTAATTGGTGATGAAAATCGAATTCCTGCCCGTTCAATAATAGTTTATAATGTTGAATTATTAAAAGTTACAGACTAACAAAATTACAATTTGAATACAGCATTTAAACATATCAAAATTAATTTTATTAGTTTATCTATAATAGTTTTATTCATGCAATTTATTTCTTGCAACAGATCTGAATATCCGGGGTATGAACTTACTGATACAGGTATTGATTATAAATTACATACTACAAACGAAGGAAACCAAAAAGTAGATACTGGTGATTACCTGACTGTTGACATCATTTATCAAACTATTAATGATTCCATTTTTTTTAAAGCACAACGTAAAATTCAAATAACAAAATCGGAATTTGACGGCTCGATCGATGAATGTTTTTCTATGCTTTCAGAAGGAGATAGTGCAACTTTTATTATTAGTGCCGAAGATTTTTTTGAAAAAACCGTTAATACATTTCTACCTTCTTTTTTTAAACATAAAGATGTAATGAAAGTATCGGTAAAAGTAATAAATGTAAAAACTACGGAACAATTCAAAAAAGAGAAAGATGAATTTCTTTCGTGGATCGAAGATTTTAGCGAATATGAACAAGTATTATTAAAACATTTTATAGAAGATGAGCAAATTAGTGTTGACCCTACAAATTCAGGACTGTTTCACTTAATAATTAAAGAAGGTAATGGCTTACCTGTACATCTCGGCGATACTATCTTTGTAAATTATGAAGGACGATTTTTAAACGGGAATATTTTTGATTCTACATGGAAACGAAATAAAGCTTTTGATTTTATTTATGGTCAGGAATGGCAAGTAATTCGTGGGTTAGAAGAAGCTATTGGCAGAATGACCGAACAAGAAGAAGCTTTTTTTATTATGCCATCATATTTGGCTTTTGGCAATGAGGGTTCTTCAACAGGAATAATTCCACCATTTACTTCAGTAATATTTAAAGTAAAATTAGAAAGTATTAATAATAATATTTTTGATTCTTTAATTGTAAAACCATAAACTTGCAAAATAAAATTTAAAAAAATCAATGAAAAAAAATTACTTAATAATTATCGTATTCTTATTTGCTCTATTTGTTGTTTCATGCAAAAATTCAGGCGATTTTAAAACACATGAAACAGGACTGGAATATAAGATTATTGCAGAAAATCCTGATTCTGTTATGCCACAAATTGGCGATATTCTGGTTTTAAAACTAAAATATACAAGAGAAAATGATTCCATTTTATTTGATACTAAAGAAATTCAGACCTCTTTTAGAATGAAAATGGATGAGCCATCACACAGTGGAGGATGTATTGAAGATGCATTTGGAATGATGCATGTTGGAGATAGTGCAATTTTTAAAATCAATGCAAAAGATTTTTTCGAACAAACCAAAGAAAGGGAAACACCTGATTTTATTAAACCCGATGAAAAACTTATATTTTATATCAAATTAATTAAAATTTTCAATTATAAAGAATGGAAAGTTGAAAGAGAAAAAATGCTCATAGCTAATGAAGAACAAGAAATGGATCTTTTAAAGGGTTATTTACAAAGAACAAGCACAAAAGTTGAACCAACAGAAAGCGGATTATATTTTGTTAGCAATGTTGAAGGAAAAGGAAAACAACCAAAAAAAGGAGACAATGTAAGTGTGCATTACACAGGGGCTTTTATTAGTGGTAAACCGTTTAGTTCTTCTTATGAACTAAACGAACCAATGAAGTTCAGGCTTGGTATTAATGAAGTAATTGAAGGTTGGGACCAGGGAATTGCCTTAATGAAAGAAGGAGGCTCCGCAACATTAATAATTCCATCTAAACTTGCCTATAAAGATGTAGAACAAGGACCAATACCTCCATATTCTACTTTAGTTTTTGAAATTGAATTATTGTCGGTTACATCATATTAAAAATTTAAATATTAATAATATTATAAAATGCAAAAATTTAAATTATGAAAAAATTACTTTTTACAACACTAATTGGCTTATTTGCTTTAAGTTTTAGTTTTTCTCAAAAAACTGAGCAAGATGATGGTTTTATAACTACTCCATCAGGTTTAAAATATAAAATTACTGAAAAAGGAAGAGGTATTAAAGCCGAAGCCGGTGATAAAGTTTCCTTACATTATACAGGAAAACTAACTAACGATACTGTTTTTGACAGTTCATATCCCAGAAAACAACCATTCACTTTTACTTTAGGAAAGGATCCTGTAATTAAAGGTTGGGTCGAAGGTGTTGCCCTTTTACATCAAGGCGACAAAGCTACTTTTATTATACCACCTGAATTGGGTTATGAAGCTCGTTCAACCGGCAAAATTCCTGCAAATTCAACTTTGATATTTGATGTTGACCTTATTAATGTTCAGAAAGCAGTTAAAATTACAGCTTATGATACTACTGGAATTGAGTCTAAAACTACTGAAACAGGTTTGAAATATTTTGAAATTAATAATAAAAAAGGAAAGCAAGCAACAAAAGGCTCTAGAGTTTCAGTACATTATACCGGTTATTTAAAAGATGGCAAAATATTCGATTCTTCGGTACAAAAAGGTGAACCAATAAAAATAGAATTAGGTGCAAATCAGGTTATAAAAGGTTGGGATGAGGGTTTATCACTAATGAGTAAAGGAGATAAATTTCGTTTAATAATTCCTTACCAACTTGCTTTTGGCGAAAAAGGCAGACCACCTGTAATACCGGAAAAAGCTGAACTTACATTTGATGTTGAACTTATTGATGTACTTCCACCAATTATTGTTGAACCTTTCAATATTAAAGGTAAAAAGCAATATACAACAGAATCGGGTCTTAAATATATTATTGTTAAAGAAACCGATGGTGAAAAAGTTCCTGAAAACGCAACAGTTACTGTACATTATACCGGTTATCTTGACGATGGGACAATATTCGATTCATCAATAAAAAGAGAACAAATTTTTTCGTTCCCTTTAGGCAAAAGCAAAGTTATTAAAGGCTGGGATGAGGGTATTGCACTAATGAAGAAGGGTGAAAAATTTAGATTTTATATTCCATATAATTTAGCTTATGGAGAAAAAGGTTATCCTCCGGTAATCCCGGCTAAAGCTGAATTAACTTTTGATATTGAATTAATAGATTTTTAGTGGGGAAATGCAATCAAACGACACATATTAAAGCTAAATATTACTCACTTTACTTATGGTTCATAAAGAGCTATTCGTAATTTTTATAATTTTGAACTTCACATTTACAATTGTTGAATATTTTTTTGCAAAAAAGTATTTATTTTCAATAGGTTTTAATATTAATAATGATTGAATAAAGCAAATTGCTCATCCAGAATCACCAATTAGCCTTTTAGAATTACATTTTGATAATTTTATTAGAAAGATATGTTAAATTTTATTAAATTTGATTTTGATTATTATTATAAATCTTTTAAAAAACAACGCCATGAAAAAAAACAATATTAAAATTACTTTTAATAGAGTTATGCTATGTGCAATTTTTATTGGAATTTTTACAATATGCCAATTTGAAAACATTTTTTCACAAATTAAAAATGATTATTCAATTACAAATAAATTTACTCAAAATAAAATACAAGTTGATGATAATATAGTGGCTGTCGAAACCCAAAATCAGGATTTTATTGATTCCCAAGAAATACCTCAAGTAAATACTGCTTGCTTTATACAGAATAAAGGACAGATTGCAAATGCCGAGGGCATTGTTCAGGATGAAGTATTGTTCACAACATCAGTCGATAAGTCCGATTTATTCTTTCTGAAAGATAAAATCATTTTTATAACTAAAGAAAAGCATTTTGTTGAAACAGAACAATCCATTGATGAAAGAGCAAAAGGCAATATTGAATATGCTGAACAACTAGAATTACAAATGAAACATTATCGTTTTGAATTAGTATTCAATAATACGAATCCAGATGTTGTAGTTGATGGTTTGGATAAATATAAAAATTATACTAATTATTATCTTGGCCATTGTCCTGAAGGAATAATGAATGTCCCAAATTTTCAGTCACTTTATTACAATGAAATATATCCCAATATTGATTTAAAATTCTATCGAAACTCTAAAGGATTAAAATTTGATTTTATTGTAAAACCTGGTGGAAATCCTAATTTGATAAGTTATTTATATAAAGATACAGAAACTCTTGAAAAAGACAATAAAGGAAATATCAATGTTAAAACACCATATTTAGATTTTAAGGAAGAAGCTCCATATTCTTATTTTGTTGAAAATAATAATGAAAAAGAAGTTGAAAGTAGTTTTGTGCTTTCAGACAACAATGTTATTAGTTTTAATCTTGAAGATTATCCTAAAGACAAAACTCTAATAATTGATCCAACCCTTGATATGGTTTGGTCAACATATTTTGATATAGGAGCAAGCTCTGTTTGGGATAATGTATCATTTAATTCAATCGGTGACTTCTATGTATCTTGTTATCACTATTCTTCAGTAGTTGATGTGTTTAATTCAGGAGGATTTTATCAGGGTACTGATGCAGGCGGTACTACTGATCTTGCAATATTAAAATTTAGCAATGCAGGGGTTCAACTTTGGACAACATATTATGGAGGCACTGGTAACGAATACGTAATCTGCAATACTACTGCGGTTGATGAAAATGATAATCTATATGTTGGGGGAGAAACATCAAGTCAAGCTACATTCCCTCTTCAGAGTGCAGGTGGATATTATGATGGTGCATCAACCAGTACTTGTGGTTTTTTATTAAAATTTGATGATAATTGCAACAGGTTATGGGCAACTTTTATTGGAGCAAGTGGATCAAGAGTAAGAGGAATTACCACAGCTTCAAATAATGATGTTTATATTGTTGGGGCATGCTATAATACAGCAGCATTACCAGTACAAGATCAGGGTGGCGGAGCATATTACCAGCCTGTTCATGGAGGAGGAGGTAATGGCTACATTATGAGATTCAATAGTAGTACCTCAAAGTTATGGTGTACTTATTTTGGTGGTGATTGTTATGTTAATTTTATAGATATTCATATTGACCCAACTAACAATAATTTGTATTGTGTTGGGGAACTTGGCGGATGGAGTGTGCCAAATTCATATCCTCCATTAACTAATCCTGGAGGAGGTGCATATTTCGACAATACTGTTAATGGTAAGCAGGATTTATTTATTGCACGTTTTAATTCAAGCAGAACACTAACATGGTCAACAATTTATGGTGGTTCATTTAACGACAATTTTAACGGGGATTGTGGTTCAATAGATACAGATTCTGATGGCAATTTTTACTTCTGCGGTAAAACAATGAGTGATAATTTACCATTGCAAAATGGCGGAGGATATTATCAATCATTAATAGGAGGAAATGGCATTGGAGATGCAACTAATGATGGATTTATTCTAAAATTTAATACATCAGGAGTAAGGCAATGGGCAACTTATTATGGTGGAAGCGGGTCTGAAGAAATTCGAAAATTAAAAATTGACAATAATGATTATATTTGGATTGGAGGATATACAAATAGCTCTAATATTCCATTATTAACTGCTACAGATCATTATA
Source organism: uncultured Bacteroidales bacterium (assembly GCA_964442075.1). Taxonomy (GTDB): domain Bacteria; phylum Bacteroidota; class Bacteroidia; order Bacteroidales; family CAYTAU01; genus CAYTAU01. Next base: position 110,106 of record CAYTWH010000009.1, read on the forward strand.
ATCAAACATGGGCAGGAGGAAGTGCTGATGCCTTTATGGGAAGATTTACTCAAATTGGAGTTAGAGAATGGGTTAGTTGTTTAGGAGGTTCAGATTATGAAACATGTCGACCGTTTGCAATATATGAACCCGATGCTTCTACAGTCGAAATATTTATGGTTGATCAAACTAATAGTTTAAACTTTCCAACTGTTAATCCTGGTGGTGTTTATTATTTGGGAGCAAGACCAACTGCACAAAGTGCATATATATCAAAATTTTCTTATACTACATGCGAGCCTTCAACTGCTCCAACATCTATTACAGCATCTCAAACAACAATATGTCCAGGAGCTAATGTTACACTTACTGTTAATGGTGGTTCACTTGGGACAGGAGCATCATGGGAATGGTATTCAGGAAGTTGTGGAGGAACAAGTGTTGGTACAGGTAGTTCAATAATTGTATCACCAACATCAACAACAACTTATTATGTTAGAGCAGAAGGAGATTGCGGTACAACATCATGTGTTTTAAAAACAATTACTGTAAATCCTCTTCCTGTTACTCCAACAAGTGTTTCAGCATCTTCAACAACTATATGCTTAGGTAACTCAACATCCTTAACTTATTCAGGTGGTTCAGGAACTACATTTGGTTGGTATACTGGTTCATGTGGTGGAACACTAATAGGTACGGGAAATAGTTTTTCAGTATCACCTACAAGTACAACAACATATTATGGGGCATGGCAAAATGGATGTGGTACCTCTACTTGTCAAACTGTTACAGTTAATGTGAACCCACTACCTTCAGCGCCTTCTAGTGTTTCTGCTACTTCTACAATTATATGTTCAGGTGGTTCATCAACATTATCCTATTCTGGTGGTTCTGGTTCTAATTTCAATTGGTATACAGGTTCATGTGGTGGTACCCTTGTTGGGATAGGAAATAATTTCTCTGTTTCGCCTACCAGTACAACAACATATTATGGTGCTTGGCAGAACAGCTGTGGTTTGTCTACATGTCAGACAGTTGCAATAACTGTTAATCCTTTACCTG